>NZ_MUZR01000007.1:0-169873 GCF_001995255.1 Thioalkalivibrio halophilus | reverse complement strand
GCGTGCTCGCACGCGAACAATCGGCTTCCCCCACCCCGGCGTTCCATGCCCACCCCGTACTGCAAAACTCCCACCTGAACCCCGGCGCCCCCTAAAGAGCTGTTTATTGGGTATTTTTTAACCCATCTTCCTTGATTCTGCCGAAGATTTAGACTGATTCCAATCCTTTTTCTGTGGTTTTAATCACAAAAACACACAATCGATATTGTTTCAGTCCGGGGGTGCCGATAATATCCCCAATCAGGAACAGGGAAGTTCCAACCGAAAGGGCCGACGAACAGGGATGTTGTGCGGCCCTTTCTCTTTTTCACACCCCGACAGCCGACTACCCGAAGCGGTAGTGCTTGCGGATATCCCGGTGGATCTCCCAGGTGCAGCCCATGCCTGCCGGGAAGGTCACCAGATCGCCCTCGCCGACCGTGACCGGCTCGCCATCCTCCGGCGTCACCGTCACCTGCCCCTCGATGATGTAGCAGGTCTCCGTCTCGTCGTAGTGCCACGGGAACCGCGACGCCTCCTTCTCCCACACCGGCCAGTCGAACACGCCCAGTGCGTCCAGCCGGTCGCGCTCCGGCCGATGTTCCACTTCGATCTTCATATTGCCTCCTCGGATCGTTGCGATCGTTCTAATCGGTCGGGATGAATGCTGCAACGCGAATGACGGCCATCGTAGCCGCGCCGCACGCGCCACCCAACCGCATGCACCCACGAAAAAGGGCCGCACAGCGAATGCGCGACCCTCCATAAAAAACGGGGCCCCGGAGGGCCCCGCAAAACGGGCTTACACCCGTTGTTATCACTTCATGCGCAATCGCGCTTAGAAGCTGTGACGCAGGCCCACACCAACGTGGGTGCCGTCGTCGGCGAGACCCCAGCCATTGTTGCCGTTGGTGGCGGTTACACCACTAATCCCGTCATTCCAGATGTTCACGAAGGCTTCAGTACGGTTGCTGAAGTGGTACTGCGCACCAAAGGCCACGTTCGTCCAGGACGATTCTTCATCGACAAAGGTTTCGCCGTCATCCCAGGAGTTGTACTGGATCGCCGCGCGCAGATTGATCTGGTCCGTCACGCGGAAGTTCGCCGGCACGACGACCTGCTCGAGCTTGTTGTCGTTGAACATGCCCGGAGCACCGGAATCGCCATCCCACAGATGGTACTTCACACCCACGTCACCCTGACCGAAGTCAAAGCTGAAGCCGGCGTGCCACGAATCGATGTCCTGATGCATACGGGCATTGTCCAGGGCACCGTAGCCATCGCTGGTGCTGGTCTGGGTTTCATACGCACCCGAGAAGTTCATCGGGCCCATCTCGTAGATGGCGTTGATGGAGTAATAGCTATCCGTCTTTTCACCCACCGGTTCCAGCGTGGCCCCGAAGGTGAAGCCGGCGAAATCCGGGCTCTGGTAATGGATACCGTCCGCACGCTGCCAGCTGTTGAGAGCCATACCGTCCCAGCCGACACGACCCGGGCGCGAGTTGAAATCGGCGAGGGTATCGGTGAAGGCGCGGAACGGCTTCATCGCGTTCTTCATGGCGGTGTCGGAACGACCCAGGCGGACCTGACCGAAGTCGCCGTCAACACCGACCCAGGTTTCCTCACCCGTGTTCAGCGCGCCACCAAAGAGCCCACCGGGACCACCGAAGTTGCCCTGGATGCGGAAGATGCCGGTCAGGCCACCGCCCAGATCTTCGGAACCACGGATGCCCAGACGGCTACCCATGGTGGAGTGGGTCAGATCGCGGTTATCGGAACCAATCGCAAGCCCGGTCCCCTGCCAGTTGTCCGTGGCACCGTCGATGGCACCCACTTCGTACTTCACCTGACCGTACAGGGTCACGGCGTCGTCGGCGGAGGCGAGGGCCGGAGCGGCGGCGAAGGCGCCGGCGACGGCCATTGCGAGAATCTTCTTCTGCATGATGCTTTCTCCCAGGAGGTGAATTCTTTCTGTTTAAGGCATCCGGGACCCGTCGGCCCCGTGATGTCCTGTGTTTTATATACGCCACGGTGTCGTATTTCAACCCTTGTGGCGGAAAAAAACCCGTATTCGATCACGCTTATACGCTTCGGTCTTCACGCGATCTCCCGCGCCAGCCCCACCGAAAACGCCGGAGCGATCGCAAGCCATTGAAAAACGGGCTTGTTAGAAATTCCGAATACGCGATTGCACGAAACCGCGTCACGGCCCTGGGTTCGAGCGCCGCGGGCCCGGAAACAGGGGTTTCCGGTGCGCAGAAACCGGTGCGCGGCCGTTGCAAACCTGCAACAGAGGGACCTGACACCGCCCTCGCCGGGGCGGGTGTGGCCTTAACACAACACATCGGCCGGGTTGGTCCCATCGGCCCCATCGGCCAGAGGGCTGGCCTCCTGCGGCCAGACCCTGCCCGGTGGGAGGCCGGCCCTCCGGCCGATTTCACGTCCGGGCCACCCCTGCGCCGGATCGGCCAGAGGGCTGGCCTCCTACTGAGGGCAGCCCGCCCGGTAGGAGGCCAGCCCTCTGGCCGATCGGGCTATGAGCTGTGCTGTGCGAATTCATACGAACGATCCTATAGCGCGAGGTCGATGGCCAGCAGGGTGACGAACCCGACCAGCACCCCGGTGGTGGCCTGGGCCTCGTGGCCCTTGCGGTGGGACTCGGGGATGATCTCGTGGCTGATGACGAACAGCATGGCACCGGCGGCGAAGGCCAGGCCCCAGGGCAGCAGGAACTCCATCAGGGTGATGGCCCCGGCGCCGATCAGCCCGCCGATGGGCTGCACCAGGCCGGTGAGCAGGGTCACGCCGAAGGCGGCGGCGCGGCTGTAGCCCAGCGACAGCAGGCTCACGCCCCGGATGAACAGGGCCAGCGCGAGCAGCGATCAATCAGGAAGCTCCGGCCCGGGGCTGCCCCGGCCGAGTCGCCCCGAGAGCCCGCCCGCGTTCTCCTCGCCCAGCCGCTGCTCGATCCGGTCCAGGATGGCCTCGAGCTCGCGGCTGCCTTCCATGGCCCGGTTCAGCAGGGCCGCGCGCTTCTCGGGTTCGTCCGGGTAATCGTGGGCGAAGCCGTTCCTCAGGGCGCGCAGCTCCTGCCACTGCGCGGCGCTGTCGAGATAGCCGAGCTTTTCGAGTCGATGCAGCTTGTCCAGCATCGGACGGTCCTCGAACGGTTCCTGGAGTGCCATGAGCACGGCCGGTAACAGGCGCATGCCCATGGCGTCCTGCAACTTGCCGAAACGCAGGATGAACTGATCCAGGTCCTGCACCCCCTCGTCGTCCATCGCGTCCAGCGTGTCGCCGTCCAGCGGCAGGCGGGGCTCCAGCGAAGACAGGGCGTGGCGCATGTGGTGGCGGTGCCTGCGGCATTCCTCGATGGCGTCCCGCAGGCGCTGGATGGCGGTGGCGGTCGAATTCATAACGGGATGCCCTCCTCGCGGGCGACCTGAAAGATGGGGGGATGCCGGCGCCGTCCCGGATAGTCGACCAGCAGGTCGATCTTCTGCTCGCCAAGTTCCGCCTCCAGGCGTGCGCGCAGGGCGATTTCCGCCTGCACGATGCGGTCCGGATCGCGCATCGGGGTATCGATCAGCAGGTCGATGTCGCCGCCCCGGGCCGAGTCATCGGTCCGGGAGCCGAACAGCCATACCCCGGACTCCGGGCCGAAGGTCTCGACCACGGCCCGGTGGATGGCGTGTTGCTGTTCGGGACTCAGACGCATGGCGGGCCCTCCTTCGAACGATCCTACAGCGCGAGGTCGATGGCCAGCAGGGTGACGAAGCCGACCAGCACCCCGGTGGTGGCCTGGGCCTCGTGGCCCTTGCGGTGGGATTCGGGGATGATCTCGTGGCTGATGACGAACAGCATGGCACCGGCGGCGAAGGCCAGGCCCCAGGGGAGCAGGAACTCCATCAGGGTGATGGCACCGGCGCCGATCAGCCCGCCGATCGGCTGCACCAGGCCGGTGAGCAGGGTCACGCCGAAGGCGGCGGCGCGGCTGTAGCCCAGCGACAGCAGGGCGATGGCGACCACCAGCCCCTCGGGCATGTTCTGCAGGCCGATGGCCACGGCCAGGGCGATGCCGTCGCTGACGTCGTCCCCGCCGAAGCCCACGCCCACCGCGAGGCCCTCGGGCAGATTGTGCAGGGCGATGGCGAAGATGAACAGCCACACCCGGCGGATTCTGGCCGGATCCGCGCCGCTCTGCGGGCCGATGACGAAGTGCTCGTGGGGCACGGCCTTGTGCAGCAGCAGCAGGAACGCGCCACCCAGGCCGATGCCGCCGGCCAGGACCACGATGGCCATGGCCACGCTGCCATGCTGGGCCTCGGCCTGCTCCACCGCCGGCAGCGCGAGCTCGAAGGCGGTCGCCGAGAGCATCACCCCGGCGCCGAAGCCCATCATCGCGTCCTCCACCGACTGCTTCAGGCGCCGCAGGAAGAAGATGGGGATGGCCCCGACCGCGGTGAACAGCCCGGCCACGAAGCTGGCCAGCAGCCCGATCTGCAGGATCGAAAGCTCGCCCAGCCATTCCTCCATATGCGGCCACAGCAGGCTCACGCCCCAGATGAACAGGGCCAGCGCGATCAGCGATCCGATCAGGAAGCTGCGCGGCAGCGGGCTGTATTCGGCGGGCTCGGGGCCCGTCTCGCCGTCCTGCGGACGGACCGGATCGGGTTCGGCCATGGTGCGTGCTCCATGCGGGCGTGTTCGGGCGCAGTGTAACGCGGCCCCGGCCTTGATTCCCGGCGCCCAGCGGGTACACTGCCCCCGCTACAAAAATTCCAATCGTCCCAGGAGAGCAGGCATGGCTGGACATTTCCCGTTCGCCGGCAAGCGCGGTACGCGCTACGGCCAGGCCCCGCGCGGCACCATCGCCGCATTCTTCGAGAACCACGGCTTTGGCGAGGAGCTGCAGGAGAAGTACTACAAGTGGTGGTACGACTTCGCCAAGGATTTCGTCGAGAAGGACAGCGACCTGTCCGTCACGATGATCACCCGGTTCAACAGCTACCCCATGGGTACCCACGCCGAGCACTCGTTCCATCTGAACGACAAGTACTGGGCGGAGTGCCTGGCCGAGCTGGGCTCTTTTATCCGTGACGTCATCTTCCCCAAGATGGACGAGAAGGCGATGCACAATCTCGAGGAGAAGCACTCCAAGATGCTGGCCGACCTCGAGAAGGAAGCCGAGGAAAAGCCGCGCGAGCCGGCGCCGGAAGTGGGCGTGTACCGCCACGTCTGAGCACGATCGCGCCGCAGTCCCGCGCATCATCCGGCCCCGTTCGCGGGGCCGGTTTCGTTTGCAACCCCTGAAACCGTCGGAATCCGCGCCCCATGAATGCCGCCAAGCGCCGCGAGATCTTCGAACGCCTGCGGGCGGCCAACCCCGAACCCACCACCGAGCTGGAATACAACAGCCCGTTCGAGCTGCTGGTGGCGGTGACCCTGTCCGCGCAGGCGACCGACGTGGGCGTGAACAAGGCGACCCGGCGGCTGTTCCCGGTGGCGAACACCCCGCAGGCCATCCTCGACCTGGGACTGGACGGCCTGAAGGAATGCATCCGCACCATCGGCCTGTACAACGCCAAGGCCGAGAACATCATGAAGGCCTGCCGTATGCTGGTGGAACTGCACGGCGGCGAGGTGCCGCGCGATCGCAAGGCGCTGGAGGCGCTGCCCGGCGTCGGCCGCAAGACCGCCAACGTGGTGCTGAACACCGCCTTCGGCGAACCCACCATCGCGGTGGACACGCACATCTATCGCGTGGCCAACCGCACCGGACTGGCCCCCGGCAAGACCGTGCTGGAGGTCGAGAAGAAGCTCCTGAAGTTCACCCCGAAGGAGTTCCTGCGCGACGCCCACCACTGGCTGATCCTGCACGGAAGGTACGTGTGCCGCGCACGCCGGCCGAATTGCGGGCAATGTGTGATCCGCGATCTGTGCGAATACAAGGACAAGACCGAGGCCTGATGCGATGTACGGCGACCGCGACCGCATGCGAACCCAGTTCCTGGATGCCTGGCAGAAGGCCCGCAACGAGGAATCCCTGAGCGACATGGAACAGGTGCTGGTCGGCATCATCCGCGACCATCCCGAGTACCATGCCCTGCTGAACGACCGCGAGAAGGCCCTGACGGCCGAGTTCCCGCCGGAATCGGGCACCACCAATCCGTTCCTGCACATGTCCATGCACATGGGCCTGCGCGAACAGGCCGCCACCGACCGCCCGGCCGGCATCCGCGACCTGCACCGCCGCCTGTGCGCCCGCTACGGCGAACTGGACGCCGAACACCGGATGATGGAGTGTCTGGGTCAGGCCCTGTGGGAGAGCCAGCGCAGCGGCCAGCCACCGGACGAGGCGCAGTACCTCGAATGCCTGAAGCGTCTGGAGGGCATCATAGGGGCATGAATTACGGGTCCAGGGAGGGACCATGGAACACGATCACGGCTACAAGCACCTGTTCAGCCACCCCCAACTGGTGGCCGACCTGCTGCGCGGGTTCGTCAACGAACCCTGGATCGAACAGGTCGACCTGGATTCGCTGGAGCGGGTCAACGGCCACTACGTCTCCGACGATCTGCGCGAGCGCGAGGACGACATCGTCTGGCGCCTGCGATGGGGCGATGGCTGGTGTTACGTCTACCTGCTTCTGGAATTCCAGTCATCGGTGGACCGCTTCATGGCGGTCCGCCTGCTGACCTATCTCGGCCTGCTCTACCAGGATCTGGTGCGCACCGGTGAACTGACCCCCGACGAACGGTTGCCGCCGGTACTGCCACTGGTGCTCTATAATGGAGAACGACGCTGGAGCGCCCCGATCGAAGTGCGTGACCTGATCGCGCCGATCCCCGGAGGACTGGAGGCCTACCGTCCGGATTTCCGGTATCTTCTGCTCGACGAGGGGGCCTTCGCGGACGCCGATCTGCCGGCACGCAACCTGGCCGCGGCCGTCTTCCGGCTGGAGCACAGCCGCGAGCCCGAGGATCTGCAGGCGGTCGTCGGGCGTCTGGTGCAATGGCTGAAACACCCGGAGCAACGATCCCTGCGACGGGCCTTCAGCGTCTGGCTGGGTCGAGTGGTCATCCCCGGCCACTTCGGCGAAACGCTGGCGCCACCGAACAATGACCTGCGGGAGATGGAAACCATGCTGGCCGAACGCGTAAAGGAATGGCAGCGACGCTACGAGCAACAGGGGCTGCAAAAAGGGCTGCAGAAGGGCCTTGAGCAAGGCCTTGAGCAAGGCCTTGAGCAAGGGCTGGAGCAAGGGCTGGAGCAAGGGCTGGAGCAAGGGCTGGAACAGGGTAGAAAACAGGGGCTGGAAGAAGGCGTCACGCAGGGTGAAGCCGCGGTCCTCCTGCGTCTGATCGGCCGCAAGTTCGGTGCAGACGCCGCGGAAAAACAGCGGGAGCGGATCGAATCCGCCGATGCCGACACCCTGCTGGTCTGGTCGGAACGCCTTCTGAACGCCCGCCACATCGACGACGTGTTCGGCGCGGCCTCCTGATGGCCCCCCTCTTGAGAAAAGAACCTCAGGGAAACAGCCGCTGCCACCAGCGGCGGCGGCTCTTCGGCGGGGGCATGACGGCCTGCAGGTCTTCCGGCGGTACGGTGGACAGGATCCAGCCCGGGAGCACCCGCAGCCCGGACGAGCCGCAGGAGGATCCGAGGTTGTTGGGGTCGAAGATCTTCACGAAGCGAGGATTCTCGCGGTCGTCCACATAGACGATGCCGCAGTAGCTCTCGTCGTGATCGGCGCGCAGCAGGGCATCGACCTCGGTAAGGAAACGGTCCAGCTCGGCCGCGCTGACCGGCGCCTGCGGCACCGCCTCGCCCACTGCGTAGACGTACCACTCGCCGTCGCGGGCCGTGACCCGCAGCGTGGCCCACAGCGCATCCAGCTGTTCCCAGTGCAGGATACCCAGCGCTCCGGATTCGTAGCGTTCCATGAAACCGGCGTCGGGGTCCGGACGATGATCTCGGGCAAAGCTCATGCAGGGCTCGCAACAGTGGTTACAGCGGAGACGGGCGTCATGTTAGAACGGCGTCCCCGGGGTCACAAGCGAAGCCGGCAGAGCCGGAAGGACGGCCGCGGGGAACCCGGAGGCACTTCGGGGGCTCTCAGGATCTGATCCCCCGTTCCAGCCAGCGAGTCGCGAGCATGCGCCGTATCACGCACGAAACCTCCCTGCAGGCCGAACCCGAGCGGGTCTTTGCCCTGCTCAGCCATGTCCCCAACTTCGTCGACCTGTGCGACCACGTGCGCACCATCGAGCCCCTGGGTGGCGAGCAGTACCGCTGGACCATCGTGGCGGCGGGGATGACCATGGATTTCGATGTCGAGGTCTGCAGCGCCGTGGAGCCGGAGCATTTCGCCTGGCGCTCGATCCGCGGCATCCACAATCGCGGCAGCTACCGTCTGCAGCCGGCCGGCGAAGGGCTGACCCGGGTTGAGTTCGAGCTGGAGTACCGTCTCGGTAATCCGCTGGTGGAAGCGGCGGTGCGCAGGGCGGCCGGTTCGCTGGTGGAGCGCGTTTCCGGCCAGCTGATGCACCGGGCCCAGCAGCGCCTGGACGCGGAAGCCAACTCGAACGCCTGACCCCGCCGGCTCCGGACTCGCGCACCCGCCGCGGGCACCGAATCAGGGTGCCAGGGACGCACCCGAGCCGGGACGCGACTCCCCGGCACGCGAACCCGGACTCGGGCCCGGGCCGGCATCAGCGTCTTCCTGCGCCGGCTTCGCCGGCTGCACACCCGCCCGGTCCAGCAGATCACGCATGGTGCGCGCCCCCAGATGATGGCGACGGGCCACGTCCAGCTCTTCCAGCGCCGACTCCACCGCCGCATCGCCGTGCAGGGTCCGCAGCGCCGGATCTTCCTGATCCTCCCGCAGGGCGTGCAGCACCTCCGCGACCGGTAGATGGCCGAGATCGCGCCCCGGCACCAGACCGAGGGCTTCGGTGCGCCTCAGCAGTCCCGCGGCCTCCAGGGCCCGGGCTGCACCGCCCAGCGAGTTCCCGGGCACGTACAGCTCCGCGGCCACGTCATCGACCGTGGGCGGCGTGCGTCCTTCCACGAAGTGCCGCCCCACCACCTGCATCAGGTTGAGCCCCAGACGCTCGTGCGCCGCCGCCGAAAGCCGTGGGCGTCGGCCGCGCACGTTCATGTATTCCGGGTGCTGCACGTAGAACGCCACGTTGGACCCGATCAGCAGGATCAGCCAGGCCAGATAGATCCAGATCAGCAACAGGATCATGATCGCGAAGCTGGAATAGATCGCGTCGTAGCGCGTGGAGCCCGCCACCATGTTGGCGAACACCCAGCCCATGCTCTGCCACAGCACGCCCGCGACCACGGCACCCGCGAGCGCCGGTGCCAGGCGCACCCGGGTGTTGGGCACGAACATGTAGATGAACGCGAAGGCCGCGATGATCAGCAGGTAGGGCACCAGACGCGAAAGCTCGCTGATCACTCGCCCGAAGGGCTCCACCCCGGCGACCGCCTGCATCGCCTCGGAGGACATGACCGTCGCCGTGATCCCCAGCGCGGCGAACACCAGCAGCGGCCCGATCATGATCACCGACAGATAGCTGCTGAACCGCTGTGCCAGACTGCGCTGGGTCTCCACCCGCCAGATGGTGTTGAACGCGGCCTCGATCTTCTGCACGAGGGCCACGACCGTATACACGAGGAAGATCAGGCCGACCGCGCCCAGCGCCCCCACGCGCATGTTGTCGACAAACCCGACCACGTTGTCGGCGATATCCACACCCTGCTCGCCCAGCGGCTCCAGGAATTCCAGCAGCAGCGGTTCCACCGCGTTGTGAGCGCCAAATCCCTTGAGAACGGAAAAAGACAGCGCGAGCAGCGGCACGAACGACAGCAGGGTGGTATACACCAGGCTCATCGCGCGCAGCGTCAGCTGGCCCTCGGCCACTTCGCGGATCAGGGCGTACAGCCCGCGCAGAATACCCAGCCCCAGCGCCTTCCAGCGCGGCATCGCTGCCAGGTCGCTCTCCAGAACCAGGCGTTCCAGCCGATGCCGCGCGGCCTCCAGACGTGTTCCGAGGCTGGCGTTATCCCCCAATCCGGCAACCTCCCGCGCGGACCCCTTCGATCATTTCTGCCGCCATTCACCGCCCGAGCGATACCAGTAGCCGGTCGGCGCTTCCTCCACCCAGACACGGGCGAAAGTCTCGCGGATGCGGGCCTCCCAGTCGGGGCGGTCGTTGGCCCGGGCGATCTCGCGGTACAGCGAGCTGCGGTCGGAATTCTCCTCGCTGACCAGGCGCTGCACCTCGCTGCGCTCGCGCAGCGGCACTTCCGAGAGATCGCGGATGGCCACGTCACCCTCGGCTCCGAAGCCGATGGCCCCGCTGCGAAAATGCGGCGCCAGCTGCGGCGCGCGCTCGCGCATCGATGCCCGGATACGGTTGACTGCCGGGGTCTCGACCTGCAGGTCCGGGTCGCTGGCCGCGGCCGGAGCGATCAGCCCCTCCAGCAGGCGCGCAAGCAGCGGGGTCGAGCGCCCGCCGGCCGCATCCCCGGCATCCGAAGAGCCGCCGTCCATTTCCGGCACCGACTCGGGCTCGCGCAGCTCTTCGATGTCGTGGAACTGCAGGGCATCACGCACGATCGCGCGGGCGGCGTCCTCCGCCGCGGCGGCCGGGAAATAGATGTTGATGGTGACGCAGCCCGCGACCAGCGCGGACAGCAGGGCAAGAGCGGGAATCCCGAACCAGGCTTTCATGGGCAACTCCTTGGCAGGCACGGCAGGACAGTCATCATCCTACATTACATCAGCCGGTGGCTGACGAGGACATGAACGCACCCATGCGCGTGCTCAGCGAACCTCCGGGGGCTCTCCGGCGGTCACCCGCGACAGTCCGCGCAGCAGTTCGTCCCAGTCCACACGCCGGTTATAGCCGATTACCTCGATCCGCGGCAGGCCGCCGCCCTGGACCAGGGTAAAGCCGCCGTCCGGCCGGTCGGCCACCCCGCCAAATTCACAGACACCGTCCCGCAGCACGCAGCGAAAGCCCAGCCGGCGGTAGGAGAAGTTTTCGAAGAAACGCAGAAACACCGACGAAGCCGCCGCCTGCACCGGCCCGCCCAGCTCGGTGATGTTCTGCACCGCACGTTGCGAGATCCGGCGCCGGCCGGGGGCATCCGCCGGCGTGTGCACCGCCAGGTCCATGCGCACCGGACGCCAGTCGATCATGTGCAGATCCTCGAGATGCCCGGACAGCCGACCCTCGACCCGGCCCACGTCGAACGCCCGCGTGGCCAGGGCCAGGTCCAGGCGGTCCATGCGCGCCGAGAGACCCAGCTCCGGGGTTCGCCCGAACAGATCGCGAATGCGCACGTCGCGCAGCACCACGTCGCCGTCGAACACCTGCACCAGCAGCCGCCCGTCCACGGCCAGATCGCCGCGGTCCAGGCGCACCTCCGGGATCATGCCGGCCAGGCGACCGGAGAAGCGCGGCCAGCCCAGGACCTCGGTCAATGGCTCCAGCGAGATCGCCTGCACCCCGCCGGTGAAACGCACATCCGGGCCGTCGGGGGTCAGGCGCAGGCCGAAGTCATCCACACGCAGGGCGCCATCAAGGATCGGGATGCGGGTCGCTTCCAGCAGGTCGATCCCGTCCGGCTGCGCGCGCACACGGGCGTCGAACTCGCCCAGCGGCAGGCGGAACAGATGCGCCCGTTCCCAGCCCAGATGCCCCGGGACTCCGGGCGCACCCGCCTGCCAGCTCAGGGCGCCGTCGCTGTCCGTCACGCCGAAACGGCCCGTGCCGTCCTCGGCGCTCAGGGCCTTCCAGCGCAGGGTCGCCGAACGCGGCTCGCCCCGCTCCAGCCCCAGCCGCGCCACCACGGAATCCCCGCTGAGCACCAGATCACGCCCCGGGGTACCGGCCAGCACGGGATCCAGCAGCACCGCATGCACTGCACCCGGGTCCCGTGCCTCGAGGCGGAAAGACCCCGAAGGAGCGATCGCCTCCGGCGACCCGCTGCGGATCTCCTGACCGCTGAAGGCCAGCATCTCACCGAGCGAGCCGGACAGTTCCGCCACCTCCACCCCGGCCGCGAATCCGCCATCCGCCGGACGCAGGCCGTCCGCGCGCAGGTTCAAGGCCCCGGTCTCGTCCGGGTCCACGAACCACGGATCCACGAACACCGCGCCCTCCTCCAGGGTCGCGTCCAGGATCCAGTCCCCCGCCACCTCGCGCGCCTCGAGCCGGCCGCCGATGCCCTCGCCCGCGCGCAGGCCGACCGCATCGGAGAAGCCCACGTCCCGCAGCCGCAGCTCCGCCCGATGATCGCCTTCCGCCGCACCCTGCATCGCCAGGTCCGCACGCCCCGACTGCAGGGTCACCGGTGGCTCTTCGGGCAGCCAGGGCGCCAGTCGCGGCGACTCCGCCAGCGCGACCAGATCCACCCCGGACAGGGCCAGTTCGGCCCGCCAGTCGTCGGCACCGGCCACGCGCAGCACGAATTCGCCACTCGCCCCGAACCAGCCGGGCCAGTCTCCGGCAACGCGCAGGCGGTTATGGCCAGTGTGCCAGTCCAGACGCAGCGGGTGTTCCTGCAGGACCAGATCCCCGCCGTCGGCGGACAGGCGCGCCTCGCGGCAGCGCCAGCCGGCGGTGGTCGGCACCAGGGACGGGCAATCCAGGCGTACTCCGGCGAGCGTGCCCACCGGCTCGGGCAGATGCAGGCGTTCGGCCCCGACGGTCACCGCCAGTCGGCCGTCGCGCAGGCGTGCGCGCGCCGTCAGGCCTTCGGCGTCCAGTGCCTCGTGCAGCCCCCGTTCGATCCGCAGGTCGACCGTCAGCCCCCCGGCATCCTCCGGGTCGGCACCAGTCGCCGCCGGCACCATCAGTACGAGCGCCACAGCCCCGCCCATGCGCCGGACTGCCGGCCACCCCGCGCGCGCCATCCAGGCAGTCACCGCCCGGATGGCGCCCATCATGCCCCGGGCCGGTCGCCCGGCAGACGATCCCGCAACGGCCGCGCCGCCCGTGCCAGCCACTCGCGCAGCGCAAACCGCGAGGTCTCCAGCGCATCCACCGTGGGCACGAAGTCGCGCAGGCGCCATTCGCCGGCAGGACCACGAAAGCCGGTGGGTGCCGGGTCCGCCGCCAGCCCGGCCGCCTCGAAGCGCCCCAGCGCCCGCGGCATGTGCATCGCATGAGTGACCACCAGCACCCGCTCGACCCCGCTGCCCTGCAGATGCTGCGCCGTAAAGAAGGCGTTCTCGTGGGTATTGCGGCTGGCACCTTCAAGCCAGCGGGGATCCACGCGGAACTCGCGGCGCAGCGCGTCCGCCATCAGCTCCGCCTCGGCCGGCCGGCCCTCGGCCCCGGGACTGCCGCCGGACNNGTCCGGCGGTGCAGATGGGCGGCGAAACGCAGGCGTTCGAAGGTCAGGGCCGAGACATCGTCACCGCCGGTGACGTGGTGGCGGCCGCTGGCCCGGCCGCCCCCCAGCACCACGATCGCGTCCGCCCGGCCGGTGGCCAGCGGCCGTTCGCGCAGATCCCGCTCCAGGGTCTGCGCCAGCGGCGCGGCGACGATGTTCAGGGACGGCAGGATCAGCGCGGCCAGCCCCAGGGTGACCAGCCAGCCGCCCCCGCGGCGCTCCGCGCCCCACAGCAGCAGCCCCGGGACCAGTAGCAGCACCGCCAGCCCCGGCGGCAGCAGCAGGTGTTCGAGGACGGTGGTGACCCCGGCGGCCATGTCCGACCGCGCCGCCCGTTACTTCTTGCCGGGGGCGTAGAGGTAGCGGGCGTAGGTCGCCACGTCCTCCGACACCCGACGAATGAGGTGATCGAGGCTGATGATGGCGAACTCCAGCACGTTCACCGCGATGTACGGGTGTTCCACCCGCAGGCGGTCGTACTTGGAGCGCGTCAGGCGCAGCAGGCGGGTGTTGTCGGTCAGCGCGCGCATGCGCACCCCGCGCGGGACGCGGTCGAAGAACGACATCTCGCCCGCCAGCTCGCCGGTCTCCATGCGCCCGACCTCGATCTCCTGGCTGCCGTCATCGTCATACAGCGCGGCCGTGCCACTGACCACGAAGAACAGTCCCTCGCCGACTTCCCCGATATCGGCGATGATCTCCTTGTGATGGGTCTCGACAACCTCCAGGTACTGCATCAGGGTATCGACCTCCGCGGGGGTCAGGGAGGCGGACATCGGATGCTTGGACAGAAATTCGGTCAGCAGATCCCGGGTCATGGCACGGCTTCCTTTACGGCTTTCTCTGGGTTGAATACATAGAGTATAACGAACGTCTCTTCTGCGAGAGCCCGCATGATCGACATCGACACCCTGCGCCGCCAGCTGCCCGCGCGTCTGCGCCGTGGCACTCCGCTGGTCCTGACCCTTCACCCGGACGCCACGCGGGAGTCGGGCGACGACCTGCGGAGTGCCACGCCGCAGGCTCTGCTGGCCGAGCCGCCGGTGCGGCGCGAATCACTGGTGCTGGTGCTGGACGTGCTGGCGGAAATGGACACCGCCACCGGGCAGCAGCTGCTCGGCGGGCTGCGTGATCGCTGGGCCGAGGAGACCCTGATCCTCCACCGCCGCCGCGATACCCGCTGGGACCTGAACGCCTTCCTCGCCCTGGGTTTCCGCCGCGAGCCGGCGGCGGAGACGGCCACGCCGGAGCATGCCGTCTACCGCACCAGTCTGTACGACTACAAGCTCACGCCCGACTGGCTGAACGCCCGCTTCTGGGCCAACCCGGAGATGTGGGACCGGGCGCGCTGGTAACGCGCGTTACCCTGCCACCTCATCGTGGACATAATCCACGACTTCCAGGCCGAAGCCGCCCAGCCCGTGGAAACGCTTGGGCGCCGACATCAGGCGCATCCGACCGACGCCGCAGTCGGCGAGGATCTGCGCGCCGATGCCGTACATGCGCCACTCGGCGGAATTCTCGCGCCCGCCGCCGCGTTCCTCGCCCGCCATCTGGCCCGTCTGACCCAGCTGCTCCAGCCGCTGGGTCAGGGCCTCGGGCCCCTCGTGCTTGCGCAGGATCACCACCACGCCCTCGCCCGCCTCGTCGATGCGCCGCAGCGCGTCGTCCAGCGGCCAGCCGCGATCCGGGCCGGCATAACCGAGGGTGTCGTGCAGGGTGTTCTCCAGATGCACGCGCACCAGGGTGTCACGGTCCGGACGGGGTTCGCCGCGCACCAGCGCGAAGTGCATCTCGTGATCCACCTCGTCCTGAAACGCCAGCAGGCGGAACGTCCCGTGCTCGGTGGGGAACTCGCGCTCGGAGACCCGGCGCACGGTCTTCTCGTTCTCGATGCGGTAGCGGATCAGGTCCTCGATGGTGCCCATCTTCAGACCGTGCTCGGCGCAGAAGCGCTCGAGGTCCGGCCGCCGCGCCATGGTCCCGTCCTCGTTGAGGATCTCCACGATCACCGCGGCCGGCTCCGCGCCGGCCAGGCGCGCCAGATCGCAGCCCGCCTCGGTGTGACCCGCGCGCACCACCACCCCGCCCGGCTGCGCCATCAGCGGGAACACGTGCCCCGGCTGGACGATGTCTTCCGGCTGGGCGTTGGGCCCCACCGCGGTGCGGATGGTATGCGCCCGGTCATACGCCGAGATCCCGGTGGTCACGCCCTCGGCGGCCTCGATCGACAGCGTGAAGTTGGTGCCGTGCACGTCGTTGGTGTCGGTCACCATCAGCGGCAGGGCCAGCTGCCGGCAGCGCTCGCGGGTGAGCGTCAGGCAGATCAGCCCGCGGCCGTACTTGGCCATGAAGTTGATGTCCTCGGGGCGCACGTGCGAGGCGAGCATCAGGATGTCGCCCTCATTTTCGCGGTCCTCGTCGTCGACGATAACCACCATGCGCCCGGCCTCGAGTTCCCCGAGGATGGTTTCGGTATCGGAAAATTCCATGAACACCTGCCGTCGGGGCCCGCGCTCAGTCGCGCGGGCCGGAATGATTGGGAAAGCCCTGCTCGGCCAGCCAGTCCTCGGACAGCGTGCCACCGCTGTCCCCGGCTCCGGCGCCCGGATCCGCCGCGCGATCGCCCAGCATCAGGCGCTCCAGATAGCGGGCGATCAGATCAACCTCCAGGTTGACATGCATCCCCGGGGCGTAGACCGAGAAGCGCGTCAGGTCCCGGGTATGCGGGATGATGTTGACCTCGAACTCGGCCCCCTCGACCCGGTTCACGGTGAGGCTGGTGCCGTCGATGGTGATCGACCCCTTGGCAGCGATATAGCGTGCCAGCGCCGCCGGGGCCCGGAACCGCACCCGGGTCGAACGGGCATCCGGCTCCATCGAAACCAGCTCGCCCACGCCGTCCACGTGGCCGGAGACCAGATGGCCACCGAGCCGATCGCCCAGCGCCAGCGCGCGTTCCAGATTGACCCGGTCGCCGCGGCCGAGATCGCCCAGCGTGGTCACCTCCAGGGTCTCGCGGCTGACATCGGCGGTGAAGCCGTCCACCGAGAGGTCGGTCAGCGTCAGGCACACGCCATTGACCGCGATCGAGTCCCCGAGGTGTGTACCCGAAAAGTCCAGCCCCGGCGCACTGACATGCAGCCGGCGGTCGCCGCCGCTGGGCGTCAGGGTGTCGAGGGTGCCGAGGCTTTCGATGATGCCGGTGAACATGGCGCGGCCTGTCCTTGCGGTGACAATGCGGGGATCATAGCGAATTCGGGACCCCGCGGGGGAGAGCCCGCAACCGCAGGGTCTCGCCCAGCCAGCGGGATTCGACGACCTCCAGCTCCGCGCGTTCGGCCATGCGTCCGATGTCCCAGTCCACCATCGGCCGCCCGCCGGAGCCCAGCAGCAGCGGGGCCTGGTACACCAGCCACTCGTCCACCAGCCCGGCGCGGGCCAGCGCACCGGCCAGCCCCGGACCGGCCTCCACGTGCAGCTCGTTGATCTCGCGGGTGTGCAGCTCCGCCAGCAGGGCCTGCAGATCGAGGTGCCCGGCGGCGTCCTCCGCCGCCTCCGGCAGGACGATCAGGTCGGCGCCGCGCCCGCGCAGGACATCCGCGGCCGGGCCCGCCGCCGCGGACTCGGTGGTCAGGACCCAGGTGGGCGACCCCTGCAGGATGCGCGCGGTGGGCGGGGTCCGCAGGCCCGAATCCACGATCAGCCGCAATGGCTGGCGCACCGGCAGATCGGCCAGCCGCGGCGATTCCGGCAGGCCGGCCGCCGCGGCCAGTTCCGTCGGACTGCGGCGCACGTTGAGCTGCGGGTCATCGGCCAGCACGGTGCCGCTGCCGGTCAGGATGGCCCCGGCCCGCGCGCGCCACAGCTGCACGTCGTTGCGTGCGGCCTCGCCGGTGATCCACTGCGACTCGCCCGAGGCCATCGCCGTGCGCCCGTCCAGCGAGATCGCGGACTTGATGCGCACCCACGGGCGCCCGCGTTCCATGCGCTGCACGAAACCGGGATTCAGGGCCCGCGCCTCGGCCTCCAGCAGGCCGGTCTCCACCGCGATGCCGGCCGCGCGCAGGCGATCCGCCCCGCCTCCGCACACGCGCGGATCGGGATCCTCCATGGCGATCACCACGCGCCCCACCCCGGCGGCGATCAGCGCCTCGGTGCACGGCGGCGTGCGCCCGTGATGGTTGCACGGCTCCAGGCTCACGTACGCAGTGGCACCGCGCGCAGCGTCCCCCGCCGCCTGCAGGGCGTTGACCTCGGCATGCGCCTCGCCGGCCCGCCAGTGCACGCCGACGCCCACCTCGTGCCCGTCGCGCACGATCACGCAGCCCACACGCGGGTTGGGATCGGCGGTAAAACGGCCGCAATCCGCCAGCATCAGCGCGCGGTGCATCCATTCACGGTCGGCTGCGTTCATCGGGGTTCGCCGGAAGGGTTGTCGGGCGGGGGGTCTTCGGGGGACTCGTCAGCCGCGGCGCGCGCGGCCTCCTCGTCGATCAGGCGCAGCTGGTGGCGCCGCATCTCGGGGCTCAGGTCGTCCTCCAGACGCTCGATGGCCTCGCGGAAGGACTGCACGCTGGCAAAGCTGAGATAGATGGAGGCAAACCGGATATAGGCGACATGGTCCAGCCCGTGCAGGGCCTCCAGGACCATCTCGCCTATACGGTCGGACTTGATTTCGGGGGCACTGGTCCCGGCCAGACGGCGCTTGATGTCGTCAATGACGTTCTCCACGTCCTCGGTGCGCACCGGACGCTTGTGCAGCGCCCGGCGCAGACCGCTGCGCAGCTTGTCGTCATCGAAGGCCACCCGCTCGCCGCTGCGCTTGACCACCCGCGGCAGGCTGAACTCCGCCCGCTCGAAGGTGGTAAAGCGCTCGTGGCACACGCGGCACTCCCGCCGTCGCCGGATCTGTTCCTGCTCGGGTCCGGCGACCCGGGAGTCGACCACGCGGGTGTCACTGGCACCGCAGGCCGGGCAGCGCATCGCCCCGGTTTATTCGCCGGCGCTGTACACCGGGAACCGGCGACAGATATCCAGGACCTTCCCGCGGACGTCGTCGATCACCTGCTCGTTGTCCATGTTGTCCAGCACGTCGGCGATCCAGCCGGCCAGTTCGCGGGACTCGGACTCGGTGAAGCCGCGGGTGGTCAGGGCGGCGGTGCCGATGCGGATGCCGGAGGTCACGAACGGCGACTGCGGGTCGTTCGGCACCGCGTTCTTGTTGACCGTGATGTTGGCGCGGCCGAGCGCGGCGTCCGCGTCCTTGCCGGTCATACCCTTGGACACCAGGCTCAGCAGGAACAGGTGGTTGTCGGTGCCGCCGGAGACGATGTCGAAACCGCGCTCGACCAGCACTTCGGCCATCGCGCGGGCGTTGGCGATCACCTGCTTCTGGTAGGTCTTGAATTCCGGCTCCAGGGCCTCCTTGAACGCCACCGCCTTGCCAGCGATCACGTGCATCAGCGGGCCGCCCTGGGTGCCCGGGAAGATCAGCGACTGGAACTTCTTGTTCAGTTCCGGCTGGCCCTTGGAGAGGATGAAGCCGCCGCGCGGACCGCGCAGGGACTTGTGCGTGGTGGAGGTAACCACGTGGGCATGGTCGATCGGGTTCGGGTACTCGCCGGCGGCGATCAGGCCGGAGACGTGGGCCATGTCCACCATGAGGTAGGCACCCACGGAATCGGCGATCTCGCGGAAGCGCTTCCAGTCCACCACCCGCGAGTAGGCGGAGAAGCCGGCGACGATCATCTTCGGCTGGTGCTCGGTGGCCAGACGCTGGACCTCGTCGTAGTCGATCAGGCCCTCGTCGGTGATGCCGTACTGCACGGCGTTGTAGATCTTGCCGGAGAAGTTCGGCTTGGCGCCGTGGGTCAGGTGGCCACCGGCGTCCAGGCTCATGCCCAGCACGGTGTCATGCGGCTGCAGCAGGGCCATGTACACCGCCGCGTTGGCCTGCGAGCCGGAATGCGGCTGCACGTTGGCGTAATCGGCGCCGTAGAGCTGCTTGAGGCGGTCGATGGCCAGCTGTTCGACCACGTCGACGTGCTCGCAGCCGCCGTAGTAGCGCTTGCCCGGGTAGCCCTCGGCGTACTTGTTGGTCAGCACCGAACCCTGCGCTTCCATCACGCGCGGGCTGGTGTAGTTCTCCGAGGCGATCAGCTCGATGTGCTCTTCCTGGCGCTGCGCCTCCTTGCGGATCGCGCTCCAGAGTTCGTCATCGTAGCCGTTGATGCTCATGTCGATCGAAAACATTCGGTGACTCCCGTTGGGTTCTAGGCAATTCGGGCGCGCAGCGGCCCGCCACAAGGCGCCCAACCGGCCGCGGACGGCGGCCGGAAGGTCGAGACCGGGCGGGGTACGGCGCCGGAAAGGTCCAATACCATACTGGATTCGGCCGGGATTTTCAGGACCGCCCGCCGAACGCCCGGCTGAACGGACTATTCAGCCAGCCACTCGCGACGCACTACCCAGGTCTCGGCGATGAAGTCGTGCAGGGCGCGGCGCTGCCGGGTGAAGGCCACCATCAGGTAGCCGATCATGAACAGCAGACCGGACAGGAATTCGGCGAAATGGCGGCCGGTCGCGCGGGCGAAGCTGATGCGCTCGCCATGCCAGTCGACCACCCGCAGCCCCACCACCATCTTGCCGATGGTCGCGCGGTACTGCGAGCTGTGCATGCCGGCGAAATAGAACCAGCCGACCAGGATGTTCACGAAGGTCCAGGCGGTGTCCGCATCGGTCCATTCCTCGGTGTGCATGGTTTCCGGGCTGATCATCGCCTGCACCACGGTCAGCGGGATACCCAGGATCACCCCGTCGATCAGCACCGCCAGCACGCGCCGCCAGAAGCCGCCGAATGCCGCACGATCCTGCGGCGGCCCCTCGGCGGGCACCTGTCCGGACCCGCCGGAAACGGGAGGTGGCGCTTGGCCCCGGCCTGAACCCGACTCCGGATCCATGCCGGAGCCGTTCGGCTCCGACGGCTCGCGGTCGAAATCCAGCGAACGGCCACAGGCCTTGCAGAAGGCCGCGTCGTCGGGGTTTTCGGTTGCGCAGTGCGGACAGGTTCGGGTCATGCATCGCTCCTTCGATGTCAGGTCATTACACCGCTGTCGGCCAGTCCGTCAAAGATGAACTGAACCGCCAGCGCGGACAATAGTACGCCCATGATGCGCGTGAGCACGTGCGCGCCGGTGACGCCCAGCCAGTGCTGGATGCGCACCGCGACCAGCAGGCACACCAGCGCCAGGGCCATGATCGCGATCAGCGCCCCGATCACCACCGCCTGCGCGGCCAGATCGCCGCTGGCACGGCTCATCATCAGGATGGCCGCGCCCATCGCCCCGGGTCCGGCCAGCAGCGGCGTGGCCAGCGGGAACACCGAGAGGTCGGTGCGCGAGCGTGCCTCGCGGGTCTCGTCCGGGGTGGCCGAGACCCCGCCGGAGCTGCGCGCGAACACCATGTCGATGCCGATCAGGAGCAGAAGGATACCACCGGCGGTATACAGGGCCGGCAACGAGATCCCCAGCACCCCCAGCGCGGCCTCGCCGAACAGCGCGAACGGCAGCAGGATGGCGGTCGCCAGCAGCGCGCCGCGCCAGGCCATCGCGCGGCGCTGCGCCGGATCCATGCCGCGGGTCAGCACCGCGAACACCACCGCCACGTCCACCGGGCCGACGGTCACGAAGAAGGTGGTCAGGGCAACAATGCCCAGTTCCAGCATGCGGCGTTCTCCCGGTCGCGGGGATGGCGGATGTCAGCGCGCGCGCTCCACGTCGCGCGCACAGGCAAAGGGCGGCACCTCATCCAGGCGCGCCGCCAGCGCATAAGCCACCGAAGGTGCCATGTTCGCGACCACCATCTCCACCCCGATGACCCGGCAAAGTCCGTGCACCGCCTTCAGCCAGTCGTAGTAGAGGGCATCGACCACCGGCACGCTGTCGAGGTCGTAAATCAGTCGTCGGGCCCGCGCCGCCTGAAGATAATCCCCCAGCGCGACCAGATAGCGGTCCGGCTCGCCGGGATCCAGGCCCTCGCCCGGCTCCAGCAGCACCGCGTCCGCCCCGATCCGGGTGAGATGCATGCCCCGGACCATCGGCGCGCCCGTCAGGCCGGGGTCCGGGCGTCGGCCATCCGCACGCCCAGCCAGTGGAAGGCCTCCTTCAGCCCTTCGGCCAGGGTCGCGCGGGTCGTCACGTCGCCCAGATCAATGTTGAGGCTGGTGAGCGCCCGGGCGATCTCCGGCCGGATACCGGTCAGCACCGGACGCGCGCCCATCAGGCCGATCGCACGGATCATCTGCACCAGGTGGTGCGATACCTGGGAGTCGATCGCCATGACCCCGGTGACATCCATCAGCACCACGCGGGCCCGGTCCTGCTCGATGCGCCCGAGCAGCTTTTCCATCACCACCATGGTGCGCGACGAATCCAGGGTACCGATGATCGGCAGCGTCAGGACGCCGTCCCAGATCTCGGTGATGGGCGTGGAGATCTCGCGCAGTTCGGCCTGCTGCGCCTCGATGGTGCTTTCCTTCTGCTCCAGATACACCCGATACACGTCCAGGATGATGTCGTTGAACACCCCGGCCAGCAGGAGCAGGGTCTCGCGGGTCTGTTCGGGCGTGATCTCCGCGTCGCGCCCCAGATCCTCGATCATCACGTTCTGCATGAACTGCAGATAACGCACGAACTCCTCCATGTCGCCGCCCCGCATCAGGATCTGCTGCGACATGGTGGTGAAGAACTGCTGCAGCGCACGGAACTCCTCGCTGGAGCGGTCCGACCGCCCCTCGTGCTGCAGCAGCATCACGAACAGCTCCATGAACTCCACGGAGTAGTCGCTGATCTCCTCGCGCGACAGGATGTTCCCCTGCACGAAGATGTTGTGACCACGCTCCTCGATCACCCCGGAAATCCGGCCGACGTTGACCATCAGCTGCTCGACCAGGATCTCGTTGGCACTGCGGGTCTCGCCGTCCTCCCGATTCATGTTGCCCCCTGTCATGATTCCTCCTCGTTTTTTGTTGTGTTTCCCCGGCCTGCCGTCAAAGGCGGATGACCAGCAGCGACTTGTCATCGTTGCTGCGCCCCAGCACCTGGCCCAGCACCAGCGCCAGCAGCTGCGGATGCCGGCGCCACAGACCGGGAAAGCTGGCCAGGCTCCAGTTGCGCCGGATACCGTCCGAGGCCGTGAGCACCAGCGCATGCGGGGGGAGGTCCAGCCGGATCTCCTCGCAACTGCGATGATCATGCCCGAGAATGCCCGGCGCCATCTCCAGGCCACGCCGCTCCCCTTCACGCACGACCCAGGCGTTCATGTCCCCAACGCCACACACCCGGGCGCCGCGTTCCGCCACCATAGCCTCGCCGGCAATCCCCACCGCCCCGCGCGAGCCGCTCAGATCACGGCTCAGCCGGTGCAGCACTTCCGCGGGCGAGTCACCCGGCTCGCCCGGTCGACAGCGTCCCGCCACCGCGGTTGCGGCCTCCACTCCGTGGCCCAGGCCGTCCATATGGACCCAGCGCAGACCGTGCCGGTCCACCGCGAGGTCCGCGCAATCTCCGTTGTGCGGCGCGTCGTGCAATGCCCGCAGGTAACGGCCGAAGGCCGGACCGGGCTCGTCCTGTCCGTTGTCCCCGGGGCGAAAACGGGCCCATGCCGCGGTCCCCTGCCACGGTGTACCGGCGGCCTGCGTCGCGGGAACACTGTAGAAATCGGAATCGTCGGCCAGGCGCCGCACGGTGCCCAGCCCCTTGCCCAGGGTCCCCGAGGTGGTATGACCGTCGGCCAGGGCCTGGTTCAGGTCCGCGATCCCCGGACCGAAATCCATCGCGAACAGGTCGAGCGCGGGCTCCGGCGAGCGCTGCTCCCAGATCTGCACCAGTCCGGTCCCGCGCGCGTATTTCATCTGGTTGGTCACGAGCTCCTGGCAGACCAGCAGCATGCGCTCGCGCTTGATCTCGCCGAAACCCAGGCGCCGCGCCACGGTCTTCAGCCGCGACTGCAGCAGGACCTGACCGCCGGCGCGCGCCGCTGCCTGCTCGCTCAGCAGGGCATACGGCTGACGCGCGGGCGGCACGGCGCTCACGCGCGGACTCCGAGGCCCGGGGCCGCGGCCGCCGGTGCGTCGGGGGCCTCGAGCTCGAGTTCGGTGGCCACCTGCCCGCGGCCACGGTGCTTGGCCAGATACAGTGCCGCATCGGTGCGGGCCACCAGCTGCTCCGGGGCGTCACCGTCCGCCCGCTGCCCCACGCCGATGCTGACCCGGCCTTCCATCGCCGCGAGCACGCGCTGCGCCACGCCGGCCGCCGCGTCGCGGTCACCGAACACGATAATGGCGAACTCGTCGCCCCCGGTGCGACAGGGGAGGTCCACGTGTTCGCGAATGGCCGCACGCATGGCATCGGCCATGCCACGCAGGTAATCATCCCCGAACTGATGGCCGTGGGTATCGTTCATCTGCTTGAAGAAATCCAGGTCCAGCAACACCAGACTCAGGGGCTCGTCCTGCCGGGCACAGTGCAGCAGGGACTCTTCCAGGCGGGCATCGAAGGCGCCACGGTTGAACAGACCGGTCAGGCTGTCCGTCTCGGCTTCGCGGATCGAGCGCTGGAGTTCGGCCTTCTTGCGTTCCAGATCGGCCTCGAGTTCGGCCATCTCGGCCGCCGCCCGCTCGCGGGCGCGTTCCAGTTCGGCGGCGAAGCGGGCATTGCGTCGGCGCAGGAGCTCGGGATCGGTGGACTCGGAACCCCGCCGCAGGCGGCGCGACAGGGCCTCGAGCGAGGACTCTGAGGGGTCTTCGGGGACACGATCGAGACGTTCACGGCGCGCGTGTCCCCCCGCCTCTTCCCAGCACAGGGCGAGTTCGCGCCCGTGGGCCACCAGCGCCACCTGCAGCCCGCCCTGCACATTGGCGGCCGCCTCGCGCAGCGCGTGCAGAAGGGCATCGAGACGGGCGGTGGCCCGGAACGGGCTGCCGCCCAGGGCGACCACCGCATCCAGGGCGAAACGCGCAAGCCGGCGCCGATCGGGCTCCACACAAACCGACAATTCCAGCAGACGCTTCTCCATGCCGCCCCACTCCCTGTTCCGTGCCCGGATTGTGCCCCAGTCCGGGCGCCGCGTCATGCATGGGCGGCCGGGCCCGACCGGAACCCGCCGCACATTCAGTACAACCGGCGGTTGGCGTGGCGTTCCCAGTAGTCGAAGACCGCCCGCCCCTCCTCGGCCAGGGTGCGGATCAACGGCAGACGGCGCGCCTCGGGGGCCGCCACCAGTTCGTCGCGGATCCGCTCGTCGTCAAACCCGGCCGCGGCGGCATCCGCGGCCGAGGCGGCATGCACCACCCGGTCCAGCCGCGCCCAGCACGCCGCCGCACGACACATCGGACAGGGTTCGCAGGAGACGTACAGGGTCGCGCCGTACAGGCGGTGGTCCTGCAGGTGGCGGCAGGCGTCGCGAATCGCCGCCACCTCGGCATGCGCGGTGGGATCCTGCCACGGGATCACGCGGTTCGCCCCGCGGCCGACGATTTCGCCGTCGCGCACCACCAGGGCGCCGAACGGTCCGCCGCCGACATCCACGGACTCCCGCGCCAGGCGGATGGCCTCGCGCAGGAAGAAGGCGTCGTCGGCGGCCACGCTCATGGGATCAGTCGCCCAGCACGCGGGACAGCACCTCTTCCGGCTCGACGTAGCCGGCGAGCATCTCGCCGTTTTCGGTGAACAGGGCCGGCGTGCCGCGCACGCCCAGACTCTGCCCCAGCTGCATGTGCTCGTCCTGCGGGGTGGCGCAGTTTCCGTCCAGATCCGACAGCTTGTCACCCTCCTTGGAACGATCCATGGCCGCCTGGCGATCATCGGCACACCAGGTGCGGTTCATGATCTCCGGCGAATCCCGACCAAGCACCGGGAACATCAGGTAGCGCACCTTGACGCCGGCTTCCAGGTATTCCGGCAGATCGGCGTGGATGTCGCGGCAGTACGGGCAGTTGGGATCGGTGAAGATGTTCAGCACGGCGCGGGTCTCGCCGTTCGGTTCATAAACCACCAGTTCGCTGTCGTCGATGGCCTCGAACAGCTCGGCACGCGCACCGCCCTTCGCCTGCTCCGTCAGATTCTCGCGGGTCTGCAGGTCGATCAGGCTGCCCTGCATCACGTAACGGCCATCCTCGCTGACGTAGAAGATCTCGGTGCCGTAGCGGACCTCCTTGATCCCGTCGAGCGGGGTGGAATGAATGGAGTCGATCTCGGCATCGGGGATGGCCTGCGACATGGCCTGCTCGATCGCCTCGCTGGCCTGAGCGGTGGTGCCGGCGGCCGCCAGGGCGACCGCGAAAGGAAGAACGCGCTTGAGCAACATGGGTGTCTCGCTGATGAATCAAAACGTGGATTGTAGGCCGGTTGCCTTCCGGGGGACAGACGGCTACCCCCGGGGATGGTGTTCCGCATGCAACGCCTGCAGCCGCGCCCGCGCGACGTGGGTGTAGATCTGCGTCGTGGACAGGCTGCTGTGCCCCAGAAGCATCTGCACCACCCGCAGGTCGGCCCCGTGGTCCAGCAGATGGGTGGCGAACGCGTGCCGCAGGGTGTGCGGCGACAGGGCCGTATCGATGCCGGCCTGCGCCGCATGCGCCTTGATCCGGTACCAGAAGGCCTGACGCGTGAGCCCCCGGCCGCGCCGGGTCACGAACACCGCCTCCACCGGCGGGTGCCCCGCCATCAGCTCGGGGCGCGCGCGGTCGAGATACGCCGCCAGCCAGTCGGTCGCCATCTCGCCCAGCGGCACCAGACGCTCGCGTCCGCCCTTTCCGGTGATGCGCACCACGCCCTGCCGGGTATTCACCGCCGTGCCTTCCAGCCCGACGAGTTCGGAGACCCGCAAACCGGCCGCGTACATCAACTCCAGCATCGCCCGGTCACGCAGCCCCACGGCCGTCGAGGTGTCCGGCGCCGCCAGCAGCGCCTCCACCTGCCGCTCCGACAGCCCGGCCGGCAGGGGCCGTCCGGGCCGCGGTGGATCGATGCCGGCCGAGGGGTCGTCCTCGCGTTCGCCCGCCTGCACCAGAAAACGATAGAAGCGGCGAATCGAGGACAGCGCCCGGGCCACCGAACGCGGGCGCGCCCCGCCCTGCATGCGGGCGGCGACAAAGGCCAGCAGGTCGGCATGGGTCGCGGCCTCCAGCGCCCCGTCCCGCGCCGCCAGGAAACCTGCCAGCGCGCTCAGATCGCGCCGGTAGGCCGCCAGGGTCCGGTCGGCCAGGCCTTCCACCGCCCACAGCTCGTCCAGGAATCGATCGAGGACCGCCGGGACGGATCCGGCGACCGCGGTGTCGCTCCCCTCGTGCGTCACTCCCCCGGAAGCCTCCCCGGGGACATCCCCGAAAGCACCCGCGCCCGCGGCCGTGGTCTCCGTCGTCATCCCGGTGGAACCGCGCCGGTGCGATCAGGGATTCGCGGGGTCATCCGGCGCCGGCCCCCGATTCGTCCCGCGCGCCCCGGCTTCTCCCTCGTCGCCGGTAGCCGCAGCCGACCCGCCGGCGGTGTCACCGGTCACGTCCGAGGCGCCCTTCTTCGTCCCCATGCCGGCAGCCGCGGCGGCTGCGTTGAGCGGGTTCTCGGGGTTCTCCGCACGGAACTTGGCCGCCAGGTTCTCGAACACCTTGGTCAGCTCCAGCGGCAGCGGGAAGAAGATGGTGTTGGCGTTCCCGTTGGTGGACATGTCCGCCATGGTCTGCATGTAACGCAGTTGCAGGGAAGAAGGCGCCGCCTCCATCTGTTGGGCCGCCTGTACCAGCTTCTCGGCCGCCTGCAGTTCACCCTCGGCGTGGATGACCTTGGCGCGGCGTTCGCGTTCGGCCTCGGCCTGACGGGCAATGGCGCGGATCATCGAGTCGTCCAGGTCGACATGCTTGATCTCGACATTGGTGACCTTGATGCCCCAGGCATCGGTCTGCGAATCGAGGATCTCCTGGATGTCGTTGTTCAGCTTGTCACGCTCGGACAGCATCTCGTCCAGGTCATGCTTGCCCAGCACCGAGCGCAGCGTGGTCTGCGCCAGCTGGCTGGTGGCGGCATAGTAGTCCTCCACCTGGATCACCGACTTGGCCGAGTCCACCACGCGGAAATACAACACCGCGTTCACTCGCACCGTCACGTTGTCCTGAGAGATCACGTCCTGGCTGGGCACGTCGAGGGTGATGATGCGCAGGTCGATCCGGACCATCTGCTGGATGCCCGGGATCACGATGATCAGGCCCGGGCCCTTGACCGACTGGAACCGGCCCAGGAAGAAGACCACGCCGCGCTCGTACTCGCGCAGCACCCGGATCGACATCGCGATCAGGGCGATGATGATGACCAGCGGTACGACGAGATAACCGAAATCGTTCAACATGTTGCACTCCTTTCCGCCGGAAGGCGGATTACTGCATGTGCGGACCGAATTTTCGCGGCCCGGGACCGGCTCTGCCGGCATCCATGAATCGGTGCACGGGACACCTGCGCCCCCGGCCGAATCTGGCCCGGGGCTTACGCCGTTTCCGCCGTTCCTTCCTGCTCCACTGGCTCGACCGTCAGGCGCAGGCCCTCGATGGCCGTCACGCGCACCTTCTGCCCTTCACGAACCGGCGCCGTGGTCTCGGCCGTCCACAGCTCGCTGTGCACCCACACCGGGCCCCGCACCTCGAAATCCGCACGGGCGTGACCGATCATGCCGATCATCTCCTCGTGGCCGGTCGCGGGCTTTTGCCCGCGCAGCTTGAACAGCCGCCCCAGCACCCACACCGACACCAGGCCGATCGCGATGGCCGTGCCCACCACCAGCGGCAGGGCCACATTCAGATTGGGGTCGTCCCACAGGATCACGGAACCGGTCATGAATGCCACGAGTCCTCCTATGCCCAGCGCGCCGAAGCTGGGCACGAAGGCCTCGGCGATCATGAAGATCATCCCCAGCAGCATCAGCGCCAGCCCGGCGTAGTTGATCGGCATCACCTGCAGGGCGAAAAAAGCCAGAATCAGCGAGATGGAACCGATCACACCCGGGTAGACCGCCCCGGGATTGGCCAGTTCGAAGATGATGCCGTAGATCCCGATCAGCATCAGGATGTAGGCGATGTTGGGATTGGTGATCAGCGACAGCAGTTCGGTGCGCCAGTCCGGATCCATGCGCACGATCCGGATGCCTTCGGTCACCAGCTCGCGCTCGCCGGTTGCCAGCTTCACCGTATGGCCGTCGATCTGCTGGAGCAGATCGTCGAGATTGTCGGCAACGAAATCGATGACGTTCTGGTTCAGCGCGTCGGTGGCGGTCAGGTTCGACCCCTCGCGCACCGTCTCCTCGGCCCAGTCGGCGTTGCGATCATAGCGCTCTGCCAGCCCGCGGATGTACGACACCGCGTCCTCCAGCACCTTGCGCTCCATCGCATCCTCGCCGCGCCGGGGCTCGGGGTCATCCTCCAGCCGTTCCTCCCCGGCAGACGGCTCGACCCCGTTGTCGTTCCGCCCCTCTTCCGCTTCGCCGTTTCCGTTTCCGTCGCCGTTGTCTTCCTCCGCCGCGTCCTCGCGCATCTCCTCGAGGTCTTCCTCGTCCAGACCCGGAAGGCCACCCCCGCCCATCTGTACGGGAGTCGCGGAGCCCAGATTGGTGGCGGGCGTCATGGCCGCGACATGCGAGCCGTAGAGCATGTAGGTGCCGGCGCTGGCGGCCCGCGCGCCGGCCGGGTGCACGTAGGTCACCACCGGCACCCCGGACTGCAGCATGTGCTTGATGATGCTGCGCATGCTGGAATCGAGGCCACCGGGCGTGTCCAGCTGCAGCACCACCATCTCGGCACCGCGCTCCTCGGCGGCATCGATCCCGCGCGTGATGTAATCTACGGTCGCCGGACCGATGGCCCCGTCCACGGTCAGGAGCACGGCTTCGCGGTCGCCGCCGTTATCGGCGCTGGCCAGCAGCGCGCCGGCCGTGCCGACGATCAGCAGCGCCAGCCACAGGAGCCAGCGGGCCGCGGCGCCGCGTTGCTTCCGGAATCGGATCATGTATCGCTGCCGTCCTCGTATCGTGTCCGCCACGTATCCTGCACCCTACAACATAGGCCATTGCGCAAACGAACGCCCATGCCGCAGGACCCCCGCCAGACTCCGCCCGCCACCCCGGACCGCCCGCCGCTGGGGGTCATCCTCGCCGGCGGTCAGGGCCGGCGCATGGGCGGCTGCAACAAGGCCTGGATCACCTGGCAGGGCCGGCCGCTGATCGAGCATGCCATCGAACGCCTGCAGGGACAGGTCGACGGCATCGTTATCAGCACCAATACCGAAATGGACCGCTGCGCGCGGCTGGGGTTTCCCTGCGTCGCCGACGAACACCCCGATTACCGTGGCCCGCTCGCCGGGATTGCTGCGGCCGGGGCAGCCCGTCCCGGGCGCGACCTGCTGTGCGTCCCGGTGGATGCCCCGCGTGCCCCGTACGACCTCGGTCCCCGCCTGCAGGCGGCGCGAACCGAACACGCCGCCCCCGCCGCAATGGCCCACGACGGCCAGCGGCTGCAGCCGCTGTTCCTGCTGCTGGGCGCCGGGCTGGTCCCCGCCCTGCGCGCCGCGATCGCCGAGGCCCCCCTGCCCGCCGGCGTCTGGCTGCGCGAACACGGCGCCGTGACCGCCGCTTTCTCCGATTGCCCCGAGGTCTTCGCCAACCTCAACACCCCCGAAGATCTTGCCCCGCCGTGACCCCGGGAACTTACGCCCCCCCGCAACCGGCGTGTAGATTGGCGGCCGATTCCTTACACTCCCCGACTACCGGTACCGGACCGGGCCATTGCCACCAGGGAGAGGAACCGTCATGAGCCACCCGGACAACACGCTGCCGCGCATCGGCTTTGCCGCCTGGAGCGGCTCGGGCAAGACCACGCTGCTGAAGCGGCTGATCCCGGAGCTGCGCAACCGCGGCCTGCGCCCCGCGGTGATCAAGCATGCCCACCACGAGTTCGACGTGGACAAGCCGGGCAAGGATAGCTACGAGCTGCGTCACTCGGGGGCCAACCAGACACTGGTGGCCTCGTCCCGGCGTTTCGCCCTGATGGTGGAGACGCCCGAGATCGAGGAAGGAGCGACCCCCGACCTTGACGCCCTGTGCGCGAAACTGGATCCGGCGCGTTCGGACCTGATCCTGGTGGAGGGCTTCAAGAACGCCGACCTGCCCCGCATCGAGGTCTACCGCAAGGCCAACGACAAGCCGCCGCTGTACCCCGATACGCCGGGGGTGGTCGCGGTGGCCACCGACGCCGGCGGGCTGCCCTTCCATGGCCCGGTGCTACCGCTGGACGACCCCTCGCCGGTGGCGGACTTTATCATCGAACACCTTTCCCTTTACCCGTTATTGAACGGATGACAGATGACAACGGAGGAACCGGATGAACGCGGCCGCCTGTGACGAATTCGACCCCACCGCCCTCACCGTGGAACAGGCGCGCGCCGCCATCCTGGAGGCCTGCCGGGCGGTCACCGGGACCCGCACGCGCAGTCTGGAGACGGCCACCGGACGGGTCCTTGCCGCGGACGTGCATGCACGGCTGGACGTCCCTCCGGCCCGGGTCTCGGCGATGGACGGCTACGCCCTGCGCGCCGCCGATGCCCGCGAGGCCGGCTCGCGCCTGCGCCGGGTCGGCCAGGCGGCCGCCGGGCACCCGTGGGACGGCACTCTGCCGCCGGGCTCCTGCGTGCGGATCCTCACCGGCGCGGTGGTCCCGGACGACGCCGATACCGTGGTGATGCAGGAACACGTCACGCCGGACGGCGACTCCGTGCAGTTCGACCGGCCCGCCCCGGAGAACGCGAACATCCGTGGTCCGGGCGAAGACACGCGCCGGGGTGAAGCGTTGTATCGCACCGGGCAGGTCCTCGGTGCGGCCGAAATCGGCGTCCTGGCCAGCCAGGGCATCGCCGAGGTGGACGTCCTGCGCAAACCGCGGGTCGTGTTCTTCTCCACCGGCGACGAACTGGTCCCGGTGGACGAACCCCTGGAGCCCGGCCAGATCCACGACAGCAACCGTCACATGCTGCGTTCCCTGCTGTCGCGCTACGCGGTCAAGGCCCGCGACTACGGCATCATTCCCGACGACGAGGACGCCGTGCGCGAGGCTCTGGAATCCGCGGGCCGCGAGGCCGATCTGATCCTGACCACGGGCGGGGTCTCGGTGGGTGATGCCGACTACATTACCCGCATCCTGCAGGAGCGCGGCGAGGTCGGCTTCTGGAAGATCGCGATGAAGCCCGGGCGTCCGCTGGCCTTCGGCCGTTTCGGCCAGGCCCGGTTTGTCGGGCTGCCGGGCAATCCGGTCTCGGCGATGGCGACCTTCGGCCTGTTCGTCGGTCCCGCCCTGCGCAGTCTGGCCGGCCTGCCGGTAGGCGAACCGCGCACCCTGCGCGCACGGCTGTGCGAGGATCTGCGCAAGCGGCCGGGGCGCACGGATTATCAGCGGGCGATCGTGGAGACCGAGGACGGCGTGGACGTGGTGCGCAGCGCCGGGGGCCAGGGCTCGCATCAGCTGAGCGCGATAAGCCGGGCGAATGCCTTCGTGGTGCTGCCGCGGGAAGCGGACGGCGCACGCGCCGGGGAGTGGGTGGAGGTGCTGCCGTTCAGCGAGCTCTACTGAGCCCGCCGCGGCGAACTGCTCAGCGGCCGGGGGCGTCCTCGCCCGGCGGGTCGCCGATCATGGCGGCGAACTCGCGCTCCAGCAGCGCCTCGTCGCCCAGGTTCAGCTCCACCAGACGCCGCAGGTGACCGGCGGACTCCAGCGGCATGGCAGCGATCTCCAGCCCCAGCCGCTCGCCCTGCTGCCAGCGCACCGTGCCTTCGAAGGCGATGCGGGCCTCGTCACTCAGCGGGATGTCCACCTGGCCGGACGTGCCCGGGGCGAGCGGTTCGAGCCCCTCGCATTCCACCAGCACACCGCGCAGCGAGATATCCAGCACCCGCACCGGACAGGTACGCCCGGCGAGCTCGAGCCGGCCCGGAAATTCGAGCGGGATACGTTGAAACCGTCGCGACATACCGCAAGACTACGCAATCTTCCGCGCAGTGACCAGCGAGATTCCATGACCGATATCCCCGCACCCGATCGCGACCCCCGCCCCGTGGGCCTGCTGCTGCGCTTCGGCGCGCTGCTCTACGACAGCCTGCTGGTACTGGCCATCTGGCTGGTGCTGGGGCTGGTGACCCTGCCCCTGTGGAACGTGCTGGAGGTGTTCTTCTGGCAGGTCCAGCTCACCCTCAACATCTTCGCCGCCTGGGCCTTTTTCTACGGTTTCTGGCGACGTACCGGACAAACCCTCGGGATGCAGACCTGGAACCTGGTGGTGCGCAGCGAGGATGGCAGCCGGATCACCTCCTGGCAGGCCACGCTGCGTTTCCTGGTGGGAATCTCCCAGTGGATGTTCATCCTGATGGCGATCCATCTGGCGCGCGAGCACGGCGACTGGATGACCGCGCTGATGACCGCGCTGGGGGTTCTCGCCCTGGGCGCCAGTGCCCTGCACCCGCAGCGCTGGATGCTGCACGACTGGCTGTCCTCCACCGTGCTGATGCGCACGCGGCCGCTCAAGCGTCCGCGCTGGAAGGAAAACCAGGACGAACAGGACTCCGGGGGCGGCTGATCGCCCGCGCGGTCACCCGGCCCCCTCACCCGGCCCGTCACCCGCTCACGGGGCTCGGCGTCCCAGCCACAGCCCGACCTCCATCAGCCCGTCGGCGATCTCCTCGGCCATGCGTGCATAGCCGTCCGCGTTCGGGTGGATGCGGTCCGCACGCAGATCCGCGTCGTTCAGCACCCCGGCCAGCACGCCCTCGATCAGCGGCACGTCCTCCTCGCGCGCCAGCTCGCGATAGATCCCGTCATCACTCAGCCGGCCGGTGGCCGCCCCCAGGGCCGAGGCCTCGGGCACGCCGATGAGCAGCGGCTGGCCCCCGTGGTCACGCACGTGTCCGATCAGTGCCCGCAGATCCTCCTTCACCCCCACCGGATCACGCCCGCGCAGGAAGTCGTTGCCGCCGAGCTCGAGGATCACCAGATCCGGTTCATGTTCGACCAGGCTGTCCTCGATGCGCCCGCGTGCGGTATCCGCCCGATCGCCGGGCACCCCGTCGTTGATGACGGTCCAGCCGGTGATCGCCTCCAGACGCGTCGGAAAGTCCTTGCCATCGCCGGCCCCGGTCCCGTGGGTCACGCTGTTCCCGAAAACCAGCACGGTCGCCGAACGCGGCAGCGGATCCAGATCGGTGGGCCCCGGGCTGCCGCAGGCGGCCAGCAGTCCGGCTACCAGCAGCAGCCACAGGAGTTGCCCCGCGCGCCCGGTCCGGGACGGTCTTCCGCCTGCTCTCATTGCGTCGTTCTCCTGTCGTCGATGATCCGCGTCACATCATGCCACCCGCCGCAGCCCCAGCAGCCCCGCCACCAGGAACAGCAGTACCGGCGCGCTGGCCGCCAGCACCGGCGGCAGCGCGAACACCAGTCCCACGTGCGTCATCGCCCGCATCACGATCGCGAACGACACCCCGATCGCGATGCCCACGAACAGGCGGCGCCCGGCCCCGCCCTCGCGCTGCGACCCGAACAGGAACGGGATCGCCAGCAGCAGCATCACCCAGGTCGAGGCCGGCAGGGTCAGACGCTGCCAGAAGGCCACCTCGTAGGGCGCCGAGTCCAGGCGGTTCTCCTGCAGGTACTGGATGTAACGATGAAGGTCGCGCGCCCCCATCTGCGCGGGCTCCACCACCAGCACCGAGAAGTACTCCGGGGCGATCAGGCGCTCCACGCGCTCCTCATCGGCATGTTCCGTCACCACCCCGTCGAAATCCGGGCGCGAGCGTTCCACGTCCTCCAGCCACCACTCGCCGTCCGTGTAACGCGCGCCCGCGGCCCGGGTGATCACCCGCGGCCGTCGGTCCTCGCCCAGTTCCACCACGCGCACGCCGGCCAGCCGGTCTTCCGGCAGCACGGCCTCGGCATGCACGATGCGCCGCCCGTCGCGCGCCCACAGGCCCATCGAGCCGACGCTCAGTTCGCGGTCGAAGGCGGTCGCCTTGAGGTTCTGCGCGCGGTTCTCCGCCACCGGCGCGACGAACTCGCCGATCGCGACCATCGCCAGCACCACGATCAGCCCGCCCTGCATGACCCAGGCGACGAACCGCCCGACGGTCATCCCGGCGGCGCGCATGGCCGTCAGCTCGCTTCCCGCCGCGAGGTTGCCCAGCAGCAGCAGACCGCCGAGCAGAGCCGCCGGCGGCATCATCTCGTACATCCGCCGCGGCAGCGTCAGGGCCACGTACATCAGCGCCTGCGCCACCCCGTAATCGCCACGCCCCACGTCGCGCAGCTCGTCGATGAGCGCGAACACCGCGTCCAGCGCAACCAGCAGCAGCGCCGCCAGCGCGGTCCCCAGCAGCACCTGGCGGATGATGTAGCGCCCCAGGATCGTGGTCATGCCGGCTCTCCCGCCGGCGGACCCGCGCCCCGGCGCGGCCGGCGCAGCAGGCCCTTGCGCCAGGCCAGCAGCAACCACAGCGCGAGCATCGCGCCGTGCGCCCACCACAGTCCCACGGCCACGGGCACCTGGCCGTCCGCCAGCTGCCCCTGCCCCAGGATCAGGAAGTTGGCGTACAGCACGTACACCCCGATCGCCGCGGGAATGCGCGCATAGCGCCCGCTGCGCGGCGGCACCAGTGACAGCGGCAGGGCGATCAGGGTCAGGACCACGATCGACAGCGGCATGGCGAAGCGCCACTCCAGCTCGGCGCGTACCTCGTGATCGTCCCGCTCGACCCACAGTTCCGGCGTGGAGTGCGCCTCCAGGCTGCGCCGCTCGGCCGCCGGGTCGGGCTCGGTGATCTGCGCGCGCAGGCGCTCGAATTCCAGCATGCGGAAGGCCCCGCTGCCCGGGGTACCGAGGTAGCGGTAACCGTCCTCCAGCACCAGGAAGCCGCTGCCCTCGGCCCCGGGATCGGGGATCGCACGCGCGGCCACCGTGACCTGCGCCTCGCCGTCCACCTCGCGGTAGATGAAGACCTCCTCCAGCGCCTCGCGGTCATCGCTCAGGCGCTCGGCAAAGAACACCTGATCCCCCACGCGCGACTCCAGGAACTGCCCCGGCGCGATCCCCACCAGGTCCGAGCGCTGGTCGGCGAGATCGCGCATGCGGTCCACCTCGCCCTCGGTCCAGGGCACCACGGTGTTCATCAGCGCCGCCAGCAGGATCGCCGCCGGTCCTGCGACCAGGAACAGGGCACGATACAGCGCGGCAAACGACATCCCGCCCGACTGCAGCGCGATCAGTTCGCTGTCGCGCTGCATGCGGCCCAGCACCAGCATGAACCCCAGAAACAGCGCCACCGGCCACAGATACACGATGCCCTTGAACGCGCCGAAGCCCACCAGTGCCGGCAGGAAATCCGCCGGCACGCTGCCCTCGGCCACGTCCTGCAGCACCCGCGCGAGCACCCCGCCGACGATCACCAGCAGCAGTACCACGGTGACCGCCGCCTGGGTCAGCAGAAGTTCGCGCGCAACGAAGCGCTCGGCCCGGCGCAGGATCATGCGCGGCCCGTATCCATGTTACCGGTGTGCATAGTGCAGTCCGGCAACGCGCTGGTAGTATCACTGGAGGTCATTCATTCCTTCCCGCGAGGCGCCCATGCAATTCTCCGTCACCACCTCTGCCGTCGACAAACCCCGGGCCGGGATCCGTGTCACCGCCGTCAGCCACCGGCGCAAACCGGCGCCCGGCACCCGCGCTGTCGACGCGGCCCGCGACGGCGATCTCGCAGCCCTGCTCAAGGCCGGCGAGATGGACGGCGACGCCAGCTCGCGCCTGCTGGTGCCCGGAACCGGGCGCAAGGGTTCCGCGCTGCTGATCGGCCTGGGTGCGAAGAAGGACTACGACGCCCGCGCCGCGCGCAAGGCCTGCCAGACCCTCGCCAGCGCGCTGGTGGAGCGCCCGGCCGACTCGGCCGTGATCGCGGTGGAGGACTTCGTCCCGCGCGGCAAGGATATCGCCTGGACCGTGCGCACCCTGATCACCGCCATCGGCGATGCCGCCTACCGCTTCTTCGAGTTCAAGGGCAAGGAAGAAACCCGGCCCGTCAAGCTCGAGAAGGTCCAGCTCGCGGTGGAACGCAACCAGGCCGATGCGGCGAAGAAGGCCTGCAGCGAGGCCGCGGCCATCGTCACCGGCATGAACCGGGCCAAGGACCTCGGCAACACCCCGCCCAACGTCTGCTATCCCGAATCCCTCGCGGACACCGCCTGCCGGCTCGCCGAACAGTATGACCGTCTCGAGACCACCGTGCTCGACGAACACGAACTGGAGGCCCTGGGCGCCGGGGCCATCCTCGCCGTCGGCCAGGGATCCGAGCGCCCGCCGCGCCTGATTGCAATGGAATACCGCGGTGGCAACAAGGACGATGCCCCGGTGGTGTTCGTCGGCAAGGGCATCACCTTCGACACCGGCGGCATCTCGCTCAAGCCGGGCGCCGAGATGGACGAGATGAAATACGACATGTGCGGCGCCGCCAGCGTGTTCGGGGTCATCGAGGCGGTGTGCGAACTGGGCCTGCCGATCAACGTGGTCGGCGTGGTCACCAGCGCCGAGAACATGCCGGACGGCCGCGCCACCCGGCCCGGCGACATCATCCACACCCTGTCCGGGCAGACCGTCGAGATCCTGAATACCGACGCCGAGGGCCGCCTGGTGCTGGCCGACGCCCTGACCTGGGTGGATCGCTACAAGCCGAAGGCGGTGATCGACATCGCCACCCTCACCGGCGCCTGCATCATCGCCCTGGGCCACCAGGGTGCCGCGCTACTGGGCAACGACGACCGTCTGGTCCGGCAGCTGCAGCAGGCCGGCGAGGAAACCGGCGACCGCGGCTGGCAGCTCCCGCTGTGGCCGGAATACCAGGAACAGCTCAAGAGCAACTTCGCCGACATGGCCAACATCGGCGGTCGCCCGGCGGGCACCATCACCGCCGGCTGCTTCCTCTCGCGCTACACCGAGGACTACACCTGGGCGCACGTCGACATCGCCGGGGTGGCCTGGAAGAGCGGCAAGGAAAAGGGCGCGACCGGCCGTCCGGTCCCGATGCTGATGCAGTACCTGCTGGATCAGGCCTGAAGGAGGCCGGCGCATGACCCGCGTCACCTTCTACCTGCTGCAGGATGCGCAGCCTGACGCGCGCCTGCAGCTGGCCTGCCGGCTGGCCGAGAAGGCCTCGCGCCAGGGTCACCGGGTGCACGTGCACACCGGGGACCCGGCCCTGACGCAGAGCCTGGACGAATGGCTGTGGACCTTCCGCGATACCGCCTTCCTGCCCCATGCCACCGAGGTGGACGCCGCCGACGTGCCGGTGACCCTGCACGATTCCCGTGCCCCGACCACCCACTGCGACGTGCTGGTCAACCTGGCCGCCGAGGTCCCAGAATACTGCGGCCGTTTCGAGCGCGTGGCCGACATCGTCGGCGGCGACGACGCCGGCCGCGCCGCCGGTCGCGCCCGCTGGCGCTACTTCCGCGACCGCGGCTATCCGCTGGAACATCACGCCCTGTGAGCCCCGTCGGCGGACGGCGTCCTTCCCTGCACCCACCCCTTGAGCTGGATCATAAATCCCTTCACTTGGGGAGGTTTTGTGACCCATTCACGTAGAAATAACGCGGAGAACCGATGCAAGGTAGCGACGGCATCCGCAGAGATGCCCGTCACAAGAAAACTACCAGCAAGGAGGTCGGAACCATGTCCGACAAGACCGATATCAGCCGCCGTACCTTTCTCCGCCGCGCCTCCGCGGCCGTCGCCGCCATCCCGGTTGTGAGCATGGCCGGCATGTCCGCCGCCAAGGCCAGTCCCATGGCCGAGGACGGACACGCCCACAACTACGTGGCGGATGCCGCCAACGCCGACCATCCGGACTACTCCGAGGGCGAGCGCTGCGACAACTGCGCCTTCTGGGACGGCAACGGCGGCTGCCATCACGCCGATTTCCAGGGCGTCAATGTCTCTGCCAACGGCTGGTGCGACGCCTGGGTCAGCGGCTGATCCCGCAACCCGCTCACGGGGCACCGCAATGCCCCGATACAACAGGGCCCCGCACGCCACCCTGGCGCGCGGGGCCCCTTCATTCCGATCCTGCCCCGGAGGGCTTCAGAAGCGGTAACCGATCGCGCCCTTCACCTGCCAGGAATCCGGATCCACATCGACCCCGCCAAGCACGGTTTCGTCCCCGTGGAAGGTCTGCGAATACTCGCCGCGGAAGAACATGCGGTTCTCGAGCTGGTACTCGACACCCACGCCACCGCGGCCGCCCTCGTAGGTCTCGGAATCCGACCCGAGCCCGTCGGCGGACACCTTGGCCTTGGTGCCCTGGTAACCCAGCAGGCCGTAGACCAGCCAGTCGTCGTTGAAGACCCGGCCGAGACGCAGGTTCACGCCATAGCTGTGCTTCACATCCACGTCGTAATCCACACCGTTCCAGGTGGTCGAGTCGTCGGCCTGATCCAGCCAGAAGTCGAGCTCCACGCCCAGGTAGTAATCGTTCTCCGTGGTGCCGGTACCGATCACGCCACCGATGCCCACGTCGGTGTCGGACAGGGAGGGACCGGGATCCACATCAAAATCGTAGTCCACGATGACCAGCTGGCCACCGACGTATCCGCCGTGGAAGGTGTCGGCCTGGGCCACGGACAGGCCACCGGTCAGCATCAGGGCACCGCCCACGGCGGCAGCAATCTTTCCTTTCGCGAACATCGGTCTTTCTCCTCGTTGTTATCCGGTTGCGGCGCACAGGCCCGCCACACTCTGCGGTTATCACGTTCGGCTTATTCTCGCACACGGGCCGAGGGTTTCGACAAGCCGCGCAGGAAAACGGGTCACGAACTGCATCCCTCGTTATAATGCGCGGCTTTGCCATCCACACCCCGAGCCCGGCCCGACCATGGACAAGAGCTTCGACCCCAAGAGCATCGAACAGGCCCAGTACGAACGCTGGGAGGCCGCGAACATCTTCGCGCCGCCGGAGACGGGCGAAGCCAGCTACTGCATCCTGCTGCCGCCACCGAACGTGACCGGCACGCTGCACATGGGGCATGCGTTCCAGCACACGCTGATGGACACCCTGATCCGCTACCGGCGCATGCACGGCGACCGCACCCTGTGGCAGGGCGGTACCGACCATGCCGGGATCGCCACGCAGATGGTGGTCGAGCGCCAGCTGGCGGCGCAGGAAAAGACCCGCCACGACCTCGGGCGCGAAGAATTCGTCCGCGCGGTCTGGGACTGGAAGAACGAATCCGGCGGCACCATCACTCGGCAGATGCGCCGGCTGGGCGATTCGGTGGACTGGTCGCGCGAGCGCTTCACCATGGACGACGGGCTGTCCGAGGCGGTGCTCGAGGTCTTCGTGCGCTTGTTTGACGAAGGCCTGATCTACCGCGGCAAGCGCCTGGTCAACTGGGACCCGGTGCTGCACACCGCGCTGTCCGACCTGGAGGTGCTGTCGGAAGAGGAAAACGGTCACCTGTGGCACTTCCGTTATCCGCTGGCCGACGGCTCCGGGCACCTGACCGTGGCCACCACGCGCCCCGAGACCATGCTGGGCGATACCGCCGTCGCGGTGCACCCGGGGGACGAGCGCTACCGCGACCTGATCGGCAAGACCATACGCCTGCCGCTGGTCGGGCGCGAGATCCCGATCATCGCCGACGACTACGTCGAATCCGAATTCGGCTCCGGCTGCGTGAAGATCACCCCGGGGCACGACTTCAACGACTACGCGATGGGCCAGCGCCACGACCTGCCGGTGATCAACATCCTGACCATCGATGCCTGCCTGAACGACAGCGTGCCCGAGGCCTACCGCGGACTGGACCGTTACGAGGCCCGCAAGCGCGTGGTCGCCGATCTGGATCACCTCGGCCTGCTGGAAAAGACCGAGGACCACAAGCTGATGGTCCCGCGCGGCGACCGCTCCGGCACCGTGGTCGAGCCCTACCTGACCGACCAGTGGTACGTGAAGGCCGGCCCGCTGGCCGAACCGGCGATCAAGGCGGTGGAGGACGGCCGCATCCGTTTCGTGCCGGAGAACTGGTCGAAGACCTACTTCGAGTGGATGCGCAACATCGAGGACTGGTGCATCTCGCGCCAGATCTGGTGGGGCCACCGCATCCCCGCCTGGTACGACGGCGATGGCAACGTGTACGTCGGGCGTTCCGAGGACGAGGTGCGCGAGAAGCACGGCCTGGGCGCCGAGGTGGCGCTGGAACAGGACGAGGACGTGCTCGACACCTGGTTCAGCTCGGCGCTGTGGCCATTCTCCACCCTCGGCTGGCCGGAGCAGACGCAGGAGCTCAAGGACTTCTACCCGACCAGCGTGCTGGTCACCGGCTTCGACATCATCTTCTTCTGGGTCGCCCGCATGATCATGATGGGCGAGCACTTCATGGGGGACGTGCCTTTCCGCGAGGTCTACGTAACCGGCCTGATCCGCGACTCGGAAGGCCAGAAGATGTCCAAGTCCAAGGGCAACGTGATCGACCCGATTGACCTGATCGACGGCATCAGCGCCGACGACCTGGTGGCCAAGCGCACCCAGGGCCTGATGCAGCCGCAGATGGCGAAGAAGATCGAGAAGACCACACGCAAGGCCTTCCCCGACGGCTTCCCCGCCTTCGGCACCGACGCCCTGCGCTTCACCCTCGCGGCACTCGCCACCACCGGGCGCGACATCAAGTTCGATCTCGGCCGCATCGAGGGCTACCGCAACTTCTGCAACAAGCTGTGGAACGCCTCGCGCTTCGTGCTGATGAACGTCGAGGGCCAGGACTGCTCGCCTGCTGCCGACACGGCGGAACACCGCACCCTGGCCGATCGCTGGATCCTCGACCGCCTGGCCGCCACCGCCGCGACCGCCACGCAGCAGCTCGACGCCTACCGCTTCGACCTCGCCGCGCAGACGCTCTACGAGTTCACCTGGCACGACTACTGCGACTGGTACCTGGAGCTGACCAAGCCGGTGCTGAACGACGAGGCCACGCCGGAGGCGGTCAAGCGTGCCACGCGCCATACGCTCGTCAGCGTGCTCGAGGCCCTGCTGCGTCTGCTGCACCCGGTGATCCCGTTCATCACCGAGGCGATCTGGACCAGTGTGAAGCCGCACGCCGGCATCGGCGACGACATCGAGTTCCTGGTGCAGCGCCCCTGGCCCGCGCAGGACGGCTTCCCGCGTGATGCCACCGCCACCGCCGAGCTCGACTGGGTCAAGGATTTCATCACCGGGCTGCGCCGCATTCGCGCCGAGATGGACATCGCCCCGGGCAAGCCGCTGCCGGTGCTGGTGAAGAACTGGAGCGAGGCCGACCAGCAGCGTTACGCGCGCCACCGCGGGCTGCTGGAGTTTCTGGCGAAACCCGAGAGCGTGACCTGGCTGGACGCCACCGACGAGGCCCCGGAATCCGCGATGGCCCTGGTCGACGAGATGCAGCTGCTGATCCCGCTGGCCGGACTGATCGACAAGGACGCCGAGCTCGCACGCCTGGACAAGGAAATCGGCAAGCTCGACAAGAACCTCGAACAGAGCGAGCAGCGGCTTTCCAACGCGAGCTTCGTCGACCGCGCCCCGGCCGAGGTGGTGCAGAAAGAACGCGACCGCGTCGCCGAGATGCAGGCCACCCGCGAGCAGCTCGCCGCGCAGCGCGAACGCATCCGGGCGATGTAACACCGGCGCAGCGCTGGCCGGGTGTCGGGACGGCGCCCGGCAACGGCTGTGGGAGCTTGCTTGCAAGCGAACACGGGCTGCTGCCCGTGCCTGACCGCTGCCGCGGGGCCTTGAGCTGGCGCTGCGGAGTCGGCGGCTTTGGCTGCCGCCGGGGGTTGCGCTCTCTCGCGAGCGCACCGCGAGGTCCTTTCTTGCTTGCCCAAGAAAGGACCCAAAGAAGGGCACCCGGAGCTCGCCCGGGAACCTTGCTCCGGGCGCCCCGCGCCGGCGGCGCCGAACTCGCGAAGCTACGCTTCGCTCAGACATCCGGCGCCTTGTTTCCGGCGCGAGGCACCCTCCGCAAGGGGCTCGCAACGGGAGGGGGTAAACCGGAGGCGCTCCGGCCATTGGTGCCCCGGTCCCGGCCCGGCTGATCGTGGGGCGCCCGAATCGTGCATTCCCCGGTTCCTGATGCAGCGGCGGTCCGGTGCACCAACGGATTCAAGCTTTGGTACGGGCCCTTCGCAGAGCTCATTCCCGTCCATCCTTACAAAGGAATCGCGTGTGGGCAGAGGCTCCACCCCGAAACCCTGATGGAAGAAGATCATGTGGCTCGGCAGGGCATGCCCATGGCCCTACCCGGGCACCCTCCCGGTGCCGGGTATGCAACAGTGACTGTGGGAGCTTGCTTGCAAGCGAACCGAAGGCTCGTGGTGTCCTTTGGGGGCGACATCTTCCCATGCGACACGGCATCCGGCCCCCGATCGGCCGGAGGGCCGGCCTCCTGCGGGGGGCAGGCTTCAACACGGTGGGAGGCGAGCCCTCTCGCCGATCCGGCACAATCGGTTGCCAACGGTCCTGGTCTCGGCCGGGGCGTTCACAACCCCCGGCCTGCCCGCCTGGCGGAAAAGGAACGGGCGGTCGTCCTGCGGCCCCGTTTGCCGCACCGAGCGCAGAGGTCGGGCGCGGGAGAAAAGGCGCTGCTTGTCTGAGCGAAGCGCAGCTTCGCGAGTTCAGCGCCGCCCGCGACCGGCCTCGGAGCGAGGGCATCCCGGGCCGCGTCAGCGGACCGGGATGCGGCAGTCGGGGTGACTTCTTTGGGTCCTTTCTTGTTCACACAAGAAAGGACCTCGCGGCGCGCTCGCGAGAGAGCGCAACACCCCCGGCGGCAGCCAAAGCCGCCGACTCCGCAGCGCCAGCTCAAAGCGCCGCGGCAGCGGTCAGGCCCGGCAGCAGCCCGTTCGCTTGCAAGCAAGCTCCCCACAGCCAGTTACCCCCAGACGGAGCCGACCCCGAACACCAGTGCGGCCACCATCAGCGCCAGCACCAGCCCGAACCAGGGATTCGCGATATGCGGGTGGTCCGACCAGGCTCCGCGCTTGTAGCCGGTGATCATCGCCCCAATCAGGCGGATCCGCAGGATGAACTGGTAGGTGAACACGGCCAGTACGTGGACGCCGATCACGATCAGCAACAGATCGAAGTTCCAGTTGTGCAGCCGCGTCATCGTACGTTCGACGTCACGGCTGACGGAATCGGCCAGCGGCCCCTGGTTGAAGATGTCGTCATTGGCGAACAGCCCGGTGACCGCCTGCACCAGCAGCAGCACCAGCATCAGCAGGACCGCCCAGCCACCCAGCGGGTTGTGGCCGAGGTATTCGGGTGCCGTCCCGCGCAGTCGGCCCCACACGTAACGCGCGACCGTCACCGGCCCCGCCAGCCAGTGGCGAAAACGCGCCGTCTCGCTGCCGACAAAGCCCCACACGATGCGGAACAGCAGCAGCCCCAGCACGGTGTAACCCAGCCACTTGTGCCACCGGAACAGCATGAATTCGGTGCTGGTGTACCACAGGCCCACCAGACACAGCAGCAGCCCCCAGTGAAAAACCCGCGTCGGCCAGTCCCAGACCTTCACCCGCAGGGCATCCGCGTTGCCACCGGTCATTCCGTTCATTCCTCGTCCTCGCGTTCATAGCCGGTCAGTTCCACGAAGCCGCGGCCCAGAAGCTCGCCCTCCTGGTCACGGATGTCCACCGCGCCTTCCCAGTAGGGAATGACCGTATCCATTTCCTGAAATTCCCGCACCGCCTCCACGCGGAAACGCCGGGGCGAGTTGCCATCCGGCAGCGTGACCGTCATCGCCCAGACCACCGGATAGCGGTTCCCCGAGGGCATGCGCGCATGCCGCAGCGGCTCCAGCTCCACATGCTCCGGGCGCAGCTCGTGGTCCGGGGCATCGGCCGGCATCCAGCGGCCCTTCGACCGCTCGTGGGGCGCGCAGTCCTCGCGGCGCAGCTGGTAGTACATGAGGTCGGTCCCGTCGTCGAACTGCAGCGCAAACCAGTTCCAGCCGATCTGGCCCGCGGCCAGCGCGCCGCTGCTCCATTCGCGGTCCAGCCAGGCCTGCCCCGACAGCAACCTTTCGTCGTCGTTGGCGTCGCGCAGGGTACCCCGCGCGGCGATCCGCGGGACCGAGTAGTAGTAAGACGCATTGCCCGGCTCCGGCCCCTTCTGGCTCAGACCTGCCTCGCCCTGCAGCACCGGGGCGCGCTCCGGGTCCAGCTCCAGTTCCAGCTCGCGCCCGTCCACCGTGAACCGCAGGTCCCAGGTGTCGCCCGCCAGGCCGGCCAGCTCCCAGTCCTCCAGCCACACCCGACCCGCCGGCTCGCTGGCCCCGGCCAGCCCGGCGGCATCCCGGGCGAAACGCTCCTCCGAACCGTGCCAGTCGCCCTCCACGTCGAGGATCGCAGCATGCGCCATCCACAGCCGCGGCGTGGCCCAGCTCGACCCATGAAACGCCGGGTCGCCCTCCAGCTCCGGCGCCAGCGCCACCCGGAAGAAGGTGATGTGAAAGCCATGGCGTCCGCCGTCGGGGTCATCCAGATTGCCGGTCAGATACCACCACTCGTTGCGAAACCCCGGGTGCGGTCCGTGATCCCGGGGAAACTCGAAGGCCCGCGGTCCGTCGGCGCGACGAAAGCCCTCGACATCCTCCACCCCCAGGGCATCGCCGACCCGCAGCGCTCCGCCGTTCCCGTCGACCCCGGCATCGGGCTCCGGGGGCTCCCCGGTGCACGCCACCAGGGCCATCAGAAACACGCCCGGGGCGCCCTCCCGGAGCACATCCAGTCCTCGGCGCATCATTCCCGCCATCAAGCCACCTCCCGCAACGCCGGCAGCAGGCGCATCCGCGCCATGCGCCAGGCCGGCCACAGCGAGGCCAGCAGGGCGGCCACGAGACCGATGAACACCGTCCCGGCCACCTCGCGTCCCGGCCAGCGCAGGTCCATGCCCCAGCCGAAGGCCTGACGATTGATCACCTCGATCAGGATCCAGCCCATCCCCAGCCCCCCGGGGATCGCCGCGAGCACCGCGAACAGCCCCAGCACCCCGCCCTGCAGCAGCACCAGGCCCCGCACGCCCCGGGGTTCCAGCCCCAGGCTGCGCAGCGTCGCGAACTCGCGGGCGCGCTCCATCTGCAGCGCCATCAATGCCCCGAGGATGGCGATGAAGGCTACTACGAGGGTGATGATCCGCAGCAGGTGGGTGACCGCGAAGGTCCGGTCGAAGATCGCCATGGATTCCTCCTCGAGAGTGTCGGGCCGCGTTACCACCGCGGCCGGATCCCGCTCCGCCAGCCACGCCTCGATGCGTTCGGCCGCAGCGGCGGCATCCGCACCCGATGGCAGGACAAGCCCGAAGGACCCCACGCCGTCCGGCGCCGGACCGTCACGCGCGTACGCCGCATGGGGCATCATTACCCGCCCCCGAGGCGAGCCATAGTCCCGGTAGACCCCTGCCACCGCGAATGACCGGCGGCCGCCCGGCACCATCAGCTCGAGGGTCTCCCCGGCCTGCAGGCCATGGTGCGCGGCGAACGGCTCGGTCACCAGCACGGCCTCGCCGGCGGCCAGACGGTCCGCCAGCCCGCCCCGGGGACCATCCACCTGCAGCAGCGGCAGGTGTTCCAGCCAGTCGGGGTGCGGCCGCACCACGAACAGCTCGACCCGACCCGGGTCGCTGCCGGTCTCCACCGTGGTACCGGTACTCAGCGATTCGGCCCCGGATTCGCTCAACAGCGGCCCGGCCCAGTCCTGCGGCAGCCGCGCCGAATCCCGTGCCGCGGCCGGCGCGACCGGAGTGACATAGAGATCGGAGGTCAGCGCCTGCCCCAACCACTGTTCCACGCTGCCGCGAAAACTGCCCACCATCACGGAGACTGCGATGGTCGCGGCCAGAGCCAGGGTCAGGGCCGAGACGGCCGGACCGCTGCGCGAGAGACTGCGTTCCAGGCTGCGCAAGCCGATCCGCGTCAGGGTCCGACCGGCGCTGGCGACGGCGAGACCACGCAGCACCCACGCCAGGGCCCACGGCAGCAACAGCACGAACCCGGCAATCAGCAGGAACAGCCCGAAGAACGCCCCCGGCAGGCCCCCGAGTGCGCTGATCAGCACCAGCGCCCCGGCCGCCAGCAGGATCAGGGAAGCCGCCGCGACGCGTTGCACCCGCCGCCGCGCCCGCAACTCGCCACCCCCCGCCCCCTGCGCCGAGGGGCCCGCGTGGCGGGCCGCTTCCAGTGCCGGGGCCAGCGCGGCCAGCAGCGCCACGCCCACGCCCAGCACCAGCACGGCCAGCAGTGCCAGCGGGCGGGGTGTCACCCGGGTGACCGCTGCGGCGAAGAAATGATCGGTGACCGTCTGCGCCACCTGCGCGACCAGCATCTGCGCCAGGGCAATCCCGGCCAGCGCCCCCAGCAGCGTCCCGATCAGTCCGACCACCGCGGCCTCCAGCAAAACCACGGCGACGACCCGACCGCGTCCCACTCCCAGCAGGCGCAGACTGGACAGGAGCTCGCGCCGGCGCAGCACCGAAAACGTCTGGGTGTTGTAGACCAGGAAGGCCGCGATCAGCAGCGCCAGCAGACTCATCGCCGTCAGGTTGATGCGAAACGCCCGCGCCAGTTCACGCGAGGCCTGATCGCGTGCTCCGGACGCGACGATCTCGAGCTCCTCGGGGTTGACCCCCGCGGCCCCGGCGGCCCGCTCCAATGCGCGTTCCATCGCCCGTTGCGCCTCGGCGTCCTCCAGCCGCAGGTCGATGCGGTCGAGGCGCCCCTCGCGGCCCAGCAGGACCTGGGCGGTGGCGATGTCGGTCACCCAGACCCGACCGTCGTCCTCGCCGGCCCCGTCGGCCGCGAGCACCCGCACCGCGTGGCGCCCGCCGGCGGCCCGCAGTTCGACCCGGTCGCCATCCGCCGCATCCTGCTCGGCGAACCACTGGCGTGGCGGCAGCACCGTTCCGGGCTCGCTCAGCAGCCGCTGCACGGGTGCCGCGCCGATGTCCGAGGCGGCGCCGCGGAACGGCCCCTCGGCGAACGGATCCACGCCCAGCAGGTAGATACTGCGGCCATCTTCCAGCCGCGCGGCCCCCTCCACCACCGGCGCCGTCTCCCGCTGGCCGGCGGTGCGCAACTCCGCATACACGGCCTCGGCGAATCCCTGTGGCGGCCCCAGCACCTGATGGGTGGCGGTACCGGCCACGGTCTCCATGGAACGGTCGAAGGCCCGCTGCGCGGACTGGTTGGCCAGATCCACGGCCAGCACCACGGCGACCGCAATAACCACCCCCAGCAGGGTCAGTACCCGCTGCAGGGGACGGCGCCGCCAGTCTCGCATCCAGGCCCGCCACACCAGATTCATGGCCTTGCGGCACCCTCCAGGCGGCCGTCGCGCATGGTGTAAATGCGGTCGAGGCGTCCGGCCAGTTCCGCGCTGTGGGTCACCAGCAGCAGGGCGCTGTCATGCGTGGCCACCTGCTCCAGCAGCAGCGAGAAGACCGACTCGCCGGTGACCGAATCGAGGTTGCCGGTCGGTTCGTCGGCCAGGATCAGGGCCGGTTGATGCACCAGCGCGCGGGCGATGGCCACGCGCTGCTGTTCCCCGCCGCTGAGGGCTTCGGGCAGGCGTCCGCCCAGTCCTTCCAGACCGACCGCCGCCAGCGCGGCGTCCGCACGCCGGCGGCGCTCCGCCACCCGCGCCCGGCGGCCCGGAACGTCATCGGGGAGCCCGGCCAGCTCCAGCGCCAGCATCACGTTCTCGCGCGCATCGAGAGTGGGGATCAGATGGAACGACTGGAACACGATCCCCGCGACACGCCGGCGCAGACGCGTGCGGCCGGCCTCGTCCAGGGCACCGAGCGAGGCTCCCGCCAGCCGCACCTCGCCCTCGCCCGGGTGCTCCAGCCCCGCGGCCAGGTGCAGCAAGGTGGACTTGCCGGAACCGCTCTCGCCGACGATCGCCACCCGTTCCCCCGGCGCCAGTGTCAGATCCACCCCGCGCAGCACCGGCGTGTCCGGCGTGCCCGGATAGGCGAACGCCAGTGAACTCACGGTCAGGACCGGTTCCCTTGACGGAGCGGCGGGCGGGGAGGGATGGGAAGACATGTATGGCTCCATCATGAACAAGCGACCGGGCACGGCCGGAAAGGTTCGCGCCAGCGGGCAAACCGGTGCAAGCATTGCGTGCAAGCACTTGAATGAAACGGAAGACCCGTTAAAATGAGGGAACCTGCCACAAGGGAACGCATGATGAAACGCCGAACACGCTGTCGATCTATCGTCGCCCGGCCGTAAGCACTGTGCACCCTTCTCCGCCGCTTCCGCCGGGCCTCATGACACAAGAGCGCCGGGAGGCGGCCGGATCCTTCGATCTGCCCCGTCCTGGAAATCCGATTACGACGGTCCTTCGTCATCACCGCACCGCGCGTGCCGGTGATCCGCAATCGACCGCCGGGAGCAGGGCATGGAACACAACCTCGAACAGTCCATCATCGAGCTGCGCGAACTCGTCCGCCTGGACGACCGCGACAGCCTCGACGAGCTGCTGGACTACATGCGCATCCAGGACATCGCGCATGCGCTGATGGAACTGCCCTCGGACGACGTGGCCCCGATCTTCAACCGGCTGCATCCCGGGCGCAAGGCCGACGTCTTCGCCTATCTCGACATCCCGTTCCAGCTGCGACTGCTGAATGCATCCTCGCGCGAGGATGCGCGGTTTCTGCTCTCCGAGATGGAAACCGACGACCTCACCGCCCTGCTCCAGACCCTGGATGCCGAGCGTCTGCGCGAATACCTGCGTCTGCTCCCGTTCCGGGCCATCCGCCGGGCGCTGAAGCAGCTCAACTACCCCGAGGAATCGGTCGGCCGCGTGATGTCCCCGTCGGTGGTAGCCGTGGACCCGGACTGGACGCTCAAGCGCGCACTGGCCCACGTGCGGCGCACCGGTGACGAACACTCCAACAACGTGATCTTCGTGGTCGACGATGACCGCACCCTGCTGGCCGCCATTCCCATCCGGCGGTTCCTGCGCGCCGAGCCCGACAGCCCCGTGCGCAGCCTGATCGACGACGAATCGCCCTACACCGTGCAGGTGGACGCCGACCGCGTCGAGGCCGCCCGGCGCATCCAGCACTACGACATCGAGAGCCTGCCGGTGGTGGGCGACAACGGCGAGCTGCTGGGCGTGGTCACGGTGGACGACGTCATGGACGTGATCGAGGCCGAGTCCACCGAGGATTTCCACAAGCTGGGTTCGGTGGGCAACCTCCCGCTGAGTCCGCGCCAGGCCAGTCCGTTCCTGCTGTATCGCAAGCGGGTCGGCTGGCTGCTGGGGCTGGTGGCGTTCAACACCCTGGGCGCCTTGATGATCTCGCAGTACGAAGAGGCCATCGAAGCCGTCGCGGTGCTGGTGTTCTTCTTGCCGCTGATCATCGGCTCGGCGGGCAACGCCGGAGCCCAGAGCTCGACCCTGATGGTGCGGGCCATGGCCACCGGCGAAGTCACCGCGCGGGACTGGCTGCGCCTGTGGGCCAAGGAACTGGGCGTGGCGACCACCATCGGCGTCAGCATGGGGATCGCCGTATCCCTGCTGGGCCTCTGGCGAGGCGGAACGGAGATCGCCATGCTGGTCGCCCTGGCCATGACCCTGGTGGTTACCGGTGCCAGCATGGTGGGCATGCTGCTGCCGCTCCTCCTCGACTGGCTGAAGCTGGACCCGGCCACCGCCAGCGTACCGCTGGTCACCGCCATCGCCGACCTCGGCGGCATCGCCATCTATTTCTCGCTGGCCGTGGCCATGCTCGGCCTTGCCACGCCGGCCTGAACGGGATACCCCCATGAGTCCGACCGACGTCGACATCGAGAACCTCCCCGACACCCTGCGCACCGCCCTGGAGCAGGGCTCGGACGGGCCGCTGAACGCGATCTGCAACGCCCACGCGCCCCCCGACCTGTCGGACGCGCTGGAGACCCTGCCCGAGGATCAGGCGGTCGCCTTCTTCCAGCGTCTGGAGTCGGCTTGCGCCGCGCCGGTGTACGCGCACCTGGAGCCCGATCACCAGTCCCGGGTGCTGGCCGCGCTGGACGAGCAGCAGGCCGCGGACCTGGTCAGCGCGCTCTCGCTGGATGACGCCGTGGCGGTGATCGACGGCCTGGGCGACGAGCATGCCGACTCACTGATGGAAACCCTCCCGGCGGAGAGCCAGGAGGCGGTCGGATCACTGCTCGCCTATCCGGAGGAGAGCGCCGGCCGCGTGATGACCCCGGAGTACGTCACCGTGCAGCCCGAATGGACGGTGAACGAAGCCATGGAGCATCTGCGCGCCAACCACGAGGTCGCGGAGACCGTGAACACGGTGTTCGTGACCACCGCGGCCGGCGAGCTGCTGGCCTGGGTGCGGCTGAAGGAGCTGCTTCTGGCACGGCCGTGGAACCGGGTATCGGAACTGATGCACACCGACGTGGCCAGCATCACCGCCGAGGAGGACCGGGAGGAGGCAGCCCACCGCATCAGCCACTACGACCTCAACGTCCTGCCGGTGGTCGACGACCAGGGCCACATGCTCGGGATCATCACCGTGGACGACGTAATGGATGTCCTGCGCGCAGAGACCACCGAGGACTTCCACCGCATGGCTGCGGTGGGCGACGTGGTGCTGTCGCTGCGCGACGCCAGCATGGGCCTGCTGTACCGCAAGCGCATCGGCTGGCTGCTGATCCTGGTGGTGGTCAACATCTTCGCCGGGCTGGCCATCGCCCACTACGAGGCGGCCATCGAGTCGGTCGTCGCGCTGATCTTTTTCCTGCCGATGGTCATCGCCTCCGGCGGCAACACCGGCTCGCAGGCCGCCACCCTGGTGGTGCGCTCACTGGCGATCAACGATGTCCGATTGCGCGACGCCTGGCGCCTGGGCGGCAAGGAACTGGGGGTCTCCACCGCGCTGGGGCTCACCCTGGCGGCCGCCATCTGGCTCTCCGGCAACTGGCTGGGCTCGCTGGAGGTCGCCAACGCCATCGCCCTGGGCATGTTCCTGGTCGTGGTATTCGGGGCGATGTTCGGCATGCTCCTGCCCTTCGCCCTGACCGCCATGCGCATGGACCCCGCGGTGGCCAGCGCACCGCTGATCACCTCGGTCATCGACATCGTCGGGATCCTGATCTATTTCGGCGTGGCGGTGGCCATGCTTGGTCTTTAGAACGACCGTGCAAACACCCGTGCGGCCTGCGGCGGTTCGGCAGGCCCGCGCGACTGCGTTAGACTCGGGCCTCTTTCCGGCGACCCCGTTCCGCGCGAGTACACGACCATGAGCAGCAGCCCCGTCCGCCACCGTACCGTCCCCGTCCGTGTTGGCCCCGTGACCGTGGGTGGCGATCACCCGGTGGTGGTCCAGTCCATGACCAACACCGACACCGCCGACGCACTGCGTACCGCAGTGCAGGTCGCGGAACTGGCTCGCGCGGGCTCGGAGATCGTGCGCATCACGGTCAACTCCGAAGATGCGGCCAGGGCCGTGCCGGAGATCCGCGAGCGCCTGGATGCAATGGACCTGGACGTGCCGCTGGTCGGCGATTTCCACTTCAACGGCCACAAGCTGCTGACGAAGTACCCCGAATGCGCCGAGGCCCTGGCCAAGCTGCGCATCAACCCGGGCAACGTCGGCCGCGGATCGAAGCGCGACGCGCAGTACCAGGCGATGATCGAGACCGCCATCCGCTTCGACCGGCCGGTCCGCATCGGCGTGAACTGGGGCAGCCTGGATCAGGAACTGCTGGCGCGCATGATGGACGAAAACGCGCAGCAGCCGGAGCCGCTGGAACCCCAGGCGGTGATGGAGCAGGCGCTGATTACCTCGGCGCTGGAGAGCGCGGCCGAGGCCGAACGCATCGGCCTGCCGCATGACCGCATCATCCTGTCGGCCAAGGTCAGCGGCGTGCAGCCACTGATCCGGGTCTACCAGGACCTGGCCGCGCGCTGCGACTACCCGCTGCATCTGGGCCTGACCGAGGCCGGCATGGGGGCCAGGGGGATCGTCGCCTCCACCGCCGCGCTGTCCGTCCTGCTGCAGCAGGGCATCGGCGACACCATCCGCATCTCGCTGACCCCGGAACCCGGCGGGGACCGCACACAGGAGGTGAGCGTCGCGCAGGAGATCCTGCAGAGCATGGGCCTGCGCAGCTTCCTGCCCTCGGTGGTGGCCTGCCCCGGCTGCGGCCGCACCTCCAGCGAGTACTTCCAGCACCTGGCGCAGGACATCCAGAGTTATATCCGCCAGCAGATGCCGACCTGGAAACAGCATTACCCCGGAGTGGAAGAGATGACCGTCGCGGTGATGGGCTGCGTGGTCAACGGCCCCGGCGAGAGCAAGCATGCCGACATCGGCATCTCCCTGCCCGGCACCGGGGAGCAGCCGGTCGCGCCGGTCTACGAGGACGGCGAGAAGACCGTGACCCTCAAGGGCGAACATATCGCCGAGGACTTCCAGGCCCGCGTCGAGGCCTACATCGAACGCCGCTACGGACAGGCCGGATGAGCGTCACCCACGATCCGCAACTGCTGCAACGCGTGCAGGCCCTGTTCGAGGACCCGCGCATCCGGGGCTGCAACTGGCAGCCGCGGCTGTTCTGGCACCCGACGGAAAGCGGCGGTGCCTTCGGCGCGCCGCGGGTGGACCCGCGCGAACTGGAGGTGTTCCTGGCGACGGTGGCGGGCGAGGCGTCACGGTATCTGGAGACGCTGGAAGCCGAACAACCCGGGCGCGGCCGCTTTCTGGCTGCCAACGCCCGGCGCCACGAACTCCCGCTGTTCACCCGCGTCTGAACCGCCGGACCCGGGTCATTCCCGCATGCCGTCCAGCAGCCGGTCCAGTGCCGTCAGGGCGGCGTCGAAGTCCAGGCTCTCCAGCCCCTCGGCGATCGCCTGCACCTCCGGATCGAGACCGCGCCCCTCGAGCTGCGGCCGCAGCCCGTCGAACTCGCGGCGCGCACCCAGCTGATTCTGTGCCACGCGTTCACGCAGGGCGCGCAGCGCCTCGTGAGGGAACGGCCCACGGGGCCCCGCCGAAGCCCGACTCCGGTTCTCCCGGTCACCCCCGCCGCGCGCCGCCCTGCCCAGTCCGGCCACCGCTGCCGTCGCCTCGGCCAGGGCGGCTTCCAGGGACTGCAGACGTGTCTCCAGCTCCTGCGTTTCCGGGTCGCCGTCACGCAGGGCCAGTTCCACCGCCTCCGCGGCCGTGCGCAATTCGGCGGCCTCCAGCGCCGCGGCCACCCCCTTGAGGGAATGCGCCAGGCGTTGTGCGTCTTCCGTGCGATCCTGCTCGAGCCACTCCCGCAGACGCCGGCCGGCGTCGCTGTAATCCCGCTCCAGACCGGCCAGCATCTTGCGCAGCAGGGCCGGCTTGCCACCACAACGAGCCAGCGCGGCCGGAAGGTCGAACGGTGGCAGCGACTCCGGCAGATCGGGCTCGGGCGCGGGCTCCGGCGCCGCCTGCATGGCGTCCGCGCCGGCCTCGCATGCCTGCGAGTCACCCGCCCCCGGGACGTTGTTCATCCAGCGGCCGAGCGTTTCCTCCAGCACCTGCGGATCGATGGGCTTGGTCACGTGGTCGTCCATGCCCGCCTCCAGGCTGCGCTCGCGGTCGCCCTCCATCGCGTGGGCGGTCATGGCGATGATCGGAATCTCGGCCAGATCGGGGCGTGCGCGGATGCGCCGGGTCGCGGTCAGTCCGTCCATCCGGGGCATCTGGATATCCATCAGGATCAGGTCGAACGTCTCGTTGCGTGCCTTCTCCACCCCCTCGCGCCCATCCTCCGCCCAGGTCACTTCGCAGCTCAGGTCCTGCAGGAGTTCGGTCGCCAGCTCGCGGTTGATGACATTGTCCTCCACCAGCAGGACCCGGCTCCCGGACATGTCCGCGGATTCCCGTTTGCCCTTTTCCGCCGGCGCGGGCATCGGGGAGGTCTCCTCCGGGTGCACGTGAAACAGTCCCGAAAGGGTATCCAGCAGGGTGGACTGGCTCACCGGCTTGAGCAGGATGCCGTCGACCCCCGCGCGCTCCGCACGCCCCAGAACCTCCTCGCGGGCAAAGCCGGTGACCATCAGAACCGCGGGCATTCGCGCCCCTTCGTGGGCCTTGATGCGCTGCGCCACTTCAATGCCGTCGACGCCCGGCATGCGCCAGTCGGTCAGCACAAGATCGTAGGGACGTCCCTCTTCCAGTGCCTGATCGATCTGCGCCAGTGCGGCAGCACCGGAGGGCACCACCTCCACCTCCATCCCGAGGTAACGGCACATCTCCTCCAGCGTCTCGCGCGCGCTGGCGTTGTCATCCACCACCAGCGCGCGGCGGCCGGCCAGCTCCGCGCCGGTAAGCCGTTCACCCAGGGTCTCGTGCGGATCCCCGGCGGCCGTATTCAGCCCCAGGCGCACACTGAAATGGAAGGTACTGCCCCGTCCCGGCTCGCTCTCGACACCGATTTCGCCCCCCATCATCTCCACCAGCTGCCTGGAGATCGCCAGACCCAGGCCCGTGCCCTCCTGCTGGCGGGTCACGGAGCCGTCGAGCTGGGTGAAGGACTGGAACAGCCGCCGGGTCTCCTCCCGGCTCATGCCGGGGCCAGTATCGCGCACTTCGAAACGCAGCACGGCTTCGTCCTCTTCCATGCGTTCGCAGGTCGCGCCCACCACCACCTCGCCTTCCTCGGTAAATTTCACCGCGTTGCCAACCAGGTTGGTGAGGATCTGTCCGAGCCGCAGGGCGTCCCCCGTCAGGTGGTGCGGAAGAGCGGGATCCACCCGGTGCACGAGCTCCAGCCCCTTGTCCTCGGCCTTCAGACCGACGATGTCCCAGACGTTGCGCAGCACGTCTTCCAGCGCGAACGGGCTTTCCTCCAGCTCCAGCTTTCCGGCCTCAATCTTGGAGAAATCCAGGATGTCGTTGATCAGTCCCAGCAGAGCCTGGGAAGCACTGTCAATACGGTCCAGATAGCCACGCTGCTTTGGAGTCAGCTCAGTGCGCCGAGCCAGGTGCGTCATGCCGATGATCGCGTTCATCGGCGTACGGATCTCGTGACTCATGTTGGCGAGAAATTCGCTCTTGGCCCGGGTGGCGGACTCGGCCTCGTCACGGGCCCGGGTCAGAGCCTCCTCGGCCCGGATACGATCGGTGATGTCGTAGTTGGCCGCCCGCTGCCCCATGTACAGCCCGCTTTCCGCATACACCGGGGTGCAGTGATGGCGCAGCCAGCGCTCCTCGCCCGCGCGCGTGACGATGCGGAAATCAAACGCGCCGTCCACATGCTTCTCGTGGATCTCGTACAAATGCTGATCGAACCCCTCGCGATCCTCCACGTGCACGATCTCGCGCAACAGGTCGGGGTTCCGGTAGAACTCGGCATCGCCGTAGCCGGTCACCGCCTGACAGGAAGGCGAGCAGTAGCGGAACTCGAACTCGGGAGTCAGCCAGTAGATCCAGTCAGTCGCCAGATCGCTGATCAGGCGAAAGCGCTCCTGACTCTCGCGCAGCTCGGCCTCGCTTTCGCGCCGGCGGGTCACATCCAGCATGGAGCCCACCGTCCCGCGCGCCCGACCCTGTCGATCCCGCAGCACCCGCGCGGTGACGTCCATCCAGCGCACCGCACCCTCGCTGGTCCGCACGCGCAACTCCTCGTTGTACTCGGCCAGCCGGTCACCCACGAAGGCGTCGCACTGGTTGCGACCGTACCCCTGATCCTCCGGGTGCAGCAGATCCATCCAGCTGTGCCCGATGAACGGCTCCCGCGCCAGGCCCGTAACTTCGCTCCACGACGGACTCAGATAGGTGATGCGATGCTCGAGATCCGTCTGGAACACCACCTCCTTGAGATTCTCGGCGATCACCCGGAAATGATAGTCGGCCGCGGCATCCTCTCCTCCGTCGCCCGGGATCACGGCATCACGCCCGGCCGGTCCGGCGGTGTCGGTGGCTGCGGGCGGGAGATCGCAGGTCACCGGCTGCGCGGACTCAATGGCGGCCCCGCCGGGACGGTTGCCCTGGCGCGGGACGGTGTCGCCATAGAGATCCAGGCTCGTGTCCCCGGTGATGGACTGAAAGGTCTCGACGATCTGGCCCAGACCGACCGGCAGCACGAACCCGGGGCTGCGTCCGTAACTCTTGCGCCCGAGCACGAAAAGCCCCGGCTCGGGATTGCCCACGGTGGACACCCCGAGGCTGTGCCACAGCTCGTGCGAATCCTCGACGGTCGCGAGCATGGCCGCAGCCAGCCCCATGGGCGCGCCGGTGGCATAACAGGCGTGGAACTGCAGCGTTTCCAGCCAGGCGTTGTCCGGGACATGGCCGGTCAGCGCGTGCACCCGGTCCACGCTCATGCGCCGGGTCCCGTCAGGTCCGCGGAGCTCCACATCCAGCCCGCCACGCACGCCCGGGCCGTGCTCCAGCCGTACCACCTGCGTCTGCGGCAGCCGCCGTGCGCCACGGTCACCGGCGGTCGCCTCCAGGACCCGCGCGAACCGAGCCCCGCGCTCGGGAAACGGATCCCGCTGCGGCCAGTCGGGCGGCAGGGGGACCGGTTCCTCGAAGGCCCACAGAAGCTCCACGGGCGGCGAGCCCGTCGGCGGATCCAGCCAGTATTCGACCGCCAGCGCGGCCTCGGCTCCGCCGCCGGCCACCAGGATGCATTCGGCGGGCGGCAGGGCTTGACCCTCCTCGCCCTCCGGCGCCCGGGGTCCGTACAGGATGCGTCCGCCCAGCTCGCGCTCCCCCGAGGCCGGCAACCCGCCGGGCCCCAGCCACTGTGGGTGTCCCGCCACGCCGGTGGTGTCGATCAGCAGATCGGCCTCCAGCTGGCGCTCACGTCCCTGCTCGTCCACCAGCACGCGGAACGGGTGACGGGCGCGTTCCGGATCGCCAATGCCGGTATTCGCCCGCATGCCGTCGCGACTTGCCGCCAGCACTCGCGTCTCGAGCAGAAGGTCGCAATCCCGGTGTGCCAGCACCCCGGCGAGCCGCTCGCAGTACTCGCGACGAAACTCGCCGGCGGTCGGGAAAGCATCCGGATCGGGAAGAGCGTGTCCCTGCCCGCGCAACGCGTCACGCCCCAGCGGCGAGGTGCACTGTTGCCAGGAGGTGAACATCCGTATCCCGGCCCAGTCGCGCAACGCGGGAGCGACCGCGCGGGAACGCTCGGCCAGCAGCACACGATAGCCCAGGCGCGTGGCATACAGGGCCGCTTCCAGCCCGACAGGGCCGGCTCCGGCAATCAGTACGGTCTTTCTGGAAGCCCCCACTTTGCGCTGCGTTGCTCAGCGCTCCGCGGAGCCGGCAGCACAGACCCGGTTCCGTCCCTCCGCCTTGGCGCGGTAGAGCTGCTCATCGGCCCGCGCCACCACCCGCAGGGCGGACTGGCGCGGCTGGCAATGCAGCGTGGCCACGCCAAGGCTGGCGGTCACGTGATCCGCCACTTCGGACGCCGGATGGGGGACACCGAGTTCGACGATCGCCTCCCGCACCCGCTCGGCCACTGCCGCGGCATCCTCCAGCGCGGTTTCCGGCAGGATGCAGCCGAACTCCTCCCCCCCGTAACGTGCGGCCAGGTCGGCGGGACGCGAGATGGTCTCGTCCAGCACCCGCGACACTTCGCGCAGACAGTCATCCCCGCGGACATGGCCCAGGGTGTCGTTGAAGGGCTTGAAATAATCGATGTCCATCAGGATCACCGAAAGGGCGTCCCCGGTCCGCGCCAGACGCGCATTTTCACGCTCCAGGGTCTCCTCGAACTGGCGCCGGTTGGCCAGGCCGGTCAGTCCGTCGGTCACCGCCATGCGGGTCAGTTGATCGCGGGCGCGCTTGAGCTCGATCTGATGCTGCACCCGCAACCGGACCACCGGCGGATTGATGGGCTTGTTCACGTAGTCGACCGCGCCCAGTTCCAGACCCCGGGCCTCGCCCTCGGTATCTCCCACCCCGGTAATGAAGATCACCGGGACGTTCGCCGTCGCGCGCTCGGACTTCAGCCATTCACAGACCTGAAAACCGTCCGTTCCCGGCATCATCACGTCGAGCAGGATCACGTCCGGACGCGCCGAGGCGGCAAGATCCAGCGCGCGTTTCCCGTTCGTGGCGAACAGCACCTCGTGTTCGTCCTCGAAGATCCCGGCCAGCAACTCGATGTTGGCAGGCTCGTCATCCACCACGAGGATACGTGCCCGATGGTCACTGTTCATAAGCCTTCTCCACTTTCCCTCAGCAGCCGGTCCACCGCCACCAGCGCCTGTTCGAAATCCAGTTCTTCAATGCGGGACCCCAGTTCCCGCACGAGGGCGTCCTGGCCGTGCCCGAGGAGCCGTCCGCTCAGCTCGCGGAAATGCGCCCGGGCACGCAGGTTGTTGCCTTCGATCAGCACACGCAGCTCGCGCAGCTCATCCTCTGGCAGGGGGCCGGTCTCCATATCGTGAAGGGGCCCGTCCCCGGAACCGCTCTCCGGGGCATCCTCCGCGTCCCCGTCGGCAACCAGACCACGGGCCGCTTCCAGTGCCGGCGCCAGGTGCTCGTCCAGCTCCGCAAGGCGCCCGAACGCGGCGCCCTCGTCTCCCTGCGCGAGTTCATTCTCGATCCGCTGCGCGCAGGCCTGCACTTCGCGCAACTCCAGGGAACCCGCGACGCCCTTGAGCGAGTGCGCCAGTCGATGCGCCTCGTCGCGGTGGCCGGTTTCCAGCAGCGACCGCAATTCCTCGACCACCCCGCTGTAACGCTCCTCCAGGCTGAGGATCATGCGCCGCAGCAGCGACGCCTTGCCGTTGCAGCGCGCCAGTGCCGCCGGGAGATCGAACGGCGGCAGCTCCTGCGGCAGCCCGTCGCCGCCCGACGCACCGGAACCGGTGGTCGCAGACGGCATTGGCGAGCCCGTACTGTCATCGCCCGCCCCCCCGGACGCGGCTCCCTGGTGCACGCATCCGATCCACTCGGAAAGTGTCCGGGCCAGGGCAGCGGGGTCGATCGGCTTGGTGACATGGTCGTTCATCCCCGCCTCCAGGCTCTTCTCGCGATCGCCGGCCATCGCATGGGCCGTCATCGCGATCACCGGAAGGTCCCGGAAACGCGCGTCCCACCGCAGCTCGCGCGTGGCACTCAGCCCGTCCATTTCGGGCATCTGGATGTCCATCAGCACCGCGTCGAAGGATGCGGCCTCAACGGCCGCCAGCGCCTCGCGACCGTCCTCCACCGTGGTGACGTCACAGCCCAGATCCTCCAGGAGCTCCACCGCCAGATCCCGATTGATGGCGTTGTCCTCCGCCAGCAGGATGCGGCAGCCGTCCAGGCGCGGCGTGTCGGCCGTCATGCCGGGGGCCGCTTCGCGCACCCGGTCGCCTTCATCATCCGCATTCAGGAGTTCGACCAGGGTGTCGTGCAGCGTGGATTCGGTCACCGGCTTGAGCAGGAGACCATCCACGGTCTCTTCCGCCTTCTGCAGGATTTCATCGCGGCTGAACCCGGTCACCATCAGAACCGAAGGGACCTGTCGCTTGCGTTCGGCATTGATGTTCTGCGCCACCTCCAGACCATCCATCCCCGGCATGCGCCAGTCGGTCAGCACCATATCGTAATGCACGCCCTTTTCCACCGCCCGGTCCAGCATGCCCAGGGCATCCGGGCCGGAGGGCGCCGTATCCGCCTCGATTCCCAGATCGCTCAGCATCGCGGCCAGGGTTTCCCGGGCCGCGTCCGAGTCATCGACCACCAGCACCCGGCGCCCGCGCAGTGATCGGGACACGACCGGACGCGCGGGCTGTACCTGCTCCGTCTCCACGCCCAGACGTGCGGTAAAGCTGAATGTCGCCCCCTCGCCGGGCGTGCTTTCCACCCCGATGTCGCCGTGCATCATTTCCACCAGCTGCTTGCTGATCGCCAGCCCGAGCCCGGTGCCTTCCTGGCGCCGGGTCACCGAGCTGTCCAGCTGCGTGAAAGAACGGAACAGCCTGCGGGCCTCCTCCTCGGACATCCCCGGTCCTGTGTCGCGCACCGAGAAGCGCAGGGTGGCATAGCCGTCGTCGATCGCCTCGGCCGAGACATGCACCACAACCTCGCCCTGCTCGGTGAACTTGACCGCATTGCCGGCGAGATTGGTCAGAATCTGCCCCAGCCGGAGGGCATCCCCTCGCAGCAGGCGCGGTGTACCCGGCGCGACGTGGTGCACCAGTTCCAGTCCCTTCTCCTCGGCCCGGTGGCCGACCACGTCGGTGACCCCGTTGAGCACGGAATCGAGGTGGAACGGAGCATCTTCCAGTTCGAGCTTGCCGGCCTCGATCTTGGAAAAGTCGAGGATGTCGTTGATCAGGCCGAGCAGGCGCTGGGCGGCGTTGTCGATCTTGTCCATGTACCCGCGCTGGCGCGGGGTCAGCTCGGTCCGCCGTGCCAGATGGCTCATGCCGATGATCGCGTTCATCGGGGTGCGGATCTCGTGGCTCATATTGGCAAGAAACTCGCTCTTGGCACGCGTCGCGCTTTCCGCCTGCTCGCGGGCGCGACGCATCTCGGCCTCGAGATCACGACGCACCCGCACCAGACGATTCAGGATCAGCGTGGTGACCCCGCCCACGATCAGGACCACCAGCACGGTCCAGGCCGCGAACTGGATCAGCAGATTGCGCAGGGGCTCGGTGACCGCCGCCCGATCCAGACTGAGCACCTGATGCCAGTCGGTTCCGGGGATCCGGGTGACGTGCAGCAGGCGCTGCTCTCCGTCAACCGTCACCTCCCGGAGCTCGCCCTCGCGATCGGGATCCAGCGGATCGAAGCCCCTGCCTTCGTCGATGCTGTCGACCAGCGGGCGGAGAACCCGCGAGGAGTCCGGATGGGCCACCACCATGCCATCCTCGTCTACCAGCACGATCTCGCCGTCCCAGCGCAGATCCAGACCGGTCACGCTTCGCGTCACTTCCTGCAGACCGATGTCCCCCGCGGCGACCCCGTAAAGCCCTCCGGTATCGCGATACACCGGCATGCCCATGGAGATGATCAGCCGATCCTGGGCGGCATCCTCGAAAGGCGCGGTGATGTAGAGATCATCCGCTTCCACCGATCCCTGGTACCAGGGGCGGGTGCGCGGATCGAAATCGTCCGGCAGGGTGGCCTCGGGGTCGGACATGATCATGCCGCCCTGCTGATCCCCGATGTAGGTCAGATCCACCTCGCCCATGCGTTCGAACTGCTGCAGGACGGGACGCGGATCCCGCCCCTGCGGGATCTCGCCGGCGAGCCCCCGGATCAGGCGCGCATTGGACGTGAACCAGTGAGAAACGTACAGGGCAGTGGAATCGGAGGTGGAGGCGACCTCCGAACGGACGGCCTCGCGGGTTTCGGTCTCCAGCATCTGGTAGGCGACGGCCGCCAGCACCGCGCCCAGCAGCACGATGGCGGCAAGCACCAGCAGCAGAAGCCGATAATGGAAGGACTGAAAGGAGGCCTGATCGCGCTGTGTCATCCGCGGTTCCCCGGGGTGGGCATGTCATGCTGCGGCCGTCGGATTATTCCAGCAAAACCCTAAGGGTCTTGCCCCTCGTACCGCAACCACCGCCGGATGGCCGGGAATCAGGCGGGTTTGCGGAAAGCCACCTGTTTCCAGTAACCGAACAGGCTGGCGGGTTCCACCGCCTCGGGCTCGCAGCCGGTCAGGTGCACGAAGTGGTCCAGCTCCATGTCCGGACGAAAGCCCACCGCCCGCGAAAGAGGCCGCAGGCTGCGTTCCACCCCGCGCAGCAGCCATTGCCGGGACGCGAAATGGTTGACCAGAAGGATCTGTCCGCCCGGGCGGCACACCCGCCACATCTCGGCGAACATGCGGTCGGGATTGGGGACCACGGACGCCACGTACATCCCGACCACGGCGTCGAAGCTGTCGTCGCGGAAACCGAGTGCTTCGGCGTCCATCTCGGCCACGCCGCGCACCCCCGGCAGACCGCCGTTGATGCGTTCCTGCGCGACCTGCAGCATCTCGCGCGACACGTCGATCCCGACCAGATCCACGCCGTCGGGGTATTCCGGAAACGAAATCCCGGTTCCGACCCCGACCTCGAGGACCCGTTTGCCTTCCAGCGGCGCGAGGGTCTTCTGCGCGCTGTGCCGCCCGGTGGCGAACACTCGCCCGAAGGTCGCGTCGTAATGCCGCGCATAGCGCCGATAGCTCTTGCGAATACTGACCAGATCCATGCCTGTCGCCCCCGAAGGAAACCGCCGCCCGGCCCGGGCCAGGCCCGCCGACCCGCCCTCAGGCGTCTTCTTCGACCGCCTTCATGCTCAGGCGGATACGGCCCTGCTTGTCGACCTCCAGCACCCGCACGGTGACCGAATCCCCCTCGGAGAGGAAATCACTCACGTTCTCCACGCGCTCGTCGGAGATCTGCGAGATATGCACCAGACCGTCACGCCCCGGAAGGATCGACACGAATGCGCCGAAGTCCATGATCTTGGCGACCTTTCCGGTGTACTGACGCCCCACCTCGATGTCCGCGGTCAGCTCCTCGATGCGGCGCTTCGCCTCGTTGCCGGCAGCCGCATCGGTGGAGGCGATCTTGACCGTGCCATCGTCACCGATGTCGATGGTGGTGCCGGTCTCCTCGGTCAGGGTACGGATGGTCGCCCCGCCCTTGCCGATCACGTCGCGGATCTTGTCCGGGTTGATCTTCAGGGTGATGAAGCGCGGCGCATGCTCGGACATCTCCTGGCGATGGGTGTCCAGTTCCGCGTTCATGCAACCCAGGATGTGCAGCCGGCCCTCGCGCGCCTGCTCCAGGGCCTTTTCCATGATCTCTCGGGTAATCCCGTCGATCTTGATGTCCATCTGCAGCGCGGTCACGCCGTCATGGGTGCCGGCCACTTTGAAGTCCATGTCGCCGAGGTGATCCTCGTCGCCGAGGATGTCGGAGAGCACGGCGAAGCGGTCGTCTTCCTTGATCAGGCCCATCGCGATGCCCGCGACCGGGGCCTTCAGCGGCACGCCGGCGTCCATCAGCGCCAGCGAGGTGCCGCACACCGAGGCCATGGAACTGGAACCGTTGGACTCGGTGATCTCGGAGACCACACGCACCACGTAGGGGAAGTCCTCGTCGTTCGGCATCACCGCGGCCACGCCGCGCTTGGCCAGACGGCCGTGGCCGATCTCGCGGCGCTTGGGCGAGCCGACGAAACCGGTCTCCCCGGTGCAGTATGGCGGGAAGTTGTAATGCAGCATGAAGCGGTCGCGGCGCTCGCCCTCGATCGCGTCGATCACCTGGGCGTCGCGGTCGGTGCCCAGGGTGGCCACCACCATCGCCTGGGTCTCGCCCCGGGTAAACAGCGCGGAGCCGTGGGCACGCGGCAACAGGCCGGTCTGCACGTCGATCGGACGGACAGTCTTCGTGTCACGTCCATCGATACGCGGATGCCCGTCAAGAATGCGATCACGCACTAGACGGTATTCCAGATCGTGCAGGGTGGTCTTGACCGCATCGGCATCGGGGCCGGAACCGTCGTCGCTCACCAGCGATTCAACCAGGCGGCTGCGCAGTTCGCTCAGGCGCTGGCTGCGGGTCTGCTTGTCGGCGATCTGGTAAATCTCGGTCAGCTCATCGCGCGCGGCCGCGGCCACGCGGTCTTCCACCAAGGCCTCGCTCTCCGGCGGCTGCCAGTCCCAGGCGGGTTCGCCCGCCTCGGCCGCCAGTTCGTTGATGGCGCGGATCGCAGCCTGCAGCTGTTCGTGGCCGTACATCACCGCGCCCAGCATGGTTTCCTCGGACAGCTCGCTTGCCTCCGACTCCACCATCAGGACCGCGTTTTCGGTCCCCGCCACGACCAGGTTCAGCTCGGATTCCTCCAGCGCGCTGAAGCTCGGATTCAACTGGTACTCACCGGCGCGGTACCCCACGCGGGCGGCGCCGATGGGCCCGCCGAACGGCACACCCGAGAGTGCCAGCGCCGCGGAAGCACCGATCATCGCGGGGATGTCGGGATCCACCTCGGGGTTGATCGAGACCACCGTCGCGATGACCTGGGTTTCGTTCTTGAAGCCTTCGGGAAACAGCGGCCGGATCGGACGGTCGATCAGGCGCGAGGTCAGGGTTTCCTTCTCGCTCGGACGCCCTTCACGCTTGAAGAAACCGCCCGGAATCTTGCCGGCGGCGTAGGTCCGTTCCTGGTAGTTGACGGTCAGGGGGAAGAAGTCGCGGCCCGGATCGGCTTCCTTGCGGGCGACCACGGTGACCAGGACCACGGTTTCGGCCATGTTCACCAGCACCGCGCCGCTGGCCTGGCGCGCGATGTCCCCGGTTTCGAGCGTGACGGTGTGATTTCCGTACTGGAACGACTTCTTGTATGACACGTTTTTTCCCGTTTCCCTTTGAATCCCGATGTGACTCGTCGGTGGACGAGCCGCTGAAAGTTCTCTCCGCAATCAATGCCCCAAACAAACAGGCCCGCACCAATGGCGCGGGCCCGGGGGGCGGGGCCTAGCGGCGCAGGCCCAGTTCCTTCACGATCGACTGATAGCGTTCGACGTCCTTGCGTTTGAGATAGGACAGCAGCTTGCGACGCTGGCTGACCATCTTCAGCAGGCCACGCCGGGAATGGTGGTCCTGCTTGTGCTTGTCGAAATGACCCATCAGATGCTGGATACGCGCCGTCAGGAGCGCAATCTGCACTTCGGGCGATCCGGTATCACTGGCATCGCGCTTGTGCTTCTCGACGATAGCCGATTTCTCTTCGGTAGTGAGCGACATGTAAGGCTGACTCCTGATTCCTGAACCGTCTGTCTGAGTGGCCAGTGGCGCTGGCGAACAGGCGCGTATGTTAGCACGCGCTCAAGCACCGTGAACAGCGAACGGACGAACGGCTGCCCCTGACCTGTTTCTGTTGTATTGTGAACTCCATCACTCCCCGACAGGGACAGTCATGACCACGCAGGAAACCCGCCGCCTCCAGGCCCGCATCCTGCTGCTGGCACTTGCGGTGCTGGTGCTGCTGGGCCTGATTGCGGCCAGTCTGACGGCCCACGCCTACTACCAGCAGGCGCGCGACCGCGCGGACCTGGCGCAGCAGGCCGCGCTGCAGCATCACGGGCAGGCGGTGGCGCAGTATTTCGACCGCCTGGAAGACATCGCCTGGCAGGTCGCCAGCCGCAGCCGCATCCGCGACGAACTGGCCGCCTACAATCGCGGCGCGACCGATCTCGAAGACCTGCAGGACTTCAGTCACGACAAGCTGGAAGATGCCCTGCGCCCCTCCGGCGCGGCCGGCATCATCCGCCTGGATGCGGAAGGCCGCCAGGTACTGGCGGTGGGCGACGCCAACCCGGACCCGATCTACTGGCCGGACATCGACCCGGCGATGCGCGAGACCCGCATGCGTGATCACCTGGCCTGGGAGGGCCGGGCCTGGATCATGATCGCGGTGCCGATCCTCTCCCGCGAGGACGAATGGCTGGGCGCCGACATCCTGGTGTTCCCCGCCGAGGCCCTGGTCGGCGTGCTGGAGTCCGCCGCCGAGGGCGGCAAGGCCGCCTGGCTGGAGGGCCCGCAGGGAGTGGTGCTGCGGGTGGACGACATCACCTGGAGCCTGAAGCCGACCGGCGCCGGGAACCTGGTGGCCCCGGCACTGCAGCAGGCCCGCGGAGGATCGCAGGCCCTGCAGCGCACGGACGGCGAGGTGGTCTTTGCGGTGCCGGTACGCCCGGGCTGGGGGCTGTCGATGGCCGTACCGGAGGAGGAACTCTACGCCGGCATGATGGCCCACCTGGCGCTGCCGGTCGGACTGGTCCTGGGCATGGCATTGCTGTCGGGACTGGGGCTGATCGGCGTGATCCGGCCGCTGTCACGCCAGGTGGTGGCGCAGTCCGAGGCCCTGGAGCGCGCGTCCGAGGAGCAGGAGGATCTGCTGGAGTACGCCAGCGGCTTCGTCTATCGCTTCGACCGCTCGGGTCGGGCGCGCTACATCTCGCCGGGCGTGGAACGGGTCCTCGGCCGCAGCATGGACCGCCTGCCAGAGACCACCCTGCGCGCCCTGGTCGAACCCTTCCTGCCCTATCTCGAGGGCACCGCCGTGCCCATCGACGGCGGCACCGATTCCGAGCTGCCACCGGCCCGCGCCGAGGTGACTGACAAGGCGGGCAACCCGGTGGTGCTGGAACTCAACGCCCGTGTCCGATACAACAGCGGCCACGTAGTGGATATCTTTGGCGTGGCCCGCGACGTCACCAGCCGCGAGGAGGCCCGGCGCCGGGTCAGTCACCTGGCCAACTACGACCCACTCACCGACCTGCCCAACCGCACCCAGCTCGACGAGCGCCTGGCGCGCGCGATTGAACGCTGCCGGCTCCACGACGAGCGCCTGGCGGTACTGTTCGTCGACCTGGACGGCTTCAAGTACGTGAACGACAGTCTGGGCCACCATCGCGGAGACGAGCTCCTGGAAGCGGTCGCCCGGCGCCTGCTGGGCGCCATCGACCGGCACTCCACCATCGCGCGCCACGGGGGCGACGAATTCGTGGTCCTGACCGAACACATTGCCGGCACCGACGATGCCGAACGGGTCGCCGATAATCTCCTGCGTGCGCTGGAGGCCCCCTTCCACGTGGCAGGTCAGGAACTGTTCATTGGGGCGAGTATCGGCATCAGCCTGTTTCCCGATGATGCGGCCTCCTCGGACATGCTGATCCGCAACGCGGACTCGGCGATGTACCGCGCCAAGGCTCGCGGACGCAATAACGTCCAGCTCTACACGGCGGACCTCACCGATGCCAGTCAGCGCCGGCTGGCGATCGAGGCCGGCCTGCGCCGCGCAATCGAGGGCAACGAGCTGGAGGTCGTGTATCAGCCACAATGGTATCTGCCTGGCGAAGGCCTGTCCGGCGCGGAGGCGCTGGTCCGCTGGCGGCATCCGGATTTCGGCATGATCAGCCCGGCCGAATTCATCCCGGTGGCGGAAGAGAACGGCACCATCGGACTGCTGGGGCGGTGGGTCCTGCGGGAGGCAGTCCGCAGGACCTGCGAATGGGGACCGCAACGACTGGGGCGAATCGGCGTCAACGTCTCCGGGCACCAGGTCCTGTTCGGCGACATCGCCGGGGACGTGCGGGCGGTGCTGGAAGAGACCGGCCTGGAGCCGTGGCGCCTGGAACTGGAGATCACCGAGGGCTTCGTAATGGACCATGCCGAACGCGGCATCGCGGTACTCGAAGAGCTGCGGGCCATGGGCGTGCAGCTGGCGATCGACGACTTCGGCACCGGCTATTCGTCGCTGAGTTATCTCAAGCGCCTGCCCGTCCAGCGCCTGAAGGTCGACGCCTCGTTCGTCCAGGGGGCCGACACCGACGCCGCCGACGCCGCGCTCACCGCGTCCATCATCGCCATGGGCCACAAACTTGGCCTGACGGTCATCGCCGAAGGTGTGGAAACCGCCACTCAGCGCGACATGATCATCCTGGACGGTTGCGACGAGGCTCAGGGTTATTACCTGGCCCGCCCGATGTCCACCGAGCAGATGGGGGCCTTGATCGAGGACCCCGTCCCGGCCTGTCGCCGGGACTGAACCCGGCTCGGACAAGCCTCAGGCCGTGGTGAACAGGCGCCGCGGCCGGACCGCCCCCTTCGCGTCCTGCAAACCCACGCCCAGGAACTCGCCTTCAGGGCCGTGCATGCGCACCAGTATCCCGGCCGGCCCGGCCTCGTCCGGCACCGGCGAGGCCCCCGTGACCTGCCGGTCCACCGTCTCCGCGTCCGCCGTATTCCCGTGACGCAGCGCCGCGGCGCCGGTTGCATTCAGGTGCACCTGCGGCCAGCCCGCCAGGGCTGCCTCGGCCGGCAGAAGACAGGCCTCGATCGCCGCCGGCCCACCGGCCTCGAATCGTTCCTCCAGGGCTTCGCGGGTCCACATCGCCTCGGCATCGAAGACGCCGTGCGCCGTACGCCGCAGCTCTTCCACCGCCGCCCCGCAACCCAGGGCATCCCCGATGTCGGCCACCAGCGACCGGATATAGGTGCCCTTGCTGCAATACACCTCCAGCCGCAGACGATCATCCGCCAGCCGTTCGATGTTCAGCGAATGGATCCGCACGGGCCGGGGCGGACGGTCCACTTCGACCCCTTCGCGCGCCAGTTCATACAGCCGCCGGCCGTCCTTCTTCAGGGCTGACACCATCGGGGGAACCTGCTCCAGATCGCCGGTGAAGTCGCGTTCCAGCCGCGCAAGATCCTCGTCCGTGATCACGGGGACCGGAGATTCGGCGAGAATCTCTCCGTCCATGTCCGCCGAGTCGGTCTCCACGCCCAGCCGCGCGACGGCGACGTAACGCTTGTCCGCGTCCAGCAGCCAGCCGGACACCTTGGTCGCCTGCCCGAAACACAGAGGAAGAAGCCCGGTCGCCCGTGGATCCAGGGCGCCGGTATGGCCCGCCTTGCGCGCACCGAGGAGGTATTTCACCCGACCCAGCGCCTGGCTCGAACTGAGCCCCTGCGGCTTGTCGAGCAGCAGGATGCCGTCGACGTTACGCCCCTTCCTGCGCGCCACGGGGAGTCGGTTTACCGGTCTTCCGGGACGTCGGGACCACCGGAGCCATCCGGATCCCCGCCGCCTTCCGGATCGGCCTCCCCATCGCTGTCGCCGTGCCGCTCGCGATCCTCCGCCAGCGCCTGACTGATCAGCGAAGACATGCGCGCGCCCCGTTCGGGCGTGTCATCGTAGATGAACCGCAGTTGCGGGATGCTGCGCATGCGAATCCGGCTACCCAGCGCCCGCCGCAGGAAGCCGGCCGCGTTGTTGAGGCCCTGCTGCGCCTCGCGGCCACCCTCCTCGCCACCCAGCCGGGTAAAATACACCCGGGCGTGGGCCAGGTCCTTCGAGACCTCCACCCCCGAGATGGTCACCATGCCGACCCGCGGGTCCTTCACCTCGACACGCACCAGCTCGGCGAGCTCGCGCTGGATCTGCTCGCCGACCCGATCACTACGCTGAAAGTCGCGGGGTCCGGGCATTACAGCGACCGCTGGACCTCGACGCGCTGGAAGACCTCGATCTGGTCTCCGGCCTTCACGTCGTTGTAGTTCTTCACCGCGATGCCGCACTCGGTACCGGCGCGAACCTCGTTCACGTCGTCCTTGAAGCGGCGCAGGCTTTCCAGCTCGCCCTCGTACACCACCACGTTGTCACGCAGCACGCGGATCGGGTTGCCCCGCTTGACCGAACCCTCGACCACCAGGCAGCCGGCCACCTGGCCGAAGCTCGAGGCCTTGAACACCTCGCGCACCTCGGCCAGGCCCACGATTTCCTCGCGGGTCTCCGGCGCCAGCAGCCCGGACAGGGCCTGCTTCACGTCCTCGATGGCCTCGTAGATGACCGAGTAGTAGCGGACGTCGATCCCGTTTTCCTGCGCCACACGCTTGGCGCCGGCGTCGGCACGCACGTTGAACGCGATCACGATCGCATCCGAAGCGGTCGCCAGGTTGATATCCGACTCGGAGATACCGCCGACCCCGGTGGAAATCACCTTGACCCGGACCTCCTCGTTGGACAGCTTGACCAGCGATTCGCGCAGCGCCTCGGCGGATCCCTGCACGTCGGCCTTGATCAGGATGTTGACCGTGCCGACGTCGCCTTCCTGCATCTGGTTGAAGATGTTTTCCAGCTTGGCCGCCTGCTGCGCCGCCAGCTTGCGCTCGCGCTGCTTGGTGTCGCGGTACTCGGCCACTTCGCGGGCAGTCTTTTCGTCCGCGACCACCAGCATCTCGTCGCCGGCCTCCGGCACCCCGGAGAGCCCCAGGATCTCCACCGGCATCGACGGACCGACTTCCTTTACCGCCGTGCCGGTGTCGTCGAACATCGCCCGCACACGGCCGTATTCCTTGCCGGTCAGCACGATGTCGCCATGTTTCAGGCTGCCGGACTGCACCAGCACCGTGGCCACCGGGCCACGGCCCTTGTCCAGCCGCGACTCGATCACCACGCCGCGCGCCGGCCCCTCGTCCGGGGCCATCAGCTCCATCAGCTCCGCCTGCAGACCCAGGCCTTCCAGCAGCTCGTCGATGCCTTCCCCGGAATGCGCCGAGACCCGGATGAACTGGGTGTCGCCACCCCATTCCTCGGGGATTACCTCGTGCTGGGCGAGATCGTTGATCACCCGGTCGGCATCCGCCTCCGGCTTGTCGATCTTGTTGACCGCGACCACGATCGGTACGCCGGCGGCCTTCGCATGGTTGATGGCTTCGAGCGTCTGCGGCATCACGCCGTCATCCGCCGCAACCACCAGGATCACGATGTCCGTGGACTGGGCACCCCGGGCACGCATCGCGGTGAACGCCGCATGTCCCGGCGTATCGAGGAACGTCACCCCGTCATGCCCGTTCTCGACGTGATAGGCCCCGATGTGCTGGGTGATCCCGCCGGCTTCTCCGGAGGCCACGCGCGTCTTGCGGATATGGTCCAGCAGCGACGTCTTGCCATGGTCCACGTGGCCCATCACGGTCACCACCGGCGGACGGGCCTTGGGCTCGGCGGTCTGCTCCTGGGCAACCTCGATCTGATCCTCGATGGTCTCTTCCCTTGCGGGCACCGCGGTGTGGCCCATTTCCTCGACCACCAGCATCGCCGTTTCCTGATCGATGGACTGGTTGATGGTGGCCATCACGCCCATGCCCATCAGGGTCTTGATCAGCTGCGGTGCCTTGATCGCCATCGCCTGCGCCAGATCGGCCACCGTGATGGTCTCCGGCACTTCCACCTCGCGCACCACCGGTGCGGTCGGCTTGGCGAAGCCGTGCTTGCCGGCCACGGCCTGGGCCGCCTGCGACTGCCCGGCGCCCTTGCCCTTGTCACCCTTCTTGCGCCGACCACGACGGTCGCCGGCGACATGCAGTTCCTTGCGGTCGTCCTTGCGGCCACCCTTGCGGCCCTTGCCGGACTTGGCGGGTTCCGCCGGTGCCGCGGCGGGGGCCGGTGCCTGGCGCTGCTGCGCGGCCTCGCGTTCCAGGCGCGCCTGTTCTTCCTTCTCGCGCTTCGCCTCCTGCTTCTCCTGCTCTTCCTGCTTGCGCTTCTGGCGCTCCTCGCGTTCGACCTCTTCCTGCTTGCGCGCTTCCACAGCCTTGCGCTGAGCTTCCCGCTCGGCTTCCAGCTGCATGGCCAGCTGCTGCGTGCGGCTCAGCGGCTTCTTCGGGGCGGCCGGCGCTTCTTCCGCGGCTGCGGCCGGCTCCTCGGCCGCCTCTTCCGCCTCGGGTGACTCCGGTGCCTCGGCTGCGGCCGCCTCCGCCGCTTCGGGCTCTTCCTCGACGTCCGCCGGTTCCTCCGCCGCGGCCTCGTCGGCCGCCGGTTCAGGTTCCGGTTCCGGCGTCTCGGCCACCACCGGCTCATCCGCCGGTGCTTCCGCCTCCGACGCCTCGCCGGCTGCGGCCTCCTCGACTTCCGGGGTCACCGGCGATTCTGCATCGGGACGGGTCTCTTCCGGTGCCGCAGCGGCTTCGGATTCCACATTCTCGGCCGCCTCCGGGCGATCCTCCGGCGCCGGTGTTGCATCCGCCGGCTTGCGCTTGAGGGTGCGCTTCTTGCGCACCTCCACGTTAACCGTCTTGGTCTTGCCCTGGCCCGAGCTGACCTTCAGCGTCTGCGCCTGGGAACGCCGCCGCAAAGTCACGCGGTCACTCGCCCCGCCGGAGGAACCCTGGCGCAGATGGTCCAGCAGCTGGCGCTTCTCGGCATCGGTGATGGGCGCCTCGGGCCCGGCCACCTCGACACCCGCCTCCTTGAGCTGCTCCAGGAGACGATCGACGGGCTTGCCCACCGATTCCGCGAATTGCTGCACTGTCATTTGCGCCATGGCGCTACCTCCATTCCAGATTCTGTTCCGGCGTGCCGCTGCCCGACCACCGCCGCTGCGTCGCGATCATTCCCCGGTTTCGAACCAGGGGGCGCGCGCGGTCATGATCAATTCGGACGCCTCCTGCTCGGAGATGCCCAGCATTTCCACCACGTCGTCCGCGGCCTGCTCGGCGAGGTCCTCCATGGTGCACACCCCGCTGGCTGCCAGCCGATTCGCCAGCGCCACGGTCATGCCATCCATGTTCAGCAGATCCTCGGCCGGCTCGCCACCCCCGCCGTCCTGTGCCGCGATCGCCCGCGTCAGGAGCGCGTCGCTGGCCCGGTTGCGAAGTTCCGCGACCACGTCCTCATCGAATTCCTCGATCGACAGCAGTTCCGCCTCGTCCACATAGGCCACCTCGTCCAGGGTGCTGAAGCCTTCCTGCACCAGGATCCCGGCCACCTCCTCGTCGACGTCCAGCGCCTCCATGAAGTAGGTCACCAGCTGCCGGGCCTCGGCCTCGCTCTTCTCCTCGGCCTGCTCCTCGGTCATCACGTTCAGCTCCCAGCCGGTCAGCTGCGAGGCCAGACGGATGTTCTGCCCCCCGCGACCGATCGCCAGCGAAAGCTTGTCCTCGGCCACCGCGATGTCCATCGACTGCTTCTCTTCGTCGACCACGATCGAGAGGACTTCCGCCGGCGACATCGCATTGATCACGAACTGGGCCGGATTCTCGTCCCATACGATGATATCGATGCGTTCGCCCGCGAGCTCGTTGGAGACCGACTGCACACGCGAACCGCGCATGCCCACGCAGGCCCCCACCGGATCCAGCCGCGGGTCATTCGAGCGCACCGCGATCTTCGCCCGCATGCCCGGATCGCGGGCCGCCCCGAGGATGTCGATGATCTCCTGTCCCACCTCCGGGACCTCGAGTTTGAACAGCTCGATGAGGAACTCCGGCGCGGTGCGGCTGAGGATCAGTTGCGGTCCGCGAGCGTCCGGCCGGATCTCCTTGAGATAGCCGCGCAGGCGATCATTGGTGCGTACCGTCTCGCGCGGAATCATGTGCTCGCGCGGGACCAGGGCCTCGGCGTTGTTGCCCAGGTCCACGTAGGTCCCGTTGCGGTCGGTACGCTTGACGATCCCCATCACCAGCGAACCGACCCGGTCCTCGTACTCCTCGACGACCTTCTGCCGCTCGGCATCACGCACCTTCTGCACGATCACCTGCTTGGCGGTCTGCGCGGCGATACGCCCGAAGTCCACGGCCTCGACCGGTTCCTCGATCACCTCTCCGATCTGAATCTCCGGGTATTTCTGCTGCGCGTAGGACAGCAGCATCTGATAGTCGGGAGACTCGAACTCGGGATCCTCGTCGTCCACCACCGTCCAGCGGCGATAGGCCTCGTAATCGCCGCTTTCGCGGTCGATGCTCACGCGCACATCCATGCGCCCACCGTGATACTTGCGCGTGGCCATCGCCAGGGCCGATTCCAGGGCCTCGAAGATAACGCCCTTCTCGACGCCCTTCTCGTTGGAAACGGCGTCGACGACCAGCAGGATCTCCTTGTTCATGTCATGCCTCTTCGCAGCCTCGACAGTCGCCTGTCGACATCAGGTTGTTCATGATTGCGTCCCCGGGTCTTCTTCCAGCACGCGCGCATTGTGAATCGCGGCCAGCGGCAACTCGTAGGCCGTGCCATCGACCGCCACCTCGATCATGGTGTCGTCCGCGGACAACAGCTGCCCACGGTAGTTCCGCCGCCCGTGCTCCGGCCAGGTCAGACGCACCTTGACCGCACGTCCGACGTACTCGCGGAACTGATCGGGAGTAAACAGGGGACGTTCGATGCCCGGACTGGACACCTCGAGCGTGTAGTCCGCGCGGATCGGCTCTTCCACATCGAGGACCGCGCTGACCTGCTCGCTGACGCGCGCACAGTCATCCACGGTCACGCCGGTCGAACGATCGATATAAATGCGCAGCATCTGCGGCTTCGAACCCGCATGGTGTTCGATACCCCAGAGCTCACAACCCTGGCCTTCGACCACGGGTCCCAGTAGCGCCTTCAGTTGTTCAACCTGCTCGGACAAATGCCTGTCGACCTCGATTCCACTGCACCGGTGCACGGAGCCCGGAAACAAAAAAAGGGCGTTGAACGCCCCTTTACACCTTCCGTCATGGAAACAGGCTGCAGCTCGAAGCCTGTCGGCGCGCGGGAGCGCGGCCCCAAGAAAAAGGCCCCGCGAAGGGGCCCTTTCGAAAACTGGTAGCGGGGGCAGGATTTGAACCTGCGACCTTCGGGTTATGAGCCCGACGAGCTGCCAGACTGCTCCACCCCGCATCCGAGAAAACGTACTTTACCAAGCCGCGGGCCGGCTTGCAAGCCCCGATCGGAATCAGCGAGAACGGCGCGCCCGCTGACGCAAATGCGGGCGAAGATCATGCCGCCAGATGAACCCGGGGATCGCGAACACCGCAAACATCGACAGCCCGATCACGTAGAACTCCCAGCCCTGTGCATGAACACTGCCCGTCGCCTGATGTTCGAGACCCTTGCCGATCAGCCCCACCAGCAGGAACAGCACCAGCCATTCGAAGACCCGGGTCCAGCCTCCCTTGGTCCCGGTCGCCGGGAGGAACATCAGCGCGATGCGATCGGTCAGCCACGGCAGGTTGGCGGCCACGAAGGCAAACGCCACAAACCCCCAGACCAGGACTTCAAACGGGACCAGTTGATTCAAGACATCCTCCGGGGCGGATCAGCCAGCAATGGCGTAGTGGGTAACGGACAGCAGAAGGCCCGGAAAAATTCCCAGCAACAGCACTGCCAGGCCATTGATGCTCAGCGCCGTGGCCAGCGCACCCGAAGGCTGCACCGGCTCGCTGGCCTCCTCCTTCGGCTCGTCGAAGAACATGATCTTCACCACCCGCAGGTAGTAGAACGCACCGATGATGCTGAAGATCACCGCGACCACACCCAGCCAGACCAGGCCCGCACCCACGGCCGCCTGAATCACGGCCAGCTTGGCGTAGAAACCGACGGTCGGCGGGACCCCGGCCATGGAGAACAGCAGCAGGAGCATGATGAAGGCGAACCACGGGTTGCGTTTCGCCAGCCCGGCGAAGTCGTCCAGGCGATCGGCCTCGTAACCCCGGCGCGACAGGAACACGATCATGCCGAACCCGCCGGCCGCAGTGAGGGCATACACGATCACGTAGAACATCGCCGAGGCGTAGCCCGAATCGGTCCCCGCGAGGATCCCCATGAACAGGAACCCGACATGCGCGATGGTCGAATACGCGAACATGCGCTTGATGCTGGTCTGCGCGATCGCAATCACGTTGCCCACCGCCAGCGACAGCACGGTCAGGATGATGAGCATGCCCTGCCAGTCGGCATGCATCGGTCCCATGCCCTCGACCAGCAGCCGCATCAGGAACGCGAAGGCCGCGATCTTCGGCGCGGTCGCGATGAACAGCGTCACCGCCGTCGGCGCCCCGTCATAGACGTCGGGCACCCACATGTGGAACGGCACCGCCCCCAGCTTGAACGCGATCGCCACCACCAGGAACACCAGACCGAACACCAGCGGGACGTTCAGGGCCTCGTCGGCCGTCGTCAGTTCGGAGGCGATCACCGCGATATCCAGCGAGCCGGTCATGCCGTAGATCATGGACATGCCGTACAGCAGCAGTCCGGACGCCAGCGCCCCCAGCACGAAGTACTTCATCGCGGCTTCGCTGGCCCGGGTGTTGTCGCGCCAGAACGCCACCAGCGCATACGAGGACAACGACAGCAGTTCCAGGCCCAGGTACAGGGTCAGCAGATTGTGCCCCGAGATCATGATCATCATCCCCAGGACCGCGAACAGCCCGAGGATGTAGAACTCCCCCTTGTGGATGTCGCGCGCCATCAGATACGGCCGCGAGTAGAGGAAGACGAAGAAGCTCGTGACGTACACCGCCAGCTTCAGCACGTCGCTCATCGGGTCCTTGATGAAGCTGTCGCTGAAGGTCAGCACCACTTCCGGACCGGCCAGCCACAGCGTCAGCACCGCGGCTCCCGCGAGCGTCGCCTGCACCAGGCCGTAGGTGATGTCGCGGCGCGAATCCGGCAGGAACGCATCCAGTATCAGGATGAAGCACGCCATCCCGAGGACGAACATCTCGGGAACGGCGGGCAGAAAGGCAGGAATCTCGAAATTCATGTCAGGCGTCCGTTCAGAGCTTCGAGTGCGCGATATGCGCCACGAGGTTGTCGATGGTCGCGTTCATCACTTCCAGCAGCGGTGCCGGCCACACGCCCAGCAGCAGCGTGAAAAACGCCAGCAGCCCCATCAGGAAGAATTCGCGCCGGTTCATATCGGACAGGCCGGCCACGTTCTCGTTGGCCACGGTGCCAAAGATCACGCGCTTGACCAGCCACAGGGTGTACCCCGCCGCCAGGATCAGCGTGGTCGCGGCGAGGAAGGCAATCCAGAAATCAGCCTTGAAGGCAGCCAGGATCACCATGAATTCCCCCACGAAGCCCGAGGTGCCCGGCAGACCGGTATTGGCCATCGCGAACAGCACAAAGAACGCGGCGAACCACGGCATGGTGTTGACGACGCCGCCATAATCCGCGATCTGCCGACTGTGCAGCCGGTCGTAAAGCACGCCCACCGCGAGGAACATCGCCGCAGAGATGAAGCCGTGCGAGATCATCTGCACCATGCCGCCGGCGATACCCAGCGACGCGCCCTGCCAGTCGCCGGTATTCGAGTAGATGTAGAACGCCAGGAAGAAGCCCAGAGTCACGAAGCCCATGTGGGCGATCGACGAGTACGCGATCAGCTTCTTCATGTCGCTCTGGATCAGCGCCACCACCCCGATGTACACCACCGCGATCAGCGACAGCACGATCATCAGCGTGTCCAGCACCGCGGACGCATCCGGCGTGATCGGCAGCGAGAAACGCAGGAAGCCGTAGCCGCCGATCTTCAGCATGATCGCCGCCAGGATCACCGACCCCCCCGTCGGCGCCTCGACGTGCGCGTCCGGCAGCCAGGTATGCACCGGGAACATCGGGATCTTGACCGCAAACGCCAGGAAGAACGCGAGGAAGATCAGTATCTGCGCGGTCATCCCGATCTGCAGGGCATGGAAGTCCTGGATCAGGAAGCTGCCGGACTGGATGTACATCCAGATCAGTGCGACCAGCATGAACACCGACCCGAGGAAGGTGTAGAGGAAGAACTTGATCGTTGCGTACACGCGGCGCGGCCCGCCCCAGATCCCGATGACAAGGAACATGGGGATCAGCATCGCCTCGAAGAACACATAGAACAGCACCGCGTCCATCGCCGCGAACATGCCGATCATCAGTCCTTCCATGACCAGCATCGCGGCGAGGTAGTAGGCGATGCGATCCTTCACCGACTCCCATGCGGCGATGACCACGACCACCGTGATCAGCGTGGTCAGGAGGATCAGGGGCATGGAGATGCCGTCGACCCCGAGGTGATAGTTCACGTTGAACGCAGGGATCCAGGAGGCCACCTCCTGGAACTGCATCTCCGCGGTGCCGCGCTCGAACATGAACCACAGCGGCAGGCTTGCCACGAAAGTGGCCACGGCCACGCTGAGGCCCAGGCGCCGGGCCACCACCGGCGCGTCGCGCCCGGCGGCAAGCGTCAGGAAGCCACCGAGGATCGGCAGCCAGATCAACAGACTCAGAATGGGCCAGTCAGCAAACATGGTCGTTCCTTGAAACAGCGGTGGGCTTCGCAGCGGTCATCGTCGAAACCCCTCAGATCACGAAGGCGAACATCAGGACCAGCAGGCCGATGATCATCACGAATGCATAGTGATAGAGGAAGCCGGACTGCACATGGCGCACCCGGGCCGACACCCAGCCCACCGAACGCGCGGCGCCGCGTGCCACCGGCGAAGAACCAGTCGTTGAAGCGGTCAAACCCGTACTTGTCCTCGAGGATGCGCACACCCGGCCGCAGACGGTCGGCGATCACCGCCGGCAGATCGGGCCGTTTGATGTAGAGGTACCAGGCGGTCGCCAGCCCGGCCATCGCGAACCAGAACGCCGGCGCCACGAGCCCGTGCAGCACGAACCCGAACACCCCGGTGTAGCTCTCGCCCTTCTGCGCCAGTACGTCCTTCGCCTCGCTGACGAAGATCGAATCGGCAAAGAAGTCGCCAAACAGCATCGGGCCGATGAAGTACCCGGCCACCACCGACGGGATCGCCAGCAGGATCAGCGGCAGCGTAACCACCCACGGGGTCTCGTGCGGATGCGGGGTACCGTGATGATGGTGATCTTCACCGTCCCCGTGATCCGGCATGTAGTGATGTGCCTGGTCGTAGCGTTCCTCCCCGTGGAACACCATGAAGAACATGCGGAAGGTGTACAGCGCGGTTACGAACACGCCCAGCAGAACCATCCAGTAGGCAAAAGTCGCCCCCGGAATCTCGGAGTACCCGACTGCTTCGATGATCGCGTCCTTGGAAAAGAACCCGGAGAAGAACGGGAACCCGATCAGCGCCAGCGACCCGATCAGCGCGGTCACGTAGGTGATGGGCATGTGCCGGCGCAGCCCGCCCATCGCGCGCATGTCCTGCAGATGGTGCATCGCAATGATCACAGAGCCGGCGGCCAGGAACAGAAGCGCCTTGAAGAACGCGTGGGTCATCAGGTGGAACACACCGGCCGCATACGCCGAGGCCCCCAGGGCGACGGTCATGTATCCGAGCTGCGACAGCGTCGAATACGCGACCACGCGCTTGATGTCGTTCTGCACCAGACCGATCAGACCCATGAAGAAGGCCGTGATCGCCCCGATCACCAGGATGAACGACAGAGCCGGCACGGAGAACTCGTACAGCGGCGACATGCGCGCCACCATGAAGATGCCCGCGGTCACCATGGTCGCCGCGTGGATCAGCGCCGAGATCGGGGTCGGGCCTTCCATGGAGTCCGGCAGCCACACGTGCAGCGGCACCTGGGCGGATTTACCCATCGCACCAATGAACAGGAAGATCAGCGCCAGATCCAGCAGACCGAAGGTCCAGCCCGGCCAGATGGTGATGGTCGCCTCGCTCATCGCCTGCCCTTCGGCGAACACCTCGGTGTAGTTGAGGCTGCCGGTGTAGAACACCAGCGCGGCGATCCCGATCAGGAATCCGAAGTCCCCGACGCGGTTGACGATGAACGCCTTCATGTTGGCGTAAATGGCCGTGGGGCGTTTGTACCAGAAGCCGATCAGCAGGTAGGAGACCAGCCCCACGGCCTCCCAGCCGAAGAACAGCTGCATGAAGTTGTTCGCCATCACCAGCATCAGCATGGAGAAGGTGAACAGCGAAATGTACGCGAAGAACCGCTGGTAGCCGGGATCGTCCTGCATATAGCCGATGGTGTAGATGTGCACCATCAGCGACACGAAGGTCACCACCAGCATCATCATGGCGGTCAGGTTGTCGACCAGGAAACCGACCTCGAACCGGATCCCGTCAGAAACCATCCAGGTGTACACCGATTCGTTGTACACCCCGACTCCGCCGAACACGTGCTGATAGAACACCACCACGGACAGCAGGAAGGAGATGGCCACCCCGGCGATCGTCACGCTGTGCGCGCCCACCCGGCCGATCTGACGCCCGAACAGACCGGCGACGATCGCGCCCGCCAGCGGCGCCAGGACAAGAAGGAGATAGATCGTATCCATGGCCCGTTATCCTTTCATTTCGTCCAGATCCTGGACGTTGATCGTCCCGCGATTACGGAACAGCAACACCAGGATGGCCAGCCCGATCGCGGCTTCCGCCGCGGCAACGGTGAGGATGAAGAACACGAAGACCTGCCCGGCCAGATCCTGCAGGAAGAACGAGAACGCAATGAAGTTGATGTTCACCGCCAGCAGCATCAGTTCGATGCACATCAGCAGCACGATCACGTTCTTTCGGTTCAGGAAGATCCCGGCCACGCTGATCGAAAACAACAGCGCGGCCAGCACCAGGTAGTGCTCTAGCGTAATCATTGTCTGGCCCTGAATTCCGTTGGGGGACGGTCATCCGCCCCGCGGTGGCTCGGCACCGGCGCTCCCGCCGGCGTCACTCTTGGTTCGGGTCGTCGTCGCGTTCGGCCCCGCGGGCCCGGCGCGCCTTGTCCTCCGACTTCATCGACACCATGCGCACGCGCCCCTCGCGCGAGACCTCGATCTGGCGCGCCGGGTCGATCCGCTTGTTGTCCGGCCGCCGGCGCATGGTCAGGGAGATCGCCGCGATGATCGCCACCAGCAGGATCACGGCGGCAATCTCGAACGGGTACACGTATTCGGTGTACAGAACCGCCCCCAGCGCCTCGGTGTTGGCGTACTCGGGGCCTGCCCGTTCCGGTGCATCCATGGTGATGTAACGCGTGATCACCAGCACCAGCACGGTCGCCATCGCGGCAGCGACCACCAGGCCAACCGGGAGGTATTCACTGAAGCCCTCCCGCAGCCGGGCGATGTTGATGTCCAGCATCATCACCACGAACAGGAACAGCACCATGACTGCGCCGACATAGACCAGCACGAGTACAAGTCCGAGGAACTCGGCCTCCGCCATCAACCACAGCGCCGCAGCCGAGACAAAGCACACCACCAGAAACAGCGCGGCATGCACCGGATTGCGCACACTGATCATCGCCAGCGCGGCACCCAGCAGGATGGCGCCAAAAAGATAGAACAGAAAGAGCTCGAAGGTCATCGTTGCGTCCCTGATTACCGGTACGGGGCGTCGATCGCACGGGCCTCGGCGATCTCCTTCTCGAAGCGATCACCGATCGCCAGGAGTTTGTCCTTGGTCATGATCTGCTCGCCCCGATTCTCGAAGTGGTATTCGAAGATGTGCGTCTCGACGATGGAATCCACCGGGCAGGCCTCTTCGCAGAACCCGCAGAAGATGCACTTGAACAGGTCGATGTCATACCGCGACGTCCGCCGCGTACCGTCCTCGCGCTCTTCCGAATGAATCGTGATCGCCAGCGCCGGGCACACCGCTTCGCACAGCTTGCAGGCGATGCAGCGCTCCTCGCCGTTGGGATAACGGCGCAGCGCGTGCAACCCGCGGAAACGCGGCGACATCGGGGTCTTCTCGTCCGGGTACTGCACGGTGAACTTGCGGCGGAACAGGTACCGGCCGGTCAGCCGCAAGCCCAGCAGCAGTTCGAAGAACAGGAAGCTCTTGAAGAAATGACGCACGGATTTCATGGCGAACTCCTTACGCGAACCACGGGCCGACGTCGAACGCGACGAACACGCCCAGCACGAACAGCCATACGATGGTGACCGGGATCAGCACCTTCCAGCCCAGCCGCATGATCTGGTCATAGCGATAGCGCGGGAAGGTGGCACGTAGCCACAGGAAGATGAACAGGAACAGCGCGGTCTTGATCAGAAACCAGTGCAGACCGTCGCCCAACAGGGTACCGATCACCGGCCAGTCGAACATCGCCGCCGGCAGGATGCCCTGGAACGGGGACAGCCAGCCGCCGAGGAACAGCACCGCGGTCAGCGCCGAGATCAGGATCATGTTGGCGTATTCGGCGAGGAAGAACACCGCGAAAGCCATCCCGGAGTATTCCACGTGGAAGCCGGCCACGATCTCGGATTCCCCTTCGGCCACGTCGAAAGGCGCCCGGTTGGTCTCGGCAACCCCGGAAATGAAATACACGAAGAACAACGGCAGCAGCGGCAGCAGGAACCAGTGGTAGACGCTGCCCGACTGGGCCTGGACGATGTCGCCGACGTTCATGGAACCCGCGGCCATCAGTACGCCCACCAGGGCGAAGCCCATCGCGATCTCGTACGAAACCAGCTGCGCCGCCGATCGCAGCGAGCCCATCAGGGCGTATTTCGAGTTGGATGCCCATCCCGCAATGATGATCCCGTAGGCGCCCAGCGACGTCAGCGCCAGGAGATAGAGAAGACCCGCATTCACGTCCGCCAGCGCACCGCCCTCGAAGAACGGAATCACGGCCCAGGCCGCCAGCGCCGGTGCGATCGTCAGCACCGGTGCGCTGAAGAACAGGAACCGGTTGGCATTCGACGGGACGATCACCTCCTTCATGAGGAGCTTCAGCGCGTCCGCGATCGGCTGCAGCCATCCGCGCGGTCCCACGCGATTGGGCCCGACGCGCACCTGGATATAGCCGATGATCTTGCGCTCGGCGAAGGTCAGATAGGCGACACCCAGCATCAACGGGATGATGATCAGCTGGATGCCGATCAGGATCTGCATCACCGTTGGCAGCGAATGGAACAGGTTGAGAATCCAGTCGAACATGGTTCAGTCCCTTGTCAGGCGCGTGCGAGCGTGACCGGCTCGCCCGGGGCACCAAGCGGGGCGGCGGCACCACCGGTGAGGGTGATGGCCAGGCCCGGCGGTACGGAATCGTCAAGCACAAGCGTCAGTTCGGCCTCGGCCCGTCCCTGCTGCACGCGAACCCGGCTGCCGTCGGGGATCCCGCCGGCCGAGTCGGGGTGCACCTGCACCGCGTTCGCCAGCTGCCCCTCGGGGCTGCGCTGCAGCGGTTCGGCCCGACGCACGAGCGGATCGGTGGCGTACAGCGAACGCGAGGCGACGCGCCGCAACCCTTGTTTGCCCGGGTCTGCGATTTCCGGTTCCTCAACGTGCACACGGTTCAGGTTGACCGTGTTGTCGAAGCTGACATCCGCGAGGAGGCCCTTCAGCTCGTCGCGCACTGCGGGCGAATCGAGGTAATCGAAGCCCTTCTGCGCGAACAGGTTGCCCAGCACGCGCCAGACCTTCCATCCCGGACGAGCCTCGCCCGGGGCGCGGCTCGCCGCGCGGAAGCTCTGCCAGCGTCCTTCGGCGTTCACGAAGGTCCCGGAGGATTCGAAGCTGGTCGCGACCGGCAGCAGAACGTCGGCCGATGCCTGCAATTCGGCGTCGGCAAACGCGGTCAGTGCGACCACGAATCCCGCGTCGCGCACTGCCTGCTGGAAAGCGACCGGATCATGTCCGTCGCGGCCGGGCTCGAGTCCGGCAACGACGAACGCGTCGCGGCCTTCGTTCAGCATCTCCGGCGCCGGGCGTCCGCTGGTCTCGAGCGCCTGACCGGCCACGCCGCGATGCGGCAGCACCCCGGCCAGCCAGGCACCGGCCGCATTCGCGCCCTCGGGCATGTACCCGAGACGGGCCCCGGTATGGCGGGCGATCCAGCCGGCCAGGGCCCGGAGGGTTGCAAACGCCGGGCTGGCCATGGCGTCCGCACCCAGCAGCACGTGGCCCTGTTCCCCGTCCAGCAGCGAGCGTGCGGCCCGCTCGAACGCTTCGCGGGTGTCCGGATCGTCGCTTTGGGCGGCCTTGACGATCTTTTCCAGGCGGGGCGGCAGCCCCTCGCCGGCCGCCGCGATACGCCCGGCAATCCCGGCCAGGGCCATGACCTGGTCGTGCTCGTTGCCGACCAGCTGGGCCGCCACCGGGTAGGTCAGGTCCAGCAGCTGGTTATGCACCAGGGTAACCCTGGCGTCGTGGTTGAGAGCCGCCTTGCGCAGGCGATGCGCCAGCAGCGGCTGCTCGCGCCGCGGATTGGTGCCGACCAGCAGGATCGCATCGGCGCGGTCCAGCTCGGCGATCGGGCTGCCCAGCCAGGGGAACAGGGGCGCGGCGTCGTCGTCGCGGAAATCCTGCTGGCTCATGCGATGGTCGATGTCGCGCACGCCCAGCCCGCGAAGTAGTTTCTGGCCGAGGTAGTGTTCCTCCAGCGACAGCGACGGAGAAAACAGCCCGCCGATCCGCTCGGGGGCCACCTTGCGCAGGCCTTCCACCGCATGCTGCAGGGCGGTCTCCCAGTCCACGTCCTGCCACTGCCCGTCGCGCCTGATGCGCGGCGTGGTCACGCGGTCCTCGGCATACAGCCCCGCGTAGGAGAAACGGTCCCGGTCCGAGATCCAGGTCTCGTTGACCGCTTCGTTGTCGCGCGGGACCATCCGCATCACGCGCCCGTCATAGGTATGGGCGGCAATGTTGGAACCCACCGCGTCGTGCGGGGCAATACTGGGGGCCTGGGCGTATTCCCAGGCACGTGCGCCGTAGCGCGACGGCTTGGCGGTGAGCGCGCCCACCGGACACAGATCGATCACGTTCCCGGAGAGCTCGTGCGCGACGGTCTTCTCGACATAGGTCCCGATCCGCATGTCTTCGCCGCGCCCGGTCGCACCCAGTTCGCGCACGCCCGCGATCTCCTCGCCAAAGCGCACGCAGCGGGTGCAGTGAATGCAGCGGGTCATCTCGGTTTCGATCAGCGGACCGATATCCTTGTCGTGCACGACCCGCTTGGCTTCGGTGTATTGCGAAACGGACTCGCCATACCCCATCGCCACGTCCTGCAGTTCACACTCGCCGCCCTGATCACAGATCGGACAATCCAGCGGGTGATTGATCAGCAGGAATTCCATCGTGCCCTTCTGTGCGGAAATGGCGAGGGGCGACTGCGTGTACACCTTCATGCCGTCCATCACCGGCGTGGCACAGGCCGGCAGCGGCTTGGGCGCTCGCTCGACCTCCACCAGGCACATCCGGCAATTGGCGGCCACGGACAGTTTCTTGTGATAGCAGAAGCGCGGAATCCGGATATCGGCCTCGTCCGCAACCTCGATGAGCATGGTGCCCTTGGGCGCCTGCAAGGTCTGCCCGTCGATCTCGACGGTGACCAGATCCTGTGGCTGATCCTGACTCATGTTCGATTCCTGCTGCGTGTGCGCGACGGGGCGATCAGGCGGCGCTGGCCACCGGGCTCCGGCCGTGCTGGATGTAGTGTTCGAATTCGTGACGGAAATGCTTCACGAAACTGCGCACCGGCATCGCGGCGGCATCCCCAAGGGCGCAGATGGTGTGCCCTTCGATCTTGCTCGCAACGTCGTCCAGGCGTTCGAGGTCCTCGGGACGACCCTTCCCTTCCACGATGCGGGTCAGCATGCGGTACAGCCACCCGGTGCCCTCACGGCACGGCGTGCACTGACCGCAGGATTCGGAATAATAGAAGCGCGAGATCGTCTGCAGCGCCTTCACCATGTCGGTGGTCTCGTCCATCACGATCACCGCGCCGGAGCCGAGCATGGATCCGGCCTGCGTGATGGAGTCGTAATCCATGTTGGTCTGCAGCATCGTGTCGCCCGGCACCACCGGCACGGACGAACCGCCCGGGATCACCGCCTTGAGCTGGCGGCCATCGAGCACGCCACCGGCCATCTCCAGCAGTTCCCGAAACGGCATGCCCAGGGGCACTTCGAAGTTGCCGGGTTTGTTGACGTGTCCGGAAACCGAAAACAGTTTCTCGCCCCCCGACTTGGGCACGCCCAGGTCCGCGAACCACTGGCCGCCGTTGCGGATGATCGACGGGATGGAAGCCAGCGACTCGGTGTTGTTGACCGTCGTCGGCTTCCCGTAGACGCCGAAGTTCGCCGGGAATGGCGGTTTGAAGCGCGGCTGCCCCTTCTTGCCCTCGAGCGACTCCAGCAGCGCGGTTTCCTCGCCGCAGATATAGGCGCCCGCGCCCAGCGTCGGATACAGCTCGAAGTCCACGCCCGAGCCAAGGATGTCACGCCCGAGGTAGCCGGCCTCGTAGGCCTCCTTCAGGGCGGCCTCGAAGCGTGTATTGACCTCGTCCATGAACTCGCCGCGCATGTAGTTGTATCCCACCGTCGCGCCGATCGCGTAGCCGGCGATCGCCATCCCCTCGATCAGCGCATGCGGGTTGTACATCAGGATCTCGCGATCCTTGCAGGTACCGGGCTCCGATTCGTCGGAGTTGCAGACGATGTATTTCTGCCCCGGGGAATTGCGCGGCATGAACGACCATTTCATCCCGGTCGGGAACCCCGCGCCTCCGCGGCCGCGGAGGTTGGAGGTCTTGACCTCCTCGATCACGTCTTCCGCGGCCATCTTGCCGCCGAACACCTTTTCCAGCGCCTGGTATCCGCCGACGCTACGATAGGTCTCGAGCGACGACGGGTCATCCAGGTAGCGGGTCGCGAAACAGATCTGGTTGGCCATCGTTTCAGGACTCCAGGCCGTCGAGAATCTCGTCCACGCGCTCCGGCGTCAGATTCTCGTAATAGACGTGGTTCACCTGCATCATCGGCGCCCCGCAACAGGCGGCGAGGCATTCTTCTTCCTTCTTCAGGTAGAACTTCCCGTCGGGCGTGGTTTCGCCCAGGGTGATGCCGAGCCGGTTTTCCAGATGCTCGATAATCCCGGCCGAGCCGCGCAGACTGCAGGAGATGTTGTTGCACACCGCGATGGTGTGCTTGCCCACCGGCTCGAGCTCGAACATCGAGTAGAACGAACCCACTTCGTAGACGGCGATCGCCGGGAGCCCCAGGTAGTCGGCAACCGCGTCCATCTTCGCGGTGGAAACGTAGCCGTCCTCGTGCTGGACCACCCGCAGCGCGGCGAGTACCGCCGAGCGCTTCTGGTCCTCCGGATAGCGGGCCAGCCAGTGATCGATCTCCTCGCGCTCGTGGTCGCTCAGGTCGACCTTGTGCTCGGCCGGCTTGTGAAAGGCAACGGGTTTGGGTTCGGCAGCCATCAGCGATCAATCTCCCCGAAGACGATATCCTGGGTTCCGATAATGGCCACGACGTCGGCCAGCATGTGGCCGCGCGCCATCTCGTCCAGGGCGGAAAGGTGGACAAAGCCCGGCGGGCGCACCTTGAGGCGATACGGTTTGTTGGCGCCATCCGACACCAGATAGCAGCCGAACTCGCCCTTGGGATGCTCGATGCCGGCGTAAGCTTCGCCCTCCGGCAGGCACATCCCTTCGGTAAACAGCTTGAAGTGATGGATCAGCGATTCCATGTCCGCCTTCATCTCTTCGCGCTTCGGCGGCGTGATCTTGTGATCCTCCAGCAGCACCGGGCCGGGATTCCTGCGCAGCCAGTCGACGCACTGCCGAATGATGCGGTTGGACTGGCGCATTTCTTCCATGCGCACCAGGTAACGGTCGTAGCAGTCCCCATTGACCCCGACCGGGATGTCGAAATCCAGCTGATCGTAGACCTCGTAGGGCTGCTTCTTGCGCAGGTCCCATTCCACTCCGGATCCGCGCAGCATCGGGCCGGTGAAACCGAGCTGTTTCGCCCGGTCGGCATCCACCACGCCGATACCGACCGTCCGCTGTTTCCAGATACGGTTGTCGGTCAGCAGGGTCTCGTATTCGTCCACGCACCCCGGGAACCGCTCGGTGAACGACTCGATGAAGTCCAGCAGCGAGCCCTGGCGATTGGCATTAAGCTCGTCGACCGTTTCCTGGGACTTCCAGGCCGATGGCTGGTATTTCGGCATGGTGCCGGGCAGGTCGCGGGCGACCCCTCCGGGCCGGTAGTAGGTGGCGTGCATGCGCGCGCCGGAGACCGCCTCGTAGCAGTCCATCAGGTCCTCGCGCTCGCGGAACGCGTACAGGAACACCGTCATCGCGCCGATGTCGAGAGCGTGCGCGCCCAGCCACATCAGGTGATTCAGGATTCGGGTGATCTCGTCGAACATCACCCGGATGTACTGCGCCCGCAGCGGCGCTTCGATACCAAGCAGACGCTCCATGGCGAGCACGTAACCGTGCTCGTTGCACATCATGGACACGTAGTCCAGACGATCCATGTAGCCGATCGACTGGTTATATGGCTTGCTCTCGGCAAGTTTCTCGGTCCCCCGATGCAGCAGGCCGATATGCGGATCGGCGCGCTGCACCACCTCGCCGTCCATCTCCAGGACCAGCCGCAGCACGCCGTGTGCAGACGGATGCTGGGGGCCGAAGTTCAGGGTGAAATTGCGAATCTCAGGCATGATCGGCTCCTTCCGCCGGCGCGTCGCCATCGGTGTAGCGATGGTCGTCGCGGATCACCTTCGGCACCAGCACGCGCGGCTCGATGGTCACCGGCTGGTACACCACGCGCGCCTGCTCGGTGTCGTAGCGCATCTCCACGTGCCCGATCAGCGGGAAGTCCTTGCGGAACGGATGGCCGACAAAACCGTAGTCGGTCAGGATGCGACGCAGGTCCGGATGCCCCGAAAACAGGATCCCGAACAGATCGAAGGCCTCGCGCTCGAACCAGTTGGCCGACGCCCAGACGTCCACCAGCGACTCCAGCTCCGGGAATTCGTCATCCGGCAGCCAGGCACGCATGCGCAGGCGACGATTGTTCTGCACCGACAGCAGATGCACCACCACGGCGAAGCGCGGACCGTCCCAGCACGATTCGCCGGGCGCATCATCGAACGTGAACCGGCCGGAGGTGGCGGACTGGACGCCCCGACTGAAACCCTCACTGGAGGCGTCATCGGTGGCCCATTCGGTCTGTCCGTACTCGAGATAGTCCACGCCGCACAGGTCGATCAGGATTTCGAATCCGAAATCCTCGTCGTCGCGCAGGGTCTCGGCGATCTCGCGCCAGGCGTCCGCCGGTACTTCAATGGTCGCCTCACCGTTGACCACCCGCACTCCGTCCAGGCGTTCGCCCAGCTTCGCGCGCAGCACGTCAATCCAGGTCTGTTGTTCAGCCATCTGCCACCCCGGGTCGCTCAGCGCGCGATCGTGTTCGTGCGCCGGATCTTGTTCTGAAGCTGGATGATGCCGTAAAGCAGAGCCTCGGCCGTCGGCGGACAGCCCGGCACGTAGATGTCCACCGGCACGATGCGGTCGCAACCCCGAACCACGGCATACGAATAGTGGTAGTACCCGCCGCCGTTGGCACAGGAGCCCATGGAGATCACCCAGCGCGGTTCCGACATCTGGTCGTACACCTTGCGCAGCGCCGGTGCCATCTTGTTGACCAGCGTACCCGCCACGATCATCACGTCGGACTGACGCGGACTCGGACGGAATACCACTCCGAACCGGTCCATGTCGTAGCGCGCGGCACCCGTGTGCATCATCTCCACCGCGCAGCAGGCCAGGCCGAAGGTCATCGGCCACAGGGAGCCGGTGCGGGCCCAGTTGATGAGCTTGTCAGCCGAGGTGGTGACGTAGCCCTTTTCCAGAACGCCTTCTATTCCCATTCCAGCGCCCCCTTCTTCCATTCGTAGACAAAGCCGACTACCAGAATCAGCAGAAACAGCGCCATCGCAAGAAGCCCGAACAGGCCTACGGCATCGAGGGAGACGGCCCAGGGAAACAGAAAGGCGATCTCGAGATCGAAGATGATGAAAAGGATGGCGACCAGATAGAACCGAACGTCGAACTTGAGGCGCGAATCCTCGAACGCCTCGAAGCCGCATTCATACGGCGAATCCTTGGCGGCATCCGCCTTGCGGGGCCCCACGGCCATGCCGATCACCAGCGGCACGATACCGATCACGATGCCTACTGCAATGAACAGCAGGATGGGCAGATATCCTTCCAGCATGTCTCTCTCCCGTACGCCGCCTCGGGCGGGCAGGTCCACGGGTCGGCCGAACAGGAGGGCCGGACCATGGGCGGTTCAGCGTTGCTGGGTGAATGCGCCGGGGCCGCGGCCCTCGGGCGATCGGGCCGGTGCGCTCACCGGTGAGGCAGTCTAGGTGAAGCCGGAAAACGGTGTCAAGCTCACATAAAACGCCAAGTTATTGTTTATAAAGGCTTTACAATAAAAAGGTTCCGCCCGGACCTCCGGACGGAACCTTCCCTGAAAAATGGTGCAGATGGTGGGACTCGAACCCACACGGCTTGCGCCACTACCCCCTCAAGATAGCGTGTCTACCAATTCCACCACATCTGCGTATTCCTGACTGAAGCCCTATTGTGGCACGTCCTGCGGCCGCGAGGGCGGATCCGCCGGCTCGTCGGCAGGGGAATCGTCCGGCGCCATGCCCGGAACATCCCCGATCGGGATATCGTCCTCGACCGCCTCTTCGGGCGTCGGTTCATCCATCAGGCTGCGCGCCTCGGGTTCCGACGCAGCGATATAGGCCAGCGCCAGCCCGTTGATGAAAAACACCGCGGCCAGAAAGGCCGTGGCGCGGCTCAGGAAGTTGGCCGACCCCTGGGCACCGAACACGGTGGCCGAAGCCCCGCTGCCAAATGCGGCCCCGGCATCCGCGCCCTTGCCGTGCTGCATCAGCACCAGCGCGATGATGGAGATCGACACCACCACCTGAACAACCAGGAGGATCCCGTAGATCATTCGCCCGCCCCGGTCGCGGCCCGCGCAATCCCGGCGAAATTCGCGGCATCCAGCGAGGCTCCGCCCACCAGGCCGCCATCGATGTCATCGTGCGCCAGCAGCCCCGCGGCGTTGTCGGCCTTCATCGAACCGCCATACAGGATGCGCAGGTCGGCAGCCACGCGCGGATCGCGGCCGGCGACCCGGTTACGGATGAAGGCATGCACCTCGGCCGCCTGCTCCGGGGTGGCCGTCAGGCCGGTGCCGATCGCCCAGACCGGCTCGTAGGCGATCACGGCGCGGTCCAGCGATTCGACTCCGGCGGCATCCAGCACGGCATCGAGCTGCTCGCCCACCACCGCTTCGGTGCGGCCGGCTTCGCGCTCTTCCTTCTGCTCGCCCACGCACAGGATCGGGGTCACGCCGGCGGCCAGGGCCGCCTGATACTTGGCCGCCACCCAGGCGCTGTCCTCGGCCTGGCGGTCGCGGCGCTCGGAGTGCCCCACGATCACGTAACGGCAGCCCACATCCTTGAGCATGGCCGCGGCGACCTCGCCGGTGTAAGCGCCGGAAGCCTGATCGGAGCAGTCCTGCCCCCCGACCTCAATGGGGCTGTCGGCCAGGGCCTCGACGACTTCGGGCAGATAGACCGCAGGCGGGCACACGGCCAGCTCGACGCCGGCCAGCCCGTCCAGCTCCGACTGGAGCGCGGACAGAAGCTCGCGATTGGCGTCGCGGGAGCCGTTCATTTTCCAGTTTCCGGCGACCAGCGGCTTGCGCATGCGGTGGTTCCTCCTGCGATGGCCAGGGTTCCATGATTGAGCGGCGGGATGTTACCGGCGCGTTCCCGGCAAATCAACCGACCACCCGGGCGCCGCGTCACGCGCACCGGGTGGCGGGAGTCAGGCGACCGCGCGGATCGCGTCCGCAATGCGTTCCGCGGCAGCCTGCGTGGCGCCTGCGTCTTCCGCCTCGACCATGACGCGGATCAGGGGTTCCGTGCCCGACGGTCGCAACAGCACCCGGCCGCGGCGACCCAGCTCGGATTCCACTTCGGCCACGGCGGCGCGGACCGGCGGCGCATCCAGACGCTCGTCTGCTCCCTCGTCCAGGCGCACGTTGACAAGGGCCTGCGGGAACTGCGGGATGGCCGCGGCCAGTTCGGCCAGGGACCGGCCGCTGCGCTGCATCAGGTGCGCGATCTGCAGTCCGGCCACGGTGCCGTCACCGGTGGTGGTGTGATCCAGACAGATGATATGTCCGGAACTCTCACCGCCCAGCAACCAGCCGTAGCGCCGCAGTTCCTCGAGGACATAGCGGTCCCCCACCCGCGCGCGCACGAACGGCACTCCGACCTCCGCCAGCGCGTTTTCCAGGCCGAGATTGGTCATCTGGGTGCCGACCACGCCACCGCCCAGCGTACCCAGGTGCAGGCGTTCCAGGGCGAGGATCCCGAGGATGCGATCACCGTCCACGATCTGGCCGGCAGCGTCCACCAGGATCACGCGGTCACCATCCCCGTCCAGAGCGATGCCCAGATCGGATCCTGTCGCGCGTACACGTTCCGCGAGGCGGTCGGGGTGCAATGCCCCCACACCCTCGTTGATGTTGTAGCCATCGGGCATGGCGCCGGTCAGCTCGACCTCCGCCCCCAGCTCCTCGAAGACATGCGGCGCGACGTTGTAGGTCGCCCCGTGGGCACAGTCGAGGACGATGCGCATGCCGCGCAATTCGGACCGCGCGGGTATGGCGCTCTTGCAGAATTCGACATAGCGCCCGGCAGCGTCGGAGATGCGTACCGCCTTGCCCAGGCGCCGCCCGTCGATGGCCTGCGCGGGTTCGTCGAGGCGCGCCTCGATCGCGGCCTCCACCGCGTCCGGCAGCTTGTCGCCTTCCGGGGTGAAGAACTTGAAGCCGTTATCGTTGAAAGGGTTGTGCGAGGCACTGATCACCACGCCCGCCGTCGCGCGGAAGGTCCGGGTCAGATAGGCGATGGCCGGCGTGGGCATCGGGCCCAGCAGGGCCACGTCGAGCCCGGCCGCCGACAGGCCCGCCTCCAGCGCCGATTCGAACATGTAGCCGGAGACCCGGGTATCCTTGCCGACCAGCACCGGCCCCTGGGCATATCCGTTCTCGCCCAGGATCTCGCCCACGGCGTAGCCCAGGCGCAGGGCAAACTCCGGCGTCATCGGCCATTCGCCGGTTCGCCCGCGGATGCCGTCGGTCCCGAAATAACGTCCCATGCGGTTCCTCCCTAAGACATGACCCCGTCAGTACCGCGGGGATCCAGCGCGGAGTATATCGCGAGGGCGTCCGCCGTGGCCGCGACGTCGTGCACACGCAGGATGCGCGCCCCCTGCTGTGCGGCGAGCAGCGCGGCGGCCACGCTCCCGCTGCCACGCTCCGTCACCGGCCGCTGTCCCAGCAGGGCCCCGATCATCGACTTGCGCGAGACCCCGACCAGCACTGGCCAACCATCACCGACCAGGTCCGGGAGATGGCGAAACAGTTCCAGATTGTGCTCCAGCGTCTTGCCGAAACCGAAGCCCGGATCCACCACCAGACGGTCCGGCGGCACCCCCGCGGCCTGCAGTGCACTGCAGCGTGCGTCGAGGAACGCCCGGACCTCGGCGGTCACGTCGCCGTAATGCGGGGCGTGCTGCATGGACTGCGGCTCGCCCTGCATGTGCATCACGCACAGGGCCACGCCGTGCTCCCGGGCGGCCGCCACCGCCTCCTCCTCGGCGCCCGGCCGACGGAAGGCATTCACGTCGTTGAGCATGGCCGCGCCCGCCCGCACCGCGTCGCGCATGATCTCCGGCTTCATGGTATCGACCGAGACCGGCAAGGAAACCTCCGCCGCCAGCGCCTCCAGCACCGGCAGCACGCGACAACGTTCTTCCGCGAGCGACACCGGTTCGGCCCCCGGGCGGGTAGATTCCCCGCCCACGTCGATCAGATCCGCGCCCTCGTCCTGCATCTGCCGCGCACGGGCCACGGCCCGATCCACGCGGTCATGTGCGCCACCGTCCGAGAAGGAATCCGGCGTCACGTTGAGGATACCCATCACCCGCGGGCGATCGAAGGCCAGCGGACCGGCCGGGCCATACAGCAGTGTGGGTGCCGTTGGAGCCGTCATCAGTCCTCCCATGAAAGCGAAACACGGCAACAGAAAAGGCCGCCGCGACAGAGCCACGGCGGCCATGATGATGCGCGGGCAGCCCCCCGGAGTGCGGCGGAGCCGAACGTCGATCAGGACTGCGGCGCGGGCCCGCCGACCACCCCACGGTCGCTGTCGCTGTCGCGAGAATCGTCAGAGCCGTCCCCGGCCTCGCCTTCACCGGCCGGAGTGCCGGCATCGTCGCCGCCGGAGGAACCATCGTTCCAGTCGGCGGGTTCACGCGGCTCGCGACCGGCCATGATGTCCCCGATCTGCTTGTCGTCGATGGTCTCGTACTTCATCAGCGCGCCCGCCATCGCGTGCAGCTTGTCGAGATTGTCTACCAGGATCTGACGCGCATGGTTGTAATGGGTATCGATAATCTTGCGCACTTCCTCGTCGATCGCGTTGGCGGTGTCGTCCGACATCTGCTTCGGCTTGCCCATCGACGGTCCGAGGAAGGACTGCTGTTCGTCTTCGCCATAGTCCAGCGGTCCCAGCTTCTCCGACAGGCCCCACTTGGTCACCATGTTGCGCGCGATCTGCGAGGCCTTCTCAATGTCGTTGGATGCCCCCGTGGTCACCGATTTCTCGCCGAAGATGATCTCCTCGGCCAGGCGCCCGCCGAACAGGCTGGCGATCTGGCTCTCCAGCTTGGTCCGGGAGTGACTGTAACGATCCTCCTCCGGCAGGAACATGGTGACACCCAGTGCCCGGCCGCGCGGAATGATGCTGACCTTGTACACCGGGTCGTGCTCGGGGACCGTCAGCCCCACGATCGCGTGCCCGGCCTCGTGATAGGCGGTCAGCTTCTTCTCGTCCTCGGACATCACCATGGAGCGGCGCTCGGCGCCCATCATGATCTTGTCCTTGGCGCGCTCGAAGTCGCTCATGTCCACCAGGCGCTTGCCGGCGCGGGCAGCGAACAGCGCCGCCTCGTTGACCAGGTTGGCCAGGTCCGCACCGGAGAAGCCCGGCGTGCCGCGCGCGATCTTGTGCGGGTTCACGTCTTCCGCGATCGGCGTCTTCTTCATGTGCACGTTGAGGATCTGCTCGCGACCGCGCACGTCCGGCGGCGGCACCACGACCTGACGGTCGAAGCGGCCCGGACGCAGCAGCGCCTGGTCCAGCACGTCGGGACGGTTGGTCGCGGCGATCACGATCACGCCCTCGGTGCCCTCGAAGCCATCCATCTCGACCAGCAGCTGGTTGAGGGTCTGCTCGCGCTCGTCGTGACCGCCACCGCCCATGCCGCCGCCGCGCTGACGCCCGACGGCGTCCAGCTCGTCGATAAAGATGATGCACGGGGCGTTTTTCTTGGCCTCGGCGAACATGTCGCGCACGCGCGAGGCGCCCACGCCCACGAACATCTCGACGAAGTCGGAGCCGGAGATGCTGTAGAACGGCACCTTGGCCTCTCCGGCGATCGCCTTGGCCAGCAGGGTCTTCCCGGTACCCGGGGAGCCGACCATCAGCACGCCGCGCGGGATCTGGCCGCCGAGCTTCTGGAACTTGCCCGGGTCCTTGAGGAAGTCGACCAGCTCCACGACCTCGTCCTTGGCCTCGTCGCAGCCGGCCACGTCGGCGAAGGTAACCTTCACCTGATCCTCCGACATCAGCTTGGCCTTGGACTTGCCGAAGGACATCGCGCCCTTGCCGCCGGCACCACCGCCCTGCATCTGCCGCATGAAGTAGATCCACACGGCGATCAGCAGCAGGATCGGGAACCAGCTGATGAGGATACTCATCAACAGGCCGCGCTCGGCCTCCTCCTCGGCGTTGATCTCCACGTTGTGGTTGAGGAGATCGCCGATCAGCCCCGAATCGTTGGGGTTAACAGTGGAGAAGCGCTCGCCGTCAGCCATCTGCCCGGAGATCTTGTCACCTTCGATGGTGACGCTGTCCACGCGACCGCTCTGCACCTGCTGGATGAACTCCGAGTAGGTGATGCTGCGCGTCGCCTGCTGCTCGGGATCGGGCGCGAAATTGTTGAAGATGGACATCAGGACGACGGCAATCACCGCCCAGATGATCAGATTCTTTACCAGGCCATTCAAAACGACACCTCAAAAGCTGTGCTGGGCCGAACGCGTATGCGTGGATACTAATGGATCGTTACACATCCCGTGGGTTCCGCGCCAATACGTACACTTCGCGTGAGCGGGGCCGCGACGCCTTCGGCTTGCGCACCTTCACCTGTGCGAAACACCGGCGCAGCTCCGCAAGGTAGGCATCCGAGCCTTCCCCCTGGAACAGCTTGACCAGAAACGCGCCATTCGGTTTCAGGACGCGCAGCGCCAGATCCAGCGCCAGCTCGCACAGATGGATCGAACGCGGCTGGTCAACGGCATCCGTACCGGTAAGATTGGGGGCCATGTCGGAAAGCACAAGATCCGCACCCTCGCCGCCCAGGGTCTCGAGGATGCGGTCCAGCACTTCGTCCTCGCGGAAATCCCCGGTCACGACCTCCGCGCCGGGGACCGGGTCCATCGGCAGGATGTCGGAGGCGACCAGCACGCCCTTGCGCCCGATGCGACCGGCCGCGTACTGGGTCCAGCCCCCGGGAGCCGCCCCCAGATCCACCACGCGCATCCCGGGCCGCAGGAGACGGTCGCGCTGGTCCAGCTCTTCCAGCTTGAAGACCGCGCGACCGCGATACCCCTCCTGCTGCGCGCGCTGCACGTACGGGTCATCGAAATGCTCCTTCAGCCAGCGCTGACTGGAGCGACTGCGCTTAGGCATCGCCCGCACCCCGGTTTCGTGCCGGCGGCGGCGTGCTACACTCGTACCGTTTCAAAACGAAGCAAGCCTCCCGTGAATCTGACTGACGCGCAACGCCGCCATCTGCGCAGCCTCGCCCACCCGCGCAAGCCCGTCGTGACCCTTGGTCGCCACGGCCTGTCCGAGGCAGTGCTGGCCGAACTGGAACAGGCGCTGGCCCATCACGAACTGGTCAAGGTAAAGGTCGGGATCGGCGACCGTGACGCCCGCGCCGAGGTCATCCACGACATGTGCGAGCGCACCGGCGCGGAGCTGGTTCAGCGCATCGGCCACGTGGCCACGCTGTTCCGGCGCAACCCGGAGGCGCCGAAGGTCAGCCTCGAGCCCGTCAGTTGACGTAACGCACCTCGAGAATCTCGTATTCCGTCTCGCCGCCGGGCGCCTGAACGGTCACGATGTCGCCCTCTTCCTTGCCGATCAGCGCCCGGGCGATCGGCGAGGACACCGAAATCATGTTCTGCTTGATATCGGCCTCGTCGTCCCCGACGATCTTGTAAGTCACCTCGCGCCCGTCCTCGGTGGCCTCCAGCACCACCGTCGTGCCGAACACCACCTTGCCGGTCTGCGGCAGGGCGGTCACGTCGATGATCTCGGCATTGGACAGGGTCGCCTCCAGCTCGCGGATCCGTCCCTCGATGAAACTCTGCTGCTCGCGCGCCGCATGGTACTCGGCATTTTCCTTGAGGTCCCCGTGCTCACGCGCCTCGGCGATCGCGTTGACCACTTTCGGCCGGTCTTCGGCCTTCAGGCGCCGCAGCTCTTCCTTCATCTTCTCGGCGCCGTTCAAGGTAAGCGGTGTCTTCTTCATGAACCCAACCCTCCTGCTCGGTTCTCCTGGTGGAGCGACTGCAAGCGGAACACCTCGCTGCCCTCCAGATGGTCCAGTGCCTGGACCGTGGCCCGGGCCCCGGCGATGGTGGTGGTATAACCCACCTTGTGCATCAGGGCCTCGCGCCGAATGGTGTAGGAATCGGCAGTCGACTGCTTGCCTTCCACCGTATTGATGATAAAGCTGACCTCGTCGTTCTTGATCATGTCGACGATGTGCGGGCGCCCCTCGGTGACCTTGTTCACGCGGGTCACGGCGATGCCCTGTTCTTCCAGCAGCCCGGCGGTGCCCCGGGTGGCCAGCACCTCGAAGCCCAGCTCGACCAGCCGCCGGGCGATCCCGGTAACCTCCGGCTTGTCGATGTCGCGCACTGACACGAAGGCCTTGCCGGTGGACGGCAGCAGAACGCCCGCACCCAGCTGGCTCTTGGCAAAGGCCTCGGCAAAACTGCGGCCCACCCCCATCACTTCGCCCGTGGACTTCATCTCCGGCCCGAGGATCGGATCCACCCCGGGGAACTTGGCGAACGGGAAAACCGCTTCCTTGACCGAATAGTAGTCGGGGAACACCGCGCCGCCGACGCCCTGCTCGGCCAGCGAGGTTCCGGCCATGCAGCGCGCGGCGATCTTGGCCAGCGGCAGACCGACGCTCTTGGACACGTAGGGCACGGTGCGCGAGGCACGCGGATTGACCTCCAGGACGTAGATGTCGTCGCCCTTGACCGCGAACTGGGTGTTCATCAGACCGACCACGCGAAGGCCCACGGCCATCTTGCGCACCTGATCCACCATGCGCTCCTGCAGCTCCAGCGACAGCGAGAACGGTGGCAGCGAGCAGGCGGAATCTCCGGAATGGACACCGGCCTGTTCGATGTGTTCCATCACCCCGCCGATGAATACGTCCTGGCCGTCACAGACGGCGTCGATGTCGACCTCGATCGCGTCGTCGAGGAAACGGTCCAGCAGCACCGGCGCCTCGTTGGAGACCGAGACCGCGCTTTGCATGTAGCCGCGCAGGTCCTCGCGGTCACGCACGATCTCCATCGCGCGCCCGCCCAGCACGTAGGACGGACGCACCACCAGCGGATAGCCGATCTCGTCGGCCAGCTTCTCGGCCTCTTCCTCGCTGCGCGCAGTGCGGTTGGGCGGCTGCTTGAGCCCCAGCTTGTTCAGCAGGGCCTGGAAGCGCTCGCGGTCCTCGGCCAGGTCGATCGAGTCGGGGCTGGTGCCGATAATCGGGACCCCGGCATCCTCCAGGTCGCGCGCCAGCTTCAGCGGGGTCTGCCCGCCGTACTGCACGATCACGCCGGTGGGCCGTTCGGTCTCCACGACTTCCAGCACATCCTCCAGCGTCAGCGGCTCGAAATACAGCCGGTCGGAGGTGTCATAGTCGGTGGAAACCGTCTCCGGGTTGCAGTTGACCATGATGGTCTCGTACTGGTCCTCACGCATGGCGAGTGCGGCATGCACGCAGCAGTAGTCGAACTCGATGCCCTGGCCGATGCGGTTGGGACCCCCGCCCAGCACCATGATCTTCTGCCGGTCGGTCGGCTCCGCCTCGTTCTCCTCCTCGTAGGAGGAATACATGTATGCGGTGGTGGTGGCGAACTCGGCCGCACAGGTGTCCACCCGCTTGTACACCGGGCGCACGCCAAGACGATGACGGTGCTTGCGCACGGCCTTCTCGGTCTCGTTCAGCAGCCGGGCCAGGCGCAGGTCGGAAAAACCGCGCTGCTTCAGCCGATACATCTCCTCGGCATCGATCTCACCGAGGATGCGGTCGCGCACCGCCTTTTCCAGATCCACCAGCTCCTGGATCTGCGCCAGGAACCAGGGGTCGATGGCAGTCAGTTCGAAGATGTCCTGCACGCTGAAGCCATGGCGGAAGGCGTCGGCCACGTACAGCAGCTGGTCGGGCGTCGGGTTGGCCAGTGCGGTGCGCAAGCGTTCCACCACATCCTGCGCATCGAGATCGATGCGCTCGTCCAGTCCGTCCATGCCGGTCTCCATTGAGCGCAGCGCCTTCTGCAGGGACTCCTGGAAGGTCCGGCCGATGGCCATGGCCTCGCCCACGGCCTTCATCTGCGTGGTCAGCTGCGCCTCGGCCTGGGGGAACTTCTCGAACGTAAAGCGAGGGATCTTGGTGACCACGTAGTCAATCGACGGCTCGAACGACGCCGGGGTGAGCCCGCCGGTGATCTCGTTTTTCAGCTCGTCGAGGGTGTACCCCACCGCCAGCTTGGCGGCGACCTTGGCGATCGGGAAGCCGGTCGCCTTGGAGGCCAGCGCGGAGGAACGCGACACCCGCGGGTTCATCTCGATCACGATCATGCGCCCGTTCTCCGGGTTGATCGCGAACTGCACGTTGGAGCCGCCGGTCTCCACGCCGATCTTGCGCAGCACCGCCAGCGAGGCGTCGCGCATGATCTGGTATTCCTTGTCGGTCAGGGTCTGCGCCGGGGCCACGGTGATCGAGTCGCCGGTATGGATCCCCATCGGGTCGACGTTCTCGATCGAACAGATGATGATGGCGTTGTCCGCCTGGTCGCGGACCACCTCCATCTCGAACTCTTTCCACCCCAGTGCGGATTCCTCCAGCAGCACCTGATTCACCGGCGAGAGGTCGAGCCCGTTCTTGACGATGTACTCGAACTCCTCGCGGTTGTAGGCGATGCCGCCGCCGGAACCACCAAGCGTGAACGACGGCCGGATGATCACCGGGAAGCCGATGCGCGGCTGGATCTGCTGCGCCTCTTCCCAGGAATGCGCCAGCTCCGCGGTGGGGGTGTCCAGGCCGATGTCGGCCATCGCGGCCTTGAAGTGATCGCGGTCCTCGGCCATGTCGATGGCCGCCTCGTTGGCGCCGATCATCTCCACGCCGTGCTTCTCCAGCACCCCTTCGCGCGAGAGGTCCAGCGCGCAGTTCAGCGCGGTCTGTCCGCCCATGGTCGGCAGCAGGGCATCCGGCTGCTCGGCGGCGATGATCTTCTCCACCGTCTTCCATTCGACCGGTTCGATATAGGTGGCATCCGCCATCTCCGGATCGGTCATGATGGTCGCCGGGTTGGAGTTCACCAGGATCACCCGGTAGCCCTCCTCGCGCAGGGCCTTGCAGGCCTGGGCGCCGGAGTAATCGAACTCGCAGGCCTGGCCGATCACGATCGGGCCGGCCCCGAGGATCAGGACGCTCTGGATATCGGTACGCTTGGGCATGAGGCCCTCTCGCTGGCTGTCGGGTCAGGATTCGGGTTCGGCGGACGGCACGCGGGGCGCGCCGCCGGGATTCTCAGGCGCGGACGGCGCGCATCATCTCGACGAAATCGTCGAACGCCGCGGACACGTCATGCGGCCCCGGGCTCGCCTCCGGGTGGCCCTGCAGGCTGAACGCCGGACAGTCCGTCCGTGCGACCCCCTGCAGAGTACCGTCGAACAGCGAACGGTGGGTCGGCGTCAGGGTCCCGGGCAGACGGTCCTCGTCGATCGCGAACCCGTGGTTCTGCGAAGAGATCATCACGCGTCCGCTGGCCTCGTGACGAATCGGGTGGTTGGCGCCGTGGTGGCCGAATTTCATCTTCACGCTCTGCGCCCCGCTGGCCAGCCCCAGCAGCTGGTGCCCCAGGCAGATCCCGAACAGCGGCACACGGCGTTCGCAGAAACCGCGAATCGCCTCGATTGCGTAGGTGCAGGGTTCAGGGTCCCCCGGCCCGTTGGACAGGAACACGCCATCGGGGGACAGCTCCATCACCTCCTCCACCGAGGTCTCGGCCGGGACCACGGTCACCCGGCAGCCCCGGTCCACCATCATCCGCAGGATGTTCTGTTTCATTCCGAAGTCGTAGGCGACCACGTGATACTCGGCCGCGTCCGGGCTCAGCTGCCGCGGCTCCCCGCCCAGCTGCCAGGTGCCCTCCAGCCACTCGTAGCGCTTGCGCGTGGTGACTTCCCGGGCCAGGTCCATGCCCTTGATGCCGGGGAACTCGCGGGCGGCGGCCAGGGCCGCGGACTCGTCCACCTCGCCTGCCTGGATACAGCCGTTCTGCGCGCCCTTCTCTCGCAGCAGACGGGTCAGCCTGCGGGTATCAATGCCGGAAATGGCCACGATCCCGTGGCGCAGCAGGTAATCCGGGAGCGATTCGCGCGAGCGGAAATTCGACACCAGCGGCGGCACGTCGCGCACGATCAGCCCGGCGGCCTGCGCCCGCGACGACTCGTCGTCCTCCGGGTTGGTCCCTGTGTTGCCGATATGCGGATAGGTCAGGGTCACCATCTGCCGCGCATACGAGGGATCCGTCAGGATCTCCTGATAGCCGGTCATGGCGGTGTTGAACACCACCTCGCCAACCGTCTGGCCGAGGGCGCCGATCGCCTGACCATGGAACACGGTGCCATCTTCAAGGACGAGCAGGGCGGGCGCGGGCACGGGCGAACCTCCGGCAGGGGATCATCAAACGGGATGTAACAAGTGTACGCCAGGGCCCAAATCCCCGTCCAACGCGGCGTCACAGCTCGCGCAGGCCGAGGACATCCTGCATATCGAAAAGCCCGGGGCCGCGTTCGCTGGCCCACACCGCCGCACGTACCGCCCCGGATGCGAAGATCCCGCGGTCCGAAGCCTTGTGGGTAATCTCCACCCGCTCGCCCTCGCCGGCGAACAGCGCGGTGTGCTCGCCGACAATGTCGCCGCCGCGCACCGTGGCAAAGCCGATGGTGCTGCGCTCGCGCGCGCCGGTGTGACCCTCGCGGCCGTACACCGCGTCCTGCTCCAGGTCGCGCCCCAGGGTGTCGGCCACGATGCGCCCCAGGCGCAGCGCGGTGCCCGACGGGGCATCCACCTTGTGCCGGTGATGGGCCTCAAGGATCTCCACATCAGTGCTGTCGCCCAGGGCGCGCGCCGCCAGCTCCACCAGCTTGAAGGTCAGGTTGACCCCGACGCTCATGTTGGGGGCATACACGACCGTATGCTCCCTGGCCGCCTCGCGCAGCGCCGCCTCCTGCGTCGCATCCAGGCCGGTGGTGCCGACCACCAGGGTGCGCCCCGCCCGGCGGCAGATCTCCAGGTGCTCCATGGTGGCCTCGGGGCGGGTGAAATCGATCAGCACGTCGAAATCCCCGGTCACCGTGCCCAGATCCTCCACCAGGTGCACGCGGCCGGCCGTATCCACCGGCTGGCCGATGGCCTCGCTGCCGGGGCGTTCGCTGGCCGCACCCAGCTCCGCCTGCGGGTGTTCCTCCACCGCGCGCACCAGGTTCTGGCCCATGCGCCCGGCGGCGCCCGCGACTGCTACTCGGATCATGATCGTTGCGTCCTCCTGTCAGTTGCACAAAGCCTACGCGAGCCCCGGCGATGCGTCAGCCCGCCCGGGTCCGGGCCGCCACTCGCCGGTGGCGCCAGTGGCCGAACAGCGAGGCCACTACCCCGGCTGCCGCCAGCCCCGCGGCCAGCACGTAGACCGAGGCCGAGCCCACGCCGTCCCACAGATAGCCGGCGGCCAGACTGCCCAGCGCACCTCCGATGCCGAAGGCCAGCGACGAATAAAGCGCCTGTCCGCGCCCCTGCAGCCGGCCGGGGAAGAAATAATGGATCAGCGAGATCGCCGCCGCGTGATACACCCCGTAGCTGAAGGCATGCAGGGTCTGGATGAACAGCAGCATCGGCAGTGACTCCGGCACCGCCGCCAGCAGCGACCAGCGCAGCGTGGTCAGCACCAGCGCCAGGGTCACCAGGAACCACGCGCCGAAACGCAGGATCAGTCGCGGCGTGATCAGAAACAGGAACACCTCGGCCAGCACGCCCAGGGCCCACAGCTGCCCGGCCATCGAGCGGGAGAAACCCGCCTCCTCCACGTACAGGGTGAAGAATGCATAGTACGGCCCGTGACTCGCCTGCATGAAGAAACACGCCAGGAACAGCCCGATGACCTCGGGCCGCCGCAGCACGCTCCCGATCGACGGCACGTTGTTCTCGGCCACCTCGTCACGCGGCGGCTCCGGGACCTGCAGCGTGCTGACATACAGGCCGACGAACAGCAGCAGCACCAGCCACGGCAGCCAGGCCACGTCGATGTAGTCGAACAGCCAGCCCAGCGAGGCCACCGCCACGATGAAGCCCACCGACCCCCACAGCCGCACCAGCGCGTAGCGGTGGCTGTCGCGCCCCAGGGTGCGCAGGGTGGTGGCCTCGAACTGCGGCAGGATCGCGTTCCAGAAGAAGCTGAACACCGCCATCACCGCCGCCAGCCACCAGTAGCCGGAATACAGCAGCACCCCGGTGAAGGCGATCAGCCCCGCCAGCGCCCCCGAGCGCACCAGCGGCATGTGGGTGCCGGTACGATCCGCCAGCCATCCCCACACATTGGGCGCGATGATCTTGGTCGCCAGCACGATCGCCATCAGCTCGCCGATCTGCGAGCCGGAGAACCCCAGCTCGGACAGATACGGCCCCCAGTAGGGCATGAACGCCCCGATGGTGGCGAAATAGAAGAAGTAGAAGCTGGACAGGCGCAGATTGGGCGTCACGACCGGAACCACGGATAACGCTCCGTGCCGGATCCGGCACGGAGGGTGAAAACGCTGAAAGGAGCCGGGACTCGACCCCGGGCATCGACGCCGGAGCCGGAGCGATACCCGGACTCGGGTCCCGGGCCTTCCCCGGGATGCGGGCCGCGGTCCGGCACGTCGGCATTCTGACCGCGATGGCGCAACGCGTGATCGGCCAGCACCAGCGCCGTCATCGCCTCGGCGATGGGCGCGGCGCGGATGCCCACGCAGGGGTCATGACGCCCCTTGGTCACCACCTCCACCGGCTCGCCGGCGGTGTCGATGCTGCGGCCCGGCAGGCGGATCGACGAGGTCGGCTTGAGCGCCAGGTTCGCGCGCAGCGCCTGACCGGTGGAGATCCCGCCCAGCACGCCACCGGCATGGTTGGACAGGAAACCGTCCTCCGGGGTGATTTCGTCGCGGTGCTCGGTGCCGCGCTGGGCCACGCTGTCAAAGCCGGCCCCGATCTCCACGCCCTTGACCGCATTGATGCTCATCAGGGCGTGGGCCAGCTCGGCGTCCAGGCGGTCGAACACCGGCTCGCCCCAGCCGGCCGGGACCCCCCGGGCTTCCACCGTCACCTGCGCCCCGATGGAATCCCCCGACTTGCGCAGCTGGTCCATGAATTCTTCCAGCTCCGGGACCCGGTCGGGATCCGGGCAGAAGAACGGGTTATCTTCGGTGCGTGCGAGGTCCTTCTCCTCCAGCCCCAGCGGCCCCAGCTGCGACAGCCAGCCCTGGATCACGATGCCGTAGCGCTCCCCCAGGAAGCGCCGGGCCACCGATCCGGCCGCCACCCGCAGCGCGGTCTCGCGCGCGGAACTGCGTCCGCCCCCGCGATAGTCGCGAACGCCGTACTTGCGGTGGTAGGTGTAGTCCGCGTGTCCCGGCCGGAACTGGTCCTTGATCTCGCCGTAGTCCTTCGAGCGCTGATCGGTATTCTCGATCAGCAACCCGATGGGGGTGCCGGTGGTCACGCCCTCGAACACCCCGGACAGGATGCGCACCTGGTCCGGCTCGCGCCGCTGGGTGGTATGACGCGACTGACCCGGACGCCGCCGGTCCAGGTCCTTCTGCAGATCGGCCTCGGTGAGCGGGATCCCGGGTGGGCAGCCGTCCACGACCCCGCCCAGGGCCGGTCCGTGACTCTCGCCGAATGTGGTGACGACGAACAGTCGTCCAAAGCTGTTTCCTGACATGGCGCCAGTTTACCGCCAGCCGCCGGGGATGTCGCCCGCCCATGGAAGCGACCCGGGTACCACCACCGGAATCCGCGTCGCCGTCCTTTCGTCTATGCTCCTGTCACTCAACCGCAAGGAGTTCTCCATGACCCGTCTGCAATCGCTCCGCCGCACCGCCCTGGCCACCGTCCTGAGCGGGATGCTGGGCTTCGGCGGCTCGGCCGCGGCCGACGTCTACACCGAGCTGCCCAGCCTGAACCTGGACCTGGCCCAGGAGCTGGCGATGGCCACCGTGCAGTCCTGCCGCGACGACGGACACCAGGTCAGCGCCGTGGTGGTGGACCGCAGCGGCAACGATCGCGTCGTCATGCGCGACGACCGGGCCGCACCGCAGACCATCTCGATCGCCGGTGACAAGGCCCGCGCCTCGGTCATGTCCGGCCTGGACTCCGGTGACTTCGTGGCCAACCGCGAGGATATCCGTGACGAAATGAACAACGTCGACGGCATCCTGATGCTGGACGGGGCCATCCTGATCGAGGCCGCCGGCCGCATGCTCGGTGCGGTGGGGGTCTCCGGCGCCCCGGGCGGCGATCTGGACCGCGCCTGCGCCGAACAAGGCATGGAGGCGATCCGGGAAGAACTGGACTTCGCCATGTAACCCTGCAACCGGAGACCATCGCATGAGCGAACATTCCGACCCGCACGGACACTCGCCGGACACCGGCGCCAACGTCCCCCGCATCCACCCGGTGGAGGCCCGGGAGCGCCTGCGCGAACGGCCCCGGGATCTGCTGGTCGATGTTCGCTCGACCATGGAATTCCTGTTCGTCGGCCACCCGGTGGGGGCCGTGCACATCCCGTGGATCGACGAACCGGACTGGACGGTGAACCCGGACTTCGTGCCGCAGGTGCGCAAGCTGCTGCTGGGCGGGGCCATGGACACCGCCGAGGACGCCCCGTCGGTGTACCTGATCTGCCGCAGCGGAAAGCGCACCCTGGCGGCCGCCGAGGCCCTGCTGCAGGCCGGGGTGCACAACGTGTATTCGGTGGAAGAGGGTTTCGAGGGTCCGCTGGACGAGCAGCACCACCGTTCCACCGTGGGCGGGTGGCGTTACCACGGCCTGCCCTGGGAGCAGTGCTGATCCGCGCCCCTCCGGTGCGGCTTCAGTCCGCGGGCAGGTCCTCTGCCCGCACCACGAACACCCCGTGACCGCCGGCCTCGAAATCCAGCCACACCATCGGGATGTCGTGGAACGCATCCTCTACGGCCTCCTGGCTGTTGCCGACCTCCACCATCAGCACCCCCTCGTCGGTCAGATGCCGGCGCGCGCCGGCGAGGATGCGGCGCACGATGTCGAGACCGTCTTCCCCGGCCGCCAGCCCCAGTTCGGGTTCGTGGCGGTATTCGTCCGGGAGTTCGGCCATGTCGCGGGCGTCCACGTACGGCGGATTGGTCACGATGAGATCGTAGCGATCCTCCGGCCCCAGCCCTTCGAAGACATCGCTCTCGACCAGCCGGACCCGGTCCTCCAGCTGGTAACGCGCCACGTTGTCGCGCGCCACCGCCAGCGCATCCGGCGAGATGTCGGCCAGATCGACGCGCGCCTGCGGCAGCACCAGCGCCACGGCGATGCCGATGCAGCCCGCGCCGGTGCCCAGGTCCAGCACGCGCTCCACGGCGTCCGGATCCACCCACGGTTCGAACCCCGACTCGATCACTTCGGCGAAGGGTGAACGCGGTACCAGCACGCGCTCGTCCACGTGGAAGGGCAACCCGGCGAACCACGCCTCGCGCGCCAGATAGGCCGCCGGCTTGCGCGACTGGATGCGCTCGCGCAGCAGGCCCTCGACCCGTTCGCGCTCCGCCTCGGTCAACCGGCTGTCCCACCAGTGCGCCTCCAGGTCCAGCGGCAGGTGCAGCGCGTGCAGGGTCAGCCAGGCGGCTTCGTCAAAGGCGTTGTCGGTGCCGTGCCCGAAGGACAGCCCCGCCGCACGGAACTGCGACGCGCCGTAGCGAATGAAGTCGCGCAGGGTGAGCAAACCGGTACCGGGTTCCATTTTCACACTCCGGGAGGGGTTGAAGGGTCGTCATGATAAACCGCGACCGGCATCATGCACCCGATCCCACGCCACGAGAACCCCATGAGCGCCGTCGATCCCTGGCTTGCCCGCCTGTCCCACGCCCTGCCCCATCACGCCCTGTCGCGGCTGGTGCACCGGCTGGCCCGCATCGAGTCCCCGCGCGTGCAGCCGCTGCTGCGTGCCTTCGTCCGCCGGTTCGGGCTCGACATGAGCGAGGCCGCGGAGCCGGACATCGCCGCCTACCCCAGCTTCAACGCCCTGTTCACCCGCGCCCTGCGCGACGGGGTACGCCCGCTGGAGGGCGATCCCGCCACCGTGGTCAGCCCGGCGGATGCGCGGGTCAGCGCCAGCGGGCGCATCGAGGCCGGGCGCATCTTCCAGGCCAAGGGGCACGACTACTCGGTGGAAGAACTGCTGGGCGGCGAGAACGACCTCGCGGTGCCATTTCGCGACGGGCATTTCGTCACCCTGTACCTGTCCCCGCGCCACTACCACCGCCTGCATATGCCGCTGGACGGCACGCTAACCCACGCGATCCATGTCCCCGGGCGGCTGTTTTCGGTGGCCCCGCGTATCGTGCGTCACGTGCCGCGCATCTACGCCCGCAACGAGCGCGTGGTGGCGCTGTTCGACACCCGCTTCGGCCCTATGGCGACGGCCCTGATCGGCGCCCAGAACGTGGGCTCGATCGAGACCGTATGGGCCGGGGAGATCACGCCGCCCGCGGCCCGCGAGGCCAGCTGCGTGACCTGGCCGGAACGCGACATCGCACTGGAGCGCGGCGCGGAGATGGGCCGCTTCAACCTGGGGTCCTCGGTGGTCCTCCTGCTGCCCCCGGGCCCGCTGGAACTGGAACCGGCGCTGACGCCCGAAACCGAGGTGCAGGTTCGCAGCGCCCTGGGCCGTTACACCGGCCGGGACTGAGCCAACCCCGCGGGCACTTCAGGCGCGTCCCCAGGGGAAATCGATCACCCGCCGGATATCGTCCTCGCCCAGCAGGCGCATCAGCAGGCGGTCCACCCCCAGCGCCACCCCGGCGCAGTCGGGCAGTCCCGCCTCCAGCGCACCCTCCAGGAACGGATCGGCCGCGGGTTCCGGCTGGCCGCGCGCGCGCCGCCGCGCCCGGTCCTGCTCGCGGCGCCGGCGGAATTCCACCGGGTCGGTCAGCTCGAAGTAGCCGTTGGCCAGCTCCAGATCGCCCCAGTAGACCTCGAAACGCGCGGCACAGCCGGGACGCTCGCGACTGCGCCGCGCGAGGATCGCCTGATTTTCCGGATAGTCGTGCAGGATGGTGATACGTCCCGGCGGGAACCCGGGCACCACGCACAGCGACATCAGCGCATCCAGCCAGGCATCGCGGTCCAGTTCGCCGTGGACGGTCAGGCCGCGCTGCGCGGCCACGGCCTGCAGGCGCGCCGCGTCGTCGTGCAGCGCATCGACGCCCAGCGCCTCGTCAAGCAGGTCCGGGTAGGCGACGACCCGCGGCTCCGGGGCGGGCGCGTGCCAGGCCGGGTCCGCCGCAGCGACCTCCTGCAGCAGGGTCACCACCTCGTCGGCCAGCGTCCGGTCGTCGAACCCGAGGCGATACCATTCCAGCAGGCTGAACTCGGGGTTGTGGCGGGCACCGCTTTCGCCGCCGCGGAACACCCTGGCGATCTGGTAGATGTCCCCGGAGCCGTCTGCCAGCAGGCGCTTCATCGGGTATTCCGGCGAGGTCTGCAGCCAGCCCCCCTCGCGCCCGCCGGCGCCATCGCCGGCCTGCGCATGCCAGCTCTCCATGGCGGGGTCGAGGACCGTGCCCCGGCCGAGGATCGGGGTCTCCACCTCCAGCACGCCGCGGCGCGCGAAGAAGCCCCGCAGTTCGGCCAGCAGGCGGGCCCGGGCCACGCGCGACCCGGCGGCCCGCGGCCGCCAGTCCGACACGGACGCCGGATCAGACGCGCGAGACGTATTCACCCTTGCGGGTGTCCACCTTGATGGTTTCACCCTCCTCGACGAACAGCGGCACCTTGACCACCGCGCCGGTCTCCAGGGTGGCCGGCTTGGTCCCGCCCTGGGCGGTGTCGCCGCGGATGCCCGGGTCGCACTGGGTGATCTGCAGCTCGACGAAGGCCGGGGCCTCCACCGACAGCGGCTCGCCGTTCCACAGGGTCACGGTGCACATGTCCTGTTCCTTCAGCCACTGGTCGGAGCCGTTGAGCGCGGCCTTGCTCACCGCATACTGCTCGAAGCTCTCCGGGGTCATGAAGTGCCAGAACTCGCCGTCGTTGTAGAGATACTGCATCTCGGTCTCGAGCACGTCGGCGGCCTCCACCGACTCGCCCGACTTGAAGGTCTTCTCCACCACGCGCCCGGTGCGCAGGTTGCGCAGCTTCACGCGGTTGAAGGCCTGCCCCTTGCCCGGCTTGACGAACTCGTTCTCCACGATCGACATCGGATCGCCGTCCAGCAGGAGTTTGAGACCGCCCTTGAATTCGTTGGTACTGTAGGTTGCCATTGCGCGTAGTCCTCGAGGGTTTCCAGCCAGTTCTTCCAGCCGTTCAAACAACGCGGGCCGGCCGTCCCGCCGGGAACCGACCATGCCCAAAAATCCGATCATGATAACGCGTACGCCGCCGGCAACCCATACGCCCCCCTGGCAGCGCGCGCTGGCCACCGCAATCCGCGACCCGGCCACCCTCGCCCGGCGCCTGTCCCTCGCCCCGGAGCACCTGCCCGGGATGCACGCCGGCCACGCAAGTTTCCCGATCCGCGTGCCCGAGAGCTGGCTCGCACGCATCGCGCCCGGCGACCCGGCGGACCCGCTGCTGCGCCAGGTGCTTCCGCTGGCGGAGGAGGCCGACGAGGTGCCCGGCTTCGTCGCCGACCCGGTCGGCGACCATGACGCGCTGGCGGCTCCGGGCGTGGTGCACAAGTACGCCGGACGCGCCCTGCTGCTGACCACCGGGGCCTGCGCCATCCACTGTCGCTACTGCTTCCGCCGCGAATTCGACTACGCCGACCACAACCCGGCGCGCGACGACTGGGGCCCGGCGCTGGACTATCTCGCGGCGCACCCCGACATCCACGAGGTCATCCTCAGCGGTGGCGATCCCCTGAGCCAGTCCGACACCCGGCTGGCGCGTCTGGTAGCGCGTCTGGAAGCCATTCCTCACGTCGAACGCCTGCGCATCCACACTCGGCTCCCGGTGGTGTTGCCGGAGCGGGTGGACGACGCCCTGCTGGACTGGCTGGGCCGGGGACGCCTGCAGCACGTGCTGGTGCTGCATGCCAACCACCCGCGTGAATTCGCGGCCCCCGCCGATCGCGCCCTGGAACGCCTGCGGGCGAGCGGCATCGCCCTCCTCAACCAGGCCGTACTGCTCGCCGGCGTCAACGACGACGCCGACACCCTGGTCGACCTGCAGGAAACCGGGTTCCGCCACGGCGTGCTGCCCTACTATCTGCACTGCCTCGATCGCACCCGCGGCACCGCCCATTTCGAGGTCGGAGCGGAGCGTGCTGCCGTGCTGTACGCGGAGATGCACCGCCGTCTGCCGGGCTACCTGCTGCCGCGCCGGGTCCGCGAGATCCCCGGCGAGCCGGGAAAGACCCCGCTCGGGGGGAACACGCCTGAATAATCCCCCGACAGACGCCAATGCGAAACAATCGTCATTCCCCGACTTTTACCCCGACTTTTGATCGGGTACCTTCTGGGGATATCCCACTATTGCCGGAACAGGCCATGATCGATTCGGATGCCGTCTTTCCACCCCTGCCCGAGACCGAACCCGAGCCGGAGGGTTTCCCGCCGCACACGGTCAGGGCCCTGCGTACGTGGTGCGAAGATCTGCCCCGCGCCGACCGCGAGGCGGCCATCGAAAAGCTCTGCGCCGTTCTCGGCTCCCTCAACCGGGTCGCGCTCAAGCCCGGCGTGCGGGACGAACTAGCAGACCTCATCGAAGAACATCTGCTGCCGCTGATCCCGGAAGTCGAACGCGGCCTGCGTCGCCGGCCGCTGCCTCTGGCCAACCGCAGTCTGCATCGTGCCCGGATCTTCGGCGACGCCCTGCGCGAACTGGCCAACATGCACCTTCTGCTGACCCCGGTCAGCGTGCCCAGCAACAAGGCATCGCGCGAAAAGGCCGTTCCCCACCTGCAGGCCGCCGTGGATGCCCTGGCCGCGCTGGCCATCCATCACTGGCGCCTGTACCAGCCGCTGCCGCGGGGGCTGTGGCGACAGATCTACGGCCTGCTGTTCTTCGCCCGTGAGCTGGGCGTGGATCAGCAAAAAGCGCTGCGCCGGGAGGCCATCAGCCCGCTGGACCCCGACACCATCGACGCCACCACGGCACGCCTGTTCGTGCTGGGCAGCACCGGCGTCAACGCGCTGGAGATCGGCGACATCGACCTCCTGGCACGCTGGATCGCCGAGCTCCCGGTGCACGGCAGCGCGACCCCGAATCCGGAGGAGCACCCGGATCTTCCGGTGCTGCGCGCGGACCTCGATACCGATCACCCGCCCGGCCTCGTACTGCGCAACCTGCCGGCCGGAGAAAACAGCACGCATGTTGAACTCGGCCCCCTGCTCGAAGCCCTGCGCAACCAGCCCGAATCGCTGGACCCCGCACGCCGGGCCGACGGTCGCACTCTGGCCGAGCGCATGCTGCGCCTGTGGTCGCGCCTGCCCACCCGCCGCCACTCGCGCGAAAGCGTCAACGAACAACGCTACTGCCTGTTCGGCCTGACCCGCATCCAGGCCTACATGCAGGCGGCACTGGACAGCCGGCAGGGCCCTGCCCGGCCGGCACCCACCGATACGGCGACAACCGAGGCCCCGCAAGACGACGACGTTCATCCCGATGGACGACCGGCCACGGTTAACGTGATTCAGATGTCGGATGCTGCGCGCGCCGACAGCGGACTGAGCCTCAGTGACGGCCACCGTTCCACGGAGCCCGACGACGATCCGCACCCCCTGGCCGACCAGGGTACCGACCGGGCCGGCCACGCCTGGGAGGACGTTGGCCGGGGCCTGGAAATCGCAGACCACGAAGAGCCAAAGGCCCCGATCGTCAAGCGCCAGCAGCCGGAGCACTGGCAGGTCGAGGACATCGGCGCCGGCGGTGTCCGCCTGCGCCTGCAGAATCCGCAGCAGACACTGTTGATCGGGGATCTGGTCGGACTGCGCGAACAGGACCCCGGTCAGATCGGGTGGACCGTGGGCGTGCTGCGCTGGATCCGCTTCGAAACCGACGACGAGATCAGCATCGGCGTGGAATATCTCGCCCAGCGCTGCATGCCGGTCCTGGTCCAGCTGTATCGCGCCGGCCGTGCCGTGCGCGAGCCACGACCGGGGCTGTTCGCGCCGGTCCGCATCGGTCAGGAGGGGGCGGCACTTATGCTGCCGGCACAGGAACTGGATCACGAACAGCGCCTCGTGGTCTGGCTCAACGGCCGCGCACGCGTGCTGGCTCTGGACGCAGAGCGCACGGGCACTACACTGTTCACGGAAGTCGGCTGCCGCATGACCGATATCGAGCTGGACGAGGCCCCGACGGACGAACCGGGAACCCCGGATGCGGGAGATGCGCTCTCCCTGGACCCGCATTAACCGAGTGCCCCCACTTCCATGATCGAATCCATTCGCGTCCTCTTCGTGACCGCCAATCCCAACCTGGCGGAACAGGTCATCAGCAGCATCCGGTCCCGCGGGTGCGCGGTGCGCCCGGAACAGGTCGATGACGGCGAGGGTCTGACCACGGCGCTGCGGGAAACCCGCTTCGAGGTCGTCGTCTTCACCGAACCTGGTCTCAATCTGGCGCGCAGCGACGTGGATGCGGCCCTGCAGGCCAGTGGCCGCCGCACCCCCCTGGTCCTGATGACGGAACGCCCGGAGGAGGAACGCCTGCCCGACTACGAGGCCGGTGTATTCGCCGTGGTGGACCATCAGCTGGTGGAGCTCACCGCGATCCTGACCCTGCGTGCGGCCGACTCGCTGCATTTGCGACAGCAGATCAAGCGCATGGAGAACTCGCTGCAGGAGTCCGAGCGGCGCAGCCAGCTGCTGCTGGACAACTCGCGCGACGCCATCGCCTACATCCATGACGGCATGCATGTGTACGCCAACGCCTCCTGGCGCGAACGCTTCGGCGTTGACGATCCCGACGACATCGAGGGTCTGCCGCTGATGGATCTGGTCGCGCCGGACAGCCGCGACGACCTCAAGCGCTTCCTGCGCAGCTACCAGGAGGGCAGCGAGGAGGCCATGGCGCAACATTTCCAGTTACGCACGCTGGACGGCGAGGCCTTCGAGGCGGAGCTGCACCTGTCCTCCACGACCGTGGAAGGCGAGGCCGCGACCCAGGTCCAGCTCAGCTCCGGCGAAGACAAGGAGCTGGCGCAGAAGATCGATTATCTGTCACAGCGCGACCTGGTCACCGGCCTGTACAACCGGCAGTACTTCCAGGACGCCATCGAAACCACGCGCACGCGGGCCGCGGAAACCGAAAAGCCCTTCGCCCTGCTGACCGTGGCGGTGGACCATTTCCCCGAAATCCGCGCCAACGCCGGGATGTCCGGGGCCGACCTGATGCTGGCCGACGTCGGCCAGATCATCGAGAGCCATTTCCCGGAAACCGCGGTGATCGCACGGCTGGAGGCCGAACGCTTCGGTGTGCTGCTGCCCGAAGCCCAGCAGGCCGCCGCAGAAGAACGCCTGAATGCGCTGCAGGAGGCCATCGCCTCGCGGGTGTTCGAGGTGGGCACGCTGTCCACCCACGGCAGCGTTTCGGCCGGCGGGGTCATCGCCGACGAGACCGCGCCGGACACCGAGGAACTGCTGGCGCAGACCGACCGTGCACTGGAAGACGCGGTGAAGGCCGGTGGCGGCACCCATCGCTTCTACCGCCCCGCCGAGGGCGAGCTGACCCAGGCGCAGCTGGATCAGCAATGGAAGAACCGCATCCTCGAGGCGCTGGAAGAGAACCGTCTGGAGCTGCGCTATCAGCCGGTGGTCAACCTGCACGGCGCCGACCGGCCGCGCTACAGCGTGTTCGTACGCCTGCTGGACGCCGACGGCACGGTACACGAGCCAGTGGAATTCCTGCCCAGCGCCGAACGCACCGAGGTGGCGACCCGGATCGACCGCTGGATCCTGCGCCATGCCCTGGCGGTGCTGGCCCGGCAGCTGAAGAAGGACTCGCGCACGCAGTTCTTCCTCAAGCTGACCAACGGTTCGCTGGGCGACCCGTCCGTCCTGACCTGGCTGAACGACGACCTGCACGCCCTGCGCATCCCCGCGGACAACGTGGTGGTGGAACTCAAGGAACCGACCATCGTCACCCATCTCAAGCCGGCGATGAACGCGGGCCGCGGGCTGAAGGAAATGCACAGTCACCTGTGCGTGGACGATTTCGGCAACGGCCTCAAGCCGTTCCAGCTGCTGCAACACCTGGATGCCGACCACATCAAGCTGGACGCCTCGTTCGTCAAGAACCTCGCCGAAAGCGAGGAAAACCAGGAGACGATCCGCGAATATACCGAGGCCGCCCACGCCAAGGGCAAGCAGGTCATCGTCCCGCACATCGAGGACGCCTCCGCGCTTGCCGTGCTGTACGGCCTCAACGTCAACCTGGTGCAGGGCTTCTTCCTGCAGGCCCCGATGCCCGAGCCGGACTTCGACTTCGAGTCCGTCTGAGGCAATCGGGGCCGGCTCGCGCCCCTATTTCGACCAGAACTTCAGGTCGTCGAAGAACGAGCGCACCCCGTCGAAGAAGGAGTGTTCCTTGGGGCTGTGCTTGGTGCCGCCGGCCCGGGTCTCTTCTTCGAATTCCTGCAGCAGTTCCTTCTGCCGTTTGGTCAGGTTAACCGGCGTCTCCACCACCACGCGGCAGATCAGATCGCCCACGCCGCCACCGTGCACCGATTTCACGCCCTTGCCGCTGACGCGGAACTGCTTGCCGCTCTGGGTCTCCGGCGGGATCTTGAGGTTCACGCGGCCGTCCAGCGCCGGCACCTCCAGCTCGCCGCCCAGAGCGGCGGTGGCGAAGGAGATCGGGACCTCACAGTGCAGGTCGTTGCCGTCACGCCGGAACAACTGATGCGGCTTGACCCGCACCTGCACGTAGAGATCCCCCGGCGGGCCCCCGTTGAGTCCGGCCTCGCCCTGCCCGGACAGGCGGATGCGATCGCCGGTGTCCACTCCGGCAGGGACCTTGACGTCCAGGGTGCTCTGTTCCTGCACCCGGCCCTGGCCGCCGCAGGCCTTGCAGGGCGTGGGAATGATGCGTCCGCTGCCGTGGCAACGCGGGCAGGTCTGCTGCACCGAGAAGAACCCCTGCTGAATACGGACCTGGCCCATGCCATTACAGGTCGGGCAGGTTTCGGTGGAGGTCCCGGGCTCGGCCCCCGACCCGTCGCAGGCCTCGCAGGAACTGGTGGTCGGGATCCGGATCTGCACTTCGGTCCCGAAGACCGCTTCCTCCAGCGTCAGCTCCAGGTTGTACTGCAGATCGGAGCCGCGGTAGGCACGCTGCCCGCCGCGACCACCGCCGCCACCGAAGATGTCGCCGAAGATGTCCTCGAAGATATCGCTGAAGTTGGACCCTCCGGCACCGCCGCCGAAGCCGCCGGCGGCCGAGCCGTCCACACCCGCGTGGCCGTAACGGTCGTAGGCCGCCCGTTTCTGATCGTCGCTCAGGACGTCGTGCGCCTCGCGAGCCTCCTTGAAACGGGCCTCGGCATCTTCATCCCCGGGGTTGCGGTCGGGGTGATACTTCATCGCCAGACGGCGAAAGGCTTTCTTGATGTCGGCGGCAGAGGCGTCCTTCGACACCCCCAGCACCTCGTAGTAATCGCGTTTTGCCATGATCGTTTTCCTGCGGATGGTCCGGGGCGTTCAGCCGTTGCCGGGAACGAAAGCGCCCGGGTTCGCGCATGCGCGGGCCCGGGCGTGGTAGCTGGCAAGGGAAACCGGCCGGCGCGTGGCCGGCCGGCCACGGCCGATCAGCCGTTCTTCTTGTCGTTGTCGTCGACTTCCTCGAACTCGGCGTCGACCACGTCGTCGCCCTGCTGCTGGCCACCGGCTTCCCCGGAGGCTTCGGCCGCCCCGGCGTCACCGCCCTGCTGCGCGTAGGCCTTCTCGGCGATCTTGCCGGAGGCTTCGGTCAGCTTCTGCGTGGCCTGCTCGATCGCCTCGGCGTCGTCGCCTTCCATCGCGGTCTTGACCTCGCTCACCGCCGACTCGATCTCGGAGCGTTCCTCGTCGGAGACCTGATCGCCCAGATCACTGAGCGACTTCTCGGCGGAGTGCACCATCGCATCGGCCTGGTTGCGCGCCTGCACCAGCTGCTGGAACTTCTTGTCCTCTTCGGCATGGGCCTCGGCGTCCTTGACCATCTGCTCGACCTCGTCCTCGGACAGGCCGGAGGAGGCCTTGATGACGATCTTGTTCTCCTTGCCGGTCGCCTTGTCCTTGGCCGAGACGTTCAGGATGCCGTTGGAGTCGATGTCGAAGGTGACCTCGATCTGCGGAACGCCGCGCGGCGCGGCCGGGATGTCCTGCAGGTCGAAGCGGCCCAGCGACTTGTTGGCGCTGGCCATGTCGCGCTCACCCTGCAGCACGTGCACGGTCACCGCGGTCTGGTTGTCCTCGGCGGTGGAGAACACCTGCTGCGCCCGGGTCGGGATGGTGGTGTTCTTCTCGATCAGCTTGGTCATCACGCCGCCCATGGTCTCGATGCCCAGCGACAGCGGGGTCACGTCCAGCAGCAGCACGTCCTTGACGTCGCCGCCCAGCACGCCGGCCTGCACCGCGGCGCCGACCGCGACCGCCTCGTCCGGGTTCACGTCCTTGCGCGCATCCTTGCCGAAGAAGCCGGAGACCGCTTCCTGCACCTTGGGCATGCGGGTCTGACCGCCGACCAGGATCACGTCGTCCACCTCGGAGGCGGACAGGCCGGCGTCTTTCAGGGCGACCTTGCAGGGCTCGATGGAGCGCTGGATCAGGTCCTCGACCAGGCTCTCCAGCTTGGCCCGGGTGACCTTGATCGCCAGGTGCTTGGGCCCGGTATTGTCGGCCGTGATGTACGGCAGGTTGACCTCGGTCTGCTGCGCGGAGGACAGCTCGATCTTCGCCTTCTCGGCGGCTTCCTTCACGCGCTGCATGGCCAGCGGATCGCCCTTGATGTCGATGCCCTGGTCCTTCTTGAACTCGTCGGCCAGGTAGTCGATCAGGCGGTTGTCGAAGTCCTCGCCACCGAGGAAGGTATCGCCGTTGGTCGCCAGCACCTCGAACTGGTGCTCGCCATCCACCTCGGCGATCTCGATGATCGAGATGTCGAAGGTACCGCCACCCAGGTCGTACACCGCGATCTTGCGGTCACCGCGCTGCTTGTCCATGCCGTAGGCCAGCGAGGCGGCCGTCGGCTCGTTGATGATGCGCTTGACCTCCAGCCCGGCGATCTTGCCGGCGTCCTTGGTCGCCTGGCGCTGCGAGTCGTTGAAGTAGGCCGGCACGGTGATGACCGCTTCGGTCACCTCTTCCCCGAGGTAATCCTCGGCGGTCTTCTTCATCTTCTGCAGCACGCGCGCGGAGATCTCCGGCGGGGCCATCTTCTTGCCCTGCACCTCGACCCAGGCGTCGCCGTTGTCGGCCTTGACGATGCTGTAGGACACCAGATCGATGTCCTTCTGCACTTCGCCTTCGTCGAACTTGCGGCCGATCAGACGCTTGGCCGCGAAGATCGTGTTCTGCGGGTTGGTCACCGCCTGGCGCTTGGCCGCCTGGCCGACGAGCACCTCGCCGTCTTCACTGAAGGCGACGATGGACGGCGTGGTGCGCGCGCCCTCGGCGTTCTCGATGACCTTGGCCTGGTCGCCTTCCATCACGGCGACGCAGGAGTTGGTGGTCCCGAGGTCGATTCCGATCATCTTGCCCATGGCTGAATTCTCCTGAAATTGAAAGTTCGCGGCACAGGGGACGCCCTGCCCGTTTGTACGGTGATCTGGGGGCCGTGGCGGCCTTTTCAACCGCCCCGGCCGGAATTCGTGACCGGCGAGTGGTCAGGCGTTCTCGTCGATGCCCGGGGAACTGGGCGCCTTCGAGACCATGACCATCGCCGGACGCAGGACCCGGTCCTGCAGCATGTAACCCTTCTGCATGGTCGCGACCACGGTGTTCGGCGGCTGCTCGGGATCCTCCTGCATCGACATCGCCTGATGGCGCTCCGGATCGAAACGCTCGCCGGTGGGCTCCTCGGCCTGGATGCCGAACTTGTCGAAGACCTTGTGCAGGTTCTTGAGGGTCAGGTCCACGCCCTCGATGACGCGGTCCACGTCCTGCGACTCGCGCGCGGCCTGCAGCCCCATCTCCAGGGAATCACAGACCTCCAGCATCTCGGAGGCGAATTTCTCCATCGCATACTTGTGCGCGTTCTCCAGCTCGCGTTCGAAGCGCCGGCGCTGGTTCTCCAGTTCGGCCTGCGCACGCAGAGCCTGATCGCGCCGCTCCTCGGCCAGCGCCTCCAGCTCCTGGATGCGGTCGGCCTCGCCGGCCGCCGCGGCCGCTTCCTGCTCCTCGGGGGAGGGCGACTCCTGCGCTTCGTTTTCGGGGGTTTCCCGGGATTCCGGCTGTTCGGACATGCTTCCCTCGCGTTCGTATCGAGTGTTGTTCGGACGGGCGCCGCCTGTCGCCGGCGCACAAGCAGGAAGGCGGGGCTCGCGGCCCCGCCTTCACGGTGTTTACTGGGAGTCTGGGGATTCCCCGCGCACATTCAAGGCCGAGCCCAGCAATCGTGCGGTGACGTCCACGATAGGCACGACCCGGTCGTAGGACATGCGCGTCGGGCCGATCACGCCCAGCACACCGACCACCTCGCCGTCCACGCTGTAGGGCGCGGTCACCACCGAGCAGTTCTCGAACCAGTCGAGGCCGGATTCGCGGCCGATAAAGATCTGCACCCGGTCGCCACGGATGCACTGGTCGAGGATGCCGAGGATCTCGCGCTTCTCGTTGAACGCTTCCAGCAGCTGCCGCAGGCGCTCCATGTCGGCAAGTTCCTCGTAGCCCAGCAGCTGGGTCTGGCCGGCCACGACGACATCGTCGGGGTCCTCGTCGCCCAGCGCCTGTTCGCCCAGGTCGATGGCGGCCAGCATCTGCGCGTCCAGGTCGTCGCGCACCTCGCGCATTTCCCGCAGGAGTTCGGCGCGCACCGTGTGCAGGCTCTTCCCGGCGAGATGCGCGTTGAGATAATTGGCCATGCGCTGCAGATCGTCCTGGCTGAAGTCCCGCTCCAGTTCGAGGACACGATTCTGCACCTCGCGGCCGTCGATCACCAGGATCGCCAGCACCCGGCCCTCGCCCAGGCGCAGGAATTCGATCTGCGACAACGCGACGTTGCGATGCCGTGGCAGCCGCACCATCCCGGCCATGCGCGTCACCTGGGACAGCACGCTGCTGGCGCTGTCCAGCAGGTCCTGGGTGGAGGCGCCGGGATCGAAGCGCGATTCGATCGCATCGATCTGCTCGCGACTGGGCTTGCGCACCTCCAGCAGGCTGTCGACGAACAGCCGGTAGCCGGCGGTGGTCGGAACCCGCCCGGCCGAGGTGTGCGGCGCCTGGATCAGGCCACGATCCTCGAGATCGGCCATCACGTTGCGCACCGTCGCGGCGCTCACCTTGAGGCCCGATGCGCGCGCGAGGTTGCGGGACCCCACCGGCTGACCGTCGCTGATATAGCTCTCGATCAGCGTCCGCAGCAGGGTCCGCTCGCGGGAATCGAGCTGGATCGACGAGTCATTCATGCTGGTATCAGCGCTCCTTCCGGACGAGTGCCACAACCGTCCAAGTTTTCGGGGGCGTTGCGCCAGCGTCAAGCGGCTGGATGCAGGACCACCCCGTTTTCCGGATAATGCCGGCATGATGCCAGAGTTCAAGACCGTCGGCCTGATCGGCAAGGCCAACGACCCGCGCACCGCTCCGCTGGTGGACCGGCTGGTGCAGCTGCTGTGCGAGCGCGAGCGACACATACTGATGGAGGCCGACATCGAGGGTTTCCAGCGCCCGGCCGATGTACCGATCCGGCCGGTCGGCGAGCTGGCGCGCGAAGCCGACCTGCTGATCGTGATCGGCGGCGACGGCACCCTGCTGGCGACCGCCCGGGTCACCGCCGGGATCGGCACGCCGCTGCTGGGGATCAATCTCGGCCGCCTGGGCTTCCTGGTCGACGTATCCCCCGATACCGCGCCGGAGGAACTGGGGGAGGTCCTGGACGGCGCCTACGTGCTGGAACCGCGCTCCATGCTGGAGGCCGAAGTGGTGCGCGACGGCGTGACCGTGCACACCGGGGTCGCGGTCAACGACGCCGTGCTGCACGTACTCAGCGTGGTGCGCATCATCGAGTTCGACACCACCATCGATGGCGTGGACGTCGGGCGCCTGCGGGCCGACGGGCTGGTGGTAGCCACACCCACCGGCTCCACCGCCTACGCCCTGTCGGCCGGCGGCCCCATCCTCACCCCGCAGATGGACGGCATGGTGATCGTCCCGGTCGCGCCGCACAGCCTGAACCACCGCCCGCTGGTGGTAGGCGGTGATTCGGTCATCGAGATCCAGCTGTCCCCCGACAGCCGCTCGCCGGCACAGGTCGCGCTGGACGGTCAGGAGAACGTCGACTTCGGGCCCGGCGACCGCCTGCGCATCCGCCGCCGCGAATACGGCATGACCCTGATCCACCCGCACAACCACCAGTTCTTGCGCATGCTGCGCTCCAAGCTGCGCTGGGGAGAACAGCCCTGACATGCTGCGCCTGATCCACATCCGCGATTTCGCCATCGTCGACGAACTCGAACTCGAGCTCGACGACGGCCTCAACGCCCTGACCGGCGAGACCGGCGCCGGCAAGTCCATCCTGGTCGACGTGGTCGGCCTGCTGCTGGGCGACCGGGCCGACGCTTCCATGGTGCGCGAGGGCGCCGAACAGGCGGAACTGGGGGCCGAATGCGAACTCCCGGACAACAGCCCGGCGCATGCCTGGCTCGCCGAGGCCGGCCTGGCCGGCGAGGACGGCGACCCACTCCTGCTGCGGCGCGTGCTCACGCGCCAGGGCAAGAGCCGCGCCTGGATCAACGGGCGCCCCGCGACCGTCACCCAGCTGCGGGAACTGGGCCAATGGCTGGTCGACATCCACGGGCAGCATGCCCATCAGCAGCTGCTCGGGCGCGATACCCAGCGGGCCTGGCTCGACGGCTTTGTCGAGGCGCCCCTGCGCCACGCAGTCACCACGGCTTTCCAGCAATGGCGCGAGGCCCGCAGCGCCCTGGAAAAGGCCCGCGCGGAACTGGCCGAGGCCGGCGACCGGCTGGACCTGCTGCGCTTTCAGACCGGCGAACTGGCCGAACTGGCGCCGGAGCCCGACGAATACCCCGAGCTATCCACCGAACAGAGCCGGCTGGCGCACGGCACCGAGGTCCTGCAGGCCCTCCAGGCCGCCGACGACACCATCGGCGAGGACAACGGGCTGGATGCCCTCCTCGGCCAGATGCTGCACCGGCTGCAGGAGGCGGCCCGCCATGACAACCGCCTGCAGCCCGGGATCGAGCTGCTGGAATCGGCCCGCATCCAGATCGACGAGGCCGGAGACACCCTGCGCCGTCTGGCCGAGGACATCGACCCCGACCCGCAGCGCCTGGCGGAGCTGGATACGCGACTGGGGGAATACCTGCGTCTGGCGCGCAAGCACCGGATGGAACCGGAGGAACTGCCCGGGCTGCAACGGCGTCTGATGGACGAACTGGAGCGTCTGGAATCCGGAGACCGCACGGTAGAAGAACTGGAAACCCGGGCCGCACAGACGCGTTCCGCGCTGGAGGACGCCGCGGCGGAACTCACCCGCGCACGCGAACAGGCCGCGCGGCGCATCGAGACCGCTGTCACCGAAACCATGCAGGAACTGGGCATGGCCGGCGGGCGCTTCGAGATCGCCGTGGAACCCGACGACGAACCCCGCGCCCACGGCGCCGACCGGGTGGAATTCCGCGTCGCCGCCAACCCCGGCCAGACCCCGCAGCCACTGGCCCGGGTGGCATCGGGCGGCGAACTGTCACGTATCGGCCTGGCCCTGCAGGTGCTCGCGAGCCAGCAGCAGACCGTGCCCACCCTGATCTTCGACGAGGTCGATTCGGGCATCAGCGGCGCGGTGGCCGAGGTCGTCGGGCGCAAGCTGCGGCGACTGGGGGAACGCCATCAGGTGCTGTGCGTCACCCACCTCGCGCAGGTCGCCGCGCAGGCCCATCATCAGCTGGAAGTGGCCAAGACCACGGCCGAGGATCACACCTGCACTGGCATCCGCCGCCTGGATCACGAGGACCGGGTGGACGCCCTGGCCCGTCTGATCGGCGGCAGCGCCCTCACCGAGAGCAGTCGCGCCCACGCACGGGAGCTGCTGGAAACGCCCGGCGATTGATCCCCGCTCCCGGGGGAGAAGGTTCAGGCGGGGCGGCGAGGGCAGGCCTCGTCGCTGCAGTCGCCGTACAACACCAGGGCATGATCCCGGATCGAAAACCCATGGTCACTGGCGATCTTCTGCTGGCGCTGCTCGATGGTCTCGTCGTAGAACTCCTCGACCCGCCCGCACTGGTTGCAGACGATGTGGTCGTGATGACCGCCACGCTCCAGCTCGAATACCGCCTGATTGCCTTCCAGATGCAGCCGGCACACCAGGCCCGCGGCCTCGAACTGGGTGAGCACGCGATACACGGTGGCCAGGCCGATCTCCTCGCCGGAATCCAGCAGCTCGCGGTAGATCGCCTCGGCCGTGAGGTGCCGCGTCTCCGACTGATCCAGGATCTCCAGGATCTTCATCCGCGGCAGCGTGACTTTCAGGCCGGCCTTCTTGAGATTGCTCGTTTCCATGCACGATCCCTGCATCGCGTCGGGCTCCGGGCATTGAGAGCCACCGGATGCTTTGGTGTACCATGCGCGTTTCCAGACTCGTTCAAGGTCCCGCGCGCTTGATGTACAAGATTCTCATTACTATCGCGGTCGCCGCAAGCACGCTTACCGCGTGCAGTGGCTTTAACCAGTTCCGTCTCGACGTGCAGCAGGGCAACGTGATCGACGCCACCGACGTCGCGCGCGTCCAGCCCGGCATGACGCCCGGCCAGGTGCGTTTCCTGCTGGGGACGCCGCAACTGGACGCGGCCTTCAAGAGCGAGGACCGCTGGGATTACGTCTATTATCGGCGTCCGGGGATCGGCCCCACCGAACGCCAGCGCGTGAGCGTGTATTTCCAGGACGGCGTGGTCGCCTACATCGACTCCGACGTGCCGCAGCCGGTCGCCCTGGAGGACCACCCGGTGGACATGGACGACTGAGGGAGACGAGCGAGCTGCGTCACCGGGGTCACGCCTCCCCGCCCTTTTCTTTCGTCTTGCCCTTGCCGGCGCGCTGGCGCCGGACCTCCTTCGGATCCGCGATCAGCGGCCGATAGACCTCCACCCGGTCGCGCGGCCGCAGCACGGTATCGCGGCGGGTAATCTTGCCGAAGATGCCGACCTTCGCATTGTCCAGATCGATCTCCGGAAATTGCCGGTCGATCTCGGACTGGCGCAGCGCCTGCTCCACGGTCGTTCCGGGCGAGACCTCCAGCGCAAGGATCACCTGACGGTCGGGCCGCGCATAGGCGACCTCGACCGTCATCGGCCCCTCGCCGCCATCGTCTGCCTCAGCCATTCCCGTGCACCTCCTGCGCGCGACGGACGAAGGCGTCCACCAGGGAGTTGGCGATCTGGTGGAACACCGGTCCGATGGCGAACGACATCAGCCGGCTGGCGAACTCGAATTCCAGCTCCAGCGAGATACGCGTGCCGCCGCCCTCCAGCTCGGTGAAGCGCCAGGTACCGTGCAGGCGCTGGAACGGCCCCTTCACCAGACGGATGTCGATGGACTCCGGCCGCCGCAGCGTGTTGCGGGTGGTGAAGGACTTGTGCAGCGCCCCCTTGGCAAGCTCGATGGTGCCCTCCACCTGGGTCTCGGTCCGGTTGCGTGCGGACGCGCTGCGACAGCCCGGCAGGAATTCCGGGTAGGCGTCGATGTCGTCCACCAGGTCGAACATCTGTTCGCGCGAATGCGGTACGTCGGCCGAACGCTGGATCTTCGAGCCCATCAGATCAGCTCCACCGCACGCAGGAACACCAGCAGGATCGCGACCGGCGCGACGAAACGCACCAGGAAGTACCACAGCCCGAACAGCGCCGGGGAGCGCATCGCCAGCTCCGCACTCACCGACCCGCGAGTCATGCGCCAGCCGGCGAACACGGCAATCAGGAATCCGCCCAGCGGCAGCAGGATGTTCGCGGTCAGGTAGTCGAGGAAATCGAGTACGCCCATGTCGAACAGGGTGTAGTCCGACCAGACGTTGAGCGACAGCAGCGCGGCGAGCCCCAGAGTCCATGCCGCGATCGCCAGCACCGTGGTCGCGGCCACCCGCGTCATGCCCACGGTTTCCACCAGCCAGGCCACGGCCGGCTCGGCGATCGAGATCGCCGAGGTCCAGGCCGCGAAGCTCAAGAGAATGAAGAACACCGTGCCGAAGATCAGCCCGCCGGGCATCTCGCCGAAGGCCAGCGGCAGGGTCACGAAGATCAGCCCCGGCCCCTCGCCCGGCGACAGTCCGGCGCCCAGCACGATCGGGAAGATCGCCAGCCCGGCCACGATCGCGACCAGGGTATCCGCCCCCACGACCACCCCGGCGGTGCGCGGGATGGAGGCGTCGCTCTGCAGATAGCTGCCGTAGATCATGATCGCCCCCATGCCCAGGCTCAGGGTGAAGAAGGCCTGCCCCATGGCCAGCAGCACCGCGTTGGCCGACAGCTCGGAGAAGTCCGGCGCCAGCATGAACGCCAGGCCCTCGGCGAAGTTGCCCTGCACCACCGCGTAGCCGACCATCACCAGCAGCATCACGAACAGCAGCGGCATGAGGATGGTCACGGCCTTCTCCAGCCCCGACTGCACCCCGCGCGCGACCACAATGCCCACCATCACCATGAAGATGGTGTGCCAGGCCAGCAGCGCCTCGGGCGATGCCAGCATGCCGTCGAACATCGCCTCGGAGCCCCCGGCGTCCAGGCCGACAAAGCCGCCCGCCCCGCTCTTGAAGATGTACGACAGGGCCCAGCCCGCGACCACCGAGTAGAACGACAGGATCAGGAAACCGGTCACCACGCCGATCCAGCCGATGGACGACCAGCCGGCCGACACCCCTTCCTCGCGCGACAGGCTGGTCATGGTGTTGATCGGCGACTGCCGCCCGCGACGGCCCAGCATGATCTCGGCGATCATCACCGGCAGGCCAATGAGCAATATGCAGCCCAGATACACCAGCACGAAGGCGCCACCGCCGTTCTCGCCGGCGATGTAGGGGAAACGCCAGATATTCCCGAGCCCGACGGCCGAGCCCGTCGCCGCGAGGATGAAGGCCAGACGGGTGGTCCATTGACCATGGATCGATGCGGTGGGTGGCATGCGGATCTCCGTGTTTTTGCCCGTGGATTGTGAGCCAAGGCCGGCCGGCACTCAACTGAGTGCCGGTCCATGGATGCCCGACGTTGACGCCTGGAGTACACTCCGCCCCCATGGGCAAGAAGAAGAAAACCGCCGGGGACGGCTCCAGTACCATCGCGCTCAACCGCCGCGCGCGTCACGACTACCACATCGAGGACCGGCTGGAAGCCGGGCTGGCCCTCGAGGGCTGGGAGGTCAAGTCGCTGCGGGCCGGCCGCGCACAGATCAGCGAGGCCTATGTCCTGCTGCGCAACGGCGAGGCATACCTGTTCGGCGCCCATTTCACCCCGTTGCCCACCGCCTCCACGCACATCAATCCGGATCCGAGCCGCACGCGCAAGCTCCTGCTGCACCGCTCCGAGATCAACCGACTGATCGGTGCGGTGGAACGCCGCGGCTTCACCCTGGTCCCGCTGGCCCTGTACTGGAAACGCGGTCGGGCCAAAGTGGAGATCGGCCTGGCCAAGGGCAAAAAGTCCTACGACAAGCGCGCCGACAAGAAGGAAAAGGACTGGCAGCGCGAACGCGCGCGCATCATGAAGAACGGCTGACGCGGCCTCACTCGCGGGCCGCGCGCCAGCGGCAGGCACCCCCGGCCGCCTCGTCCAGCACCGCCAGCAGCTCGGCATGGGCGGCCGCCTCCTCCGCCGACGGCTCCACGACCGGCAGGGGCTGCCCCGACCGCCGCGCCCGCGCCGGCGCCTGATCCCCCGCATCCTGCTCGCTGTCGCTGTCCAGGGTCAGGCTCACCTGCCCGCCGGTCATCGCCAGGTAGACATCGGCGAGCAGCTCCGCGTCCAGCAGCGCGCCGTGCAGCGTCCGGTCCGAGGCATCCACCCCGTAGCGCTTGCACAGCGCGTCCAGCGAATTGCGGCTGCCCGGATGCATGCGCCGCGCCAGCACCAGCGAATCCAGCACCCCGCAGATCTCGCCGATGGAGCCCGCCGGCGCCTGCTCGCCCAGCAGCGCCAGCTCGTGATCGAGGAAGCCGATGTCGAACGGGGCGTTGTGAATCACCAGTTCCGCCCCGCGCACGAACTCCACGAATTCCCCGGCCAGATCGGCGAAACGCGGCTTGTCCGCGAGAAACTCGTTGTCGATCCCGTGCACCGCCACCGCACCGGCGTCGATCTCCCGGTCCGGCTGGATATAGTGATGCCACACCCGGCCGGTCGGCCGGCGATTGTCCACCTCCAGACAGCCGATCTCGATGATGCGGTGCCCGTCCGCCGGTTCCAGGCCGGTGGTCTCGGTGTCCAGCACGATCTGGCGCATGTTGCGTTCCCTTCGGTTCGGTCGTCCCGCGGATGGCTCAGCTGGCCGCCCCGCTCAGGAGTTCATCGATGCCGGCATTCGCCAGCTCGTCGGCGCGTTCGTTCTCCGGGTGCCCGCTGTGGCCGCGGACCCAGTACCACTCGATCGAATGGCGCGCCGCCTCGGCATCCAGGGCCTCCCAAAGATCCCGGTTCTTCACCGGCTGGCCGCTGGCCGAGCGCCAGTTGCGCCGTTTCCAGCCGGGCAGCCATTCGGTCACGCCCTGCTTCACGTACTTGGAATCGGTGACCAGCTCCACCCGGCAGGGCCGCTGCAGGGTCTCCAGCGCCCGGATGGCCGCGGTCAGCTCCATGCGGTTGTTGGTGGTCTCGGCCTCGCTGCCGTACAGCTCGCGCTCGTGCCCGCGGTAGCGCAGCACCGCCCCCCAGCCGCCGGGACCGGGGTTGCCGCGGCAGGCGCCGTCGGTATAGATGTACACCTGCTCGTCGTCGTCACTCATTGCCGTCCCTCGTTCGGCCGCGTTCGCCGGCGCATGATACGCGCGAAACGGCCACGCCGGGAGCACCCGTCGGCGGCGCGAAGCGCAGCGCACGTGCCGGCCGCAGGGGCTCCTCCACCCGCTTGTGCGCGATGGTCAGGATGACCCCGGCCAGCGGGGGAAGTCCACGCAGGGCCCAGCGGTCCAGTCGTGCCAGCCGGCGCTGCCAGGCCACCGACAGGCCGGGCGGCAGCACGCTGAGATTCCACTGCTCCAGCACCTCCAGGCCGGCGGCCGCCAGCATCCCGCGGTAGCGCACGCTGCGCAGCCCCTCGGGCAGTGGGGACGGCCAGAGGCCCGCCTCCGGATCGCCGTGCAGCCGGTTGGCCTCCAGCATGAACAGATGCCCCTCGGGCTCCAGCACCCGGGCAGCCTCGTTGACCACCACCTGCGGCTCCGGACTCCAGCTGCAGGGATGGCCCAGCACGATGATCCGTGCCCCGGCGGATTCCAGCGCCCAGGCCTCCGGATCGATCCGGACCTGCGCCCCCGGATCCGCCACGCGCAGCACCCGTGCCTGATCCGGGGCGTCGGGATCCATCAACGGCGCCGGCGCCAGCTCCACCGCGACGTTCAGCGGGCTCCCGGTCGCGTGGCGGCGCATGCGGTCCAGCAGGCGCGCGCGCACCCGCTGGCCCTGAGGCTGGGCATACCACCGGGCGAGGCAATCGCGTGCGCGTGCTTGGTGCTCCGGGTTGGCTGGTTTATCCTTCGTCCCCATGAAACTTCGATGCCCCGCTGTCCCCGTTCGCCCGCTGGCCCTCGCCGTTACCGTGGCCCTGTTCTCCGGTTGTAGCCTACACGACCGCGAGCGGTCACTGGATACCGCCGACACCGGTACCGGGAGTCCGGCCGAGGCGCGTACGCCACAGGCGCGCACCTACGACACCGAAGACGTCGAATCCGCCATGCAGCGCCAGGCCGAAAAGGCGGAAAAGCGTGCTGCCGAAACCGACGACCTGTGGGAACGTGCCCGACTGAACTACGGTTTCAGCGACGAACTCGACCACGATCGCGTCCAGCGTTATCTCGACCATTATCGCGATCAGCCGCGGATCATCGAACTCTCCACGCGGCGGGCCGAACCCTTCGCCTATTTTATCCTGTCGGAGCTCGAGGCTCGCGACATGCCGGCGGAACTCCTGCTGCTTCCCATCGTGGAGAGCGGCTATGCCCCGGAAGCCACCTCCAGTGGACGTGCCGCCGGGATCTGGCAGTTCATACCGTCCACCGGGGATCATTTCGACCTGCACCGCGACGACTGGTACGACGGCCGGCGCGACGTCTACCAGTCGACCCTGGCGGCACTCGACTATCTCGAATACCTGCATTCCCGCTTCGACGACTGGTACCTCGCCCTGGCCGCCTACAACTGGGGCCAGGGGAACGTCCGCCGGGCGATGGATGCCAATGCCGCGCAGGGCCGCGACACCGACTACTGGAGCCTCGACCTGCCGGCCGAACCGCATGCCTACGTTCCCCGCCTGCTGGCCCTGCGCGAGCTGTTCCGCGCCCCGGATGAACACGGCGTGACCCTGACCCCCGTGGCCAACGAACCGGCACTCGAGATCATCCGCCCGGAACGCCAGGCGGATCTGGCCCTGGTCGCGGACATGGCCGAGCTGGACCGCGCCGAGCTGGAACGCCTGAACCCCGGCTACCACCGGCACGCCACGCATCCCGAACATGCGCGGCACCTGTTCGTGCCGGCCGAAGCCGCGGACCGTCTGGAAACCGCGCTGGCGGAACACGGCGACGATCCGCTGCTGCGTTTCCGCGAATACACCGTGCGCGCGGGCGACAACCTCGGCCGTATCGCACGCGACGCCGGCACCGAGGTCGCGGTCGTACGGCAGATGAACGATCTCAATGGCGACCTGATTCGCGCGGGCCAGACCCTGCGCCTGCCAGTGGGCGGGGACGACGCCGGGGCCACCACCGCCGTCGCCGAGGCCGGCGATGCGGATTCACTGACGGAATACGAAGTCCGCCGCGGCGACAGCCTCTGGACCATCAGCCAGTCCACCGGCATGAGCCTGAGCGAACTGCGCCGGGTCAACGACCTCGGGCGCGACACCACCCTGCAGCCCGGGGATGTACTCCAGGTCGCGGCGGCACACGGCGATGAAGGCACGGTGCAGTACGAGGTCCGCCCGGGGGATTCGCTGTCCGGCATCGCCCGGCGCTTCGAGGTCTCGGTGGACGACGTGCGGCGCTGGAACGGCCTTAACGGCGACCGCATCCGCGCCGGCGAGACCCTGGTCCTGCACATCGAGCGCGACGATGACGCGACCGTGGCCCGCGCGGACACCTGACGCGCTGGCCCGACCCGGGGCACATCGGTATGATCCCGGAAACACGCGTCCGCGACGCCAATCGCATCAAACCAGCAAGGAGAGTTTCATGGGCTTTCTCACCGGCAAGCGCGCCCTGGTCGTCGGGGTCGCCAGCAACCGTTCCATCGCCTATGGCATCGCCGCGGCGCTGCACCGGGAGGGCGCGGAGCTGGCCTTCACCTATCAGAACGAACGGATGCGCGACCGCGTGGAAAAACTGGTCGCCGATTTCGACTCGGACATCCTGATCCCCTGCAACGTCGAGAGTGACGAAGAGATCGAACAGGTCTTCGAACACCTGGACGACTACTGGGACGGCGTCGACATTCTGGTTCACTCCGTGGCCTATGCGCCCAAGGAGGAACTGGACGGCGATTTCCTCGACAACATGACGCGCGACGGCTTTCGCACCGCGCATGATGTCAGCTCCTACTCGCTGGCGGCCTTCGCCAAGGCCGGACGCGCGATGATGAAGGATCGCGATGCCTCCATCCTGACGCTCAGCTACCTGGGCGCCCAGCGATCCATGCCCAACTACAACGTGATGGGTCTGGCGAAGGCGAGCCTCGAAGCGAATGTCCGCTATCTGGCCTACACCCTCGGTCCGGAGGGCACCCGCGTGAACGCCGTCTCCGCCGGCCCCATCCGCACCCTCGCGGCATCCGGGATCGGGGATTTCAAGCGCATCCTCGACCATGTCGAGAGCAACGCCCCGCTGCGGCGCAACGTCACCATTGATCAGGTTGGCAATGCCGGGGCGTTCCTGTGCTCCGACCTGGCCTCCGGAATCACCGGCGAGGTGATGTACGTCGACTCCGGCTACAACACCGTCGGCCTCGGCCAGCACGAGATCGGCCTCGACAGCTAGGCCACGCACGGGCGGCCTGCCAGCCGTTTCGTTCGGAACCCGAAAAAAGGCCCGGCCAGATGACTGGCCGGGCCTTTTTTGTCCGCGAGCGGGCGACCTGCCGCCGCCCGACTCTTTCCCTGCTTCCTCTACTCCAGGTTCTCCGGATACCGCTGAATATCCGCCTCGGCCTCCAGCCACGCCAGATAGGCACGCATCTCGGCACCGCCGTAGGCGTTGCGCAGCTGATCGCGGGCCTGCTGGCGCAGAGCCGGGTCCTCCTGCATGCCCCCGGCCTGCACCGCCTCCAGGGCCACCACGGCAAAGTCACCACCGGACAGCGTCAGGCCCGCCAGCCGCGGTGCGTCCTCCTCGGCTGCGGCCAGACGGAACACCGGTGCCACCAGGCCGTCCGGCACGTCACCGTCGCGGGTATCCCGGCGCAGCTCGCGCGAGCGCGTCCAGCTGCCCTCGTCTTCGATGGCGGCCGCCCAGTCGTCGGCCTCGCGCAGATCTTCCAGCAGGGCCTCGCCGGCTTCGCGCGCCGCGTCGGCGGCCGCTTCGGCCTGCAGCCGGGCCCGAATCTCGTCCTCGACCTCGGCCAGAGGACGCAGCTCCGCCTCTTCCCGCTCGGCCACGCGCAGCACGATCGTCGAGCCATCATCAAGATCCAGCGCATCGCTGTTCTCTCCGCGCTCGCGCACCCGCTCGCCGAAGGCCGCATCGCGCACGGAACGCGAGTCCGCGATCCCGCTGCCCAAGTTGCGGGTGAACCAGTCGCTCGTGCGGATCTCCAGCCCGGTCGCCTCGGCCGCGGGCTCCAGACTTTCCGGGAACTCGACACTCAGCGACATCAGGTCGTCCAGCGCATCGATCTGCATCTGCTCGGCACGCCGGTCGCGCAGGTCGGATTCCACGTCGTCACGCACCTGCTCCAGCGGCTGTGCGCGGGCATCCTCGACCGCAGTCACCTGGATGATGTACCAGCCCTGATCGGTCCGCACCGGCTGGCTCACCATCCCCTCGGGCAGACTGAAAATCACCGTCTCCAGGGTCGACGATCCCAGATCCCCGCGGGCCAGCTCACCCATGCGTCCGCCCCGCGGCGCGCTCAGGGAGTCCTCGGAGTATTCCTCGGCAAGCTCTGCAAAATCTTCGCCGTCCTCGACCCGTTGATGCAGCTCGCCAATCCGTGCCTCGGCGTCATCCTCGTCCGCCAGGCGAATGACCCGGACATCACGCAGTTCCGGTTCCTCGTAACGCGACCGGTTGGCACGGTAGTGCTCCTCGATGTCTTCCTCGCTCAGCTCGACGGCCTCTTCCAGCGATGCCGGATCGAGCTGAAGATACTCCACCCGCAGACGCTCTTCGGTCGTGAACTCGTCCGGATTCGCCTCGTAGTACGCCTCAACGGCGTCCTCATCCACCACGCCGGGGCGATCGAAGTCTTCCGCCGCGAACACCCGCCAGCTCACCGTGCGCACCTGATTGCGCAGCGCGGCGTACTCGTCCACCAGGGCTTCATCGAAACGCCCCGACTCGCGAATCCCGGTCTGGATCTGCGACATCACCAGCGAGCGACCGATGTCATCCTCGAAATCCGCGGGGCTGATGCGCTGGGCCGACAACAATTGCGAATAGCGCTCGGCACTGAACTGCCCGCCCTCCTGAAACACCGGCATCGCACGGATCTCGCGGCGCACGGATTCGCTGGCGGCGGTAAACCCGAGATCAGCAGCCGCCTGACGCAACAGGGTCTCGCGAATCAGGCTCTCCAGCGCCTGCAGCCGAATCCCCTCGTCGTCGAATTCGTCCGGGATCTCGCCGCCGAACATGCGGCGGAGCTCATCACGCTGGGCGCGCGCCTCCTGATGCACGGACCGGGTATCGATGTCCACGCCGTCGACCTCGGCAGCCACGATGTCGCCGGCTCCGCCGAAGTATTCGCCCACGCCCCACAGGGCGAAGGGGACCGCGATCAGGCCGATGATTACGTAGGCGAGCCAGCCGGTCGCCCGATCTCGAATTGCTTGCAGCATGCTGGTTTTGTCCGTTCGGGTTCAGCAGGAAAAACAGATCAATGGTAGCAGGCGCGTCCTCCGCCGTCTGTCGGACGCACCAACAAAAAAGGCGCCCCGGAGGGCGCCTTTCGAAATATGGCGGAGCGGACGGGACTCGAACCCGCGACCCCCGGCGTGACAGGCCGGTATTCTAACCAACTGAACTACCGCTCCGTATTCTTTTCAGCGCAGCCGAATCGAGCAGGTCTGCGCCTGGTGGGTGCTGACGGATTCGAACCGCCGACATTCGCCTTGTAAGGGCGACGCTCTACCAACTGAGCTAAGCACCCGGTAAAGCTCTTTAGTTTACCCGATCCTTCAACGCTTTGCCAGCCTTGAAACCGGGCGTTTTCGACGCGGCGATCTGAATCGTCTCGCCGGTGCGCGGGTTGCGCCCCGTGCGCGCCTCACGCTCGCGGACGAGGAACGTCCCGAAGCCAACCAATGATACCTGATCACCCTTGGCAAGGGAATCCCCGATTACGCTGACCATGGCATCGACCACCTTGCCGGCCTGAGCCTTGGGAACATCGGCTTCCGCGGCGATCGCGTCGATCAATTCGGATTTATTCATGAAACGGTTCCTTATCGTTTTGGTGACTCGGGCGTGCAGCCGGCAGAGCCAAGCTTACAACAATCCGGGCCGATGCCGCCACGGCCTGTGCAGGGAACGGGAATGGGTTCGACAGCCGGATCCGGACAATGCGATCAGGGTTATAGCAAGGCTGCGAAAATGGTGTCAAACGCCGGTCGCCGCTCCCTGCGACCGGCTCGACAAAAGCCCTCTCCCCCGGGCCCTCTCCCCCGGGTGTGCGGACCGATCAGTGATGCCGGACTCGACCACGCCCCCGCGACGGTTTCTTCTTGCCGGAGACGACTTCTTCGGCGGGCTCCTCGCCCTCCGCCGGCTCGCCGGTACGGGCTTCCGGCATCTCGGCCAGGGCGACTTCCAGCACCTCGTCGATCCAGCGCACCGGGCGAATATCCAGCTTCTGCTTGATGTTCTTCGGGATATCCACCAGATCCTTCTCGTTTTCCTCGGGGATCAGGACCGTACGGATACCCCCGCGATGCGCCGCCAGCAGTTTCTCCTTGAGCCCGCCGATCGGCAGCACCTGCCCGCGGAGGGTGATCTCGCCGGTCATGGCCACATCGGCACGCACGGGGATGTCGGTCAGGGCGGAAACGATGGCCGTGCACATACCGATACCTGCAGACGGTCCGTCCTTGGGCGTGGCCCCCTCGGGAACGTGGATGTGGAGGTCCTTGTTCTCGTGGAAATTCTCTTCCAGACCGAGGGCGGCAGCGCGGGACCGGACCACTGTCAGCGCGGCGTGGATGGACTCCTGCATCACGTCCCCCAGCTTGCCGGTCTGCTGGGTCTTGCCCTTGCCGGGCACCGCCGAGGCCTCAATGGTCAGCAGTTCACCGCCCACCTCGGTCCACGCCAGCCCGGTAACCTGGCCGACCCGGTCGGCCTCGTCGGCCTGGCCGAAGCGGTAGCGCCGGACACCCAGGTACTTGTCCAGGGTCTTGGGCGTCACCGAAGTCATGCGGTCGGCGTCTCTGCCCTTCGACAGGGTGCGCTGCTTGACCACCTTGCGGCAGATCTTGGCGATCTCGCGCTCCAGCGCACGCACCCCGGCCTCGCGGGTGTAGTAGCGGACCACGTCGCGCACCGCCGCATCGGAGATGTTGATTTCGCCCTTCTTCAGACCATTGGTCTTGATCTGCTTGGGGATCAGGTAGGTGTGCGCGATGTTGACCTTTTCGTCCTCGGTGTAGCCGGACAAGCGGATCACTTCCATGCGGTCCAGCAGCGGCCCGGGGATGTGCATGCTGTTGGCCGTGGCCACGAACATCACGTCCGAGAGATCGAAGTCCACCTCCAGGTAGTGGTCACTGAAGGTGTGGTTCTGTTCCGGATCCAGTACCTCGAGCATCGCCGAGGCCGGATCGCCACGGAAATCCATGGCCATCTTGTCGATCTCGTCGAGCAGAAACAGCGGGTTGCGCACCCCGACCTTGGACAGGTTCTGGATGATCTTGCCCGGGAGCGACCCGATATAGGTGCGCCGGTGACCGCGGATCTCGGCCTCGTCACGCACCCCGCCCAGCGCCATGCGCATGAACTTGCGGTTGGTGGCCCGCGCGATGGACTGCCCCAGCGAGGTCTTGCCGACGCCGGGCGGCCCCACCAGACACAGGATCGGGCCCTTCAGCTTGCGCACGCGCGACTGCACGGCGAGGTATTCCAGGATGCGCTGCTTGACCTCTTCCAGCCCGTAGTGATCCTCGTTGAGGATCTTCTCGGCACGCTTGAGATCCTTGGAGACGCGGGTCTTCTTCTTCCACGGCAGCGACACCAGCCAGTCGATGTAGCTGCGCACCACCGTGGCCTCGGCGGACATCGGCGACATCATCTTGAGCTTGTTGAGCTCGGCGGTCGCCTTCTTCTTCGCCTCTTCGGACATCCCGGCGTTTTCGATCTTTTCCGCCAGGTCCTCCTGCTCGTTGGGTGCGTCCTCGAGGTCGCCCAGCTCCTTCTGAATGGCCTTCATCTGCTCATTCAGGTAGTACTCGCGCTGGGACTTCTCCATCTGCTGCTTCACGCGGCCGCGGATCTTCTTCTCGATCTGCAGCACGTCCATCTCGCCCTCGATCTTGGCGACCAGATGCTCCAGGCGCTCGCGCACGTTGGCGATCTCGAGGACCTGCTGCTTCTCCTCGAGCTTCAGCGACATGTGCGCGGCGATGGTGTCGGCCAGACGCGAGGTGTCGTCGATCCCGGCGAGCGAGGTCAGGATCTCGGGCGGGACCTTCTTGTTCAGCTTGATGTACTGCTCGAACTGGTTCAGCGCGGAGCGCCCGAGGACCTCGAGTTCCTTGTCCTCGGTATCGAATTCCTCGTCGATCAGCTTGATGTCGGAGACGAAGTAGTCTTCTTCCTGCTCGGGATCCCCGGTGGTGGAGACATCCATCACGCGGGCACGCTGCGCGCCTTCCACCAGCACCTTGATGGTGCCGTCGGGCAGGCGCAGGAGCTGGAGGATGTTGCCGAGGGTCCCGATCTCGTGGAGATCCCCGGCGTCGGGTTCGTCCACCTCGGCGCTCTTCTGCGCGACCAGGAGGACCTGCTTGTTCTCTGCCATCGCCGAATCCAGCGCGCGAATCGATTTCTCGCGCCCGACGAACAGCGGAATGACCATGTGCGGATACACCACGACATCGCGCAGCGGCAGCACCGCAACGCGCTTGACGGGCGATTCCACCTCGTTCTGGGAAGGACGGTCGTCGGTCATGTGGCCCCCTCAGGGCTGGGCGAATGTAGGGGGGAAATGGGGGCGACCCGCGCGGTTTTCAAGGGTCGCCCGGCCGATGTTTCCCGCTCAGGAGTCCGCGGCGGCCTGCCGGGTGTACGGGGTGTTGTCGTAAATCAGATAGGGCTCGGCGTCCCCGCGGATCACCGCCTCGTCGATCACGACTTTGGTAACCCCCTCCATGGACGGCAGTTCGTACATCGTATCCAGCAGAATGTTCTCCAGGATGGTCCGCAGGCCGCGGGCACCGGTTTTGCGCTCCAGCGCCTTCGCGGCGATCGCGTGCAGTGCATCGTCGCGAAACTCCAGCTCGACGCCCTCCATCTCGAACAGCCGCGCGTATTGCTTGATCAGCGCATTCTTCGGCTGCGTGAGGATCGTGATCAGCGCATCCTCGTCGAGCTCGTCCAGGGTCGCCTGCACCGGCAGACGCCCGACGAATTCCGGGATCAGGCCGTAACGCACCAGATCGTCGGCCTCCAGCTGCTTCAGCCAGCGGTCCGAGGAGGCGTCCTCGTCCTTGCTCGCCAGCGCCGCGGAAAAACCGATGCCGGTCCCTTTCTCCGCCCGCTGCTGGATCACCTTGTCCAGGCCGGAGAAGGCACCACCGCAGATGAACAGGATGTTGCTGGTGTCGACGTTCAGGAATTCCTGCTGCGGATGCTTGCGTCCGCCCTGCGGCGGGATCGAGGCGGTCGTGCCCTCGATCAGCTTGAGCAGGGCCTGCTGCACGCCCTCGCCCGAGACATCACGGGTGATCGAGGGGTTGTCGGCCTTGCGCGACACCTTGTCGATCTCGTCGATGTAGACGATCCCGCTCTCGGCCTTCTCGACGTCGTAATCGCACTTCTGCAGCAGCTTCTGAATGATGTTCTCGACGTCCTCGCCAACGTAGCCCGCCTCGGTCAGGGTGGTCGCGTCGGCGATGGTGAACGGGACGTTGAGCACCCGCGCAAGGGTCTCCGCCAGCAGGGTCTTGCCGGATCCGGTCGGGCCGATCAACAGGATGTTGGACTTCGACAGCTCCACTTCGTCCTTGCCGGCCCGCGCCTCCATTCGCTTGTAATGGTTGTAGACGGCGACGGAGAGGATCTTCTTCGCGTCGTTCTGGCCGATCACGTAATCATCCAGGGTGTCCCGGATTTCACGGGGCCGCGGCAGCGAGGCATGTTCGGTCTGGCCGGCCTCCTGCATTTCCTCGCGGATGATGTCGTTGCACAGCTCAACGCACTCGTCGCAGATGAACACGGAGGGTCCCGCGATCAGCTTGCGCACCTCGTGCTGGCTTTTCCCGCAGAAGGAGCAGTACAGCAGCTTGCCGTCCGCGGGAGGGGTCTTGTCGTCGCTCATCCGTTGCCCTCGATTGGATTGCAATTCCTTTCGAACATGCCCCGTTTCGCCGACCGGTGCAAACGAGCCAAGTGTTCGTGCGGTCTAGGCATCAGGATCCGGCTTTCTCGCCGGCTTCCGCACGATCGGCCAGCACGTTGTCGACCAGGCCGTATTCCTGCGCTTCGGCCGCGGTCATGAAGCGGTCGCGATCCGTGTCCTGCTCGATCTGTTCCACCGTCTGACCGGTGTGCTTCGCCAGCACGCGGTTGAGCTCTTCCTTGATCTTGAGGATCTCGCGGGCATGGATGTCGATGTCCGTCGCCTGACCCTGGAAGCCACCCAGCGGCTGGTGGATCATCACGCGCGAATGCGGCAGCGCATAGCGCTTGCCCTCGGCGCCCCCGGCCAGCAGCACCGCCCCCATGCTCGCCGCCTGGCCCACGCAAAGCGTGGACACCTGCGGCTTGATGAACTGCATGGTGTCGTAGATCGCCATGCCGGCGGTGACCGCACCACCGGGCGAATTGATGTAGAGGCTGATTTCCTTGTCCGGATTCTCGGATTCCAGGAACAGCATCTGCGCGACGATCACGTTGGCCATGTAGTCCTCGACCGGCCCCACGCAGAAGATCACCCGGTCTTTCAGCAGCCGGGAGTAGATGTCATAGGCGCGTTCCCCGCGGGCGGTCTGTTCGACCACCATCGGCACCAGGTTCAGGCCCTGGGTATGCTGCGCGCCCTGATCGCCCATGTCGTGCGTCATTCGCTCGACTCCTTGTTCGGATTCATTACGTCCTGGAAGGTGGTGGGCTTGTCGGTGACGTTGCCCTGTTCCACCACCCAGTCCACCACCTGGTCTTCCAGGACGATGGACTCCAGGTTCTGCATGGCCTGGGGCTGCGTGCGGTAGTACTGCTTGACCTCTTCGGGGTCTTCGTAGGTCGCGGCCATGTTGTCGAGCTCCTGCTCGACCCGCTCGCGATCCACCTCGAAGCCCTTGTCGTCGATCAGATGCCGCAGCACCAGGCCCAGGCGCACCCGCCGTTTCGCCTCTTCCTCGAACAGGCTGTCCGGCAGCGGCTGCGTCTGCTCCGCCCCGCCGAACCGCTTCTCGGCGTCTTCGCGCAGGCGGTTGATTTCGGACTTCACCAGGGCATCCGGCAGGTCGAAGCCGTGGCGTTCCACCAGCGCATCCATGACCTGCTGCTTGATCTTGCTCTTCAGAGCCTGATTCAGCTCCCGCTCCATGTTGGACCGCACATCCTCGCGAAGTTTCTCCACCGAGCCGTCCTCGATGCCGAATTTCTCCGCGAAGGCCGCGTCGACCGCGGGCAGCCGGGCCTCTTCCACCGCCTTGACCGTGATATCGAAGGTCGCGGTCCGGCCCTTGAGGACCTCCGCCGGGTAATCCTCGGGGAAGGTGACCTCGATGGTCTTTTCCTCGCCCGTTTTCACGCCTTCGAGCTGGTTCTCGAACTCCGCCAGCAGCCGCCCGCTGCCGATCTCCACCTGAAAGTCCTCGGCCTGTCCGCCCTCGAAGGCCTCGCCGTCGAGCTTGCCGAGGAAGTCCAGGGTGATGCGGTCGCCCGAGGCCGCCGCACGCTCGACCGCCTGCCATTCCTTGTGCTGTTCGCGCAGGGTGTCGATCACGCGATCGATGTCCTCGTCACCGATTTCGGCCACCGGGCGTTCGATCTCGACCCCGGACAGGTCGGCGACCTCGATCTCCGGGAAGACCTGAAAGGACGCCTCGAACTCGATCGGCTGACCGTTTTCCACCGATTTCGGCTCGATGCTCGGGCTGCCGGCCGGCTCCAGGCCCTCCTGCTGCACCGCCTCGCGGTAACTCTCCTGCAGGACTTCGCTGAGCACCTCCTGGTACACCCCGGCCCCGTAGCGCTGACGCACCACCTTGAGCGGCACCTTGCCCGGGCGGAACCCGTCGAGCCGGACCCGCTTGGCGAGGTTCCTCAGGCGGTTGTCGACCTCGGTGTCGACGCGTTCGGAGGGGACCTGGACGGTCATCTTGCGGTCCAGGTTGCCAGTGGCTTCAACGGAAACTTGCATGGAGGGCCTCGTCAAATGGTTCGGAAATCGTCGTGTCCGGGCGCGGGGCCGTCGTCTCGCGGCCGGACGGGGTTCCTGGTGCGAAAGGAGAGACTCGAACTCTCACGGGTGTTACCCCACTGGGACCTAAACCCAGCGCGTCTACCAGTTCCGCCACTTTCGCCGTTGGTTTCGTAACCCGACATTGTAGCGTGTCTGCATGCCGGAAACACAAAAGGCCCGCTGAACGGGCCTTGAGCCGGTCCGGGACCGGGGAGATGGTGGGTCGTGTAGGATTCGAACCTACGACCAATGGATTAAAAGTCCACTGCTCTACCAACTGAGCTAACGACCCGTGTGATCTGCAACGGGGGCGTAGTGTACGGCCCCGTCACCAAAACGCAAGGCGGGCCGCGATCGCGGCCCGCCCGGGCAGAAGGTTCCCGCCCCGCCGGCGATCAGATCGCCTCGAGGCTGCGCATCTTCGACGGCAGGAGCTTCATGTCCACCAGCGAGGTGATCAGCGCCTTGCCGAAGCTGGCTTCGTCTTCGTAGACCATCTTGTAGTACTGGATCTTCATGGTCAGGGCCGCGCCGAACACGATGAAGATGAAGGTCAGGAACCCGCCGATGGCCAGCGTGGAGACCCCGGTGATGGCCTGCCCCACGGTACAGCCCATCGCGAGGATGCCGCCCACGCCCATCAGGATGCCCCCGGCGAAGTGATTCCAGAAATCGCGCAGGGACGAGAACCACTCAATGCGGAAGCTGCGCGACACCAGCGACCAGAAGAACGAGCCCAGGATCACGCCCGCCAGCGCCATCACGCCGAAATACAGGAAGCGGCTGTCGAAGCCTTCCTTCACGTAGGCCGCGCTCTGGCCCATCGGCGCGATGAAGGTGAAGGACTGGTTGTTCCAGAAACGCAGCTGGTCGGCCGGGCGCTCTTCACCGGGCTCGCCCAGGAAATCCCAGTCGGCCAGATAGGCCGTCGGGGTGTAGGTGTCACCCATCTCGTCGGCGACCTGCACGTTGCTGGTCAGCCACCAGGCACCGATCACCACCAGGCCGATCACCAGCCCGCCCAGGATGTTGTCGAAGCTCTTGCGGAAGTCCGCCGCCTTGAAGATCAGCGCCAGCAGCAGCACGCCGATGACCAGGCCCAGCACCAGACGCGCGGTGCCGTCGGCATCGCCCGCGACGATCGAGCCGAGATCCTGGCCGCCGGACAGCGTGATCGCGGTGGCGTCCATCCAGCCGAACAGCAGCTGGTTGAGGGTCTCGCCGGTGCCGAACACCGACTGCGTGCTCAGCAGGAAGTAGGCGACGATGCCGATCAGGACCATCACCATCACCGACTTGATGTTGCCGCCGCCCACGCGCACCAGGGTCTTGTTACCGCAGCCCGAGCCGTAGGTCATGCCGATCCCGAACAGGAAACCGCCCAGCACGTGCCCGAGCCAGTTCAGGTTATCCATGCGGTAGGGAGGAAACGAACCTTCGGCGCTCAGCACGCCAAAGAATTCCAGGGTGCTCACGCCCAGCATGGCCACGGCGATGGCCAGCAGCCAGGAGCGCATGCGCCCGGTGTCACCCATGTTCACCCAGTCGGAGACCGCGCCCATGGTGCAGAAGTTGGTCTTGTTGGCGACCGCCCCCATGATGAAGGCGAGGATGAACGTCCCGACCAGCACCGCCGTGGCGGCTGCGGAAAAGCTGGAGAATTCCATGCGTCAAACCCTCTTGATCAGTTGTCACTCGGGCTGCACGACCGACCGGAGCAAGGCATCCGGTTTCGCCGTTCAGGGCCGCGCAGCATACATCGACCACCAGACGAGATCGAGAGAGGTTTCATTCCGTGCTTCCCCGGGCGAACCTGCCGGGCCCGGGGCCGGGCCTCATCCGGCATAACGGGTGGGATCGGGGATCCCGGCCGCCGCGAAACCGTCGGCACGCAGGCGGCAGGAATCGCAGGTGCCACAGGCGCGCCCGTCCGCGTCGGCCCGGTAACACGACACCGTCAGCGAATAGTCCACGCCCAGACGCGCCCCTTCGCGGATGATCTGCGCCTTGCTCAGATGCATCAGCGGGGCCTCCACCGACCATGGCGCGCCCTCCACGCCGGTGGCCGTCGCGACGCGCGCCAGCGACTGAAAGGCCTCGATGAACGCGGGGCGGCAGTCGGGATAGCCGGAGTAGTCGACCGCGTTGGCGCCCACCACCAGGCGGTGGGCGCCCAGGGTCTCGGCAAACCCCAGTGCCAGCGACAGAAACACGGTGTTGCGCGCCGGCACGTAGGTCACCGGGATACCCTCGCCGCCGGCCTCGGGCACCTCGATGGCCGAGTCGGTCAGCGCGGAGCCGCCAATGGCAGCCAGGTCGACATGCACCACGCGATGGTCGGCCACCCCGGCGGCCGCGGCCACACGCCGCGCCGCCTGCAGCTCGGTGGCGTGGCGCTGCCCGTAGTCCACCGACAGGGCGTGGCATTCCAGCCCCTGCTCCTGCGCCAGCGCCAGGCAGGTGGCCGAGTCCAGTCCGCCCGACAGCAGGACCACGGAGCGTTCATTCACCCCCGTGGCCATCAACGCCCCGGCTCGTCGCCCCACAGCCACTTGTGCAGCTGCACCTGAAAACGTACCGGCAGGCGTTCGGCCACGATCCAGTCGGCCAGCAGCCGCGGCTCCAGCTCGCCATGTACCGGGGAAAACAGGACTTCCACCGCCGGATCCAGGCCCATCCCGGGGAGGGCGTCACGCGCCCATTCGAAATCCGCCCGGTTGGCGAGCACGAACTTCAGCTGGTCGCCCTCCCCCAGATATGCGAGGTTTTCCGCCCGGTTACGCCCGGACTCGCAGGACGCGGGTGCCTTCCAGTCCATGACCAGCCCGGCGCGCGGATCCACGTCGCTCACGTCCATGGCACCGGAGGTCTCGATCGTGACCGCCAGGCCGGCATCGCACAGGCCCGTGATCAGGGCACGGCTGCCCGGCTGGGCCAGCGGCTCACCCCCGGTGACACACACGTGGCGCGCCCCCTCGCCCGTCACCCGCTGCAGCACCGTGGCCACGTCGGTGGTCTCGCCACCCTCGAAGGCGTATTCGGTGTCACACCAGCGACAGCGCAGCGGGCAGCCGGTCAGGCGCACGAACACCGTGGGCCAGCCCACCTGCGCGGCCTCGCCCTGCAACGAAACGAACATCTCGCTCAGGCGCAGCCGGAGCGCGCCCCCGGACGCGGAGGCCGGTGCCGAGGTGCGGCGCAGCGGTGCTTCCACGCTCACGAGCCGTCCATCCGCTGCAGGCGTTCGCGCGCGAGGCGATCCAGCGTGGTGCCGCCGTATTCCTCGCGCACCTGTTCCAGCGCCTCGCTTGCGGCCTCGAAATCCTCGAGCTCGTAATGCGAGTAACCGATCTTCAGCAGGGCATCACCCTGCTTGTCGCTTTCCGGGAACTGCTCACGCAACCGCTCGAAGTCTTCCAGCGCGGCCTCGAAATCGCCACTGGCGTATTTGGCTTCGGCCAGCCAGTACCAGGCGTTGGCGGCAAAATCCCCGTCCGGGAACCGCTCGATGAACGCCTCCAGCTGCCGGATCGCCCCGGCATAATCCCCGTCCATCAGGACCGAGAAGGCCTCCTGGTAGGCCTCCTGCTCGCCCGCGTCCGGCAGATCGAAATCCACCACTTCTTCTTGCGGCGCCTCGCCTTCGCTGGCGACACCGCCGGCCTCCAGCGTCGCCAGCCGCTCGTCGAGATGAGCAAACTGGTCCCGCTGGCGCTCTTCCAGGCGGTCAAGGCGGTGATTCAGGGTATCGACTTCTCCGCGCAGATTGCGCAGATCCCGCTGCATCTCCTCGACGCCGCGCAGCATGTCCGCCAGCGCACTGGAATCCAGCCTGCGTTCGATGCGATCCAGCCGGCGGTCCAGCTCCCGCACCTGCGACTGCGTCGCCACGATGCCGTCTTCCTGCGCCAGCACCGGGGGCCCGGCCAGCAGCAGGACCGGAAGCATCCCGGCCAGCAGGGCGCCCCGAAGGGCACCCTGCGGGAAACGCTGCCCGGCCCGCCGCCGAATCGCCTGCATGGGACGCGTATCCATCACCATCATCACTGCCGACGGTCGTATACCAGTTCCACGCGCCGGTTCTGCGCCCAGGCCTCTTCGGTCTGTTCGAAGGCCACCGGCATTTCCTCGCCGTAGCTGACGACCTCGATCTGCTCGTCCGCGGCCCCGTTGAGGTTCAGCACCCGACGCACGGACTGCGCGCGACGCTCGCCCAGCCCCAGGTTGTATTCACGGGTACCCCGTTCGTCGGTATGCCCTTCCAGACGCAGCCGCGCACCGGGGTTGGCCGCGAGATACTCGGCATGCGCCTCCAGCATCTCCTCGTACTCGCGCTTCACCTCGTCACGGTCGAATTCGAAATACACCAGACGGTCGGCCAGCAGGCTGTCCGGGTCATCCAGTGCCGCGGCGTCCAGGCGCCGGTCCTCGCCCAGCCCGCGTGCCTCGCGCTCGCGCCGCTCGCGGGCCTCACGCTCGGCCTCGGTTTCGGCTTCGGCCGCCTCACGTGCCTCACGCTCGGCCGGATCCTCGGCATCGCGCACCGGCTGGGCGCAGGCCGCCAGCGAGCCCACGACAAGGGCCAGAATGCCCCAGCGAATCAGGTGGTTCATCGTTTGTTTCCTCAGGGTGTTGTCAATCATCAAAGAATCCGGGCAGACCCTCATTATTCGCCGAGTGGCGACCAGGCCGGTTCACGCACCTCGCCGTCCCGGCCCTCCAGCCGCTGGTGTACCCGGCCATCCCGGCTCACCGAGCCCAGGACGCCACGAGTGCCTTCGCTGATGGCGTAAAGGATCATGCTTCCGTTGGGAGCAAAGCTCGGGGATTCGGCGTTACCGGAATCGGTCAGTCGCGTGACACGACGGTCGCCGAGATCCAGGCGGGCCAGACGGAAGCCGCCATCGCCCCCCTCGACATACACTACCGAATCGCCATCCGGGGACACCGTGACACCCGCCGCATATCCGCTCTCGAAGGTCAGCCGCCGGACATCCCCGCCGTCGGCGTCCATGCGGTAGATCTGCGGTGCCCCGGCACGGTCGGAGGTGAAATAGATGGTCCCGCCGTCCGGCGACCACGCCGGCTCGGTCTCGATCGCGGAGGACCGCGTCAGCTGCTCCAGGTCCCCGCTCTGCAGATCCAGCCGATAGATATTGGGACTGCCGTCGCGCGAGAGGCTCAGCGCCAGGTAGCGTCCGTCCGGCGACCACGCCGGCGCACTGTTGATTCCCCGGAACCGGGCCAGGCTCACCCGCTCGCCGCTGCGCACGTCGTGGCGGAAGACCTCGGACTGGCGGTTCTCGAACGACACATACACCAGTTCGTTGCCATCCGGCGACCAGGCCGGCGACATCACCGGATCCGACGAGCGGTACAGGGTGCGCGGGTTCGCGCCGTCCGAATCAGCGACCTGCAGGCGGAACTCACGTTCGTCGCCGTCGCGCTGCACCTGCACGAAGGCGATGCGCGCACTGAACGCCCCCGGATCGCCGGTGATGGCCTCGAACACGAGATCCGACACTCGGTGCCCGCCGCGCCGCAGCATGTCGGCCGGCACCGGGATGCGCCAGCCGCCGAGGCGTTCCTCGGCAAGCACGTCGAACACATGGAAATCCACCACCACGCGGTCGCCGTCCGGGCGCTTGCTGCCGACCACCACGTACTCGGCCCCGGCCGCACGCCAGGGCTCCGGAATGAAATCCCCGGGCCCGGTGGCTCCCGAAGGCAGGTCCTCGCGCAGCACCTCGAACAGCCCGCTGCGGTGCAGGTTGTCCCCCAGGATCCCGCTCATGCGGGTCTCCGGTTCACCCTCTCCGCGCCACTCGAACGGCGCCACGGCTACCGGGATCGCCCCCGACACGCCCTCGGTCACCGTGACCTCCAGCACCGCGTGCGCCTGGGAGGCCCCCAGCATCAGGGCGATCCCGAGCAGGCCCGTCAGGGGCCGCAACATCTTTTTCATCATTGGTGCCTGCAATGCCATTGAAACCTCACCGTCATTGCGGTTCGAACTGGATCCGGACTCCGCGCGCCGCGGCCTCGGCATCCGGTGGCTCCGGCAGGGCACGCAGGCGCTCGATCGCCTCCTCCACGGACGCGCAGAAGGCCGGCCCTCCGGCACAGCGCTCCACCTCGAAACTGATGATACGCCCGGTCTCGTTGACCCGCACCTGCACCGTGGCCCGGTCCGACGCACTGACGTCCGCCGGCTCTCGCCAGCGTTCCTGGACTGCCGCGCTGGCCCGTGCCTGCCACTCCTCGATCGCCTCGCGGCGTTCGGCCGCCGCCTGCGCCGCCTCGCGCCGTTCCGCGGCCTCGGCCATGCGCTGCATCTCCTCTTCCATGCGTTCGCGCCGGCGCTGCTCCTCGAGTTCGCGCTCGGCTTCGGCGCGCCGCTCGGCCTCTTCACGCTCGCGCCGTTCGGCCTCCTCCTGCTCGCGACGCTCCTGCTCTTCCCGTGCCCGACGCTCCGCTTCCTCGCGTTCGCGCCGTTCCTGCTCCGCGCGCTCGCGTTCCGCTTCCGCCTCGCGCCGGGCCTGTTCAGCGGCCTCGCGCTCGCGCTCCAGACGTTCGGCTTCTTCCTGTGCCTGCCGCCGCGCCCGTTCCGCCTCTTCCAGTGCCTCGCGTCGGGCCTGCTCCTCGGCCTCGCGCCGGCGTTGTTCTTCCAGCCGCTGCTGTTCCTCGGCGCGGCGGCGTTCCTCTTCCTCGCGCAGGGCCTCGGCGATCGCCTCCTGCTCCGCGACTTCGCGTTCATGCTGGATGCGGTCGAAGGTCTCGGCGTCCACCGCCTCGGCCTGAACCACTTCCACCTCGTCGCCGGTCGTGATCTCCAGGGGCTCCCCGGAACGGCTGTCCGGCGCAAGGTTGACGTTCAGCAACAGCGCCGCGAACAGCACGCCATGCAGCGCCAGCACCAGCAGCAGGGCAAACGGATGTTGTCGCAGCAGTTCGAACACGGCGGCCGGTTCAGTCGTCGCGCGGCGGTTCGGTGATCAGGCCCACGCGGCCGCCCCCTGCCCGCTGCAGCGCGATCATCGCGTCGATCACCCGTCCGTAGTCCACGTTGCGGTCGCCGCGCACGTAGGTCTGCGTGCCCGGGTGGTCCTCGAGGAACTGGATAACGATCTCGGTCATCTCCTCGGGCGCCAGCGGTTCATTCACCCGCGGCCCCTGGTTGAGGCTCAGCGCGCCCGCGGCGTCCACCGTGACGACCAGCGGTTCGGCCGCCTCGGTCCCGTCATCCAGCGCCTCGGCCTGAGCCTCGGGCAGATCCACTTCCACCCCCTGCTGCAGCATGGGCGCGGTGATCATGAAGATGATCAGCAGCACCAGCATCACGTCGATGAACGGCACGACGTTGATCTGCGACATCGGCCGCCGGCTGCGACGCTGACTGCGGAGCGAGGTCTTCGCCATGGTTTATTCGCCGGTCGTGGCGACCGACGCCTCGCTTGCGCGCGGATGGGACTGGCGGTTGAGCAGGCCCGCGAACTCCTCGCTGAAGTTCTCCAGCCGCCCGGCAATACGATCCACGTCCCCGGAGAAACGGTTATAGGCGATCACCGCCGGGATCGCCGCGAACAGCCCCAGCGCGGTGGCGATCAGGGCTTCGGCAATGCCCGGGGCGACCATTGCCAGGGTCGCCTGCTGCACCCCGGAAAGCCCGAGAAACGCGTGCATGATGCCCCAGACGGTGCCGAACAGGCCGATGTACGGGCTGGTCGACCCGACCGTGGCCAGGAACTGCAGATAGCGTTCCATGCCGTCCAGCTCGCGCGAGATCGCCACCCGCATCGCGCCCTGGGCCGGCTCGGCGGGCGGCATGCCGTGCTGGCGCGCACGCAGGAACTCCTTGAACCCGGAGGAGAACACATGCTCCATCGGGTTCAGCACGGTCTTGCGCCGCAATCCCTCGTAGAGATGGGACAGATCCGCGCCCGACCAGAAACGTTCCTCGAAGTCATCGGCCGCCCGGTCCACACCGCGCAGCGTGCGCGCCTTCACGATGATGGCCAGCCACGAGAACACCGAGGCCAGGACCAGGATGATCATCACCAGCTGGACCACCAGGCTGGCCTCCATGATGAGCTGGTACATCGAAAAATCGACTTCCACGGATCTTCTCCCTCAGCCTGTTGCTTCGGTATCGGTTGCGATCGCCGCGTGCATCGCGCGGTAAACGGATTCCGGCACGGCGGCCGGCACGGCCCGCTCGGGATCCACGCAGGCAATCATGATCTCGCCGATAACCAGCGGCACGCCCTCGCGGCGCACGACCTGGACGAACTCGACGCTGGCGCGGCGCAGGCGACGCGGTTCGCAGGTCACTTCCAGTGCCTCGTTGAAACGCGCCGGCCGGCGCATGTCCAGGCTGGCGCGGCGGACCGCGAACACCACGCCGCAGTCGGCCCTCAGACGGTCCTGTTCGAAGCCAAGTTCCCGCAACCACTCGGTGCGCGCACGTTCCATGAATTTCAGATAATTGGCGTGATAGACCACGCCACCGGCATCGGTATCCTCGTAATAGACGCGCACCGGCCAGTGAAAATCCGTGGCTGCCGTCATGCACGCCCTCCGCCGGCCAGCAGGTCCCCGTCCCCGCCGGGCAGGTCGAACATCGCCAGCGTGCGCCGGGTCGCCTGGCGGCCGCGCGGGGTGCGCTGCAGGTAGCCCTGCTGGATCAGGAAGGGCTCGACCACGTCCTCCAGGGTCCCGCGATCCTCGTTGAGCGCGGTGGCCAGGCTCTCCACGCCCACCGGCCCGCCGTCGAACTTGTCCACCAGCACCTCCAGCAGTCGCCGGTCCTGGGCGTCCAGGCCACCGGCGTCGATCGCCAGCAGATCCAGACCGTGCTCCGCAACCTCGGCGGTGATCACCCCGCTGGCGCGCACCTCGGCATAATCGCGCACCCGCCGCAGCAGGCGATTGGCCAGCCGCGGGGTGCCACGCCCGCGCCGCGCGATGGCCTCGGCCCCGGCGGCATCGATGCCCACGCCCAGCAGCCCGGCGGCCCGCTCGACAATATGCGCCAGGTCGGTGACGGAATAATGATTGAGGCGTTGCACGATGCCGAAACGGTCACGCAGCGGCGCCGACAGCAGCCCCGCGCGGGTGGTGGCCCCGACCAGCGTGAATGGCGGCAGATCGACCTTGATGGAGCGCGCGGCCGGCCCTTCGCCGATCACGATGTCCAGCTGCGAGTCCTCCAGCGCGGGGTACAGCACCTCTTCCACCACCGTGGGCAGGCGGTGGATCTCGTCGACGAACAGCACATCGCGCGGTTCCAGCGCGGTGAGGATCGCGGCCAGATCCCCGGCGCGTTCCAGCACCGGGCCGGAGGTCTGGCGCAGCCCCACCCCCAGTTCGTGGGCGACGATGTGCGCCAGGGTCGTCTTGCCCAGCCCCGGCGGACCGGCCACCAGGGTGTGATCCAGGGCCTCGCCCCGGCCGCGGGCGGCATCGATGAACAGACCCAGCTGTTCCACGACCTGCGGCTGGCCGGTGTAGTCCGTCAGCCGTTTCGGCCGCAGGCTCACTTCGGCGCCGGCGTCCTCGGACTGATGCTGCATGTCGACCAGGCGGGATTCCATGCGCTGCAGTATGCATCCTGCCGGGAACCATTTACAGGGGCTCCCGGCTGTGGTTTTCGCGGAATCCGGGCCGGATCACGCCCGCCCGGCATGCAGCCTCAGGAACGCACGGTCGCACGCAGGGCGAGGCGCACCAGGGTCTCCACCGAATCCGCCTGTTCGCGCACCGCGGCCACCATCTTCTCCGCGCTGGCACGCGCATAGCCCAGGGCCTCCAGCGCCGCCAGGGCCTCGTCCTCCATCGACGGGCCGGCCGTAACCGGCGCCGCATCGCCCCCCGCCTCCGGAGCCGACCCGCCAAAGCCGAGTTCGCCCAGACGCTCGCCCAGCTCCAGGGCCACGCGTTCGGCTGTGCGCTTGCCGATCCCGGGCACCTTCGCCAGCCCGGTGGTGTCGCCGGACCGGATCAGCCCGGCGAGCTCGTCGCCGGCATAGGTCGACAGCATCGCCAGCGCCAGACGCGCACCGATGCCGTTCACCCGGATCAGCCGGCGGAACAGGTCACGGTCGCGGCGATGATGGAACCCGTACAGCTGATGGGCGTCCTCGCGCACCACCAGATGGGTGGCCAGCACCACGGTCTCGCCCGGGTCCGGTAACAGGGCCAGCGTGGACACCGGCACGTCCACCTCGTAGCCGACGCCGCCAACGTCCAGCAGCACGCCGCCGGGCTCGCGACTGATCAGGGTCCCCTCCAGACGCGCGATCATGTGCGGCCTCCGCCGATGGCGGCGGCCGGCTGCAACCGCGCCTGGCTGGCATCGGTATGCGCATGGCACAGCGCCACGGCCAGGGCGTCGGCGGCGTCGCTGGACGCCGGTTCGCCGAGAGAAAGGATCTGCTGCGTCATGTGCTGTACCTGCTCCTTGCCGGCACCGCCAACCCCGACCACGGCCAGCTTGATCGCGCGCGGGGTGTATTCGTGGACGGGCAACCCCGCCCGGGTAGCGGCACAGATTGCCGCCCCGCGCGCCTGCCCGAGCTTGATCGCGGACTGCGCATTGCGTGCGACGAACACGCTCTCGATCGCGAGCACGTCGGGGGCCAGCTCGGCGATCACCTCCTCGATCCCCGCAAAGATCTCGCCGAGGCGCTCGGGGAACGCCTTCGCCCGCGGGCGCACCACGCCGTGCCCCAGCGAGCGCGACTGCCGCGACCCGGTTTCGATCACCGCGAAACCGGTCAGGCGCGAACCGGGATCAATGCCGAGGATGCGCACCGCTTCAGCCCCGCCGCCGAATCCGGAGCTCAACCATCGCCGCCCACCCCTTCGGGAAAGTTGGCGTTGGTGTAGACGTTCTGCACATCGTCCAGATCGTCCAGCATGTTCAGGAGCTTCAGCACCGTCTCGGCGGTTTCCTCGTCCAGCGGGGAAAGGGTCTCCGGACGCATGGTGACCTCCGAATTTTCCGGCTCCAGACCGTGATCCAGCAGGGCCTGACGCACGTCCTGATAGGCGTCCGGGTCGGTGAGGACCTCGATGGAACCGTCATCGTCCACCAGCACGTCCTCGGCACCGCCCTCCAGCGCCGGCTCCATCACCGTCTCCTCGTCCAGCCCCGGAGCAAAGCTGATCACGCCCTTCTTCTCGAACAGATAGGCCACCGAACCGTCGGTGCCGAGATTGCCGCCCATCTTGTTGAAGGCATGGCGCACCTCCGACACCGTACGATTGCGGTTGTCGGTCATGCAGTCGACCATGATCGCCGCCCCCCCGGGGCCGTAGCCCTCGTAGCGCAGCTCCTCGTAGGCCTCGCCCTCGGTCTCCCCGGCACCCCGCTTCGCAGCGCGCTCGATGGTGTCGCGCGTCATGTTGTTCTTGAGGGCGTTGTCAAAGGCCAGACGCAGCCGCGGATTGGTCTCCGGATCCGGCCCGCCATGGCGCGCGGCGACGGTGATTTCGCGGATCAGCTTGGTGAACAGCTTGCCGCGCTTGGCGTCCTGCGCACTCTTGCGGTGCTTGATGTTCGCCCACTTGCTGTGACCGGCCATGGTGTTCCGCCTCCTCGTTGCCTGTGCTCAGGGAAACGCTGCTCAGTGTAACGGGGTTCAGAGGTCGAATTCCCCGTGCTCCAGGAAATGCGCGACGGCCTGCGCGACCGGATCGCTGAAGAGCAGGCCCATGTGGGTGACCGGTGCCTGGAGATGCCGGGACACTTCCGGCCCCCGGGTCTCCTCCACCGCGACCAGGCCATCATGCGGTTCGGGCAGTTCGGTCAGCAGCGGCCCCGGAAAACGCCCGCGGGTACCGGCGATCATCCCCACCTGACGCCCGCGCAGCACCGGGCTGCCGCCCAGCAGACCGCGATCCAGCGCGCGCCCCAACCACCAGCGCCCGGCCCGGTTGGCGGCCAGCCGCGCGGCCACCCGACTGCCGGCGAGCGGGGAACCCAGCATCACCACGCGCCCCGGCCGCTGCACCGGCGCCACCGCGAACAGGTGCCGCAGGATCACCCCGCCAAGGCTGTGGCCGACCAGGTGCACCATGTCGTCCGGCAGGGTCTCCAGCCAGGCCGCCAGGGCGCGCGCGACTTCCTCGGGACTGGCCCGGCGCGACGGATAGCGAAACGCCCGCACCCGGTAGCCCGCCGCGCGCAGACGGCGCCGCAGCAGCACCATCTCCACCCCGGTCATGTGCCAGCCATGCAGGGTCACCACCGTGGTCCGCATGGCCGTCATCGCCGCGCTGCCCCCGGGCCTATTGCGCGCCGTCGCCGGCAACCCCGGCCCGCAGGCGGATGCCCAGTTCGCGCAGCGGCTTCTCGCCCACCGGCGCCGGGGCGTCGGTCAGCAGACAGGCCGCGGTCTGGGTCTTGGGGAACGCCATCACGTCGCGGATCGAGTGGGCGCCGCTCATCAACATCACCAGCCGATCCAGCCCGAACGCCAGGCCGCCATGCGGCGGGGCGCCAAAGTTCAGCGCATCCAGCAGGAAGCCGAATTTCTCGCGTGCCTCTTCCTCGCCGATGCCCAGCGCCTCGAACGCGGCCTGCTGCATCTCCGGGTTGTGGATACGGATGGAGCCACCGCCGACCTCAGTGCCGTTAAGCACCATGTCGTAGGCCCGCGACATGGCCTCGCGCGGGTTCTCGCGCAGAGCGTCGGGGCTGTCGGTGGCCGGGGCGGTGAACGGGTGATGCAGGGCGTACAGGCGTTTGTCGTCCGGATCCCACTCGAACATCGGGAAATCCACCACCCACAGCGGGCGCCAGCCGGGCTCGACCAGGCCGCGATCATGGCCGACCTGCACGCGCAGCGCACCCAGCGCCTCGTTCACCACGTCGGCGCGGTCCGCGCCGAAGAAGATCAGGTCGCCGGCGGCCGCGCCAGTACGCGCGAGAATCTCGCGGATCACGTCCTCGGGCAGGAACTTCAGGATCGGCGACTGCAGCCCGTTCGCAGGATCGGCGGGGTCGTTGACCTTGATGTACGCAAGACCCTTCGCCCCGTAGCGTCCGACGAACTCGGTGTAGCCGTCGATCTCCTTGCGGGTCAGCTCCGCCCCGCCCGGCACGCGCAGGGCGGCCACCCGCCCTTCGGGGTCGTTCGCCGGCGCGTTGAAGACCTTGAACTCCACCGCCTGCATCACCTCGGTCAGCTCGGTGAACTCCAGCGGGATGCGCAGATCCGGCTTGTCGGAGCCGAAGCGGGTCATCGCCTCGGCATGACTCATGCGCGGGAACGGATCGTCCAGCTCGATGCCCATGACCTCGCGGAACAGATGACGCATCAGCTCCTCGGTCACGCCCATCACGTCGGCCTCGTCGACGAACGCCATCTCCATGTCCAGCTGGGTGAACTCCGGCTGGCGGTCGGCACGCAGATCCTCATCGCGGAAGCAGCGGGTGATCTGGTAGTAGCGGTCCATGCCGGACATCATCAGCAGCTGCTTGAACAGCTGCGGCGACTGCGGCAGGGCGAAGAAGCTGCCCGCGTGGGTGCGCGACGGCACCAGGTAATCGCGCGCGCCCTCGGGGGTCGCGCGCGTCAGCATCGGCGTCTCGAGATCGAGGAAGTCGCGCTCCTCGAGGAACCGGCGCATCGCCGCGGTGACCCGGCCGCGCAGGCGCAGGCGCTCCTGCATCACCGGGCGGCGCAGATCCATGTAGCGATAGCGCAGGCGGGTATCCTCGCCCACGTCCTCGTCATCCAGCGGGAACGGCGGGGTCTTTGCCGCGTTCAGCACCTCCAGTTCCAGGCCGAGGATCTCGACCGCCCCGGTCGTCAACTCCGGGTTCTCGGTACCCTCCGGGCGCCGGCGCACGCGACCGGTCATGCGGATCACGTATTCGCTGCGCAGCTGCTCGGCGCGCGCGAAGACCTCCTCACGGTCGGGATCGAACACCACCTGCACCAGTCCCGCGTGATCACGCAGATCGACGAAGATCACGCCGCCGTGGTCGCGGCGGCGGTTGACCCAGCCACACAGGGTCACTTCGGAATCGAGGTCGCTTTCGGTGACCTGCCCACAGAGATGCGTTCGCATTGCGCCGTTCCAGCTGCCGGGCGCGGCATGCCGGTGATGGCGGCCGCGCGGGTTGATCGGGGAAAACGGGCGCGTCACGCCCGTCAAAGGGGCGGAAATGTTACGGCCTGCCCCCGTCCCGCGCAACCGGAAGCGGCGCGCTGACGGGATCATCGGACGGTATCACCACCCCCAGCGACATCACGAACTTGAGCCCGTCCTCCACCGACATGTCCAGCTCGGTGACCTCGGTGCGCGGGGTCAGCAGGACGAAGCCGGAGGTCGGGTTGGGGGCGGTGGGCACGAACACCGTCACCATGTCCTCGCCGGTGCGTTCGCGGGTCTCCGGAGTGGCGGTACCGGTCAGAAACGCGATGGACCAGGTCCCCCGACGGGGATACTCGATCATCACCACCTTGCGAAACGACTCCCCGCCGTTGCTGAAGACCGTCTCGGTAACCTGTTTCACCGCGCCATAGATGGTGCTCACCAGCGGGATGCGCCGCACCACCGCCTCGCCCAGGTGCACCAGACGGCGGCCAACGATGTTGGCCACGATCATCCCGGTCACCAGCACGATCGCCACCGCCAGCACCACCCCGGCACCCGGCAGGTCGAAGCCCAGCCATGCCTCCGGGCGCCAGGCCTCCGGCAGCACCAGCACGCTGTAATCCAGCAGGTCCACCAGCAGCTTGATGACGTAGCCGGTCACCACCAGTGGCAACCAGACCAGCAGGCCCGCGATCACGTAACGCCGGAGCGCGGCCAGCATACGGCTCAGCCTCCGGACGCGGCAGCCTTGCCACCGCTGTCACCGGAACCCGAACTCCCCGAACTGTCCGCACCGGAACTCCCCCCGGAACCTGCACCGTCCTTCAGGTTGCGCTGCCCGCCCTGCTTGAAGTCGGTCTCGTACCAGCCGCCGCCCGACAGGCGGAACCCGGCGGCCGAGACCTGCTTGGTCAGGGCTTCGGCGCCGCACTGCGGGCAGGTGGTGGCGGGCGGGTCGGAGATCTTCTGCAGGATCTCGGAGACCTGGCGGCATTCCTGGCAGGCGTATTCATAGATCGGCATGACGGTATTCTCCCGAAGTCGGTTCATCGATCAACAGTGGATAGCCGTATTATGCGGGCGGCGGCCCGGATTAAAAGCATCCATGGCGATTGCTTCGCGCGGCCGGAGGTCGGATCATGCAGCGCATTGCGCAAACCGTATCCAACCCGCCCTGAAAAGCGAGAGAAGAGATGGCCGACAAGATCGTGATCATGCTCCTGAACCTGGACCTCGACCGCCCCGGCACCCTGGGCGCGCCGTTCTTCCAGGCCACCGTGGCCGCCGCCATGGATCTGGAAGTGGAGATCTATTTCGCCGCGCAGACCACCCGGTTGCTGCGCCGGGGCGTGGCCGAGCAGATGTACCCGGGCGAAGCGCAGGAAAAATCGGTCTACAGTTTCATGCAGGACGCCCACGAGGCCGGCGCGCGATTCTACGCCTGCGCCGGCGCGATGGACGAAAACGGCCTGACGCTGGACAACGCGGTGCCCGAGCTCGATGGCATGCGTGGCGGCGGGGCCTTCATCGGCGAGGTCGTCGAGGACGGTGTCGCCTCCCTCACCTACTGATTCCGGGGGATCCCTCGTGAGTGCCGCCGATACCGATGCCCGCGCCGTCCTGATCACCGGCTGCTCCTCCGGGATCGGGGCCCACGCAGCCCGTTCTCTGCGCGACCGTGGCTATCGCGTGTTCGCCACCGCGCGCGCCGCGGAAGACATCTCGCGTCTGAAGAACGATGGTTTCGAAGCCCTGCAACTGGACCTCAACGACTCCGCCAGCATCCGCAGCGCGGCGCACGAGGTCCTGCACCGCACCGGCGGGAAGCTCTACGGCCTGTTCAACAACGGCGCCTACGGCCAGCCGGGCGCGGTGGAAGACCTTTCGCGCTCGGCCCTGCGTGCTCAGCTCGAAACCAACGTGCTGGGCTGGCTGGAGCTCACCAACCTGGTGATCCCGGCGATGCGCCGCGCCGGCGAGGGGCGCATCATCCAGAACTCGTCGGTGCTGGGCTTCGCCCCGCTGCGCCTGCGCGGGGCCTACGTCACCTCCAAGTTCGCGATCGAGGGGATGTCCGACACCCTGCGCCAGGAACTCCACGGCAGCGGCGTCCGGGTCTCCATCATCCAGCCGGGTCCCATCCGCTCCGAATTCCGCGCCAACGCGCTGAAGGCCTTCCGCCAGCACATCCACCGGGCACACAGCCCCTGGGCGCGGACCTACGAGGCCGCCGAGGCGCGCATGGCGAACGCGGAGGCCGACGCCCCGTTCACCCTCGGGCCGGAGGCCGTGACCCGCTGCGTGATCCACGCCCTGGAGGCGCGGCGGCCGAAGCTGCGCTACCGCGTGACCTTCCCCACGCATCTGTTCGCCTTCCTCAAGGCGATCCTGCCGGCGCGCTGGATGGACGCCTTCCTGCGGCTGGTCTCGCGCGGCGAGAACCGCTGAACATCACGGCCCCCGGCGCATGAACGCGATCTTTCTTGCGCTGGTCGTCATCGCGTTCACCACCGCGGCGCTGCGCGAGCTGCGCTCCACCGATCCGGAGGAACGCCCCATGGCGGACCTCTCCGAAGGCGCAGTGGAGGCAGCCGGCGCCGCGGTGGAACTGGCGCTGGGGCTGGTCGGGGTAATGGCGCTGTTCCTGGGCCTGATGAAGATCGCCGAGGCCGGCGGCCTGCTCACCGTCCTCGCCCGCCTGCTGCGGCCGCTGATGGTGCGCCTGTTCCCCGATGTTCCGCCGGAACATCCGGCAATGGGCGCGATGATCCTCAACTTCTCCGCCAACATTCTGGGCCTGGGCAACGCCGCCACGCCCTTCGGCATCCGCGCGATGCAGGAACTGGAGAAGCTCAACCCCCACCCGGGCACCGCCACCAACGCGATGGCGCTGTTCCTGGCGATCAACACCTCCAGCATCACCCTGCTGCCCACCGGGGTGATCGCGCTGCGTGCCTCGCTGGGCTCGGAGGATCCGGCCGCCATCCTGCCGACCACGCTGTTCGCGACGCTGTTCGCGACGGTCGCCGGGATCACCAGCGCGCTGGTCCTGCAACGCTGGTTCCGCCCCCCGGCGGCCACCCGCGAGATCCCGCCCGGCGGCCTTGACGACCCCGACGCCGAAGCCGACCCCGCCGGGGACCGGCGTTCCGATGCGGACCGGGACACGGAGCCGGGCGAGCAGCCCCAGCCGATGAACATCGAGGTCCCGGCCGAGGGCTATCCCGCCTGGGTCTCGATCCTGGTCCTGCTGGGGGTGCTGGCGATCATCCCGCTGACCATCATCTACGGCCAGGCCATCGCCCCGTGGATCATCCCGGGACTGGTGGTGGGCTTCCTCACCTATGGCGTCATCCGCGGCGTGCCGGTATACGAGGTCTTCGTCGAGGGGGCGAAAGAGGGCTTCAACGTGGCCCTGCGGATCATCCCGTATCTGGTGGCGATCCTGGTCGCGGTGGGCATGCTGCGCGAGAGCGGCGCGCTGGGGATGTTCGTCGGGCTGGTCGGGCCGTGGACCACGCCCTTCGGGCTGCCCGCCGAGGCCCTGCCGATGGCACTGCTGCGGCCACTGTCCGGGTCGGGCGCCTACGGCATCATGGCCGGGATCATGCAGGACCCGGCCACCGGGCCGGATACCCACGTCGGCATGCTGGTGTCCACCCTGCAGGGCTCCACCGAGACCACCTTCTACGTGCTCGCGGTCTATTTCGGCGCGATCGGGGTCAAGCGGGTCCGCCATACCCTGGCGGCCGCGCTGAGCGCCGACGCGGTGGCGGTGGTCGCCGCGGTCGCGATCGTCGCCTGGCTCTACCTCTGAGCGCTGCCCGCGAACGCCTGGCGCACCCGTTCACGCAGTCCGGCCGGATCCACCGGCTTGGTGATCACCTCCGCGAAACCGGCCGCCAGCGCACGCTCACGCGTCGGGTCGGTGGCATCGGCGGTCACCGCCAGCACCGGGACGCCGGCCAGCAGGTCGTCGGCCCGCAGCGCGCGCAGCACCTGATAACCGTCCATGCCGGGCATCGCCAGATCCAGCAGAATCAGTTCCGGCGCCAGCCGCGCCGCCTCCTCCAGGCCCTTCAGGGGGGTCTCGGCCACCACCGTTTCCAGGTCCGACTCCGGTCCCAGGACCTCTTCCATCAGGCGCAGGTTGGCCGGCTGATCATCGATGCACAGCACCGTGCGCGGCGTGCCGGACGCCGGCAGTTCCGATGCGCCGGCCGCGGCCGGGTGATCGGGCCCGCCCCCGGGTGTTGCCCCGAGATCGCTGTCCGCGGCCAGCGGCAGTTCGAACCAGAAGCAGGAACCCTCGCCCGGCGTGCTCGTCACGCCCAGCCGGCCGTCCATCATCTCCACCAGGTGCCGGGTGATGGTGAGCCCCACGCCGCTGCCCTCCACCCCGCTGGAGTCCGCCTCCAGCCGGTCGAAGGGCTGGAACAGCCGTTCCTGTTGCTCGGCAGTCAGTCCGGGGCCGGTGTCGTGCACCTCCAGCTGCAGCCCCTGTTGCCCCGCAGCGCCCAGCAGCGTCACCCGCCCGCCTTCGCGGTTGTACTTGATGGCGTTGGACAAGAGATTCAGCAGGACCTGTTTGAGCCGGGTACGGTCGGCCTGCACGCGCGGGGCATCCGCGGTGGCCGCCCGCGCGCCTTCCAGGCGAACTTCGCGCTCCTGCGCCAGCGGCCGCAGCAGCGACAGGCACTCGTCCACCACGTCCGCCACGTCCACCGGTTCCGGCGTCACCTGCAGCCGCCCCGACTCGATACGCGCGAGGTCCAGGATCTCGTTGATCAGCTCCAGCAGGTGCCGGCCGGCGCGGGCGATCTCGTCCAGCTGACTCTGCTGGCGCTCGCCCAGCGACGTGTCGCGCTGCAACAGCTGGGCAAAGCCCAGGATGGCGTTCATCGGCGTGCGCAGCTCGTGGCTCATGTTGGACAGGAAGTCGGACTTCGCCCGGCTCGCCTGCTCGGCCTCCTCGCGGGCCCACTGCAGCTCGGCGCGCCGCTGCAGCTCCGCGGTGAAATCCCCGAAGATGTTGAAGATGTACTGCGGCTCGCTACGGCTGTCACGCACCACGCCGATGGTACTGCTGGACATGAACACCGCGCCGTTGCGGCAGCGGATCGGCAGCTGACCGGTCCAGGCCCCGCCAGCCTCGCGGATTTCGTCGATCTCGCGCGCCGACTGTTCCGCCTCCGCCGGGATCAGTTCGCGATAGGATCGGCCCGCCAGATCGGCCTCCTCGAAGCCGGTCATCTCCAGCACCGCGGGGTTGTTGTACACCATGCGGCCTTCCCGGTCGGCGACCGAGATCGCCTGTTCCGAGGCCTCGAAGATGCGCCGGAACAGCGACAGTTCCTCCTGGGCCTGCTGCAGTTCGGTGACATCCTGAACGGTTCCGGTCAGCCGGCCGTTCTGTTCCCGGCCCCCGGTGCTTTCGCCATGGGCAATCAGATGCAGGTGCCGCAGTTCGCCGTCATCGCGCCGGATGCGCAGAAACACCTCACCCCGCCCCTCGGCCAGCACCCCGGCATATTCGCGGTCGAGCCGCTCGCGATCCTCGGGGTGCACGAACGCACGAAAGCCCTCCATGCTCACCGGGGCGTCGCCCGGGGACAGGGCGAAGATCTCGTAGACCACGTCGGACCACCACAGCGCCCCGGTCACCGGATCGTGTTCCCAGTGCCCCACGCGCGCAAGGCGCTGGGCTTCGCGCAGCCGCGTGGTCTGACGGGTCAACGCCAGCTCGGACTGCTTGCGCTTGGTGATGTCCTGCGACACACCCAGCATGTGCAGCACGCCGCCACTGGCGTCGCGCTCGACGTCACCGCGCTGCAGCAGCCAGCGAACCGTGCCATCCGGCCAGACCACCCGGTGCTCCAGTTCGAGATAGGACCCGCGACGCAGGGAACTGCGGATGGCGTTTTCCACCCGCTCGCGATCCTCCGGGTGCACGGCACCGAGAAAGTTTTCCACCGTGGGCTCGAGGTCTCCGTGAGAGTGGCCCAGCAGGGGCGCGATACGCTCGGACCACTGCAGTTCCTCGCGTCCCGGGGTCCATTCCCAGGTCCCCATGTTGGCGAAGCGCTGGCTGCTGCGCAGGCGATGCTCCTGACGCTTCACCGTGGTGATGTCGGTGCGGATCGACACGTACTGATACGGCAGGCCGTCGCCATCCAGATAGGGAACGATGGTGGTCTCGACCCAGTACAGCGAGCCGTCCCGCGCGCGGTTGCAGAGCTCGCCCTGCCAGATGCGGCCCGCGGCAATGGTTTCCCAGAGTTCCGCATAGACCGAGGGAGTGTGCACCCCCGATTTCAGCAGGCGATGGTTGCGCCCCAGAAGGTCGGACACCGCATGGCCGCTGACCCGCGCGAACCGTTCGTTGGCATAGATGATGTCGCCGGCCACGTCCGTGATGCTCACCAGCGCGTGCTCGTTGACCGCGAGATGCTCGCGTTCGCGTTCATACAGCGCCTGACGATACGCGGAGGTGACCCCGTCGACCTGGCGCTGCTGACGGGCCCGGGCCACCACCGCGTCCGCCAGCCGGCGCGGCTCCACCGGTTTGAGGAACACCCCGCTCGCCCCGGGGTGCAGGGCCATCAGCTCGTTCACCCGTCCGGGATCGGCGGTCAGGACCAGCATGGGGATGGAGGAACCGTTGTCGCGGGTGCGCAGCAGGGCCGCGAACTCCTCGGCGCTGCACCCCCCTTCGTCCAGATCCAGCACCAGGACCTCGACCTCGCCGCCGTGGAGGCCGGCCAGCGCCGCATCGGGGTCCGGCTGGACCTCCACCGTCAGTCCGGCCTCCCGCAGACCCGCCACCAGGGTGTCGTCGGCAGCCTCGGGGCGGGCACTCGCCAGGAGAACCCGATACCCCGTATCCGCGACCACCCCGCCGATCTGCACCAGCTGCTCCAGCAGAGTATCGTCCGCCAGCGGGTAATCGAGGCAGCGGGCCGCTCCCTCGCGCACGGCCTGCAGGCGCGCCCCGGGGCTCCAGGAGCGCGCCACCACCAGGGTCGGCAAAAACCCGCGTCCCGGTTCCTGCAGTCGCGTGAGCACCGCGGACTCCGGGGTTACCTCGCCGACGCAGACCACCCGCGCGGTGACCCCGCCGGCGCCCGCCGCGTCCGGTTCGGCGCCGGTCAGCACCACGGCGAAGCCGTGATCACGCAGCATGCCCGCCACTGCCTCGCCGACTTCCGGGACCTCCGCGACCACCTGCACCCGGCCGCCACCCGCATCCGCCGACACCTGCGGCTGGAGGCGCGTCTCCGGCACCCCCTGTTCCTGACGCGCCCAGGCCTCCGCGGCGGCCTCCAGGCGCGCGAGGCCCAGACGCAGCAGTTCGCGATCGGCAGTGTTCGGACGGGCCCGCAGCCCGGCCAGGGTCGCCTGTAGTGACTCGGCCAGGCGCAGGATCTCCTGCACCCCGTGAGTCCGGGCCACGCGGGCCAGGGCGCTGACCTCGCGATACAGCCGGTCCACGCAGTCCCCGGAGCATTCACCCTGATCGAGCTCGCCCGCGGCGTCGCGCAGGCGTGCGAGGCGCTCGCTCAGAAAGGCCGGAAAAGCGGCCCGCGAGCGCCCGCCGGACACGGTGTCCGGGGTCTCGATACCGGCTGCCTGCTCCCCCGTCCGGGGGGCATCAGTTCGGCGGTCCACCGGGCGTTATGTCCTTGTCCTTCACGATGAAGTACACCCCCGCCGCAGCGAGGACCATCCACAGGAACAGGGCCACCACGCCGATCCGCTCCCACAGCGGAACGAAGAAGAACAGCATCAGGGCCGCCAGCCCCAGCAGGATATTGCCGATGACGAAATTCGAGGGGCGGCCGCCGGACGGATCGGACATGACAGTCTCCTGCAGTGGCTTACTGCTTCTTGTACTGACTGAAATCGAATTGACCCGCGGTCATCTCGTCCCACAGATCGCTTTGCAGCACGGCGAGCAGCTTGAACAGCTTGCGCAGCTCCGGATCCTCCATGAAACTCTGATCACTGCTGGCCTTCAGGGCCTCCACCAGGGTCGCGCACTGTTCGCGGCTGATCCCGGTGACATCCAGGCCCTCGTCTCCCATGTCCACATTCATCGAGCCACTCCGGTTCGTTCGGGCCCCCAATTGTATGCCGGTACCGTCGCCCGGCGAAAACGCCGGACTCCGGTCGTGCCATTGCCATGCAACAACGTGCCGGGGCCGCTACTCGCCCCCGCCTGCGTCATTGCGAGGAGCCGAAGGCGACGTGGCAATCGGTTGCTGCCCGCAGTGCACCGGGGCCGGGGGTCGCCATGGCGATTGCTTCGTCGCTACGCTCCTCGCAATGACGGGGCCGGCTTACGCCTCCTGTTCGCGGATCTGGTCCACCCGGTTGCGCACGTAGAGGTAGTACAGCACCGGGATGATGACCAGGGTCAGCACCGTGGAGACGAACACCCCGAAGATCAGCGAGATCGCCAGCCCGGAGAATATCGGGTCATCGAGGATGAACCCGGCGCCGACCATCGCCGCCAGCCCCGTCAGCACGATCGGCTTGGCCCGTACCGCACCGGCATGCACCACCGCCTCGATGGTATCCACCCCGCGGCGCAGCTCCTCGTTGATGAAGTCCACCAGCAGGATCGAGTTGCGCACGATGATCCCGGCCAGCGCGATCATCCCGATCATGGAGGTCGCCGTGAACTTGGCGTCCATGAAGAACGCGTCCACCAGGGCGTGTCCCGGCATCACCCCGATCACCGTGAGCGGGATCGGTGCCATGATGACCAGTGGCACCATGTACGAGCGGAACTGCGCGACGATCAGCAGATAGATCAGGATCAGCCCCACGCCATAGGCGATGCCCATGTCGCGGAAGGTCTCGTAGGTCACCTGCCACTCGCCGTCCCATTTCAGGCTGTAGTTATACGGATCGCCCGGCTGGCTGATGAACCGCTGTTCCAGCGGCTCGCCATGGACCATCGGCGTGTCGCGCAGCCCGAAGAACATGTCGAACATGCCGTACAGCGGACTGTCCAGACCCCCCGCCAGGTCACCCTGGACATAGACCACCGGCAGCAGGTTCTTGTGATGGATGGAGTGCTCGCGACTCGAATCCACCACGGTCACTACCTCGGACAGCGGCACCAGCTCCCCGCTCTGCGAGCGGACCTTGAGTCCCAGAACCGGCTCCAGGCTGCCCTTCTCCGCGCGATCGAACTCCAGACGGACCGGTACCGCGTACTTGATGTTCGAGCCGTAGAGGTAGGTGACATCCTCGCCCGACAGCGCGGTATCGATGGCCTCGACCACGGCCATCTGCGGCACACCCAGGTGCGCGGCGCGCTCGCGGTCCACCTGCAGGATCTTCTTCGGCCCCGGGTGTTCCACCGAGTCATCGATGTCGGTGAGACCCTCGGTGTCCTCGAACACCTCGCGCACCTGCTTCGCCACCTCGATCTGACCGTCGTAGTCCGGACCGTAGATCTCCGCGACGATCGGCGACATCACCGGCGGTCCCGGCGGCACCTCGACCACCTTGACCGCCGCGCCGTCATAGCGCCCGGCGATGGCATTGATCTCGTCGCGCACCGACAGCGCGATGTCGTGGCTGCGGCGGTCACGCTCGGAGTCGTGCACCAGGTTCACCTGGATGTCGCCGACATGGCTGCCCTCGCGCAGGTAGTACTGCCGCACCAGGCCATTGAAGTTGATGGGCGTGGCCGTGCCCGCGTAGGTCTGCACGTCGTGCACCTCGGGCACCGTCTTGAGGTAGTCGGCCATCTCGCCCAGCACCTGGCCGGTGCGTTCCAGACTGGTGCCCTCGGGCATGTCCAGCACGACCTGGAACTCCGACTTGTCGTCGAATGGCAGCATTTTCAGCACCACCAGCTGGTAATAGGCCAGCGACACCGAGCCCAGGATCAGCACGAGCGTGCCGCCCCAAAGCACCATGCGATTCACCTTCTTCCGCCCGCCGGTTCCCAGGAACGGAAGCAGGACGAAATTGAACAGGCGCATCAGGCCGGCAGAAGCAGCTTCGCCCTCGTGCGCACCATGGCCGCCGCCGGCCTCCAGCTGCTCGCCCTGACGCCGCAGCACCTTGTAGGTCAGCCACGGAGTCACCACGTAGGCCACCGCCAGCGACAGGACCATCCCCATGGAGGCGTTGATCGGGATGGGGCTCATGTACGGCCCCATCAGCCCGGTAACGAAGGCCATGGGCAGCAGCGCCGCGATCACGGTAAAGGTCGCGAGGATGGTCGGGCCGCCCACCTCGTCCACCGCCAGCGGGATGGATTCGAGGAACTTGCGCCCGCCCTGGACCATGTGCCGGTGGATGTTCTCCACCACCACGATCGCGTCGTCCACCAGGATGCCGATGGCGAAGATCAGCGCGAACAGCGACACCCGGTTGAGGGTAAAGCCCCAGGCCCAGGACGCGAACAGCGTGAGCGCCAGGGTAATGATCACCGCCACGCCGACGATGAAGGCTTCACGCCAGCCCAGGGCGATCCATACCAGAATGATCACCGATGCGGTCGCCAGCATCAGCTTCTGGATCAGCGTGGACGCCTTGTCCTCGGCCGTCTGCCCGTAATTGCGGGTAATCGAGACCTCCACGCCCTCGGGAATGTAACTCCCCTTCAGCTGATCCAGACGCTCGATGACCTGGTCGGCGATGTCAGGGGCGTTGGTGCCGGGCTGCTTGGCCACCGCCACGGTCACCGCCGGGTGACTCTGGCCGATGTGCCCGCCGCCCTCGGCCGCGGCACCATGGGCGAAGCGTACGTGCTCGCTCGGATAGCCGGGGCCCTGCTCGACCTCGGCCACGTCTTCCAGATGCACCGGACGTCCGTCATGCATCCCCACCACCAGCCGCGCGAACGCCTCGGGCTCGGTGATGAAATCGCCGGCCTGGATCAGGATCTCCTCGTCGTCCTGATACAGATGCCCGGCATCGCGCGAGAAGTTCGACACCGCCAGGGCCTCGCGCAGGTCGTCCACCGCGAGGTTGTGCGCCGCCAGCATCTCCGGCTTGAAGCGCACGTGAACCACGTGATCGGGCCCGCCCACGGTGTAGATGTCGCGCGTGCCGGAGACGCGCTTGAGCTGCGTTTCCAGCCCGTGGGCCACCCGCAGCAGGTCGTGTCCGCCGCGCTCCTCGTCCTCGGTCCACAGGGTCACGTTGACGATGGGCACGTCGTCGATGCCCATCGGCCGCACCATCGGCTCGCCGACCCCGAGGTTCTGCGGTATCCAGTCATCGTTGGAGAAGATCTGGTTGTACAGCCGTACCAGCGCCGCGGTGCGGTCCTCGCCGACCTCGAACTGCACGGTGATGTGCGCCATGTCCGGACGCGAGGTGGAGTAGATGTCATCCATCCCCTCGATCTCGGACAGCACCTGCTCCGCCGGCGTGGAAACCAGGTGGGCCACCTCCTCGGCGCTGGCTCCGGGGAACGGGATGAACACGTCCGCCATGGTGACGTTGATCTGCGGCTCTTCCTCGCGCGGGGTCACCAGGATGGCGAACAACCCCAGCAAAAGACCCACCAGCGCCAGCAGGGGCGTGATCTGGGTCGTCAGAAACGCCTTCGCGATGCGCCCGGAGATCCCCATGCGCTCCGGGGCCGCTTCCGCGCTGCCGCCGCTCATCGCGTCACCTGCTGGTGTTCCTTCATGAAGATCGCGGCATGCACCGGATCCAGGGCGACGCGTTCACCCTCGCGCAGACCACCGAGGATCTCGATCATGCCGTCATGCTCGCGCCCGGTCCGGACCTGACGAAAGCGCACCCGGCCCTGTTCGTCGATCACGTACACCGCGATCACCTCGGAGCGATAGGCCACGGCCTCCTGCGGCACCATCAGCCGCTCGACCTCGTCCAGCACGAAAGCCGATTTCACGAACATGCCGGGAAACAGACCACGATTGTTCTCGTCCTCGGGCAGGTTCACGCGCACCCGGAAGGTGCCGCTCCGCGGATCCGCGTAGGGGAAGAGGGTCAGATTCTCGGCGGCGATCCGCTCACCGGAATCCAGGATGACCTCGGCTTCGCGGCGATCCCGCAACCCGGGCATCAGGCGCTGCGGGACGTCCACCTCGACCCGCAGGCGATCCAGGCTCAGTCCCGCCAGAAGTGGCGATCCCGGCGACACCGATTCCCCGACCTCGACCATGCGCTCGGTCACGATCCCGGAGTACGGCGCATACACCTCGGTGTAACCCAGCTGTTCGCGGGCTTCGTCCACCCGCCCCTCGGCCGAGCGCAGGCGCGCACGGGCCGATTCCAGCTGGGCCTCGGCCCGCTCGAACTCCGAGCGCGACACCACGTTCTGCTCGAACACCTCGCGAATGCGTTCGAACTCCGAACGCGCCTCGCGGAAACGTGCCCGCGCATCGGCCAGGTCACCCTCGGCCTGACTCAGACGCGCCTGCTGCTGGACATCGCTGATGCGCAGCAGGAGCTCGTCTTCCTCGACAAAGTCATCCACGTCCACGTAGATCTCGCGGACCCGCCCGGAGGTCTGGGCCGAGATGGTGGAGCGCTGGACCGCCTCGACACGGCCATCCAGCACACGCTCCTGCGGCAGGGTCAGACGCTCGGCTTCGGCGGTTTCAAAGGGCAGATCATCGGCCTGGGCCGTCAGCGGCAGAGCCAGCGCAAGCAGCGCGGCCCCGAGGATCGGGAGTCGTGTCATGGTGTGGTCCTTCCGGATATTCGGCCCTCTCCTGCCACCCTTCTTGCGGGGCGGTCAGCCGTCACGGGGCCGTTCTTTAATATATTAGTTTTCCCTAATGTAACGGAGCCGGCCACGGGCAGGCAAATCCCCGACCGCAACCCCGGTAACTGCCCGGAGTATAGCTTTCCCCGTCGGTTTTGCAGCAAAGCCCTGCAACCCCCTGCACCGCGCCGCGTCTGTCCGTATCATGTCGGCACCCGCACGGGGACGTTCCCCGACCGCCGTTTCATTCCCGGGAGACCGCCATGCCACTGCTGCGTATCGAGACCAACGTTGCCCTGCCCGCCGATCCGGATGCCGTCACCGCCCGCCTGTCGACCGCGGTCGCCGAATGGCTGAACAAGCCCGAGGGCTACGTGATGGTCGCCCTCGGCCACAACGCCCACATGCGTTTCGGCGGCAGCACCGAGGCACTCGCCTACTGCGAACTCAAGAGCATCGGCCTGCCCGAGGGCCTGACCCGCGAGCTGTCACGCAAGCTGTGCGACGCCCTGCAGGCCGAACTGGGCGTGGAGCCGGCGCGCGTCTACATCGAGTTCGCCGACGCCCCGCGGCATTTCTGGGGCACCAACGGCACCACGTTCTGATCCCGAACCCCGTCCGCTCAACGACCACCGACCACAAGGCCCGAGCCCCATGCGCGTCTCGCAATTCCCGCTGAACACCCTGAAGGAAACCCCGGCCGACGCCGAGATCGTCTCCCACCAGCTGATGCTGCGCGCCGGCTACATCCGCCGCCTCGCCTCCGGGCTGTACACCTGGCTGCCGCTGGGCCTGCGCGTGCTGCGCCGGGTGGAGAACATCGTGCGCGAGGAGATGGACCGCGCCGGGGGCCTGGAGGTGCTGATGCCGGCCATCCAGCCGGCCGAGCTGTGGCAGGAATCCGGACGCTGGGACTTCTACGGGGCCGAGCTGCTGCGCATCAAGGACCGCCACGAACGCGATTTCTGCTATGGCCCGACCCACGAAGAGGTCATCACCGACCTGGTCCGCCGCGAGATCCGCAGCTACCGCCAGCTGCCGGTGAACTACTACCAGATCCAGACCAAGTTCCGCGACGAGCGCCGCCCGCGCTTCGGCGTGATGCGCGCCCGCGAATTCCTGATGAAGGACGCCTACTCCTTCCACCTGGATGCCGACTCGCTGGGGCAGACCTACCAGCAGATGCACGATGCCTACTGCCGCATCTTCCAGCGCTGCGGCCTCGACTTCCGTGCGGTGGAAGCCGATACCGGCGCGATCGGGGGCAACGCCTCGCACGAATTCCACGTGCTGGCCGCCTCCGGCGAGGACGCGATCGCCTTCTCCCCGGGCGGATTCGCCGCCAACGTCGAACTCGCGCCCTGCCCGTCCGCCGCGGCGCCGACCGCGCCCGCGCAGGAACTGCAGAAGATCGCCACCCCGGACGTGCACACCATCGCCGAGCTCGCGGCCTTCCTCGACGTGCCGACCGAACGCACGGTCAAGACCCTGGTGGTGGCCGCCAGCGACGCGGTCGACGCCGATCTGGTCGCCCTGGTGCTGCGCGGCGACCACGAACTCAACGACGTCAAGGCCGAGAAGCACCCCTGGATCGCCGAACCCCTGCGCATGGCGGAGGCGGGCGAGATCCGTACCGCGTTCGGTGCCGAGCCCGGCTCGCTGGGCCCGGTGGACAGCCCGATCCCGGTGCTGGCCGACCACGCCGTGCTCGCCATGGCCGACATGGTGGTCGGCGCCAACGAGGACGGCCACCACCTGACCGGCGTCAACTGGGAACGCGACCTGCCGCGCCCGGAAAGTGCCGACCTGCGCAACATCACCGAGGGCGAACCCGCGCCCGACGGCTCCGGCCCCCTCGAGATCCGCCGCGGCATCGAGGTCGGCCATATCTTCCAGCTCGGCGACAAGTACTCCGAGGCCCTGGGCGCCCGGGTGCTGGACGAGGACGGGCGCGAGCAGATCGTCACCATGGGCTGCTACGGCATCGGCGTCTCGCGCGTGGTCGCCGCCGCCATCGAGCAGAACTCCGACGAGCGCGGCATCTGCTGGCCCACCGCCATCGCCCCGTTCGACATCGCCCTGTGCCCGATCGGCGCGAAGAAGTCGCAGCGCGTGCGCGAGGCCGCGGAACAGCTGCACGACGAGCTGCAGGCGGCCGGCTTCGAGGTCCTGCTGGACGATCGCGAACAGCGCCCCGGCGTAATGTTCGCCGACATGGAGCTGATCGGCATCCCGCACCGGATCGTGATCGGCGAGCGCGGCCTGGACGCCGGCGAGCTCGAATACCAGGCCCGCACCGCCGGCGAGGCCGAACACCTGCCGATGGACGGGCTGGTGGCGGCCCTGCGCGAACGCACGGGGCACGGCGCGTAGGCGCCACCCGCACCGGCGCCCGGATGCGGCTGCAGGAGCTTGCAAGCAAGCGATCGGGCTGCTGGTGCCCGTGCTTGACCGCTGCCGCCAGGCCTTGAGCTGACGCTGCGGAGTCGGCGGTTTTCGGCTGCCGCCGGGGGTGTTGCGCTCTCTCGCGAGCGCGCCGCGAGGTCCTTTCTTGCTTGCCCAAGAAAGGACCCAAAGAAGTCACCCCGACTGCCGCATCCCGGTCCGCTGACGCGGCCCGGGATTCCCTCGCTCCGAGGCCGGGCGCGGGCGGCGCTGAACTCGCGAAGCTGCGCTTCGCTCAGACAAGCAGCGCCTTTTCTCCCGCACCCGACCTCTGCGCTCGGTGCGGCAAACGGGGCCGCCGGCCCACCGCCCGTTCCTTTTCCGCCAGGCGGGCAGGCCGCGGCTGTGAACGGCCCGGCCGAGAACAGGATCGTTGGCGACCGATCATGCCGGATCGGCGAGAGGGCTCGCCTCCCACAGCCACCTTTGCACACCCGGCACCGGGAGGGTGCCCGGGTAGGGCCATGGGCATGCCCTGCCGAGCCGCATGACCTTCTTCCATCAGGGCTTGGGGGTGGGTCCGGCCCCTGCCCGCACGCGATTCCTTTGCAAGGATGGACGGAAATGAGCTCTGCGAAGGGCCCGTACCAAAGCTTGAACCCGTTGGTGCACCGGGCCGCCCTTGCATCAGGAACCAGGAAACGCACGATTCGAGCGCCCCGCGATGAAGCGGGCCGGGACCCGGGCACCAATGGCCGGAACGCCTCCGGTTTACCCCCTCCCGTTGCGAGCCCCTTGCGGAGGGTGCCTCGCGCCGGAAACAAGGCGCCGGATGTCTGAGCGAAGCGCAGCTTCGCGAGTTCGGCGCCGCCGGCGCGAGGTGCCCGGAGCAAGGTTCCCGGGCGAGCTCCGGGTGCCCTTCTTTGGGTCCTTTCTTGGGCAAGCAAGAAAGGACCTCGCGGCGCGCTCGCGAGAGAGCGCACCCCCCGGCGGCAGCCGAAAGCCCCGGACTCCGCAGCGCCAGCTCAAGACCCCGCGGCAGCGGTCAAGCACGGGCATGGCCGTTCAGCCGCCACTCAGGCAGCCCCGGCACGATAGACTGACCGAGCCGCCCCGGCGGCCATCATGTTCCATCCGACAGGGATTGCCGCCATGACCATGACCCGATCCGTTGCCCGCTTCGCCCTGGTTTCCGCCGTGCTGGGCCTGGCCCTGATGCTGGCCGCCTGTGCCCCGCGCATCTACGGCGTGCCGGAGGAACACTGGGAGCAGATGAGCGAATCCGAGCGCCTGGAGGCGATGCGCGCCTGGGAGT
>NZ_MUZR01000006.1 GCF_001995255.1 Thioalkalivibrio halophilus | reverse complement strand
ACACACAAGGAGGCCAGCCCTCTGGCCGATCGGGGCCATCCCCGCACCGCATCGCGCAGGGGGCTGCGCCCCCACAAGGCGCCCCCGGGCCGCGGGGCCCGTCCTCTGGCCGAAGACGGCATGAGTGAGACCTTATTCCGGTCGGAACAGGTGGATTTCGAGGCCTTCGATGTGGCGGTAGTGGCGATCGTTGGCCGTGACCAGAGGCAGGCCAAGCTGGGTGGCCGTTGCGGCAACCAGGGCATCGGCCATTTGCATGTTGTGGCTGAGCGAATACATCTCGACCAGGAAGGTGGCACGAGTCGAAATCGCTTCGCTGACGGGATGAATTGTGGCATCCCAGTAGCTCATGGCCTGCCGAAGCATCCGGAATTCGGCCTGGCTCCGCAGGCCCTGAACCAGCTCCATGTAGGTAACGGCAGACACCGTGAATCCGGGCGAACTGTCGAGCCAGTCCCCCGCTTTCCGGTTCCCGCGCAGGTTCCAGATCAGGACGTCCGTGTCCACCAGCATCAGTCGAACGCCCTCGGTTGGCGCATCCGCCGAACCTGGTCGTCTACCGATCCGGTCCGGTCACTCCAGAGTCCGAACAACGGATTGCGAGTCCCCTCTTCTCGCCCGTTTTCCTCGCGGAGGGTGAAGGGCACAAGACGGGCCCGCTTCCGGCCATGATAGGTGATCACGATCTCCTCTCCACGATCGATCGCGGCGAGGAGTTCGCGGCTGTGGAGCCGCATGTCCTTGGTGGTGGCTTCCATCTTTGCCTCCCGGAGTTACACTTTTCAGTGTAACCCTTGGGCCTGTACTGCCCAAACCCCATTGCCCGCGCCCCATGAGCTGCCGTTGGTGCAGGCGACCCGGGGCTGCACCATCAGAGCCAGCGGGCGAGCCAGAGGCGGAAACGCAGTTCCAGCGGCGGGGCGTAGCCCTGCTTGCGAAAGACGACGTCGCCGTCGGTGTTGATGATGAAGCTGGCGGGGACGCCCTGGACACCGTAGCGGGCGGCGAGCTGGCCCTGCGGGTCGTTGATGGTGGCCAGTTCGCGCTCGTTCTCGTTCAGGTGGTCGATGACCTCCTGCGGCTCGCCGGACTGCATGGCGACGGTCAGCACCGGATGGCTGTCCGACAGCCGCACGATCTCGCCTTCCTCCAGCCGGCAGATGGGACACCACGTGGCCCAGAAATGCAGCAGCACGGGTTCGTCGCCCACGTAGTCGGACAGGGCCACGGGCGAGCCGTCGAGCAGTTCGGCCTCGAACTCGGGGGCCGGGCCTTCCACCATGTCGCGGGCCATCCAGGCGCGCACCAGCAGGAAGATGGCCAGCGCGATGGCGATCTGGATGCCCCAGCCGAGCGCACGGCGGCGCGCGGTGGGTTTCGGGCGTTCGGGTTTTTCGGGCTGGGTATCGGTCAACGGATCATCTCGGCCTGGCCGGGTCGGGCGCGGGTGCCGCGCTGTTTGGGGCCCTTGCGCACGGCAATGCGTACCAGTTCGTCCTCGTCGTCCATCAGTTGTTCCCGCTGGTCTTCGCTCAGCAGCGGGTTGCGGGCCACGAAGTAGCGCAGGTTGGGGTCGCGGTCGTTCACGCAGGCGGCCACCTGCTCCGGCGTGAGGTCGGGCCGCTTGGCGCAGTTCAGGCGCACGGTCTGGTTGGGGTCCGCCAGCAGCAGGGCGACTTCGTCGGGCTGCAGATCGAGACGGCGGGAGAAATACGCCTTGACCTGGGCATGCTGGTCGCGCACCAGGAACGGGCGCCAGCACGGCTCCAGGTCGGCGGCCAGCGCCATCTCCATGCGCTGGTCGAAGGACAATTGTCGGTACTGTTGCTCAAGCTCGGTCATGGCAGGGCCGAACGACACCGGAAAGGGGGCTGTCGTATTATAAGCAGACTGTAATAACGGCGAGGATTCCCATGACCGCACCGGTGGCCGAAAAACCGCTGTTCCACGTGCCGTCCACGGCGCACGTGACCGCCGGGCTGCACCACCTCGGCGAGGCCGAGCGCGCGGAGCTGGTGGAACGCATCAAGCGCCTGCTGCGCGAGCGCGACGCGGTGCTGGTGGCGCACTATTACGTGGACGACTCGCTGCAGCGCCTGGCGGACGAGACCGGCGGCTGCGTGGCGGATTCGCTGGAGATGGCGCGCTTCGGCAAGGACCATCCGGCGAGCACGCTGGTGGTGGCCGGGGTGCGTTTCATGGGCGAGACGGCCAAGATCCTCAGCCCGGAGAAGCGCGTGCTGATGCCCACGCTGGAGGCCGAGTGCTCGCTGGACCTGGGCTGCCCGGCGGACGAGTTCGCGAAATTCCGCGCGCAGCACCCGGACCACACCGTGGTGGTGTACTCGAACACCTCGGTGGACGTGAAGGCGCAGGCGGACTACGTGGTCACCTCCAGCATCGCGGTGCCGCTGGTGGAGCACCTGCGCGACCAGGGGAAGAAGATCCTGTGGGCGCCCGACAAGCACCTGGGCGACTACATCCGCCGCACCACCGGCGCCGACATGGTGCTGTGGGATGGCTCCTGCGTGGTGCACGACGAGTTCCGCTCCTGGGCGCTGGAGGATCTGCGCAGCCGTCATCCGGACGCCGCCGTGCTGGTGCATCCGGAGTCGCCGCGCGAGGTGATCCATCAGGCCGACGTGGTGGGCTCCACCAGCCAGCTGATCGCCGCGGTGAAGGACCGCGACGAGCCGGAATTCATCGTGGCGACCGACAAGGGCATCTTCTACAAGATGCGCGAGGCGGCCCCGGACAAGACCCTGATCGAGGCCCCCACCGGCGGCGAAAGCGCGACCTGCACCAGCTGCGCCCACTGTCCGTGGATGGCGATGAACGATCTGGTCTCGCTGGCCAATACACTGGAAGACACCGCCGAGCCGGCCACCAACAAGATTTTCATCGACGAGGACGCCCGTCTGAAGGCCCTGACCGCGACGCAGCGCATGCTCGACTTCGCCGCCGAGCACCGCAAGGCCACCGCCGGCGACGCCTGAACACGGGGAGCGGGATGATGCCGCCTCATGCGACCGGTACAACGCTTGCGGGACAGCCCCCCGCATCATCGCCGCTCGAACGTCACCGTGTCCTGGCGACACTCCGGGCGCATCGCGCCATACTGATCCGCGAGTTTGGCGTACGAGAGCTCGCGCTGTTTGGCTCGCTCGCCCGAAACGAAGCCGACCATGAAAGCGACATCGACATCCTCGTCGATTTCCCCGATCCAGCGTCGGCACAACAGTATTTCGGGCTGCAGTTCTACCTCGAGGACCTGCTCGGACGCCCCGTAGACCTGGTAACCGTACGAGCCTTGCGCCCCGAACTACGGCCGTATGTGGAACGCGAGGCCATTCATGTCTGAATCGTCACCCTCTCGGGCATGGCATCCCGTGATTGGGCTTGAGCAATTCCCCGTCAGCGATCGTTGAGCCAGGCGGCCCACTGGGAGTGGGTGGAGGCGTCCACGCCGTCGGCTTTCGCTGCCTGCTGCAGGTGGGCCTGCAGGTCTTCCATCAGTTGCGAGTCCATCAGCTCCGGCTGCAGGGTCAGCTGGGCGTGCAGCGTGGTGTACACCAGCTTCAGCTCGCCCAGGGCATACTGCGACCAGTCGAATTCGGCCATGAGAGGTTCTCCGCGATGAATGATGATCCCGGCATCCTGCGGCCCCGCGCGGGCCACCGCCAAATGAACCCGCAGGGGCGCGGAGATGTTTAAGCGCCGCGCGCGTCTTCTGGTGGCCGCCGCCGGGGATGACGGCCGCGCCGATCGCGTGGCCGAACTGGCCGCGCAGGACAGGGACGTGGCCGAATGGCTGGAGGTGCGCCCGCGCCCGGCCATGGGCGAACTCACGCGCGAGGACCTGGAGTGGGCGGACCTGCTGGTGGCGGTGGACGCCGAGGCCGCGGAGGCCATGCCGGCCGGTCGCCCGCCCGGCTGCCGTCCGAAATACTGGCACCTTCCTCCGGCCGACGTGCTGCAGGACGCCCCGGCCATGTTCGACGACGCGGCCCGCTCGGCACTGACCTGCATGGCCGGCGGCATGCGCATGCTCGCCCGCATGGACGCCGAAGACCAGCCCGAACCGCAAGCCTGATGATCCCAGGATCAGGCGGTTTCAGTCGACAGCCACCGATTGGGCTAACTGTCAGGCAGAGTCAGGTCGCGCCTCGCGACGAGTGGCAGTCGAAGAAACGGCAAAAGTCGACGTGCAGCTGCTGCAGGCGCTCCTCCGACAAGCGCCCGTAGCGCTTGACCACCACCTTGCGGGCGATCACGAATGTCTTTCGGACCATGATTTTCGAACGCTTGGGAAGCGTTCCCTCGGCGAGTTCAGTCGGCTCGAGGATGAACTCATCGTCATGCAGCGTGGCGGTCTGACTGCTGACGGGAACGCCGACAAAATCCTCGAATGGCAAGTTGTCCCTGAAGACGATCACGGGCCTGTGTTTGCGCGCGCCAAGATCCGAGAAATAGAACTCGCAGAGGACGACATCGCCAACCTTCAAGTCCACACGTCGTCCTCGGCGGGCTCGCGCCATTCATCGATCGTACTGGCGGAGTGCTCGGAGAAAGCCTGTACGTCGGCATCCTTCGCGTCACCGTCGTCAACCAGCACGACCACCCTGGCATGCGTATTGTTCAGACGCGCATACTCACCCGGAATCCTGACGACCCCATCCCGAATATCAGTCTCGAACTCAATCGCATACATCCCACACCTCCGTGCCAATATAGCGTACACGTCAAGGATCAGGGTAGCACTCCGCCCCGGCGGGCGCCGGGGCGGAGACGGGCGTCAGGCGTTGGCGGCGGCGCGCGAGGCCTTTTTGCGCTCGTGCTCCAGCAGGAGCTTCTTGCGGATGCGGATGGCGCTCGGGGTCACCTCGACGAGTTCGTCGTCATCGATGAACTCGATCGCCTGCTCCAGCGTCATGCGCACCGGCGGGGTCAGCTGGATGTTCTCGTCGGTGCCGGCCGCGCGCACGTTGGTGAGCTGCTTGGCTTTGAGGGCGTTCACGACCAAGTCGTTCTCACGCGCGTGCAGGCCGATGACCATGCCCTCGTAGACCTCCTCGCCGGGGCCGATGAACAGCTTGCCGCGGTCCTGCAGGTTGAACAGGGCGAAGCCGATGGCCTTGCCGGGACCGTTGGCGATCAGTACGCCGTTCTGGCGCGAGGCCACCGAACCCGTCGTGGACAACGGCCCGTAGTGGTCGAACACGTGGTGCAGGATGCCGGTGCCCGAGGTCGCGGTCATGAACTCGGTCTGAAAGCCGATCAGCCCGCGCGAGGGGATGGTGTAGTCCAGGCGCACCCGGCCCTTGCCGTCCGGCATCATGTTGGTGAGTTCGCCGCGGCGTTCGCCCAGCTTCTCCATCACCGTGCCCTGGTGCTCTTCCTCGATGTCCACGGTCACGGTCTCGTAGGGCTCCTGCTTCACGCCATCCACCTCGCGGATGACCACCTCGGGGCGCGAGACGCCCAGCTCGTAGCCCTCGCGGCGCATGTTCTCGATGAGGATCCCCAGGTGCAGCTCGCCACGGCCGGAGACGCGGAACTTGTCGGGGTCCTCGGTATCTTCCACGCGCAGGGCGACGTTGTGCTTGAGCTCCTCGTCCAGGCGCTCGCGGATCACGCGGGAGGTGACGTACTTGCCCTCCTTGCCGGCCAGCGGGGAGGTGTTCACCTGGAAGGTCATGCTGACCGTGGGCTCGTCCACGGTCAGGGCCGGCAGGGCCTCGACATTGCTCGGGTCGCACAGGGTGTCGGAGATGAACAGCTTGTCCATGCCGGTGAAGGTGATGATGTCGCCGGCGTTGGCCTCGCTGACATCCACCCGGTCCAGCCCGTGGAAGCCCATGATCTGCAGCATGCGGCCGTTGCGCACGCCGCCTTCGCGGTCGATCACCTTGACCTGGGTGTTCGGGGTGATGCGCCCGCGCTTCACCCGGCCGACGCCGATCAGGCCCTGGTAGGAGTTGTAGTCCAGCGAGGAGACCTGCATCTGGAACGGGCCGTCGGCGTCCACGTCCGGCGGCGACACGTGCTCGACGATGGTCTCCAGCAGGCAGGTCATGTCGCCTTCGGTCACGTCCGAATCCATGCCGGCGAAGCCGTTGAGCGCCGAGGCGTAGACGATCGGGAAGTCCAGCTGCTCGTCGCTGGCGCCCAGGCGGTCGAACAGGTCGAAGACCTGATCCACGGCCCAGTCGGGGCGCGCGCCCGGGCGGTCGACCTTGTTGACCACCACGATCGGCTTGAAGCCCATCGCGAAGGCCTTCTGGGTCACGAAGCGGGTCTGCGGCATGGGGCCATCCACCGCGTCCACCAGCAGCAGCACGGAGTCGACCATCGACAGCACGCGCTCGACCTCGCCGCCGAAGTCGGCGTGCCCGGGGGTGTCGACGATGTTGATGCGGTAGTCCTGCCACTTGATGGCGGTGTTCTTCGACAGGATGGTGATCCCGCGTTCCTGCTCCAGCGCGTTGGAATCCATGACCCGCTCGCCGTGGTCGCCACGTTCGTCGAGGGTGCCGGACTGGCGCAGGAGCTGGTCGACCAGCGTGGTCTTGCCATGGTCGACGTGGGCGATGATGGCGATGTTGCGAAGCTTCTCGGTCATGGAATACGAACTCTGGGTACTGGCAAAAGGGCCGTCACTATACAGATTTATTCGCGCCCGCGCTGCCACTCCCGCGTTTTGCACGCAGGCTCCTTCTCTCCCCGTCCACCCTTAACTCCCGGGAGAGCATCCCTGCCCCGCAGCCCCGAACCGCCGTTCCCCGTCCAAGGCCAGCCAGCCCGGCGCACCGAGCCGATCGCCGACAACACGTTGGGCTCCGTTGAAGACACGTAGATTTGGTGCTACACGTATTTGCGTGACCCAAGGAGGCTTCAGCATGAAGCAGAACATCACCCTGTCTCTCGACAAGCAGGTATTGACCGAACTGAAGGTTATCGCCGCTCGTCGTTCGACTTCGGTCAGCCGGCTGCTGACCGAGGAACTGGAACACATCGTGGAACGGTCCGACCGTTATGAGCGCTCCAGGCGCGAGGCCCTGGCCGCTCTCGACAGGGGGTACCGCTTCGGTGGCGGTCGCCCGGATCGGGACGCCCTGCATGAGCGATAAGGTCTTCGTCGATACCAACATCCTGCTCTACGCGCATGACCTGGATGCGGGCGATCGACACCAGCGCGCCGAGCAAGTCGTTCGTCAGCTCTGGGATACGGGCGGGGCGATCATCAGCATCCAGGTGCTGCAGGAGTTCTACGTCAACGTGACCCGCAAGGTCGCGGATCCTCTCCCGCCAGCGGAGGCACGCCGCCTGATCGAGGCCTACCGAGCCTGGCAGGTGGAGTGCCCGGATACAAAGGCCGTGCTGCGGGCCTCCGAAATCCAGGAGCGGAACCGCCTGTCCTTCTGGGATTCGATGATTGTGGCGACCGCTTGCCAGGGCGGTGCGACGGTCCTGCTGTCGGAAGACCTGAACCATTCCCAGATCATCGAGGGCATCCGGGTGGAAAACCCCTTCCTGCATTGAATGGTCCGATCAGCCCGGCGCCCCGCCCTGCCACGGGTCGAGCTTGTCTTCCCGCGGCGGGACCTGCAGGTGGAAGCCCTGGTCCTGCAGGTTGGCGAGGACCTTCTGCGGGTCTTCCTGCGCCAGGGTACGGTCGGGGGTCAGCTCGAACTCCAGCGCGAATTCGAGGCTGCCGAGGGCCTTCATCAGGGTGTCGGGCAGATCGGAGAAGTCGTCCTTCTCCGGCAGATAGACATAGGTGTCGGCGCGCCGCGTGGCGCGATAGACGTAGCACTGCATTTCAGTCCTCCAGATAGGTGTAGCCAGTCAGGCCGTGCTCCAGTTCCGCCAGCAGCCGCCCGGCCGCCTCGCCGCGCAGGCCGGCGGCGTCGATGCGGGCGCGGAACGCGCGGCGCAGGTCGTCGGGGGCGAAGTGCACGTAGGACAGCAGTTCGTCCACGGTGTCGCCGCGCTCGGGGTCGACCAGGCGGTAGCCGCCGTCGGGGGTAAGCTCGACGTTCACCGTGTCGGTGTCGCCGAACAGGTTGTGCAGATCGCCCAGGATCTCCTGATAGGCCCCCACCAGGAAGATGCCCAGATAATACGGCCGGGCGGGCTCCCACTCGTGCAGGGCCAGCGTGGTGTGGGTGCCTTCGCGCTCCACGTAGTACTCCACGTGGCCGTCGGAGTCGCAGGTCAGGTCCTGCAGCACCGCCCGGCGCGTGGGCGCCTGATCCAGCCGGTGCAGCGGCATGATGGGGAAGATCTGGTCGATCGCCCAGGTGTCGGGGATGGACTGGAACACGGAGAAGTTGCAGAAGACCTTGTCCGCCAGCTTGTCGGTCAGCTCGGCATGGATCTCGGCCGGCAGGGTATCCGGGTCCGCCAGCAGTCGCTGGCACAGGGCGAAGTACAGCGCCTCGGCGCGGGCGCGGTGGGCCAGCGACAGCAGGCCGCGGGCGAACTGGGCCTGCACCTCGGCCAGATGCCAGGCGCCGTCGTGGAAGACCTCGGACGGCGGACGCGCGCTGTCCTCCAGGAGTGCCCGCAGGGTCGCGATCTCGGGCGGCTCGTCGACGGCCGGCGGCGGCACGGGGCCGTCCCCGGGGGCCGGTTCGCAGTCGATCACGTTGGTGATCAGCACCGCGTGATGCGCGGTCAGCGCGCGCCCGGACTCGCTGAACACCTCGGGCATGGGCAGGTCGTGCTCGTGGCAGATACGGCTGAGCGGGCGCAGGATATTGAGGGCGTATTCCTCCACCGAGTAGTTGATGGAGCATTCGTTGCGCGACCGCGAGCCCTCGTAGTCGATGCCGAGGCCGCCGCCCACGTCCACCACGCGGATCCCGGCCCCGGCCTCGCGCAGCGCGGCGAAGTAACTGGCCGCCTCGCCCATGCCGTTCTGGATGTCGCGGATATTGGCGATCTGCGACCCCATGTGGAAATGCAGCAGCTGCAGGCGGTCGAGCCAGTCGAGCCCGCGCAGGCGCTCGAGGATCGCCAGCACGTCCGCCGCGGACAGGCCGAACTTGGCCTTCTCGCCACCGGTGTTCTGCCACTTGCCCTTGCCGATGGACGCCAGGCGCACCCGCAGCCCCAGCAGCGGCGATATGTCCATGGCTTCGGCCTGGCGGATCACCTCCTCCAGCTCCGAGGGCTTCTCGATCACGATGTACACCCGGTGGCCGAGCTGCCGCCCGATCAGGGCCAGGCGCACGTATTCGCGGTCCTTGTAGCCGTTGCAGATGATGACCGAACCGGGGCGCGACTGCGCCAGCACCGCGATTAGCTCCGGCTTGGAGCCGGCCTCCAGCCCCACCTGCGGCCGGTGGCCTTCGGCATCCGCGTGGTCGCCGGCGGCGAGGATGCGCTCGACCACCGAGCGCTGCTGGTTGACCTTGACCGGATAGATCGCGGTGAAGTCGCCATGGTAATCCAGCTCCTCGGCCGCCCGCGCGAAAGCGCGCGACAGGCGCCGCACGCGACCGTCGAGCACGTCCTGAAAGCGCACCAGCACCGGCGGGCCCACATGCTCTTCGCGCAGGCGGCAGGCCAGCGCGTGCAGATCCACGCCGGGGTGTTCCGGCCAGTCCGGCCGGCGCATGCAGACATGCCCGGACGCATTGATCTCGAAGAAGTCCCCGTTCCAGTGATCGATGCCGTAGGTACGGCGCGCATCATCCAGGGTCCAGGACGTGGCTGACATGGCGGTTCCGCGGTTGGGGAGGGTCGGAGTTGCCCGCAGGATACAGGGCACTATCATGGCGGCGCATCCTACCGTTCACCCATGCACAAGGGGAGCCCGCCCGATGGCACTCGACGACAACTGGTTCACCGAGCCCGACCGCGACATCGCGATGTCCCTGCGCATCACGAAAAAGCTCCACGAGGAGCAGACGCCCTATCAGAAGATCGAGATCTTCGAGACCACGGGCTTCGGCAACCTGATGGTGATTGACGGCTTCGTGATGCTCACCGGCCGCGACAATTTCATCTACCACGAGATGATGTCGCACCCGGTGCTGTATTCGCACAACGCGCCGAAGAACGTGGTGATCATCGGCGGCGGCGACTGCGGCACCCTGCGCGAGGTGCTCAAGCACGACGAGGTGGAAAAGGCCACGCAGGTGGACATCGACGAACGCGTCACCCGCCTGTCCGAGCAGTATTTCCCCGAACTGTGCGACGCCAACGACGACCCGCGCGCCGAACTCCTGTTCGACGACGGCATCCAGTACATCAAGGACGCGGAACCGGGCTCCATCGACGTGATCATCGTCGACTCCACCGACCCGGTGGGTCCGGCCGAGGGCCTGTTCTCCGCGGATTTCTACCGCGACTGCGTGAAGGCCCTGGGCTCCGATGGCCTGCTGGTGCAACAGAGCGAATCGCCGCTGCTGCATACCGACAGCATCCTGCGGCCGATGCACGACAGCATGCGCATGACCGGCTTCATCGACGCCCTGACCATGCACTTCCCTCAGCCCACCTACCCCTCCGGCTGGTGGACCTGCACCATCGCCTCCAGGGACGCCCCGGTCTCCTTCCTGCGTGAAGAAGCCGCGGAGGAGATCCCGTTCGTCACGCACTACTACAACGCGGCCATCCACCGCGCCGCCGGCGCCACCCCGGAGTTCTTCCGCCGCAAACTGTTCGCCTGATCCGGCCGCGGCGCCGGACCGGCGAGGGGTAGCGGATTCGAGCCAGGATCAGTGTGTCTGCATGCCTTCCAGCATCATGGGTTCCACGATGCTGGAGAAGGCGTCACGCCAGGCCTGCTCGCAGGTATCGCTCCAGTAGCCGTTGACCGAACGGCAGTACTCGCCCAGCACCTGGATCATCACCGCGGAAAATGCCTCGAAATCGTCCGGACCGATGCCGAATCGGGTGTGGGCCTCGCCGAGACGATGCAGATGCGGGCGAATGGCCGTGGGGCTGTCGGCATGGGAAGAAACCAGCGCCAGAGTTCGGACCATGCGGTCCATCTGTTCCGGCATGTTCTCGGACGAGAACATTTTCTTGTACTCCGGATGCTTCTCGAACAACCGCGCATAGAACGTTTCGGCAATCTCGTGGTGATACGGGGCGACGCTCTGCCAGCTTTGCTCGATGAGCTGGGTATTCATGTCGGGATCCTCCTGACTTGCGAGTGGCCTGTCTTGCGCATCGAAACCGACCGCAGCACCTTCGAAACTAGTGTCCCGACAGGGCTTTGTCGCTAGTCGCAACAGGGTAGGCCGAGCGAGCAGAAGGAGGGGGACGACATAGCCCCGGGGGGATAGATACCTCCGGGTGTCGTCAGGTATGCCGGCCGGGCTTCAGGCGATCCAGGCGCAGGCGCTGGCGGTGGTCGAACAGGCGGCTGGAGGCGAACCAGACCGCGCCGATCGCCCCGAAGCCGGTGCCGGCGGAGATCAGGAACATGATCAGGATCTGGTACTTGACCGCTTCCACCGGCGGCGCGCCGGCGAGGATCTGCCCGGTCATCATGCCCGGCAGGCTGACGATGCCGGCCGCGGCCATGGCATTTATGGTGGGCATCAGCCCGGAACGCGCGGCCTCACGGCGCATGGTGGTGACGGCCTCGCTCCACGATGCTCCAAGGGCCAGGCGGCCCTCGATGGTGCGCCGCTCGCGCCAGACGTTCTGCGTGAGCCGATCCAGCCCCAGGGCGATGCCGGTCATGGTGTTACCCAGCAGCATCCCCAGCAGGGGGATGGAGTACTGCGGCTCCCACCACGGGCTGGGCCCCACCATGGTGGTCAGCGCCAGCACGGTGATCGCGAACGAGGAAACGAACATGGTGACCGCGCCGATCCCGTAGCCCCACATTCCGGCAAAACGGCGCTGCTGGCGAGCCATCACCTCGTAGCCGGCCACCGCCAGCATCACCATCGCCATCAGCGCGACCCAGCCGAGATGCGCATGATCGAACAGGGTCTGCAGCACCAGGCCCACCAGCAACAGCTGGATCACGGTGCGCACGGCGGCGATCAGCAGGGTGCGGCCCACGCCCATGCGGGCCCACATGGTCACGCCGGCGAGCAGCACCACCAGCACCGCTGCCAGCGCGAGGTCGAACGGGCTGAGCCGGATCAGGTCCATGATGTGCCCTCCGGCCGGCCGTCACTCAGCGTCAGGATGCGCCCGCCCAGACGGTCGCGCTGCTGGGTGTCGTGGGTGACCCACAGGGCCGCGGCTTCGCGTTCGGCCATCCAGGCCCGCACCAGCCGCTCGAAGCGGCGGGTATTCTCCAGGTCGAGGTTGGCGGTGGGTTCGTCCAGCAACAGCACGCGCGGCCCGGTCAGCAGGGCCCGCAGCAGCCCCAGACGCTGCTTCTCGCCGCTGGACAGTCGTTCGACCTCCCAGTCCAGGGCCCCGTGTTCCAGCCCCAGACGCTCGAGGAAGGACTCGGCATCGTCGCGCGCCCAGTCCGCAGGCAGATGCTCGTCCACGCGATCGCCCCACCAGGCGGTCTCCGCCGGGACGTAAGCCACTTGTCGGCGCCACTCCGGGGGCGTCAGCGCATCGCGCGCCTGCCCGTCCAGCCACACCTCGCCGCTGTTCGGATCCAGATCGGCGATCGCCCGCAGCAGCAACGACTTCCCCGCGCCGGAGGCGCCAGTGATCTGCACCAGCTCGCCGGGCTGGACGCGCAGGTCCACCGGCCCGAGGCGGTCGGTTCGCAATTGACGAATTTCCAGCAGGGGCTGCATGGCGTCGCTCGTGGGGGCCGACCCCACATGTTAGGGAAACACTGCGAAATGTACACGTTCGCCGGGTAATCGACGCCTGCCTCATGGCGGTCCGCATCCGGGCCGACTATGCTCGCGAAAGGGAAACAGCAAGTCGCCGCCCGGCGCAACGGACGTACCGGGCCGCCCGTTGTTACACCGCCCTGGCACAGACGAGGCACCCATGACCCGGACCCCGGCCCCAGTCCCGTCCCCGACCGCCGATTCATGCCCCGAGCTCGCACAGCTGATCGCCCGGGTCCAGCGCAACTGCGACATCGCGGACGCACGTTTCGCCGGCAACGCCACGCTGTGCATCTACCTCCTGGAGATGCGCGAATTCTATCGCTGGGAACAGGGCCAGGACCTGCAGGCGGAGCTCGACCGTCAGGCGGTGGGGGACTGGGTCATCGCGCGGGAACAGCACTGGGAAGCACTCGAGGACGCGGAGCTGGAGCCCCTGATACTGGACGGCATCGCTCACGACCCCTTCGACGAGGAGGCCATCAACCGTAAGCTCGCCGCCCGTGGTCTGGCCTACGGTGCCGGCTACGGACAGGGGGGACGGCCGGTGTTCTTTCTCGGGCGGCTCGATCACCTCGAGGCGTTCGACGGGTACCGTATCCACATCGTTGGCGAAGAGCTGGCCCGCGATCTGGCCGCCCCGCCCGCGATGTCACGCGAGGGGCGGATCTTCGTGCGCCGCGAATCGGTACGTCGCATGGTGGTGGAGGCAGTCGAGGCCTGGCAGGCGCGCGGCCGACCGGACGACGGCATGGGGCGCGCGCTGCGCGCTTACGGTCACGACCCGGACCACGCCCCACCGCTCGAACGGATGGTCGACGGCGAGCTCGAGGCCGCGGTCTGGCACGAGGTAGGAGAGGTCCTGGCCGGCAACTTCCTGGGGCCGGCCTGGCAGGAATGCCTCTCCGAGGTGCTGGGCACCCGCGAGGAACGCGTCCTGCGCGCGGTACGTGACCACCTGGCCGACATGCTGGTGACCCTCCCCGCCCTGCTGTCGGGCACGGGGGACGGTTCACTCCACCTGTATTTCGCCCGTCTGGGCGGGTTGCGGGCCGCACTGTTCCCGCAGCTGCACGACGCCTACGAGCAGGCGATACGCGAGGAATCGCCGGAGGCCATCCGGCGCCTGGTCGTGCCCGCACGCGAACACTGGCTGGCTACTGCCCGGGAACTCCTGGAGCAAGCGCCGGAACACTGGCCCGCGGCCGACCATCAGCTGCCCGCGTTGCAGCCGGTCCTGCCCCGGAGCCCGGTCACGAAGACGGACCGGAGTCCTCCGGGGGCCGATAGTGCGGATCGTTGGGGTTGAGGAAGATGAACCGGAACTCGCCGGGCTCGAACTCCACGTAATCCAGCACCGCGTTCTTCATCAAATCCACGCAAAGGGGGTCGACCACCAGCTGAACGCCCTCGCTCTTGAAGGCCAGGTCGTCCTCGCGCCCGGTATCGTCGAAACCCATGCCGTATTCGATCGCTCCGTCGGACTTGCGCTGCGCAACAATCCGCAGGGCGGTGTGTTCCATGCCGCTCTCGCGGGCGGAGTTCAGGATCTGATCGGCCGCGGCCGGGGTCAGGCTGAGCATGTTCGGCCTCCTCGTTCAGGTCGCAATAACGGTTTCCGGTTCCTGCGCGCCTTTCTGCCGGCACTGGCGGACGAATGCCACGAAGCGCCGCGCCCAGGGGTTCCGACGGGTATGGCGCTGATGGCTGTAGCTGGCCAGCAGGTTGTGGTAGACGACCCCGTCGTGGCGTCCGTCCACCCCGCAGCCCCGCTGCATCTCCCAGGCAAAGGCCAGCCCCGGATCCACGGCCTCCAGCGCGGAGTAATGGAACTCGTGGGCCGGCACGGGCGCGTCGTCCGCCGCCCCGTCAGCGACGGGCGGCCAGGGGTGGGCGCGGATTTCGCGCAGGCGCACATAGCCACGCCCCTGCGGCCGATCGTGCATCACGCTGGTCGCCGGGATCGCCCCGACCATCGCATGTTCCTGATCCCCCCAGCGGATCGAGCGGCTCAGATACATCAGCCCTCCGCATTCCGCGTAGGCCGGCGTCCCCGCTTCGATGGCCGTGCGGATCGCCTCGCGCAGGGATCGATTCGCGGCCAGCGCCGCAAGCCGGCTCTCCGGAAATCCGCCGCCGATCAGGAGGGCATCCGCCGGTGGCAGGTCGCGGTCATGCAGGGTGTCGAAGAAGCACAACTCGGCACCGGCGGCCTCCAGGGCATCCAGATCGGTGGGGTAATAGAAGCCGAAAGCGGCGTCGCGCGCGACCGCGATCCGCACCGGAGGTCCCCCGGTATGTTCTGCCCCCCGGGGGGAATCCGGAACGCAGACCGGGCCTCCCCCGGAAGGGTCCGTGCGGGCCACCCGGAGCAGGCCATCCAGATCGACCTGCGAGGCCACTGCGGTTGCCAGACCCCGGATCTTCGCATCCGCGCCATCTACCTCGTTGCTGGGGATCAGTCCCAGATAGCGTTCGGCAATCTCCAGCGAAGGATCCTCGTGCACCGCCCCCAGCACCGGCAGGTCGGTGTAGCGCTCTACCGCTGCGCGCAGCTTGGACTCGTGGCGGGCCCCGCCCACCCGGTTCAGGATCACCCCCGCGATGCGGACCTGCGGGTCGAATGACCGATAGCCGAGCAGCAACGGCGCGATCCCGCGGGTCATGCCCCGGCAGTCGATGACCAGCACCACCGGGACATCCAGCAGCCGGGCGAGGGCTGCGTTGCAGTCATGCCCCTCGGGATCGACCCCGTCGAACAGGCCCTTGTTCGCCTCGACGAGCCCCAGATCGGCACCTTGATCGTAGCGAGCCGCCAATTCGACGATCTCGTCGGACTCCTGGGTATGGAAGTCCAGGTTCACGCAGGGCCGGCCGGCGGCACGCCCCAGCCACAGGGGGTCGATATAGTCGGGGCCCTTCTTGAAGGGCTGGATCTCCAGCCCGCGGGCCCTCAGTGCCGCGCACAGGGCGGTGGCCAGCGTGGTCTTGCCGGAAGACTTGTGCGCGGCCGCCAGCAGCAGATGGGGCATCTCCCGCAATCCCGCGGATCAGCCCCCCGCCGGCGCGGTCTCGGTCGCGCTGCCGGCGGAATGGTGCGGATCGACCTTGTGGTCGGCCAGGCTGACCGGCAGGAAGTGCAGGAACCTCACGGCCACGGCCACCAGGAACAGTGCCAGCCCCACCCCGCCGATCCCCAGCAGGAACTCGACCAGCGTCGGCGTGTACGGGGCGACCACCCCGTCATGGAAGCTGCTGCTGACCTCGTAGCCCGGGAACATGTCCATCGGATAGGCCTGGCCACCGATGATGATCACGTAGAGCTGGGCCAGCCCCCCCAGGATCACCAGGCCGCTGGCCGCCGCGATCACCCGGCGCGAGCGGCTCCATACAGGGTGGAACAGCATCACCAGGGGCACCAGGCTGCCCAGCAGGATCTGCACGCCCCAGAACAGCAGCGGATAGATACCGCCGCTTACGAGCAGGAAGGCCTCCACCCCGTGCAGCCGGGTGGCGTACAGGTTGGTCAGGTGATAGACGACCACGAAATACAGCACCGCGGCGACGAACACCGCCAGCAGGTTCTTGAGGCGGCGCAGGATCAGATCCCCCAGCGGGCGCCCGGTCCAGTGATACGCCGTCAGCATGACCAGCAGGAACACCGCCAGCCCCAGGGCGAAGGACATCGCGATGAACAGCGGCGCAAGGATGGCGGCATCATAGGCCTCGCGCGCGATCAGGAAGCCGAAGATCGCACCGGTACCGGTGGTCAGCACCAGACGCCAGACAAACGCCACCATGCCCACGGCGGGGGCATGAGCGTTCATGCGCCGCTCCATCAGGAACCACAGGTACACCAGAACGATCACCATGAAGCCGGTGTAGAGGAAGATGTTCCAGGCAAAGATCGACTTGAAGTTGTAGTGAGTCATGGCCACCACCAGACGATCCGGACGGCCCAGATCGAGCACCAGGATGGCCAGCCCGCCGGCCAGCAGCGCAACCGCCAGCAGCCCGGACAGGGGTGCCAGTGGCTTGTAGATCCGGCGCCCGAAGACCGAGGCGATGGAGGCCACGTTCAGGGCCCCCGAGGCCGCCACAATCAGAAAGATCGCGAACACATGCGGCAGCCCCCAGACGATCTGGTTGTCCATGCCGGTGATGTGATGGCCGTGCGCGGATTTCAGCGCGGCGGCCAGCAACCCGAATCCGATGGCCGCCAGCAGGACGCCCAGCAACGCGTAATAACCGCGGCTTTGCCCGTCGAGTGCCCGCAACTGAGGTTTCGCCGTCATAAGTCCTTGCCTCGGATGTCAGATGCCCTGGTAGCGCACGCCGGGGTTCAACCCCAGATCGGCCCGGATGGCACTGCCACCGTGCTCGGCCAGCTCGCGCGAAATCGCGGAATCGGGATCGTTCAGATCGCCAAAGGTCATCGCGCCGTTGCCCAGCTCGTGGCACGCCTCGACACAGGCGGTGGTGCCTTCACCGCGATCGATGCGATGCACGCAAAGGGTGCAGCTCTCCACCGTGCCCTTGCCTCGGGGCGCATGCGCGGCCTGCCCGGCCAGGGGTTCATGGATGAACGAACGCGCCTTGTAGGGACAGGCCATCATGCAGTAGCGACAGCCGATGCAGGTGTGCTTGTCGACCAGGACGATGCCGTCCTCCCGGCGGAAAGAAGCCCCGGTCGGGCAAACGTCCGCACACGGCGGGTTTTCGCAGTGCTGACACATCACCGGCAGGGAACGGGTATGTCCGGTCCCCGGGTCCCGCAGATCCACCTTGCGGATCCACTGGGCATCGGTGCGCGGCCGATCCATTCCATGCACCCCGTTCTCCGCGTGGCAGGCCGTGACACAGGCATTGCAGTCACCGCAGCGGTTGCTGTCGATCAACAGCCCCCAGCGGACCCCTTCGGCCGTCTTTTCCTCAGCCGAACGCATCAGGAATACCCCCGGGGCAACGGTGACACCGGCGACCGCGGCGGCCGCCCCGGTGATGAACTGGCGGCGTGACAGGCTAGCGTTCTTCCGGCTCATTGCGTGGCATCCTCCGATGGCGGGAGCAGCAGGCCGGTCTCCGCGAGGGTCGCCGTCACATCCTGCTGATCGGCCTCCCAGGCGAATTCCGGGGCGGGTGCATGCGGGTTCAGGGAATGCAGATGCGCGGACGCCGAAGGCCGGTCGCGATGGCATTCGAAGCAGTCGACACTGACCGCGTTGAAGGTATGGCAGCTGGCGCAGAAGTGCGTCTCCGGCTCGCTATGACGGGCATCCGATGCGACGTGACAGTCGATGCAGCTGACAAAGCCGTGATCGGGATTGCGGACCCCGTCACGGACGGCGTGATCGCGCTCGTGCGTCAGTATCTTGCCGTGATCCTTGCGGATCACGTCCACGGGCTCCACGCACTGGTCACCGCGAGCCTCCTCCGTCATGTCCGGCGGCTCGACACTCCCGCCGCAGCCCAGCAGCAGCGACAGGGGCAGCACCCCGAACCCCAGCCAGCGCAGCACACCCCGGCCCAGGGACTTGACCGGATCCATGATCACTCACCCATGGCCATGTCGATGTAGCCGGTGGGGCAGACATCGGCACACACATGGCAGCCGACGCAGCGAGAATAGTCGGTCGCCACGTAGCGCCCGGTTGCCTTTTCGCTCTTCGGGACACGATAGACGGCGGTCTGCGGGCAGTAGATCACGCAGTTGTCGCACTCGAAGCACAGACCGCAGCTCATGCAGCGATTGGCTTCGGCACGGGCCTGTTCCTCGCTCAGGCCCTCCATGCGTTCGGCGAAGTGGCCGATGACCTCGTCGGCCCCCGGACCATGCTCCCGCCGGCGGATCCGCGGGGTATACGCGAAATGCCCCTTGAACAACCGCTCGTGGGAGATGATCTCCTGCGAGGAACGATCCTCGTAGTTGTGCACGGCGAAACCGGCGGCGGAAGTCCCGCGGGTCTGCTCGCCGCCGTAGGGTTCCGGTTCCAGGCCGGTCTCCTGCAGCTTGTGCAAAAGATCGAAGTGATGCACGTCCACCCGCGGACGCTTGATCGGCTGCTGGTGGCGCAGGAAATGGTCGATGCTGTCGGCCGCCATGGCCCCGTGGCCGATCGCGGTGGTCAGCAGGTGCGGCCGGATGATGTCGCCCACCACGAAATGACCTTCGCGGCCCGGCACATGGTAGAACGGGTCCTTGTCGATGAAGCCCCGCCCGTTGTCCAGGGCCTCCAGGCCCTCAAGATCCCCGCCCTGTCCGATCGCGGACACGATCAGGTCGGCCTCGAGCACGAACTCGGTGCCTTCCACCGGCGTGGGGGCGTTGTCCACGAACTCGCAGCGGGCCATCTTCAGCGCGGTGGCGCGTCCACTGTCATCCTGAATCACCTCCACCGGCATCACCCCGTCCATGATGGTCACGCCCTCGTTCAGGGCGTCATGCACCTCATGCTCGGCCGCGGTCATCTCTTCCTTCGGGAACAGGGAGGTCAACGTGACGTCCGCGCCGGTGCGAACCGCACTCATCGCGCTGTCATGGGCCACATAGCCGTGGATGCGATCTTCGGGGTGATCGGTGACATTTTCGGTATCGATCCGGCCGAGCCGCCGCGCCACCGAAACCACGTCGATGGAGGTGTCCCCGCCGCCCACGCAGATGATGCGCTCGGTAGTCAGGGCACCCATGCGACCAGTGTTGAAGGCCTCCAGGAAATCGACCCCGGTGATGCAGTTGGGCGCATCGCCGCCCGGAACCGGGAGCTTGCGGCCGGTCTGGCAGCCCACGGCCCAGACCACGGCGTCGAACTCGTTTTCGACCTCCTCCATGCTGACGTCGCGTCCAACCCGCGTCTTCAGCCGCAGGTGGATATCACCCAGCCCCAGGATCCGGTCCATCTCGTGGCGCAGGATCTCGCGCGGAACGCGATACTCGGGGATCCCGTACATCATCATCCCGCCGAGCTCCTCGTGATCGTCGAAGATCGTCGCGGCGTGCCCGAGGCGGCGCAGGTGATAGGCGGCCGACATGCCCCCGGGCCCGCCTCCCACGATCGCAACGTGCTTGCCCGACAGCGGCGGCGGGGCGTCGAAGGTGAACTGCTCGTGGAAGGCGGTATCCCCGATGTACTGCTCCACCGAATTGATACCGACGAACTCCTCGACCTCGTTGCGGTTGCACCCGGATTCGCACGGCGCAGGGCACACCCGGCCCATTACCGAGGGGAACGGGTTGGCATCGGTGGAGCGGCGGAACGCGTATTCCTGCCAGCTCATGTCCTGCGGCGGCTTCTCGACCCCGCGCACGATCTGCAACCAGCCGCGGATGTCCTCGCCCGCCGGGCAGGAACCCTGGCACGGCGGAGTCCGGTGCACATAGACCGGGCACTTGTGGGACGTGTCGGCCTTGAAGATCGCATTCTTCCAGTCCCGCCGCCGGCTTTCGCCATCCTTGAACTTGCGGAAGGTCAGGTTCATGTCTTCATCGGTGGTGGACATTACTGTTCTCCTGGTCTGCGCGGGCCCGGGGCCGGGCGCCCTGGGTGGTTTATCTGGCCGGATCCAGCACGATCGCGTCACTCACCAGCTGATGCACGCTCACGATCTGGTCCATTTCGAAGCCGTAGTAGGGCAGGACCTTGGCGAACTGGCTCTTGCAGATCGCGCAGATCGCGGCCAGATGGGTCACGCCCTCCTCGTCGGCGACCTGCCGCAATGCCTGCATGCGGGGCAGCGCACCCTTCACGCGCAGCTCCATCAGGTCGTCCGTGAGCAGCCCGCCGCCGCCACCACAACAAAAGGTCGCCTCTCCGATGGTGTCCGGCGGCATGTCGTAATAGTGGTTGCAAACCGCACGGAGGATCTCGCGGGGGATGGTGAACTGCCCGCCGGGGGTATCCCCCATGCGCGATGCCCGTGCCACATTGCAGGAATCGTGGAAGGTGACCCGCCGATGGTCGTTGGCGCTCTTGTCCAGGGTGAGCGCGCCGCGCTGGATCAGGTCGTGGGTCACTTCGCAGATGTGCTGCGGCACGGGATAACGCGGATCGAGGAAATCGAACGGCCCGGCAAGCGTGTTCAGAAAGCTGTAGGCCACCCGCCAGGCATGGCCGCATTCGCCGAACACGATCCGCTTGACCCCCAGTTCCTCGGCGGCCTCGCGTACCCGCAGGGCGATCTTGCGCATGTTCTCCGGCGAACCGATGAACAGGCCGAAGTTGGCGGCTTCGGAGGCGTGCGAGGACAGCGTCCAGGAGATCCCGGCCTGATGGAAAACCTTGCCGTAGCCAATCAGGCCGTCCACGTGGGGTTCGGCGAAGAAATCCGCCGAGGGGGTCACCAGCAGGACCTCCGCCCCCTTCTCGTCCAGCGGATAACGCACGTCCACGCCGGTGTCTTCCTTGACCTCCTCCTCCAGGCCTTCAAGGGTGTCCTGCAGAGCGGGCTGCGGCAGCCCCAGGTTGTTGCCGATCTTGAAGACCTTGCCGATGATCTCGTTGCTGTATTTCTGGCCCTTGCCCACCGCGTTCATGATCTCGCGGGTGGCCATGGTGACCTCGGCGGTATCGATCCCGTACGGGCAGTACACCGAACAGCGGCGGCACTCCGAGCACTGGTGAAAATAGCTGTACCACTGATCAAGGACCTCCTCGGTGAGATCCTGCGCACCGACAAGTTTCGGGAACAGCCGGCCGGGCCAGGTAAAATAGCGACGATAGACGCTGCGCAGGAGATCCTGACGCGCCACCGGCATGTTGCGCGGGTCCGAGGTGCCGTGGAAATAGTGGCACTTGTCGGTACACGCCCCGCACTTAACGCAGGCATCCATGAACACCTGCAGGCCGCGGTTCTTGTCGAGCAACTCGCCCAGCTTCGCGATCGCGACATTCTGCCAGTCGTCCACCAGCTCGCCGGGGAAGCCCAGCGGTTCCTGGAATTCGTCACGCGAGACAAAGGGCTGGCTGTGCGACATGGCATCGGGCTTCAGCCCGGGCATGTCGAGGTACTCCTTGACCTCCGGGGTCTCGAAATCGGCCATCGCGTCAATCCTCGCTACGGGCGTTGGGCGCGGCTCCGGCCGCTTCGGAGGAAGCCGCCGCGCCGGTGGGCTCGACGCGCGCGACCCAGCTGGTGTGGCGCCGTTCGCGCGGGTTGTCCGCCTGGTTGCGGGTGGGGCTGAAGAAGATCCCCGGGGCATGCAGCAGCTTGCTGAACGGGAACACGACCATCAGCGCCACGACCAGCAGCAGGTGCAGCAACAGCAGCGGATCGGTCGGGAGCGGATGCACCTCGAAACGCAGCAGCCCGAGGAAGAACACCTTCACCGCGGTCACGTCCGTGTGCCACAGGAACTTCATCGCCAGCCCGCTGGCCGTGATCGCAACCAGCAGTCCCAGCATCAGATGATCGGAGGGCGCCGAGATGTAGCGGATGCGCTCCACGAACAGGCGCCGTATCCACAGGGCGACCAGGCCGGCCAGCAGGGCAAAACCGGCATACACCCCGAATGGCTGGACCAGCACGACCCAGCCCCAGACCGGCTCGATGAAATATCGCAGGTGGCGCAACAGCACCAGCAGCAACGCCAGGTGGAAGACCCAGGCGAGGATCCAGATCCACTTGTTGGACTTGAACAGGCTGTAGAAGAACACCACTTCGGACAGCATTCGGCCCACCACGCCGGTGCGCGTGGTGGGAGCGGGCGTGGTCGGAATCTTCAGCGGTGCCGGCGCGCGCGCATAGCGGGCGATCCGCAGCCCGACCCCGATCAGCAGGATCGCGGTTGCTGCGTAGAACAGCACGGCAAAGACGATGGATGCGAGGGTCAATGACCTGTCCTCCTGTCAGCCACCGGGGCCCGATCGTCCCGTGGTCCGGCCGGCGCGTCCTCCCCGGGTCACCCATACGGCGACCGGGAGCCGGCATGGCACATGGTCCCGTCCGGTGAACGGGACGAAGCGAATCAGGACTCCGCGAGGGCGCGTCGGAGGCAGGCCGCCGCCCCCGCGGAGTGGAGCTACCCGCCGCGAGGCGGGATTCAGACGCAGCCGGTCGGCTTGGGCAGACCGGCGTACTTGCAGGCCTGCTTGGCCGGGCCGTAGGGGAACAGCTCATAGAGGTACTTGCTGTTGCCCTTGTCGGGTCCGAGCTTCTTGCCGATCGCCTTGGTCAGCACACGCACTGCCGGAGCGATCTGGTATTCCTCGTAGTATTCACGCAGGAAGTTGATGACTTCCCAGTGATTCTCGTCCAGCGAGGTGCCGTCAACCTCGGCCATGGCGCTGGCCACTTCTTCACTCCAGTCACTCAGGTTGGCCAGGTAGCCTTCCTCGTCGGTTTCGTACGTCTTGCCGTTGACTTCAATGGGCATGGATTCCTCCAGTCGTTGCGCGGTGACAGGCCCGTACGGCCGGGCGTTATCAGAGCCAGGCCTGAACCTTGTCGTGGTTTTCGGTCAGCTCGACGAACCCGGCGTAATCAACCACATTGATGCCGGGAATGACCTGCTCCGGGGACAGCCCCCGGGCGCTCAGGTCGGGGCCGAGCACGGACACCGAATGTTGTTCGAGTGCCTTGCGCATCTCGGTCTCGTGGGCGGTTCCCTGTACGGCCGCCAGCACCCCGTCCTCGATCAGCAGGACCGCCGAATCCGGCAGCGCGTGACCCAGGCAGGCGTTGAGCGTGTTCCGTTCGAAGGGCGACTTGTTCACGGTATGCAGCATCTTCAGGGGTCTCCTAGAAGCTCAGGATCACGTCCTGCTCGTCCATCAATCGGGCGATCGCGTCCCGCGACATCACCTCGACCGGCACCAGCAGATCGTCTTCGGACAGGCCTCGCTCGGAGAGCGACTCGGCTTCGACATAGAGCTTTTCCACGTCATAGCCCTCCAGCGCGCGGTAGGTCGGCGAAAAGTTCTTCATGCCGATCTGCCCGGTGTCCTGCCCCTTCTTGATCTGAAAGACGCCGTCATCCATGAACACCATGCTGACGTCCTGCTCGAACGCGGCGGCGATCAGCACCACCTCCAGGGATTCCAGCGCATAGATGGTTCCGTACGGCGCCTTGCGATTGACGTACATGAACTTCCTGATTTCACCGGGGCCTTCTTCTTCCCAGGGTTCGGACATCGTTTCCCACCTTTGTCAGACGATTGGTTGGGCGCGGCCCTGCCGGCCGCACGCGCTGCGGACGACTCTCAGTCCCCGAACACCAGGAGCCGGTCGCACTGGATCCCGGCCTCGATCAACTGGCCGAGACCGGAGATGCGGAATCCGGGCGCGATGTTGTCGCCATCCTTGCCCTGACGCTGCGCCTCGCCCTCGTCGAGGATGCCGCGGCGCTGCGCAGCGGCGATGCAGACCACCAGGTCGATGTCGTGGGCCGCGGCGAGCTCGGACCACTGCACCGGGATGTTGCGATCGTCCTGCGGCGGCACCGGGAAACGGGAGCCGTTGTGCACGCCGTCGTGATAGAAGAAGGCGCGAAAGACCTCGTGCCCGCGTTCAATCGCGGCCTTGCAGAACTGATAGGCCGTATCGGACGCCTGATGCTGATACGGGCCTTCGTTGACCAGGATCGCGTATTTCATGCTCTGCCCTTTATGTTGTCAGGCCGAAGGTGGAGCCCGTGCGGGCTACTGGCGGATATGGGCGGACGCGTTGAGGCTGTTGCGCGAACCGCGCCAGTTGTCCACGTGATAGCGGGTGAACGGCAGCCCCGTCTTGTTGAAGAACTCCGGCCAGCCGATACGCTCGATCCAGTCGTTGATGCGCTCCCAGTCGCGGCCGTCTTCCTGATAGGTCCGGAGGATGCGCTTGACGATCGCGGTGGCCTCGGGCCAGCGCGGCGGGTTGTTCGGGATGCCGGAGGCCACCAGCTTCTGGAAGGTCGGCTTGCCGCGCGCATTCGAGTGATTGCCGCCCACCCAGATCGACAGCTTGGTGTGTTCGGCGTCGTTGATCTGCATCGGCGGGCACGGCGGGAAGCAGGCGCCGCAGCACATGCATTTCTGCTCGTCGACTTCCAGCGACGGCTTGCCGTTGACGACCGCCGGGCGGATCGCCGCCACCGGGCAGCGCGCGACTACCGAGGGGCGTTCGCAGACATTGGCGACCAGGTCGTGGTTGATCTTCGGCGGCTTGGTGTGCTGCACGTTGATCGCGATGTCGCCCTGGCCGCCGCAGTTGATCTGGCAGCAGGAGGTGGTCATGTGCACCCGATTGGGCATATTCGTGTTGCGGAACTCGTCGATCAGTTCGTCCATCATCGCCTTGACCACGCCGGAGGCGTCGGTCCCCGGGATGTCGCAGTGCAGCCATCCCTGAGTATGCGAGATCATCGTGACCGAGTTCTGGGTGCCGCCGACCACGAAACCGGCGTCCTCCAGGGCCTTCACCAGCGGCTCGACCTTGGCCTCGGAATCCACCATGTATTCGATGTTGGAACGCGTGGTGAAACGCACGTAGCCGTCGCCGTACTGGTCACCGATGTCACAGAGCGTGCGCAGGGTGAACACGTCGAGGATGCGCTGGGTACCGGCGCGGACGGTCCAGATACCCTCGCCGGTCTCGGACTCGTGATACAGCACGCCCGGCGCGGGATGGTCGTGGTGATCCCACATGCCGAAGTTCCGGCGCATCACCGGATGCATGTACTGGAATCCGTCCGGGCACCCGGACTCGATGGGGGAACGCATTTCCTGTGCCTGTGCCATGTTCTGCTCCAGCCTTGCTAGCGATTTCGGGGGGAGTCTCGGGAGACCGTCGACCTACTGGCCGGCCGCCGCCTGTTCCCGCTGTTCCATCCTGCGACGCAGCTGCTCCTCGGCCGCCTCGTCAAAGCCGTCGAGGCGCACGTAGGAACTCTGGCGCGGGTGATTGACCATGTTCGGGTCGGCGGGAATGCCGAGCTCCTTGAGGAAGTTCATCAGGCCAATGCGCTCGATCATCTCGCCGCAACGCTCGTGCTCCAGACCGTTCTCGGCCCAGAAATCGATGATGTTTTCGGCCAGTTCGGTGAGCTGCGCGTAGTCCTCGTCGGTATCGAGCTTCATGAAGGGCACGATCACCGTGCCCATCAGGTCGCCGATCTTGAGCGTGCGCTTGCCCCCCAGGAGGATGGTGACCCCGCGCTCGTCACCCGGCGAAAGGGCGGTGTGCATCACGTTCAGGCAGTGCATGCAGCGCACGCAGTCCTTGTCCTCGACCTCCAGGGTGTCGTCGTCATGCAGGGTCATGCAGCCAGTCGGGCAACGGGTGGTGACGTTGTCGATGACCTCGGCACGTCCCTTCTCCTGGATGAATTCGCGGACCTTGTCCTGGTCGATCTTCATCTCGTCACGCCAGGTGCCGATGACCGCGAAATCGGAACGTTCGATGGCGTTGACACAGTCGTTCGGGCAGCCGGAGACCTTGAACTTGAACTTGTACGGCAGCGACGGACGGTGCACGTCGTCGGTAAACCGGTTCAGCAGGGTGCGGTGGATGCGCTGTTCGTTGGCGCAGGACTGCTCGCAGCGCGCGGCCCCCACGCAGGACATGCCGGTGCGCACGCAAGGCCCGGCACCGCCGAGGTCAAACCCGTATTCGTTGATCTCGTCGAAGAAGGCCTGGGTGTTGTCGGTGTCCACGCCGATGAACATCGCGTTGCCGGTCTGGCCATGGAAGGTCACCAGGCCGGAACCGTACTTTTCCCAGGAGTCCGCGAGCTGGCGCAGGATATCGGTGGTGTAGAAGTTGCCCGCCGGCGGCTGCACGCGCACGGTGTGGAACTCCTTCGAGCTCGGAAACGCATGACCGACTTCGGAGAACCGCGGGATGATCCCGGAGCCATACCCGAACACCGAGACCGTGCCGCCCTTCCAGTAACCCTTCCGGGTCTCGTAGGAATGCTCGAGCTGCCCCAGCAGGTCATTGCTCATGCCCTGGATGCGGTCGTCGGGATGCCGGTCGCGCAGGTTCTTGATGCCGGAGATGAAGCTCGGCCACGGACCGTTCTCGAGCTCATCGAGCATGGGAGTGGGATGGTGATTCTTGGCCATGACAATACTCCTTGCCGGGGTGCCGCTTGCGCGGGGCTCGTGCGCCGGTAACGCCGCCACGATCACGTGATCCCTGACGGAGCCGGCGCCGCTCCCCTGCCCGAGGTTGTTTTTGCGATGGGCCGGCGCCCTCTGGCGGGCGGCGACCCCGTCCTTCGCCGCAAACTCTAGGCCGGCACCGCGGCGCTGGACATCCTGCTGTTGGGGGGTACGCGCAAGCCCGCGACTATCCCCTGTGGCAGGGTCAGAAGCCCGGCCCCATCCGCGCGAAATTGATGCTCGGGTCGCGGAAACCGCATTCCGTCGCGGTGTGGCCACAGGCTCCCGGGATACCCCCAAAGAATGGTTGTGGGTATACCGGGCACCCCTACACTGGAAGCCGTATGGCCCGCCCCGCATTGACCGGCACGGCGGGCCCGGAACCCCGGAGGCCGTCCATCCATGAACGCCCCTGTCCGTGCATCCACCTGCGCCTCGCCATTCGACCTGCAGGCCGACGAATCCTGGCGGGCATGGCGCGCGCGGCGCCTTGCCTGCGGGACCCCCGGTCCCGCCGACCTGACCGTGGAACTGAACGATCCGGCGCGCCCCACGGCCGCGGAGCTGGAGGCCCTGTGCGAGCGGATTCGGCAACACAACCTGGCGTTCTATCGCTGCCCCTCCGGGGCGGCGGCACTGGACCGCGAAAGATTCGCCGCCCTCTGCGGCGCCCTGGGATTCACCCGGCCGGATCCCCACGAATGCGCGGACGGGGACGGGATCAGTGCCCTTCAGGTCTGCGACGATGGGCGTCGGGCCGGATATATCCCGTACAGCAACCGGCCCCTCAGCTGGCATTGCGATGGCTATTACAATCCGCCGGATCGGCGCATTCGGGCGATGCTCCTGCATTGCGTGTCCGATGCCCCCAGCGGTGGCGAGAACCTGTTTCTGGATCCGGAGCTGCTGTACATCCGCCTGCGCGACGAGAATCCGGAATGGATCACCGCCCTCTGCCATCCCCGGGCCCTGACCATCCCCGCCAACGTGCAGGACGGGCGGACCCTGCGACCGGCCGCCACCGGTCCCGTCTTCAGCGTGGATCCCGCATCCGGCCGGCTGCACATGCGCTACACCGCCCGTACCCGCAGCATCGAGTGGCGTGACGACCCGACGACCCGCGCCGCGGCCGGACGCATCCGCGAGATCCTGGAGGCCGAGGGGCCCGGGGTGCTGCGTCACCGACTGGCTCCCGGCGAGGGTGTGGTCTGCAATAACGTGCTGCATGCACGCACCGGTTTCACCTACGACTCGTTCGCCGGGAGCCGGCAGCGCCTGCTCCTGCGGGCGCGGTTTGCCCGCCGCGTGCCCGGCACCTGAACCCGTTCCCCGGAGGCACACCGAACATGTTCTGGGACGACACCCCCGCCACCACACCGGAGCAGGCCGAAGACACGGTGGATCTCGCGTTCCGCGTGCACTGCCCGGCACTGCCGCTGGACCACGCGCATGCGCTGTCGCAGCAGATCTGCGCACTCCTGCCCTGGCTGCAGGACGAACCCCGGGCCGGCATTCATTTGATCCACGGGGCCGAATCCGGCAACGGCTGGCAACGACCGGAGGCGACCATTCCGCTGTCGCGACGCACCCGCCTGCGCCTGCGCCTGCCGCGCACCCGGGTGGAGCAAGCCCGGGAGATCCGGGGGACCCGACTGGATCTGGGATCGGCGCCCCTGAAGATCGGGGAGTTCACGATCGTGCCGTTACGGGCACAACCGGCCCTGATGGCCCGGCATGTCATCGCCCGCCCGGATCAGGACGAAGATGCCTTCCTCGCGGAGGTCGCGGCATCGCTGAGCGCCATGGGCGTGCCGATCTCCAAGCTGCTGTGCGGTCGCAGTCATCAGCTGCAGACCCCGTATGGGGCGCTGTTCACGCGGCGGCTCCTGGTGGCCGATCTCGACCCGCTCGCCTCCCTGCGCCTGCAGCGCGAGGGCCTGGGTCCCGAGCGGCTGATGGGCTGCGGCCTGTTCGACGGCCACAAGGACGTGGCCCCGGTGCATTCGTCGCCGGCCATGCACTGAGGTGTTTTCGGAACCGCCGGCCGACCCTGCCGGACTACCCCCAAAGAGGGGTAAGAGCGACCGAATGGCGGTGCTATATTGCCGGCGGATCCTCACCCACCCCCCGGATGGAGACCACCCCATGAGCAAAAAGCAGGAACAGATCCAGAAACTGCTGGACATGCAGAAAAAGTTCATCGAATACGAGCACGCCCATGGCGTCACCCCGGAGGAGTATTATCTCGCCGAGGAAGGCCACCCGCTGCACAACTACCGCCAGCGGTTCCGCGACGTCGCCATGGATCTGGTCGAGATGGCCCACGAAGAAAAGGGCTCGCACCGCTGACCCGTCACCCGCACGGATGGCAGCCCGGGTCATGCACCCGTGCATGCCCCGGGGCGGCGAGACACCCATGACGGCCAACGCGCAATCTTTCAACCCCGCATCGCCCCCGGAGCTGGGCCTGGACAGCCTGGCCCCGCTGCAACGCGAGCTGGAAGAACACCCGGTCTACGCCCTGCGTGATCTGCGTGATCTGCGCGGATTCATGGAATGCCACGTCTACCCGGTCTGGGACTTCATGTCCCTGATCAAATTCCTCCAGCAGCAGGTCGCGCCGATTCGCTATCCCTGGACCCCCGGGGCGGATGCCTCGGTATGCCGCTTCATCAACGAACTGGTCCTGGAAGAAGAGTCCGACCGGATCCCCGCCCCCGACGGGCAGGACCTCCATCTGAGCCACTTCGAGCTGTATTGCGCCGCCATGGAAGAGGTCGGGGCCGACCCCGACCCCGCCCGCCGGTTCGTGGCCCTGGCAGCCGAACAGGGCATTGATGCGGCACTGAATGCCGGGATCGCACCCGCCCCCTCCGCCGAGTTCGTCCGCCGCACCTTCGCGCGCATCGAAAGAGGCCGATCGCACGAGGTTGCCGCGGCGCTGGCACTGGGCCGCGAACACGTCATCCCCGGCATGTTCCGGCAGTTTCTCGCCCGCATGCAGATCGACGAACAAAACGCACCCATGTTTCACCTCTACCTGCAGCGCCACATCCACCTGGACGAGGATTTCCACGGCCCGCTGTCGCTGCGCCTGGTCGAGGCGCTGTGCGGTGACTCGCTCGAGCGACTGGCACAGGCGCGCGATGCCGCCCGAGCCGCCATTCAGGACCGGCTGGATCTGTGGGAGGGAGTGCGCCAACGGCTGGGGCTGCCGGCATGAGCCTGCGCCTGCGCAAGCGCTGGAAACAGGACGAACGGCCGCGAACCACGGAAGACATCGCCAGCGCAGCCGCATCCAACGCGTGGAGGACCGCCTGCAACGGCGTGCTCAACCTGGAAAACGCGGACTTCGAGACCCGCACCCAGGAGCAGCGCCTGCAGCTGATCCAGGAGTTCGCCATCTTTCTGCTGCACCTGACCGACCGTCGTCTCGGAGAACGCCTGTCGCAGGAAGAACGCGGCCGGCTGATCACCGCGATGGCGCTGCGCCTGGCGGCAATCCTCGAGGAAAACGTGGCGGAGCTACGGGCCGGGCCGGACCGCATTCCGGGCCCGGTGGACGGTGTGCGCGAGGCCTTTGTTAACCGGATCAACCGGCGCAGCGATGAATATGCCGAGTGCCGCTACGATATCGACGAAGGCCCGGGCTTCAGCCTGTGGCGGGCCTTTGCCGTGCATGTCAGCGAGGCCCTGGGCCCGCACAATCGACAATGGGCCATCGACCAGGTCATGGCCACCGAAGGCCCGGAAGCGGTTGAGGCCTTCGTACCGGCGCTGGAGTCCCTGCTGCCCTCGGCAGCCGGGGCCGGCGCCGATCCGTAGGGTGGCCCCTTCACCGTGCCCCTCCGGGGCGGCGGCATCACGCCGCCCCGGGCACGGGCATTACTGCTTGACCCAGCTCCCGTGGCCGTCGGTCTTGCCCTCCAGGCCATCCTGGTATCCCGCGTCGTAGGGCGGCGTTACCCGCTGCTCTTCCAGCCTGGGGCTGCGCAGGAAGCCGGTCTGCCAGCCGATGATGTAGTCCGGGTCCACACCAAGACTCTCCATGCGCTTGCTCGCCTCGTGATAGGTCTGCTTGTCCATGATCTCTCCTTTTCTCCCGTTGAATACTGGGTCCGCATGCCGGGGCAACCCCGGATGTGCGGCTCACCCCGCGAATCGGACCAGGGCCGATCCGTCGTCCAGCACCTGCCGCACGCGCTCCGCGGCCGAATTCATGTCGTCCTCGGCCCCGAGGTGGTGCAGCGCAAGCGCGCCGGCGTAGATGAGACTGTCACGCATCGGCCCGGATTCGCCGCGCAACGCCGCCAGCCCCGCCCGGGCTGCCTCCGGCGCGACCTCCCGGCCGTCGGCCTGTGGCTGGGCGCCGTTGCCCGCCTCGGTGGAGACGATCCCGGACGGGAGGGGCACGGCCCGACTTTCGGCCCGGATGCCGAGCGCGGCCGGGTCCAGCGCCAGCTCCCGCTCCGGACCACCGTCGCGATACAGAAATGCACGCCCCGGCTGCTGCAACGATGGAATCACCCCCCCTTCGCCCCCGCGCACCACCAGCCCCGAAGCGAAGCCGGAGTAACGCGCAAGATGCGCATAGACAGGGGGATAGGCCTTGTGCACGTAGCCGACCATGATGTGGGTGCGCCCGCGGGCACGTACGGGGCCGACCAGATTCTCGACCGTGGTCAGGGTGTTGCGCTTGATGATCAGGTTGCGCAGATCGGTGAGCGCATGCAGTCCGGGGCAGAACGCATGCATGTCGACGTAGGCCCAGCCGATGTCCTCCCGGGCAATGCGCGCGGCGGCCGCCTGCGGCGAAAGATCGGTGTCGACACCGGCCGCGCGCAGGACCATCCGCGGAGTAGCACCGAACTTGGGGCCAATGGATTCGATACCGTGACACACAGCCGGCTGACCACAGGCCGCCAGCACCGCGGGCAGAAAGGCCGTCGCGGGCAGGCCGCGGACATGGCCGTCGTATGGGTCGGCGATATCGATCAGGTGGTCCACGTCGGCCACGGCCGTGGTGGCGTGGTCGCGCAACGCCTGCAGCACCCCTTCGCTCTCCTCCAGGGTCTCACGCTTCATCCGCAGGCCGATCAGGAAGACCGCCGCCTGCACCGGGTCCACGTGACCCTCCAGGATCGCCTGCATGGCGGCCCGGGCTTCGTCACGCGAGAGGTCCTTGCTCAGTTCGGGACCGGTGGCAACTTTCTGGATGCAGCCGCGCATCACGGCTGCGGGATCGGGGGAGACGTTCGCGGCTTCGCGCATGGGCAACCTGTCGTGGAGCCTGAGATCGGGTTGTCGGGGCGCACCCCGCAAACGCGAGAATATCCATGCCCGGGCAGGCAGCATATACCCCTATTGAGAGGGTTACGGCCCCGCGGCTTTGCGCGATCATTCGAGGCGAACACTTGAACGGGCCTGCCCGTGTCGAGGGCCCGGCCACCCACCCGTCCAGGCGAGTGCGCGCACCCATGACCCACAGCGATGACGACACCGCGATGGCGCTGCGCAGCGGTATCGCGGCGTTTGAAGCCCGAGAGTTCTCGCGCGCGATGGGCCTGCTCCTGCCGCTGGCGGAGTCCGGCCACCCGGAAGCCCAGTATCGCGTCGCAATCATGCACCAGACCGGCCTGGCCGGCGTGGCCCGACCGGACGCGGCCTTCCACTGGATGCGGGCAGCCGCCGAACAGGGCGATCCGCTCGCCCAGCACGGCCTGGGCTTCATGTTTCTTTCCGGGGAATGCGTGAAACAGGACCCACAGCAGGCCGTGCTCTGGCTCGAACGGGCCGCCCGCCAGGGCCTGGCCGGCTCCCGGACCACCCTCGCGATGCTGTATGCCCGGGGGGAAGGCGTGGACCCCGACCCGGAAGCAGCCCGCTACTGGTACGCGCAGGCCGGCTTCGACCCCGACGAACTGGAGCTGCTCGACGGCTGAGGCCCGATGGCGCCGTCCAGCCCTCCCACGCGCACGAGGTTCGATGATGACCGCCATACGGATGTATTACCGCAGCGACTGCCCCTATTGCGAGCGTGCCGAACGCCTGCTGGAACGGCGCGGACTGACGGAGCAACTGGAAAAGATCGAGATCGCGGACACGCCCGAATCGCTCGCGAAACTGGAACGGATCACCGGGCAGACCGAGGTTCCGCAGATCTATTTCGGCGAAGACCACGTCGGGGGCTTCGAAGAACTGGTGGAACTGGACATGGATGGCGAACTCGAGGACCGGCTGCCGCAGGCCGGCAACGGCTGACACGAGCGGGGACCGCACCAATGGACTTTTTTCCGATTTTCATGCGCATCCGTGACCGCTCCTGTCTGGTGGTCGGGGGCGGGGTAGTGGCGGCCCGCAAAATCGATCTGCTGCGCAAGGCCGGCGGCCGGGTCACGGTGGTCTCGCCGGAGCTGTGTCTGGAACTGACCGCACTGCAGTCCCGCGGAGAGATCGAGCATGTCGAGCGCGGCTTCCGCGAAGACGATATTCATGGGCGGGTGCTGGTGGTGGCCGCCACCGATGACCAGGAAGTCAACCGTCGGGTCTCGCAATGCGGCCAGCAGCACGGCATCGCGGTGAACGTGGTCGACCAGCCGGACCTGTGCAGCTTCATCACGCCCGCCATGGTCGACCGCTCGCCCCTGCAGATCGCCATCTCCACCGGCGGGACCTCACCGGTACTCGCGCGGCTGTTGCGCGCGCGCATCGAAAGCCTGGTTCCGGCCTCCTACGGCCGCCTGGCGACCCTGGTCGAGGGGTTTCGCGAACGCGCAAAGCGCTGCATCCCGAATACCGAGCTGCGCCGGCGCTTCTGGGAACGGGTTCTGGAGGGCCCGGTGATGGAACTCTTTCTTTCCGGGCGTGAGCGGGCCGCCGGCGAGACCCTGGACAAAGCCCTGGACGCGGGCGTGGACGCCCGCGACACCGGTGGCGAGGTCTTCCTGGTCGGCGCCGGCCCCGGCGACCCGGACCTGCTGACCTTCCGCGCGCTGCGTCTGATGCAGCGGGCCGACGTGGTGGTATACGACAACCTGGTCTCCCCGGCGATCCTGGAACTGGTGCGCCGTGACGCCGAACGGATCTACGCCGGCAAGAAACGCAACCACCACACGCTGCCACAGGGGGACATCAACGACCTGCTGATCCGGCTGGCACAGGAAGGCAAGCGGGTATTGCGACTCAAGGGCGGCGACCCGTTCATCTTCGGCCGCGGGGGCGAAGAAGTGGACCGCCTGATGCAGCACGGGATCCCGTTCCAGCTGGTGCCCGGGATCACCGCCGCGGCCGGCTGCGCCTCGTTCGCCGGGATCCCCCTCACCCACCGCGATCACGCCCAGGCGCTGGTCTTTGCGACCGGACATCTGCAGGACGGGACCATCGACCTCAACTGGGACATGCTGGCCCAGCCGCACCAGACCGTGGTGTTCTACATGGGGCTATCGGGGCTGCCCATCATCTGCCGGGAAATGGCCGCCCACGGCCTGCCTGCCTCCACCCCCGCCGCGCTGGTGGAACAGGGCACCACCCAGAATCAGCGCGTGCTGGTGGGTACCCTGGAGACCCTCCCGGACATCGTTAAAGGGGAAGAGGTCCAGCCGCCCACTCTCATCATCGTGGGCAGCGTGGTGGCCCTGCAGCAGCGGCTGCAGTGGTTCCGGCCGGATGCGCCGCCCACCCGGGGGAGCCTGTTCGCCTCGTGCACCACCCCGGAGACCCGCGGCGCGACCGGAACGGCCGAGCAGGCCGGCTGAACCCCGCCCACTCTCCCCGCCACCACCAGAGGAGACCCCGTATGCCGCAACAGTCGAGGCCGAACCCGGCGATGGACCCGGCGGGCATGGGAAGCGGCTGCTCCAGTGCGGAGCCCTTCGCCCTGCGCGTGCTGGGCAACAGCATGGCACCGGAATTCGAGCACGGGGTGATCGTGATCGTGGATCCGTCGGGCGCAATCGAGAACGGCAGTTTCGTGGTTGCCCGGCACGACGACGAATATCTGCTGCGCCAGCTGATCATGGAGGACGACGCCTGGTACCTGCAGGCGCTGCAGGAGGATCAGCGCCGACTGGAACTGGCGGATCGTCAGGCGGTGATCGGGGTGGTGGTCCAGCGCGCCGGACGTCGGCGTTCTGGGAACAAGCACTACGCCTGATCCACCCTTCGCTCAATCTCCCCGCGAGACCTCGCCCGCTGGCTCCCTGCGGGGCAGACCATGCTGAACCGCCAGCACCGCGGCCTCCACCCGCGAGTTCAGCCCCAGCTTGCGCAGGATCGCCTTGACGTGCAGTTTCACGGTACCGTCGGAGATCCCCAGTTTCTGCGCGATCACCTTGTTGCTGCGCCCTTCCGCCAGCAGGCCCAGGATCTCGAATTCGCGCGGAGTCAGGCGCGCAAAGGGATCGAGGTCTTCTTCCTGATCGGGCTGCCCCTGCACCACCCTGGCCAGCAGCTGCGCGAGGCGGGGAGCCACCACGGTCTGCCCCCCGAGGATGTCCTCCAGCGCCCCTGTCAGATCGTCCGGATCCATGTCCTTCAGCAGGTAACCCTGAGCGCCGTTGCGCAGGCATTCCACCAGGTCGCCTTCCTCGTGACTGGTCGTCAGCATCACCACCGGCATGGCCAGACCCGCGCGCCGGAGCTGCCGCAGGACATCCGGCCCCTGCATTCCCGACATGCGGATGTCCAGCAGAACGATATCGGGCCGCTCGCGTGCCGCCAGTTCGATGCCAGTCTCACCATCGGCTGCGGTGGTCACGGTATCGACCCCCCGACGGGTCAGCAGTTCCTGCAGTCCCTCGCGGAACAGCGCATGGTCATCGATCAGCAATACGTGTTTCGTCATCGCCCTGTCCCCGGGGAATGAATGAGACGGCCCGATCCTCGGGATAGGGAACGCTCAGACTCACCCGCGTCCCCTCGCCCGGCTCGCTTTCGATGCGCAGATCCGCGCCGATCCGTTCCGCGCGCCTTTGCATCACATTGAAGCCGATGTGCTCGCCTTCTCCGGCGGTGCACGAACCCAGGTCGGCACCCCGCCCGTCGTCCTCGATCATCACCACGACGCGATGGGCGGAGTCGCTGCGCAGGAGCACCCGCACGTTCCGGGGCTCGGCATGCTTGCCGGCATTGCACAGTGCCTCCTGCACGATCCGCAGAACCTCGGTTTCCATCGACTCGGGCATCCGCCGACCGTCCCAGTCCTTCTGCACGAAGGTGTTCACACCCGTTTCCTCGCGAAAACGTGCGATAAGCGGATCGATGTCCACATCCAGTCCGTGATGGCTGACAGGCGGGGCCCGGAAATGACGGATCAACTCGCGCAATTCCTGATTGGCCTGATCAAGGCTGCGCCAGAGCGAATCCGCTTCCCGCCGCACCTGGTCCGGACTGTCCGCGGGCAGCGATTCATTCAGCGCTCCGACCCGGAAACGCAGGCTGGCCAGGGTCTGCGCCAGCGAATCATGCAGTTCGTGCGACATGCGGGCGCGTTCCTCCATGACCTCGCCGCGCCGTGCCTGCTCGTCCAGACGGGACTTCTCGATCGCCATGCCCAGGTGCTGCCCGATGCTGGTCAACAGGCCACGCATGTCCTCCGAAAGCTCTCCGGGGGGCTGCTCGAAAAACAGGCTGTAGACCCCGAGGGTGCGTCCCTGGTGCTGCAGGGACACGGCCATCATCGACAGCGAATCGTCATATTCACCGCCTTCGATCCGGCCGCAGTCGCGCACGCCCTCCTGCACCTCCATGCCTCCATCGCTGGCGACCTGGCCGCACAGGCACCGGCCCAGCGGCAGCAGGTGCCGGCACTGCCGCTCGTCGCGGCGGAATCCGATGTTCGCGACCAGGCGCATCTGCCCGTCCGGCGTGACCAGCCGCGCGGTGGCTGCGGCCGCGCCCAGGGTCTCCTGGGTACGGGCAAGAAAACGGGCAAGCAGCTCGTCCAGATCGCGGGACGTGTTGATGCTGCTGGCGACCTCGTAAAGGATCTGGAGGCTGCGCGACTTCTGTTCCAGCCGTTCGGTCTGGGTCCGAACCTCCTCGCGCATGTCGCGCGTGAGTCGTTCGAGCCGTTCTGTCAGGCCATTCACGTCACGCGCCAGCTCATCGAACTCCCCACGCTGCGGAGTCGGGATACGGGCAGCCAGGTTGCCGCCTCGAACCCGCTGCGCCCAGTGCCGCAGGTGGAACAGCGGCCTGACAAGGTAACGATAGGCAAGCAGCGGCAGGGTCAGGATCACCAGCAACGCGAGGATCAGGGCCGCGAGCTGCACCACGGCTGTCCCCCCGTCCGGAGGGGAGTCCCGAACGATCCATGGATTGAGGGCCAGAGCCAGCACGACCGGCAGCGCGAGAGCCGCGGTCAGAACAAGCATCACAAGCGCGATCCGCCAGCCAGTCTTGTGACGCCAGTCCCGATCCGGCCGGATCAGCCACGCGCCCGGAGCCGCGCGCCCCGAAGTGGAAAGCTGGAGTTTCATGGCATTTTGCGCCTCCCGCGGCTGCAATCCTCGGGAATCGAGGGAGAGCTTCCTGCCCGCCAAACCCCCTTAATATGGACGCCTTTTTGCCACAGGGCAACTTCTGAAAAGATAGCACTCACAAATGTCAACTTACCCGCAATACCGGGAGGACATGACAGATGGCGGGTGCTGCCGGTCACAAAAAAGAGGGCGCCGCGAGGGCGCCCTGAAGGCCAACTTCCGGGTCCCGGGAGAGACCGTGCTGTCGGCGTCGGAGGAGACAAGTTGCGGGGCCGGCCTTCCGGCCCCGTCCAGCCTGCGTACAGGCTATGGGTTTCGCGTTACTTGTTCGTGAACTCGGGGTAGGCCTCGAGGCCGCATTCGGTCACGTCGGCGCCCAGCTCTTCTTCCTCTTCGCCCAGGCGGATGCCCATGGCCATCTTGAGGATGAACCACACCAGCAGGCTGGCGAGGAAGACGAAGACGAAGATCGCCGCCAGACCCGCGATCTGCGCCACGAAGGTCGCATCCGGGTTGGACAGCAGCACCGCGAGGACACCCCAGATGCCGGCCGTGCCGTGGGCCGAGATGGCACCCACCGGGTCATCGATCTTGACCTTGTCCAGCGCGACGATGGAGAACACCACGATCACACCACCCACGGCACCGATGAAGGTCGCCAGCAGCGGGCTGGGCATCATCGGCTCGGCCGTGATCGACACCAGACCGGCGATCGCACCGTTCAGGGCCATGGTCAGATCGGCCTTGCCGAACATCAGGCGAGTGGTGATCAGCGCGGCAATCACGCCCCCGGCTGCGGCCAGGTTGGTGTTGGTGAACACGGCCGCCACGGCGTTCGCAGATTCAACGTCGGACACCTTGAGCTCGGAGCCGCCGTTGAAACCGAACCAGCCCAGCCACAGGATCAGCACACCCAGGGTCGCCAGCGGCATGCTGGAGCCCGGGATCGCGTTGATCCGGCCGTCCTTGCCGTACTTGCCCTTGCGCGCCCCCAGCAGCAGGACGCCGGCCAGCGCAGCGACGGCACCGGTGAAGTGGACGATGCCCGAGCCGGCGTAGTCGAGATAGCCGATCTGGTCCAGCATACCGCCACCCCAGCTCCAGAAGCCCTGGATCGGGTAGATCACGCCGGTCAGGACTACGGCGAAGGCGAGGAAGGCCCACAGCTTCATGCGTTCGGCCACCGCACCGGACACAATCGACATCGCGGTCGCCACGAACACCACCTGGAAGAAGAAGTCCGCGCGGTCGGAGTAGTAGATATCGCCACCGCTGCCCAGCACCTCGGACACGGCGTTGTCACCGGTGATAAAGAAGCCCAGGCCCGGGATCAACGAGGTGAGCCCGTCGCTGTACATGATGTTGTAGCCAATCAGCATGTACATGACCGAGGCGATGGAATAAAGGGAGATGTTCTTGGTGAGGATCTCGGCCACGCTCTTGGTGCGCACCATGCCGGCCTCGAGCATGGTAAAGCCCGCGGCCATCCACATGACCAGCGCGCCGGCCATCAGGAAATAAAAGGTGTCAAGGGCGTAGGCCACCTCGACGACTTGCTGTTCGATATCCATTTTCGGATTACCTCATCTAATAATGACCGAGATGGGCGCTCAGAGCGCTTCGGTTCCGGTTTCACCCGTGCGGATTCGCAGGACCTGCTCGACCGGCGAGACAAAGATCTTTCCGTCACCGATCTTGCCCGTGCTCGCCGCCTTCGAAACGGCTTCGATCACCTGGTCGACCAGGCTGTCATCCACCGCGACCTCCAGCTTGACCTTGGGCAGAAAGTCCACGACGTATTCGGCACCACGGTAAAGTTCGGTGTGACCGCGCTGACGACCGAAACCCTTGACTTCGGTCATGGTGATGCCCTGCACACCGATCTCGGACATCGCTTCGCGCACATCATCAAGCTTGAACGGCTTGATCACGGCAGTAATCATTTTCATGTCAGACTCCTTGAGCGCCCCACAAACGAGGGACCGCGTGTTTCAGCAATGGAGGAATGAACGATTCAGAAGCTGGTGGACCAGCCCACCCACGCCTTCACGTCCTTGTCGAACTCGTCCTCGTACTCGAGATTGAAGCTGAACTCGCCGAATTCGGCGGCATCCCGCGTCAGACTGGCGGTGTAATGGGTGTAGTTGTCAGCATCGGAATCATCAAAGTCAGTACGCCCGACGAGAAAATCCATCGCGTAGACCTCGGCGAAGGGCACCTCGAGCCCGGCGTAGTAATAACGATCATCGTCTTCCAGGGCCGAGTCGTCGCTGTCGTTGACGACCCAGGCCAGACCGCCGTACAGACCGACCGGTCCGGTATCGAAGCTCACCTCGCCGTACACTTCACCGAAATCGGCACTCAGCGATCCGTCCTCATCACGGGCATCGGGGTAGGCGTAATAGATATAACCGACGTCATAGCCAAAACCGTTATCGAACTCATCGGCGTACCCGGCGTACAGATCCAGCTCGTAGCTGGTCGAATCTCCGAAGTCGACATTGGAGGTCCAGGTTCCGGCGTAAAAACCGGAGGCGTGCTCGTAATCAACGCCGCCCTGAATGGCAGCGCCATCATCGGTCTCGGAGAAGCCGCGGAAAAAGTAATTGGAAACCACGCCGATATTGACTGACACCTCGGCGGCCGCGCTGGAAGTAAAGACGACACCCCCGGTGGACCCGACGGCCAGGATCGCGGTGGCGACGGCGGAATAAGCGAATTTCTTCATTGATTGACTCCCTCTGCGTGTTTTCTGGATGTCGCTGCTTGTCGACACCCGTTCCTTGCAGGGGGCGTGCCAGAAACGTGAAACGGGGCAAAATCCGGTTTTATGCAACGCTGTTGCGGGCAAACCACGGGTGATTGCCACGAACGGGTGCAATCACAAGGTGCAGGCGCACCAGAAGAGGGCAGGAAGAGCCGGGGATGCCACCAGAACGGGCGCCCCGAGGGAAAGGCGTTACAAAAAGGAGTACGGGGACAGAGAAGCCGGACGCGGGGAGACGTTCCGCCGACCGGGCCGGCGCCGCTCGCCGGGGTCAGTCAGTAGCGAGCGACCCGCGTTCGATGGTGATGCCAACCTCGCGCACCCCGGCGACCGCGCCCGGTTTGCCCAGGGTGATGCGCAGCCACGGCGAACCGAACTGCGCCATCAGGGTCTCGGCGATCTCCTCGGCGAGGGATTCGAGCAGGATGTGGGGTTCGCGGGTCACGATGGCCCGCACCGCGTTGGCCACGGCCTCGTAGTCGACCGTGTCTTCGATCTCGCCGGAGTGGGCGGCCACGCGAGTATCCGCCGCCAGCTCGATATCGAAGCGCAGCGGGCGCTGCATGCGCTGTTCCCAGTCGTACACGCCGACCACGGCGGGGATTTCGAGATCGCGCAAATAGATACGGTCCATGCGGGACACCGGGGACACAGGGTTGCGAAGGGGCTTATCGTACTGCCTGCCCCCGCCCGCGTACACCGGGGCGTGCGCTCGTGGCGCAACGCGCTACCATGCCCGGACAGCCCGGCCGATCAGCGCCGCCAGGAGAGCCGCCGCATGTCCGCCACTTCGTTTCTGCCACTGCCGTGGACCCGGACCCCCGAGGGGGCCCGGCGCCGGGTCGGCGTGGAGATCGAGATGGCAGGGGTCTCGCTGGAGACGATGGCCCGCGCCATCATCGACGAATTCGGCGGGCACATCGAGGCCGAGCATGCCTTCGTGCTGCATGTCCGCGACAGTGACGCGGGGGATTTCCAGCTGGAGCTGGACGCCCGCGTACTCAAGGACCGCGGCTATCGCGAGCACCTAGCCCGCCTGGGGGTCGACCTGGAAGACCGCGACCAGGAAGCACTGGAGGCCTGGCTGGCCGATGCCGCCGGGCGCCTGGTCCCGCACGAGATCGTCGCGCCACCCCTGGAACCTGCGCAGCTGCCCCGGCTGGACCGGGTGCGTGCCGCGCTGCAACAGGAAGGCGCGCTGGGCACCGAACGCTCGTTCCTGTACGCGTTCGGGCTGCAGCTGAACATCGAGATCCACAGCCGCGAGCCCGAATGGCTGCTGGCCATCCTGCGAGCCTTCGTGCTCATGTACGAGATCCTGGCGCAGGCGGGGGCCATCGACCTGTCGCGCCGCCTGTCGCCCTACATCCGGCCGTTCCCCGGCGCCTTCGTGCGCTACATCCTCGATCCCGATTTCACCCCGGACCGTGCATCGCTGATCGACACCTATCTGGCGCACAACCCCACGCGCAACCGTCCGCTGGACCTGCTCCCGGTGCTGGCGGAACTGGACCCCGAACGCGTTGCGGCGGCACCGGTGGAACACGAACTGATCAAGGCGCGTCCCGCCCTGCACTACCGCCTGCCGGACTGCCGCATCGACGACCCGAACTGGAGCCTGGCGCACCCGCTGAACGGCTGGGTGGAAGTGGAACAGCTGGCCGCTCATCCCGAACGTCTGGAACGGCTCGCGCAGGAGTACCTGGAACGCCCGGGCCAGGCGGTGGGCCGCTGGGCCGACGAATGGATGCAGCGGCTGCGTGCCTGGTTCTGAACGCCCGCACCGCCCGGTGATCGCCGTCACCGGCCCGGACCGTGGCGGCACGCCCGCGTGGCTGTTCACCGCCCTCGCGGTGTGGCGGGCCGGCGGCCGCCCCCTGCGCATCCGTCCCGGACGCCCCCGCCGCAACCGGCGCATCGACGCCCTGATCGTCGGTGGCGGGGCCGACGTGGATCCCGAACTTTATGGCGAAACCCTGCCCGAGGGCCCTGACACCACTGCCATCCGCCGGGCGGAGCAACGCCTGTCGCAGCGCCTGATCGGCTACGCCTTCTATCCCGCGCTGTGGTTGCTGCGCCGGCTGTTCCAGTCGAAAAGACCATCGCTGGATCCGGAGCGCGATCGGCTGGAGAAATCCCTGATTCACCACGCCCTGGACGAACACCTGCCAATCCTCGGCATCTGCCGCGGGATGCAGCTGATCAACGTGGTGCGCGGCGGCAGCCTGCACCGCGACCTCGCCGCCTTCTACGTGGAGACCCCCAACGCCCGCAGCCTGCTGCCCGTGAAGCGGGTACGGCTGGATCCGCACTCGCGGCTGTCCATCATCCTCGGAGATGCCGCACTGCACGTGAATGCCCTGCACAGCCAGGCCGTCGACCGCCTCGGACGGGGCCTGACCATCGCCGGGCGCGAGCCCTCACGCGTGGTCCAGGCCATCGAGGCCGACGGGCCCGATTTCTGCATCGGCGTGCAGTGGCACCCCGAATACCTGCCGCAGAAGACCCGCCACCAGCGCCTGTTCCGGGCGGTGGTCCGCGCCGCCGTCGACCACCACGAGGTGCAGTGACCGGGACACCGCTCCCGACAATCACTTGCGAACTCTGGGGAAAACATCTAGCTTGACCGCACTGTTCAGGAGGCTTTCCGGCGCGGGTGAAACATCCATCCGACCGACGATCGTCGCACAACCACCCGGACCACCCGTGGCGATCAGGGAACGATCCTGGCGTCCTGCGGACGGTCCGCGATCCGGGTACGCTCCGATGACCCAAGAGCAACAACCGCAAGAGGAACCGGCGCTTCGGGAAGCCCTGGAGCAGGCCCGGGAGCGCATCCGGGAACTCGAGGCATCCCGCGAAGATGCCCGGCAAACGCTGGAAGAACTTCAACTGCATCAGGAGGAGCTGCGCACCCAGAACGAGGAACTGCGGCAGACCCAGCAGGCCCTGGCCCAGGCCAGCCAGCGCTATCAGGACCTGTTTGACTTCGCCCCCGTGGCGTTCTTTGTTCTCGATGCCAGCGGAGAAACGCTGGAAGTCAATCGCACGGCCACCCGCATGCTGGGTCTTCCGCGCAGCCATCTGCTTCAGCAGCCTCTGCGGCGATTCCTCGACACCGGCAGCCGGGAGCCCTTTCATCAACTGCTGGCCGCCGCCGGACACGGCGCGCCGCCGGATGATTTCGAACTGGTGCTCAACACCCCCGAACAAGCGGAGCTCCATGTTCATGCCAGCCTGTCGCCGGACCACGATCCGGAAGGGCTTCGCTTCCGTCTGGCCATGGTGGATGTCACGGCCCGCAAGCGTGCCGAACAGCATCAGCGCCTGGCCGCCACGGTGTTCGAGGAAAGCAACGAAGGCATCATCGTGACCGATGCCCGTGCCCGCATCCAGCGAGTCAACCGTGCGTTCACCATCGTGACCGGATATCAGGAAGACGAAGTCGTCGGCCGCACTCCGGGGCTGCTCTCCTCGGGGCGTCATGACCGCAGCTTCTACGAGCACATGTGGAACCGCCTCCAGGAGGAAGGCCACTGGATGGGTGAAGTCTGGAACCGACGCAAGAACGGCGAGATCTACCCGGAGTGGCTGAAGATCAACGCGGTCACCGACCGGGACGGAAATGTCCGGCACTACCTCGGGATCTTTTCCGACATCGGCGACCACGGCCAGACGGGACAGGACGTCGAGCGCTTTGCGTTCTACGATGCCCTTACCGGCCTGCCCAACCGGACCCTGCTGCACGAACGCCTCAAGCACGGTCTGATGCGTTCGAAACGGGACGGCAAGATGGTGGGCGTCTTCTACCTGGACCTGGACGGCTTCAAGACCCTCAACGACACCAAGGGCCATCAGGCCGGGGATTTGCTGCTGCAGCAGGCAGCCGAACGGCTGAAGCAGGTCGTCCGCCCCTCCGATACGGTCGCGCGGCTGGGCGGCGACGAATTTACCGTGGTGCTGTGCGAACTGGAGGACGAGGAGACGGCGATGCAGACCGCGCGGCGGGTGGCCGGCGACATCCTCGGGGCCCTGCGGCGTCCGTTCCATATTCACGGTCACGAGATCATCTCCGGCGGGAGTATCGGCATCGCCCTGTTCCCGCGCGACGGCTCGACCTGCAGCGAACTCGCCAAGCACGCCGATATCGCGATGTATCAAGCCAAGGAGGACGGCGGACAGAAGTACGCCTTTTTCGCCCCCGAGATGAATCATCAGCTCGAACGGCGGGTATCGCTCGAGAACCAGCTCCGACACGCCCTGGGGCGCAACGAACTGAGCCTCGCCTTCCAGCCGGTGGTGGATGCCCGGCAGGGACGCGTGGCGGGTGTGGAGGCCCTGATGCGCTGGGACGGCTTCGACGGCTCGATCTCGCCCCTGGAGTTCATCCCGATCCTCGAGAACCTCGGCCTCGGTGCGGAAGTGGCCCGCTGGACCCTGGAGCAGGCCTGCAATGCCCTGCGCGACTGGACATTCCCCGGTGCCGAAGAGCTGTGGCTGGCCGTGAATTTCTCTCCCCGACAGCTCCACGGCCTGACCGCGGGGGATCTCCACGACACCTTCGCGAAGACCGGGGTAGAACCGAGTCGGGTAGTCGTGGAAGCGACCGAGGACCATTTCCGGGACGATGCGAGCTCCGTCATCTCCACCCTCCACGATCTGCGCAGCCTGGGGGTGCGGGTCGCCCTGGACGACTTCGGGACCGGCCATTCGTCGCTGGGGAGGCTGCGCCACATGCCGATCGATATCATCAAGCTGGACCGCAGCTTTGTCCGCGGCCTGCCGGAGGACACCTGTGACCTGGCGATCGTCAACACGGTGATGACCATGGCCCGGCATCTGGACATGCACTTCCTCGCCGAGGGCGTGGAAACCTGCGAACAACTGGGACTTCTGCGGGATCAGGGCTGCGACCTGATTCAGGGGTACGTCTACATTCCCCCGCTCCCTGCCAGCGACTGTGCCCGCTGGTGCGAAGAATTCCACCGGGACGGGCCATCCTCACCCTCGCAATGCGGAGATCCCACGTGAGCACACCCGATTACATCGTCGGGATCGGCGCCTCCGCAGGCGGGCTGGAAGCCCTGGATGCGTTTTTCCAGCAGATGCCGCCCGACAGCGGCCTGAGCTTCGTCGTGGTTCAGCACCTGTCGCCCGACTACAAGAGCCTGATGGCCGAACTGCTGTCGCGGCACACGGAGATGCCGGTACAGCGTGCCGAAGACGGCGAAACCGTGGCCGCCAACCAGGTGTATCTGATCCCGCCGCGCAAGAACCTGACGCTGTTCCACGGCAAGCTGATCCTCAGCGAGCAGGATGCAAGCCGTGGCGTGAATCTTCCCATCGATGTCTTCCTCCGTTCCCTCGCGGAAGATCAGGGCGAACGCGCGATCGCCGTCATCCTGTCCGGCACCGGGTCCGACGGCACCCGCGGCATCCGCGCCATCAAGGAACAGGGCGGGATGATCATGGCGCAGTCCGCCGATTCGGCCAAGTTCGATGGCATGCCGCGCAGCGCCGCGGCCACTGGCCTCCCGGACTTCGTGCTGCCACCGGAGGAGATGCCACGCCTGCTGCAGTCTTTCGTGCAGCATCCGCATTCCGCCAAGGCCGAGGGCCCCGGTGTCATCGTCACCGACGAGGATGCCCTCACCCGGATCTTCGCGCTGCTGCGCGAGGATTCCAGCATCGACTTCACCTTCTACAAATCCAGCACCGTTGTGCGCCGCATCGAGCGCCGGATGACCGTCAACGAAATCGGCGAACTGCGGGACTATGCCCGCTATCTCGAGCGCCATCGCGATGAGGTCAACACCCTGCGGCGTGAACTCCTGATCGGTGTCACCAGCTTTTTCCGCGACCGCGAGGTCTGGGAGTATCTGGAGCAATCGGTGCTGCCGGGGCTGATCGAGAACAGTGGCAAAAACGGCCTGCGCTTCTGGGTGGCCGGCTGTTCCACCGGCGAGGAGGCGTACAGCCTGGCCATCATCACCCGCGAGGTCATGGACCGCCTCGGCCTCACCGTGGACGTCAAGATCTTCGCGACCGACGTGGACCGCAATGCCGTGCAGAACGCCGGCAGCGGGATCTATCCGGAGAGCATCGTCGCCGATCTGCCCCCGGATCTGCTGGCCAAGTACTTCCAGCGCCAGGACGAGCAGTTCCAGATTGCCCGCCGGATCCGCGAGATGGTGGTGTTCGCCCCGCACGACCTGTTGCGGGACCCCCCGTTCACCAACATCCAGCTGGTGTCATGCCGCAATCTGCTGATCTATCTGCAGCCCGTGCTGCAGAAAAAGGTCCTGGACCTGTTCAACTTCTCCCTGAGCGCGGACGGTGTCCTCGTCCTCGGCAACAGCGAGACCGTGGGTGACGCGCCCGATACCTACGAACCCGTCGACCAGAAACTGCGGATCTTCCGGACCCGGGGCAAGCGCCGTCTGCCCGCCAACCAGGAATCCCGCGAACACAGCATGCGCACGGGGCCGAGCCCCTCCGGGCCGTCCGGTCGCGCCGCCCGCCAGGAACACGAGGAAGAACGACTGCTCGGACGCCTGGTAGAAACCCTGGGCGAAGAGATCCTGCCCCTGATTCTGGTCGTCAGCCAGGATCTGGAACTGCGCCATGTGGTCGGCAACCCCGAGGGTTATCTCCACATGCCCACGGGCCGCGTGCACCACGACATTACCCGCCTGGCAACCGCGGACCTGGCCACCCCGCTGGCCACCGGGCTGCAGAAAGTGTTCAAAACCGGTGAACGCACCAGCTACAGCAACGTTCATCTGCGCCTGCGCGAAGAGAAACAGGTCGTGGAGCTGCGCATGCTCCCGCTGCCGACACACAAGGGCCAGACACCGCTGGCTGCGGTGGTCATCCGGCCGCAGCACCAGCAGGCCTCTTCCAGCGACGAAGCCGTCGTCTACGACCTTGACCAGGAGACCCAGCAGCGCATCGCCGACCTGGAAGCGGAGCTGCAGTTCACGCGGGAGAACCTGCAGGCCACGGTGGAGGAGCTGGAAACCGCCAACGAAGAACTCCAGGCGTCCAATGAAGAACTGCAGGCGTCGAACGAAGAGCTGCAGAGCACCAACGAGGAGCTGCAGTCGGTCAACGAGGAACTGCACACCGTCAACGCCGAATACCAGAGCAAGATCAGCGAGCTCTACGAGCTCAACAACGATCTCGACAACCTCCTTTCGGCCAATGGCATTGCCTCCCTGTTCCTCGACAGCCAGCTGCGAATCCGGCGCTACACCCCGGCCCTGACGGAGGTCTGCCAGATCACCGACGGCGACATCGGGGGCCATCTGGCGGAGGTCTGTCGGCGGCTGGGAGCGCAGGACCTGCCGGAACTCGCATGCCAGGTGCAGCGGGAGCGGCAGCCGGCGGAACGTGAAGTACACCTGGGACGGGGCCGCTGGTATCTGCTGACCATGCACCCCTATCAGGTCGGATCCGAGTACACCTCCTCGGTGGTGATGAGCCTGGTGGACGTCACCCACCTGAAGGACACGCAACGGGCGCTGGAGGCATCCCAGCTGCATTTCCGCCGGCTGTTCGACGAGGCCCCGCACATCATCCTGCTGCTGGACCCACAGGGCCGAATCCGCGAACTCAACCGGACAGCCCACGAGCGGCTGGGATCCGCCCTTGAGGACCTGGAATCACCGGACCTTCGCGAACTGATCCCGGCCCCGCCCGACGATGAAGGCGGCCACCAGGCCCTGGAGTCACTCCTGAAGGGGGCCCCCCTCAGTGAAGGCCGCATCCGGCTGCGGATCCCGGACGGCACGGAAATCCCCGCCGAGGCCAGCGGGGTACCCGAGATGGTCGAAGGTCGCGTCACCGGTGCGCGCATCGTGCTGCGCGACATGCGCGAGCGCGCTCAGACCGGGGACGGATAGGCGACGCGCAGGCCACCCAGGCCGCAATAGCCGTCCGGAACCTTCGCCAGATACTGCTGGTGATAGTCCTCGGCGAAGTAATACGCCTCCAGCTCGCGGATCTCGGTGGTGACCGGACCCAGCCCCGCCGCCTGCAGCGCGGCGTTGAAACGCTCGCGGCTGGCCAGCGCGGCCTCGTAATGCGCCGGGTCCACGGTGTAGATACCGGAACGATACTGGGTCCCGACGTCATTGCCCTGACGCATCCCCTGGGTCGGATCGTGGCCTTCCCAGAAGGTCCGAAAAAGCCCCTCCAGCGAGACCCGGCGCGGGTCGAACACCACCCGCACCAGCTCCGCGTGCCCGGTCTGCTCGCTGCAGACCTCGCGATAGGCTGGATTGGGCGTGTAGCCGGCCCCGTAGCCCACGCTGGAGGAATACACCCCGTCGAGCTGCCAGAACAGTCGCTCGGCGCCCCAGAAACACCCCATACCGAAATGGATGACCTCCATCCCGTCGGGGTACGGCGGGGCCAGGGGCGTTCCCAGCACCGCATGACGCTCCGGGACCGGCCTGGCCTCCGCCCGCCCCGGCAGGGCGCGTTCAGGATCGACCATCTGCGGCTGCATCCAGTCTCGAAACATCATGTTCTCCTGCTCAGTCAGCCGGGGTCAGCCTCAGCAGCTCGCCCGGATTGTGGTCGGTCAGCACCCAGATGGCCCCGTCGTGCACCCGCACGTCGCGCACTCGGCGGTCCAGATCCGGCAGGACCTCGACCTCGTCGACCAGTTCCCGGTCCTCGAAGGTCAGGCGCCGCAGGGTCCGGTGGGCGAGGCCACCGGCCAGCAAGTCGCCGTCCCGGTCGGCGAAGGCCGGATCGCGGATGATCGCCATGCCCGAAGGCGCGATCGACGGCGTCCAGTGATGCAGCGGGGACACCATCCCCTCCTTCTCGGTGATCCCCTCGCCGATCTGACCGCCGCCGTATTCCTCGCCGTAGGTGATGACCGGCCAGCCGTAGTTGTTGCCGGGCTCGATGATATTGACCTCGTCACCCCCTTGCGGCCCGTGCTGGTTCTCCCACAGGGTGTCGGTCTCGGGGTCCATCACCATGCCCTGCGAGTTGCGCACGCCATACGCCCAGATTTCGTCACGCCGGTCGGCGTCATCCACGAACGGGTTGTCCGCGGGGACCGAGCCGTCGTCGTGCAGGCGGATGATGGTACCGATGTGGTTGGACGGATCCTGCGCCTGGTGGCGGTCCCCGCGGTCGCCGACGCTGATGAACACGTGAGTGTCGTCGTCGAACACGATGCGGCTGCCGAAATGGCGCCCGCCCCGCACGCCCGGCTCGGCGGTGAACAGGGTCTCGACGTCGCTCAGGGCCCCGTCCTCGAGACGCCCGCGCGCCAGACGCGTGGTCAGCCCGCCGTCCACGCTGGCCGCATAGGTGAAGTACAGCCAGCGGTTGTCGGCGAATTCCGGATGCAGGGCCAGATCCAGCAACCCGCCCTGGTTGCGCGCCCGCAGGTCATCCGGCAGCCCCGGCACCAGTTCACCCCGGCCGGAAAAATCCGGGCCGTGGTCGCCGGCCGGGAAATGCCGCAGCGCGCCCGGGCGCTCGCTGATCAGCGCCGAGCCATCGGGCAGAAAGGCAATGGCCCATGGGTGATTGAGCCCCTCGTGCAGAATCTCCACCGACAGCCCGTCGGCCGACGCCTCCACCGCCTCGGGCGACGGCGCCGAGGCTCCGGAACATCCCGCGACGAGAAAACTCCCGGCGGCCAGCGCGGCCAGACTGCGACGCACAACGTGAACCGGTTTCATCATGATGCTCCTCCCGTCAATCCTTCTTCTTTGGTCCGGAACCGTGCCTTCCGGGTTCCGGCGTGTGCCCGTACCCCGTTCACGGCTCCGCGCGCGTATTCGTACCAGGTGCCCCACATCCCGAGGTGGGTGCGCAGCAGCCACGGCGTATCGTCAGGCTCGGGTCGATAATTGGTGTCGCCCTCGGGCATGGATCAGTAGAGCGGGGGCTCGCCCTCGGGGCGGGTGCGGAACAGGCGCAGGGTCCACAGATACTGCGCCGGGGCCTGTTCCACGCCCCGTTCGATAGCGGCATTCATGGCCCGTGCGTCGGCCGCGTCGTCGCCCGAGGGGAAGCCCTCCATTGGAGGCCACAGGCGCATCACGTATTCGTCACGGGCGAGGTCGTACCAGGCGAAACTCGGCAGCACCACCGCCCGCGACATGCGCGTCAGCCGTCCCAGAGCGGTCAGCGTGGCCTTGGGTACGCCGAAGAAATCCACGAACACCGCACCGTCGGCGCCCAGGTCCTCGTCCGGCAGGTAATAGAAGAACCGCCCGCGGCGCAGCTGGCGGATCGCCGGACGCAGCCCCTGCTCGCGGGCGAAGATGTCCCCGGAGTAGCGGGTGCGGCTGCGGTGGTTGATCCACTCCAGCACGGGGTTCTTCATCGGCTTGGCGAAGGAGACCCCGTCGTACATCTGGCTCATGCGCACCCCGCCGTAATCCAGCCCCAGCGAGTGCGGGGCGAGGATGATCACCGGCGTCCCGTCGGAGCGTGCGCGCTCGTAGTGCTCCAGCCCGTCCACCCGGATGCGCGAGGCATGCTCGCCGGGCTTGCCGAACCACAGCAGGCCATAGTCCAGCACGGTCTGCGCCTGGTAGCGGTAGAAGGCGGCGAGCCGCGCCTCGCGTTCGGCCGCATCCAGCTGCGGGAAGCACAGCTCGAGGTTGCGTTCGGCGATCCGGCGGCTGCGCCCCGAGCGGCGGTACAGCAGGCGGCCGATGCCCCGGGCCAGCGCCTGCACCGCCGAACGCGGGATCTGCTGCAGCACCCAGGCCAGCGCAACGCCAACCCAGGTGAGCCAGTAGCGGGGGGCGAAATGCCGCGCGGTCAGCGGCGCCCGGTAGGCACCGACGTCCGCATCCTCCCCCGGGGCATCGTCACGGCTCATGTGTCCGCATCACCTCCGGCCTCCAGCAGGCGGCGGGCGCGCTTCGCGGAGACCTCCATTTCCTTGACCGCCTGCAGGTCGCCCTTCTCCTCGGCGATGGCCATGCCCCGCTCGCAGACCTCCAGCGCACGCTGCGGGCGCTCCAGCGCCACCAGGGTCTTTGCCAGCAGTTTCCACGCCGCGGAGTAGCCCTCGTCCAGCTCCAGCGCGCGCTCCAGGTGCTCAACCGCCGCCTCCTGCTGGCCATCGGTCACCAGGGCGTTGCCCAGCGAGAAGCGCAGCATCGCGGAGTCCTCGCCTCCGTCCAGCATGTTCTGGAAACGTTCGACCATCTGCGACATGGACGACCTCCTGTCTCGTGAATACCCGCCCAGACTAGCGCTGCCAGAACGCCGGGGACAGAAGCACCAGCACGGTGAAGATTTCCAGCCGCCCCATCAGCATGGCGAGGATCAGCACCCATTTGCTGAAGTCGTTGATGGACTGGAAGTTCGGCCCCACCTCGCCCAGGCCGGGGCCGAGGTTGTTGAGGGTGGCCGCCACCGCCGAGAACGCCGTGACCTGATCCAGGCCCGAGGCCATCACCGCCAGCATCATCACCACGAACACCATCACATAGGCCGCGAGAAAACCCCACACCGCCTGCACCACGCGGTCCGGGGCCTCCTTGCCGTTGACCTTCACGGCGATGCGCGCATGCGGATGGATCAGGCGCTTCACCTCTCGCATGCCCTGCTTCATCAGCAGCAGCACGCGCACCACCTTGATGCCGCCACCGGTGGATCCGGTGCAGCCACCGACGAACGACAGGAAGATCAGCAGCACCGGCAGAAACCCCGGCCAGAGGTAGAAGTCGTCGGTGGCGTAACCGGTGGTGGTGCCGATGGACACCACGTGGAACGCGGCCCGGCGGAAGGCGTCCGCGCCGTCCGCGGCAAAGCCGGTCACCAGCATGTAGGCCACCACCACGGCCACCGCCGAGGCCATCAGGATCAGGTAGGTGCGCAGCTCCTCGTCACGCCGATAGGGCGCGACCGACGCACGATGCAGGGCGAGGAAATGCACCGCGAAGTTCATCCCGGCGATCAGCATGAAGACGATCGCCACGCCCTCGATGGCGGCGGAATCGAAGTGGCCAAGGCTGGCGTCGTAGGTGGAGAACCCGCCGATCGCCACGGTGGTGAAGGAATGCGCGATCGCGTCGAAGACCTCCATCCCGGCGACCCAGTAGGCCACCGCACAGGCCACCGTCAGGCCGAGGTAGATGTACCACAGGTTGCGCGCGGTCTCGGCGATGCGCGGGGTCAGCTTGTTGTCGCGGATCGGCCCCGGGGTCTCGGCCTTGAACAGCTGCATGCCGCCCACGCCCAGCAGCGGCAGGATGGCCACCGCCAGCACGATGATGCCCATGCCGCCCATCCATTGAAGCTGCTGGCGATACCACAGCAACGCCTTCGGCATGTCGTCCAGCCCGGTCAGCACGGTGGCGCCAGTGGTGGTCAGCCCCGACATCGACTCGAAGGCCGCATCGGTGAAACTGACGTTCAGATGCGGGTCGAGCACCATCGGCGTCGCCCCGGCCAGGCCCAGACCCAGCCAGAACATCACCACCAGGATGAACCCGTCGCGCGGCTGCAGTTCGCGATGCGCGCGATACAGCGGCCCCCAGAGCATCCCGCCGACCAGCAGCAGCACCATGAACGCCTGCATGAACACGTACGCGGTGGACTCGTCGTAGATGTACCCGACGAGTGCGGGCGGCAGCATGCTCAGGCTGAACAGCGTGAGCAGGATCCCCAGCAGGCGCGCGGTGGAGGCGAGATGGAGCACGGCGGACGGCTCAGAAGAACAGCGGGCTGGGCTGGAACAGGCGCTGGACCTGCTTCACCTTGCCACGGTCGGTGAGGAACAGGATGACGTGATCCCCCGAATGGATCACCGTGTCGTGGTGCGGAATGATGACCTCGTCGTCGCGCACCACGGCACCGACACTGGCCCCCTCCGGCAGGTTGATCTCGTCGATCCGGCGGTCCACCACCTGCGAGGTGCGCGAATCGCCGCTGACTACGGTTTCAATCGCCTCGGCCGCGCCGCGGCGCAGGGTATGCACGGTGGCGGTCCCGCCCTCGCGTACCCGGGCCAGCAGGGCGCTCACCGTGGCCTGCTGCGGCGACAGCGCGACATCGATGGTCCCGCTCTGCAGCAGATCCACGTAACTCGGGCGGTTGATCAGCGACATCACCTTGCGCACGCCGGAGCGCTTGGCCAGCATCCCGGCGAAGATGTTGGCCTGATCGTCGTTGGTCACCGCGCAGAAGACGTCGCTGTGCTCGACGTTGATCGCCTCGAGGAAGCGGTCGTCGGCGCTGTCGCCCTGCAGCACCAGCACGTTGCCGGGCAGTTCCCGGGCGAGCTGATCCGCCCGCTCCGCATCGCGCTCGATCACCTTGACCCGATAGCGCTTGCTCAGCGCTTCGGCCAGCCGCCGGCCGATGTTGCCGCCGCCGGCGATCATGATCCGCTTGTAGGGCTTCTCCAGCTTGCGCAGCTCGGAGGTGACGGCACGGATGTTCTTCTTCGCCGCGACGAAGAACACCTCGTCGTCGGCTTCCACCACCGTGTTGCCGTCCGGCTGGATGGAACGGTCCTGACGGAAGATCGCTGCGACCCGGGTATGGACCCCCGGCATGTCGTAGCGCAGGTTCTTCAGCTCGTGGCCCACCAGCGGCCCGCCGTAGTAGGCGCGCACCCCCACCAGCGAGACCCGCCCCTCGGCGAACTCCAGCACCTGCAGCGAGCCGGGGTGCTCGATCAGGCGCTGGATATGACTGGTGACGATCGCCTCCGGCGAGATCAGCATGTCCACCGGCATCGCGTCCTGGGCGAACAGCTCCGGGGTCTCGTGATAATCGCGGGCCCGCACCCGGGCGATCTTGGTCTCGATGTTGAACAGCGTGGAGCCGACCTGACAGGCCAGCATGTTGACCTCGTCGGAGTCGGTCACCGCCACCAGCATGGAGGCATCCCGCGCCCCGGCCGCATCCAGCACCGACGGATGGGCGCCGAATCCGTGGACCGTCTTGATATCGAACTGGTCTTCCAGCTCGGCCAGGCGCTCGGCGCGGGTGTCGACGACGGTGATGTCGATCCCGTCGGCACTCAGGGCCTCGGCCAGGGAATGACCGACCTGACCGGCCCCCAGGATGATGATCTGTTTCATGCGTCAGCCGTCGGATTTCACGCGGCGCGGATCGATGCCCAGCGCCTTGAACTTGCGGTAGAGATGCGTACGCTCCAGCCCGACCCGCTCGGCCAGACGCGTCATGTTGCCCTCGGAGCGTTCCAGCTGCTGCATCAGGTATTCCCGTTCGAACTGTTCGCGCGCCTCGCGCAGGGGCAGGTCGGGGATGGTCACCACCCCCTCGGCGCTCTCCTCTTCCGCCCGCCGCGGCTGCCCCGACAGGGTGCGGTCCACCTCATCACGGGTGATCTCGTCGCCGGAGCCCAGGATCATCAGGCGCTGGACCAGGTTGCGCAGTTCGCGCACGTTCCCCGGCCACGGGTACTGCTGCAGGCACTCCAGGGCCGGGCGCTGGAACGTGCGCTGCGGCAGGCCCTCCTGCTGATGCAGCTGGCGCATATGGTAGTCCAGCAGTTCGGGGATGTCCACGGCGTGCTCGCGCAGCGGCGGCACGTTCAGCGGCAGGACGTTGAGGCGGTAATAGAGATCCTCGCGGAACAGCCCCTGCTCCACCGCCTCGCCCAGATCGTGCTGGGTGGCCGCCACCACGCGCACGTTCACGCTGATCGGCTGGTCCCCGCCGATGCGCGTGATGCGACCGGTGTCCAGGGCATGCAGCAGGCGTGCCTGGGTCTGCAGGTCCATCTCCGCAACCTCGTCGAGGTACAGCACCCCGCCGGAGGCCTGCTCCAGCAGGCCATAGCGCACCCGCTCGCCCTGCTCGCTGCCGAACAGCTCGGCGACGGCCTCGTCGCCCGACATCGAGCCCACCGATACCACGATGAACGGGCTTTCGCGCCGCGCGCTGCGCGCATGCAGCATGCGCGCGAAGGTCTGCTTGCCGGCTCCGGGCTCGCCGGTGATCAGCACCCAGGTATCGTGCTGTGCCATGCGCTGCACCTGGTCGCGCAGGTTCACCATCACCGCGCTGCTGCCCACCGGGTCCGCCACCGGGGCCACCTGGCGCCGCAGGCCGGTGTTTTCCCGCTGCAGGCGCGCGGCCTCCAGCGCGTTGTTCAGGGTGATCAGCAGCTTGTCGATGGTCAGCGGCTTTTCGATGAAGTCGTAGGCGCCCAGGCGGGTCGCATCCACCGCGCTTTCGACATTGCCGTGGCCGGAGATCATCACCACCGGGCACATCGCTCCCTCGTCCTCCTGCCATTCCTTGAGCAGGGAGACCCCGTCGCCGTCGGGCATCCATACGTCCAGCAGGATGGCGTCCGGCCGCCGACTGCGCCGCTGTGCCTTGGCCTCGGCCACCGAGCCCGCGAGCGCCACCTGGTAGCCCTCGTCCTCCAGCACGTCGCGCAGCAGCATGCGGATGTCGGGCTCGTCGTCGACCACGAGAATGTAGGCGTCGCTCATTGCGGCTGTTCCTCCTCGGCAGCGGACGCCCCGGACGGGCCGCCCTCGTCCACCGGGATGCGGATCACGAAGACCGCGCCGCCCGCCCCGGAATCATCATTATGGCACTCGATGATACCCCCGTGCTCCTCGACGATCTTCTGCGCCACCGCCAGTCCAAGCCCGGTTCCACGCGGCTTGTGCGTCGTGTAGGGCTCGAAGATGCGCTCCAGCAGCTCCGGCCGGATCCCGGGACCGTTATCCCGGACACGCAGTTCGATCCAGTTTCCGGAGGCGCTTTCGACATGGTCGGTGGAGACGTACACCTCCAGGTCGTCGCCGCGCTCCTGCTCCTCGGCCGCCTCCATGGCGTTACGAACCAGGTTGTGCAGCAACTGACGCAGGCGACCGCCGTCGGCACGGATCAGCGGCATTCCCTCGCCCAGATCCAGATGCACCCGCGAGCTGCCGTCCGCGCCCAGATACAGCTCGGAGACGTCGCGCACCAGCTGGTTCACGTCGGTGTGGCCGAGTTCCAGTTTGGGCGCCTGGGCGTAGTCGCGGAAGGCGTTGACCAGGGTCTTCATCGCCTCCACCTGCTGGATGATGGTGCCAGTGGCGCGTTCCAGTACCTCGTGGTCGGCCCCCTCCAGCACCCGGCCCAGCCGGCGCGAGAGACGTTCGGCGGACAGCTGGATGGGCGTCAACGGGTTCTTGATCTCGTGGGCCAGGCGCCGCGCCACCTCGCCCCAGGCCGCATCGCGCTGGGCCTTCAGGAACTCCGTCATGTCATCGAACACGATCGCGTGCAGCCCGCGCCCGGATCCCGGGGTCGGCAGCCAGACCGCGCGCGTCATCAGCACCTTGCGCCCGCTGCGGGTGAACACCACCACCTGGCGCGACCATTCCGCCTCGTGCCCGGCCAGCGGATCGCGGATGGCCTCGAAGAACTGGTGCACCAGCGGGCACTCGCGGCCAACCTCGGCGATATCGCGGGTGCGCGCGCCCGGCAGGTCGCATTCGAGGATCTGGCCGGCGGCGTCGTTGGCGGTGCGCAGGCGCAGGCTGCCGTCCAACGCCAGCACGCCCGAACGCAGGTGCTTGAGCACGCTCTCGAGATAGGCCCGCTCGGCATCCAGCAGCCGGCGGTTGCGCTCGGCCTCGTTGCGCGCCTCACTGAGGGTGCGGGTCATCGCGTTGAACGACTGCACCAGGAAACCCAGTTCGTCCGCCCGCCGCACCTCCAGCCGGGTGTTGTAGTCCCCGGCGGCGACCATGCGCGTGCCCTGCACCAGATCGGACACCGGCTGCACCAGCCGCCGCGCGACCACCAGCCCGGCCCACAGCGCGGCCATCAGCGAAATCGCCAGCGCCAGCGACATGGTGAAGATGAAGCCCTGGGTGATCGGCCCGCGCAGATAGGCGAACTCGCGGTAATCGGCGAACGCGTCCTGCACCCGCAGGGACAGGGCGCTCATGCGCGGATCCACGGGGTACACGGCCTGCAGGATGCGGTTGTCGGTGCCGGGTCGGCGCGAGGCCGTGGTCGCCACCACACGGATCACCAGCTGGTCATCGGGGCGCGGCTCCAGACGCGAGTAGGGCTGGCCCGGCCGCACGCGCATCAGGATGTCGGAGCTTGGCGGTGACGGCAGCTGGCGGATGGGGCTGTCGGTGCTCGACGCGATGATGCGGTTGTTGGCGCCCACCAGGGTCAGCTCCTGGGCCCCCAGACTGCGCCGGTAATCGTTGAGGGTCAGCCCCATCAGGCCCTCGGAGACACCTTCCAGGTCTTCCATGATCTCCTGGGTCTCCTCGGCCAGCTGCCGCACGCGCAGGTCCAGCGAGGAGCGCGACAGCTCCAGCGCGTCTTCCAGCGCCGAATCCACGCGCACGTCGAACCACGAGTCCACGCCTTCGCTGAGGAATTCGTAGGAGAAGTAGTACACCACCGAGACCGGCAGCACCGCGACCAGCATGAACCCGCCGACCAGGCGCAGGGTCAGGCGGCTGCCCGGCACCCCGTGGCGGTACTGCCAGAACATGCGCACCACCTGATAGATGATCAGGCCGGCCAGCACGATCAGCACCCCGGCGTGGAACACCAGCAGCCAGATGAACAGCTGTTCGAAACGCGCCTGGTGCTGGGCCGCGTCCCCCATCACCAGCAGCGAGGCCAGCAGGAGGACGAACAGCAGGATCATCCCCAGCAGCCCCCAGGGCAGGCTCTTCAGTCGAGCGACCATCCGTACCACTCCTGACGGGCCGTGAGTTCGCCGCGCAGGCCGGCGTCCAGCTGCAACGGCAGCGGCAGTGCGGTGTAGTCCAGCGACAGCCGGGCGTTCAGGCGGTAGTCATCCGGGGCCTCGCGCAGCGCCTCGGGGACGTCCTCCAGCCGGATCCGCCCCAGACGGCGGGCGCTCTGCTCCAGAGCATCCCCCAGGGTGGGGCGCAGCTCCATGCGCTCGCCATCCCGCGAGGTCACCAGATAATGCCGGTTGAGGGGGTAGTAGCGCAGCTGCACGCGGTTCTCCGCGCGTACCAGCGGTCTCCCCGGCAGCATGCGGTCGGGCTCCGCCTGCGCCTCCAGCCGAAACCCCAGGATCACGCCGTTCTCCAGCGCGTCCACCAGGACTTCGGGCAGGTTCATGTGCAGATCCAGGCGCGCCAGCAGCGTGGTGTCATCCAGCCACAGGTGGCTGGCGTCGCGGATCTCGAGTGCCGGGGCCACCCCCGGCACCAGCAGCAGCACCAGCAGCCACGGGATCCGCGGCATCAGTCGCCGACCTTCTCCAGCAGGGCATAGTAGAAGCCGTCGCCTCCGGCCAGCCCCGGCGGGATGGAAACCCCGGAGGAACGGGACAACGCCCCGGGAATCGGGCCTTCCGCGCCCGTCTCCACGGCACACGCGTCACCGGTCGCCTCGACGAACGGGGTCACGACTTCCTGGTTTTCCGCGTCCAGCAGGGAACAGGTCGCATACAGCAGCCGCCCGCCCGGACGCAGCAGGTCCCAGGCCGCGCGCAGCAGACGGACCTGTTCGGCGGCCAGACGCGGGATGTCGTCCGCGCGGCGCAGGGTCTTGATGTCCGGATGCCGGCGGATCACGCCGGTGGCGGAACAGGGCACATCCAGCAGGATCGCATCGAACGGCCGTCCGTCCCACCAGGCGTCGGTGTCACCCAGATCCGCCACGGTCAGCGTGGCGTCCAGCTGCAGCCGGTCCAGGTTCTCGCGCACCTGTTCCAGGCGCGTGGCGTCGTTGTCCAGGGCCACCAGATCCAGCTCGCCGCCGGCACGCTCCAGCAGATGCCCGGTCTTGCCGCCCGGAGCGGCGCAGGCATCCAGCACCCGCTCGCCCGGGCGCGGCGCCAGCAGATGCGCGGCCCACTGCGCGGAAACATCCTGAACCGACAGCCGGCCGTCACTGAATCCCGGCAACGCGGTTACGTCGGTGGCCGCCTCGAGCGTCAGAGCACCCTCGGGCACGTCGTGCAGCCGCGCCCCGAAGCCCGCCTCGCGCAGCGCCGCCAGCGCATCGGCCGGGCTCCAGCGACGGGTATTGACCCGCAGGGTCAGCGGGGCCTCGCGCAGCAACTCGCCCAGCACGGCCTCCGCGCGCTCGGGCCACGCGGCCTCGATCGCCTCGATCAGCCACGCCGGGCAGGCATGCCGCAACACCGGGTCCTCGGCGATGCGGGCCTCCAGCGCGTCGGTCTCGCGCAACGCGCGACGCAGGATCGCGTTGATCAGCCCCACGGCTCCGGGTCGGTGGATGCGGCGCGCGGTCTCGGCGGTCTCGCGCACCGCCGCGTGATCGCGGGTGGAGAAATGCAGGATCTCCGCCAGCCCCTGGGCCAGCAGCACGCCGATCACGCCGTCCTTGCGCCGCAGTGGCCGGTCCAGGCTTTCACGCACCAGCACCTCCAGCTGCGGATACCAGCGCAGGGTGGTGTACACCAGGGCGCGGGTCCAGGCCGCCTCGCGCACCGGGAGATCCGCCACCGCGGGTTCCAGCACGCTGTTGAGCGAAGCCCCGTGCAGCACCACCTGTTCGGTGGCTTCGACGGCGCACTGGCGGGGGGCAGGCTGGCGGGCCATCAGGTATCACCTCCGAGTCGCTGACCGGTCAGATCACCGGTATTGGCCCAGTCGGCGGCACTCACCGGTCGCCGGCCGGGCAGCTGCACGCGCTCCAGCCGCAGCAGGCCGTCGCCGGTCATGACGTCCACGCCCTCGCCGCCCGCGGCGACGATGGTGCCCGGCGCGGCATCGGCGGGCGTCACGGTCGTCGCTTGCGCCGCCTCAACGGGCCGGGCGGCATGGATGCGCAGGACCGCCTCGCCGTCCGGCATGCGGGTCCAGGCGACCGGCCAGGGGTCGAAGGCGCGCACGCGGCGGTCCAGCTCGCGGGTCGGCTGATCCCAGTCCAGTCGCGCCTCGTCCTTCTCGAGCTTGTCGGCATAGGTCGCCCGGGCGTCGTCCTGCGGCTCGGGCACCGACTCGCCACGCGCGATCGCCGGCAGGCGCTCCACCAGCAGTTCCGCCCCCATCCGCGCGAGGGCGTCGTGGACCTCGCCGGTGGTCACACGCGGCCCCAGCGGCAGGCGCCAGCAGGCGTGCACCGGGCCGGTATCCAGCCCCGGGGCCATCTGCATCAGGCACACGCCGGTCTCGTCGTCGCCGGCGAGGATCGCGCGATGGATGGGTGCCGCCCCGCGCCAGCGCGGCAACAGCGAGGCGTGGATGTTCACCCCGCCCAGAGGCGGGATCTCCAGCACCGCGCGCGGCAGGATCAGCCCGTAGGCCGCGACCACCAGCAGGTCCGGCTGCCATTCGGCCATCCACGCCCGCGCCTGCGGATCCCGCAGCGATTCCGGCTGCTCCACCGGGATCCCGGCGGCCATCGCGGCCTGCTTCACCGGCCCCGGACGCAGCTTGCGGCCGCGGCCGGCGGGACGGTCCGGCTGGGTATAGACCGCGACCGGCGGATGACCCGCCGCGATCAGGGCCTCCAGCGCGGGAACCGCGAAGTCGGNNGCATCGTGTACGCGGGAACCGCGAAGTCGGGGGTTCCCGCGTACACGATGCGCGGCGCCGGGGCGTCCCTGTCGGCAGCCGCCATCAGACCGCGGGCACCGCGGCCTTGCCGGACCCGCCGGCGCGCGCGCCCTGCTTCTCCAGCTTCTTGCGGATACGGCCACGCTTGAGACTGGACAGGTAGTCCACGAACAGCTTGCCGTCGAGATGATCGATCTCGTGCTGGATGCACACCGCCAGCAGCCCTTCGGCCTCGGCCTCGAACGGCTGGCCGTCGCGGCTCAGCGCGCGGAAGCGGATCCAGTCCGCGCGCCGCACCTTCTCGTAATAACCGGGCACCGACAGGCAGCCCTCGTCCATCTCTTCCTCGCCCCGGGTCTCGAGGATCTCCGGATTGATCAGGGCCCGGGGCTGGCTCTGGTCCTCGGAGACGTCGGCCACCAGGACACGCTTGTGGACGTTCACCTGCACCGCCGCCAGGCCGATGCCCGGTGCCGCATACATGGTCTCGAACATGTCGTCCACCAGTGTGCGGATGGAGTCATCCACCTCGGCGACCGGTTCGGCCTTCTGCCGCAACCGGGGATCGGGAAAGTGGAGAATTTCTCGCTTCGCCATGAAAAACCTCAATCTTTGTGCTGTACAGTCCCGTCAATTCTGCTAACGTTGGACCGCATCATCCGCCGAAGCGTCACCGAATTCGGACCGGGCCACAGGATGGCCCCGGGGAGTGCGGACCTGACAGGGGAAATCATGATGTTGAAAACCAGAGCGACCACGACCTCTTTCGTGCTGCCGGGCGTACTGTTCAGTGTAACGCTGTTTCTGGGGGGCTGCGCGGCCACCGGAGACACCGACACCGGCAGCGGCACGGAAGATCCCGAGAACCGGACTGCCGAAACCGCCACCCCGGACAACGGGGAACGCCAGGAGGCCAGCGGCTCCGCCACCGAGGAAACCCCGGAGATCCGGGACTCGGCGCCGGAGCGCTACGTCGTCAAGAAGGGCGACACCCTCTGGGACATCTCCGCAATGTACCTCGACGAACCCTGGTACTGGCCGGAGATCTGGGCGGTGAATCCGGAGATCGAGAACCCGCACCTGATCTATCCGGGCGATGTCCTGAGCATCCACTACGTGGACGGCGAACCGCGCATCACGGTCGACGGCGGCCCGCGCGTGCGGCCGACCAAGCGCCTCTCGCCGGAGGTCCGCGTGGAGGAGCTCGACGACGACACCCCGCCGATCTCCACGCTGCAGTCGTTCATGTTCCAGCCGCAGGTCCTCGACGAGGAGACCCTGGAACAGGCGCCCTACATCGTGGCCGCGGACGACGATCGCGTGATCTACGGCCCGGGCGACCGGGTTTATGTCCGCAATGCCGAGGACACGGAAGAATACGAGATCTACCACATCGTCCGGCGCGACGAGATGCTGCTGGATCCGGACACCGGCGAGGAACTGGGCGTCGCCACCATCCCGGTGGGTGAAGCCGAGATCGTCGAACCCGGGCACGTGGCGCGTGCCAACATCCGCCGTGGCGAACGCGAGACCATCCGCGGCGACCGCCTGGTTCCGTTCGCGGAAGAACAGGACTTGCTGTTCGAGATCGGCCGCCCGCCGGAAGACATCGACGGCCAGGTCATCAAGCTGTTCGATGCGATCAGCCAGATCGGCCGCTACCAGGCCGCGGTGATCAACCGCGGCGAGCGCGACGGCATCGAGAACGGCCACGTGTTCGCCGCCTACACCGCCGGCCGGACGGTCCGCGATCCGATCGCCGGGACCAACGAGTCCGTGGACCTGCCCGAAGAACGGGTCGGCGAGGTGATGGTCTTCAAGACCTTCGAGAAGGTCTCCTACGTGCTGGTGACCGAATCCGAGCGCACGCTGCGCGAGGGGTACACCGTCCGCCATCCGTAAGCCATGACCACCAGGGCGGATTCCGCGATGGAACGCGAGTCCCGCAACGACGCAGCCACGGCCGGGGTCGACCCCGGGCCGTGGCTGCGTCTTTTGCATACCCCCGGACTGGGGCCACGGCGCATCCAGCGCCTGCTGGAGGCCTTCGGCTCGCCACAGGCCGCGCTGGCCGCGCCCGCCCGGCAGTGGAGGGACGCCGACGTCGGCGTGGCCCCGCCAGAAAACCCCGACGATGACCACCCCGGCGTGGCGGCCGACCTGGCCTGGGAGCGCGCGGACGCGCGTCACCGCATCCTGTGTCGCGACGACCCCGACTATCCGCCGCTGCTGACGCAACTGCCCGACCCCCCGCCGGTGCTGTTCCTCAACGGCGACCCGGCCCTGCTGACCGCACCGCAGGTGGCCATCATCGGCAGCCGCGACGCGACTCCGCAGGGACTCAAGCTGGCCCGCGAGTTCGCTCGCGAGCTGGCGAGCGCCGGGGTCACCATCACCTCGGGTCTGGCGCGCGGGATCGACGGCGCCGCCCATCAGGGCGCACTGGATGCCCCGCAGGGGCGCACCACTGCCGTGGTCGCGACGGGGCCCGACCGCATCTATCCGGCCGCGCACCGGCGGCTGGGGCACCGCATCGCCGATCACGGCCTGATCGTGTCGCTCTGGCCCACGGGCACCCAGGCCCAGGCCGGGCACTTCCCGCAGCGCAACCGCGTGATCAGCGGGCTCGCCCTCGCGACCCTGGTGGTGGAAGCGGGCGACAACAGCGGCTCGCTGATTACCGCGCGGCTCGCCGGAGAACAGGGCCGGCAGGTCTACGCCGTCCCGGGCTCGGTGTTCAGCCCGGTCAGCCGGGGCTGCCACCGGTTGATCCGCGAAGGGGCGCAACTGGTCGAGACCGCCGGCGAGATCCTCGACGACCTGGCCGACTGGCTGGGCGTCCCGCCCGCCCCGCAACCCCCGGGGCCGGCGCCCGCCGAGCCGGTGGATCCGGAGCACGAAAAGGTCCTGCAGGCGATGGGTTTCGACCCGGTGGACATGGAAACCCTGCGCAGCCGGACTCAATTGACCATCGACACGCTTTCATCCATTCTCGTTTTACTGGAACTCAATGGCCGCGTGGCCGCCCTCGATCACGGGCGCTATCAGCGCCTCGACGCAGGATCCCCCGAATCATGAACGAAAGCGTGCTGGACGTGCTCATGTATCTGTTCGAGCACACCCTCGACGAAGAATCCGAGGCCGAACCCGATCGCGGCGAGCTGCAGCGGCAGCTGGTCGAAGCCGGTTTTGCGTCCGGGGAGATCGAGCGCGCCCTGGGCTGGCTGGACCGACTGATGAGCGAAAGCCCGCTGGCCAGCCGCGGTGGTGACAGCGCAGCCTGCCGCGTGTTCGCCCCCGAGGAACGCCAGCGCCTGAACATGGAAAGCCGCGGCTTCCTCCTCAATCTGGAACAGAACGGTCTGCTCACCGCCGGCACCCGCGAACTGGTGATGGACCGCGTGATGGAACTGGACGCCGAGGAGATCGACCTCGACCAGCTTCGCTGGGTGGTGTTGATGGTCCTGTTCAACCAGCCGGACGACGCCGTGGCCTACTCCCGGCTCGATGAGGTCATGCGCGACCACCTCGGCCCCACCGAGATGGATTATCTGCACTGATCCCGGCGTCACCGCCTCCCACGGAACCCGCCGCCACCGAGACGGTCCCGAGTCCCCATGAGCAAGCACCTCGTTATTGTTGAGTCCCCCGCCAAGGGGAAGACCATCGAGAAATACCTCGGCCCCGAGTATCAGGTCATGGCCTCCTATGGCCATGTGCGCGATCTCGTGCCCAAGGAAGGAGCGGTGGATCCGGAGGACGGGTTCCGCATGCGCTACGACGTGATCGAGCGCAGCGAAAAGCAGATCGAGGCGATCGCGAAGGCCCTGAAGAAATCCGACGACCTGATCCTTGCGACTGACCCCGACCGCGAAGGCGAGGCGATCTCCTGGCACCTCTACGAGGTCCTGCGCGAACGCGGCCTGCTCGAGAGCCGCAACGTCTACCGCGTGGTGTTCCACGAGATCACGAAGAAGGCCATCCAGGAGGCGATCGAACAGCCGCGCGAACTCGCCCAGCCGCTGATCGACGCCCAGCAGGCGCGCCGCGCGCTGGACTACCTGGTCGGCTTCAACCTCTCGCCGCTGCTGTGGCGCAAGATCAAGCGCGGCCTGTCCGCCGGACGCGTGCAGAGCCCGGCGCTGCGCATGATCTGCGAGCGCGAGAACGAGATCGAGGCCTTCGTCCCGCAGGAATACTGGACCCTGGACGCGAAGGCCGAACGCGAGGGCCAGCCGTTCACCGCGCGGCTGACCCACCTGGACGGCAACAAACTCAACCAGTTCGACCTCAACAGCGCCGAGCTCGCCCACGATGCGCAGGGCCGCCTGAACGAGGCCGCGAACGGTGAACTGCGCGTGGCGAAGGTCGAAAAGAAACAGCGCCGCCGCAACCCGGCCGCGCCGTTCACCACCTCGACCCTGCAGCAGGAGGCCTCGCGCAAGCTGGGCTTCAATGCCAGCCGCACCATGCGCACCGCCCAGCAGCTGTACGAGGGCATCGACCTGGGCTCCGGCGCGGAAGGCCTGATCACCTACATGCGAACCGACTCGGTCGCGCTGGCCGGCGAGGCGATCGGCGAGGCCCGCGGCCTGATCGAAGAGCGCTACGGGACCGACAACCTCCCGGACAGCCCGCGCCAGTACAAGACCAAGTCGAAGAACGCGCAGGAGGCCCACGAGGCGATCCGTCCGACGTCGGTGCGGCGCATCCCCGACGAGGTCCGCAACCGCCTGACCAGCGACCAGGCCCGGCTGTACGACCTGATCTGGAAGCGCACCGTGGCCTGCCAGATGATCCACGCGACCTTCGACACCGTGGCCGCCGATCTGGTCCCGGGCGACAGCGACCACCGCTTCCGCGCCACCGGCTCCACCCTGCGCCACGCCGGGTTCATCGCGGTCTATCAGGAGGGCCGCGACGACAGCGCGGACGACGACGAGGACAAGCGCCTGCCGGAGATGGCCGAGGGCGACACCGTCGCGCTGCACGAGGTCACCGCCGACCAGCACTTCACCGAGCCGCCGCCGCGCTACACCGAGGCCAGCCTGGTGAAGACCCTCGAGGAATACGGCATCGGCCGCCCGTCGACCTATGCCAGCATCATCTCGACCCTGCAGTCGCGCGAATACGTGGAGATGGACGGCAAGCGCTTCATCCCGACCGACACCGGCCGGATCGTGAACAGCTTCCTGACCCAGCATTTCGATCGCTACGTCGACTACGACTTCACCGCGAACCTGGAAGACGAGCTGGACGCGATCTCGCGCGGGGAAAAGGACTGGGTCCCGGTGCTGGAGGACTTCTGGGGCGATTTCCGCGACCGGGTCAAGGAAAAGGAAGAGAACGTCACCCGCGCCGAGGCGGTGCAGTCGCGCGAGCTGGGCACCGACCCGAAGAGCGGGCGGCCCGTCAGTGTGCGCCTGGGCCGTTTCGGGCCGATCGTGCAGATCGGCACCAAGGACGACGAGGAGAAGCCGCGCTTCGCCGGGCTGCTGCCCGGGCAGAAGATGGACAAGATCACCCTCGAGGAGGCACTGGAGCTGTTCAAGCTGCCGCGCGAGCTGGGCGAGACCCCCGAGGGCGAACCGGTGATGGTGAACATCGGGCGCTTCGGTCCGTACGTGAAGTACGGTGCCAAGTACGTCTCCCTGGGCCCGGACGACGACGTCTGGACCATCGAGCTGCCGCGCGCCCTGGAACTGGTGGCGGAGAAGAAGAAAAAGGACGCCGAACGCTTCATCAAGAGCTTCGACGAAGAAGGCATCCAGGTGCTGAACGGTCGCTACGGCCCCTATGTCACCGACGGCAACAAGAACGCCAAGGTGCCCAAGGAGACCGATCCCAAGTCGCTGACCCTGGAGCAGTGCCAGGAACTGATCGCCAATGCCCCCGAACGCAAGGGGCGCGGGCGCAAGGGCGGCAAGGCCGCGGCCAGCAAGTCGGGCGGCACGAAGAAGGCCTCCACGACCAGGTCGACCACTTCGAAATCCACCGCGTCGAAGTCAAAGTCCACGGGGTCGAAAGCATCAACCCAAAAAGGCACGAAGAGCTCGGGAACGAAATCCACGGGCTCAAAGGCCTCGGGTTCGAAGGCCTCGGGTTCGAAGGCCTCGGGTTCGAAGTCCACCGGCACGAAATCGAGTGCATCGGGCAGCGGGAAATCCACCGGCAAGGCCACCAGCAAGAAATCGGGTGGCAAGGCCGGAAGCGACGGCGACTCCACGGAAAAATCCCCCAGCGACGAGACCGTTACCGCCAGCGGCCGTGGTTCCGACTGACGCGTCCACCCCCGGGCGGGGCACGACATCCATCGAGTCCGTGGCGCGCATCCTGCGCGCCGGTGGTGTGGTGGCCTACCCCACCGAGGGGGTGTTCGGCCTGGGCTGCCGGCCGGACGAGCCCGCCGCGGTGGAACGCATCCTCACCCTGAAGGGCCGCCCCGGCACCAAGGGCCTGATCCTGATCAGCGACCGCCTGGAGCGTCTTGTCGGGTGGCTGGCACCCCTGGATGCCGAGGCGCGCGCCCGGGTGGAGGCCAGCTGGCCGGGGCCAGTCACCTGGCTGTGGCCGGCCGCCCCCGAGTGTCCGGCCCTGCTGCGCGGCGAGCACGAGACCCTGGCGGTACGTGTGACCGCGCATCCTCCGGCCCGCGCACTGTGTGCAGCCGCCGAGAGCGCTCTGGTCTCCACCAGCGCCAATCCCGCCGGAGAGGCGCCCTGTACCGACTGGTCCTGCGTGGAACATCGCTTCGCCGACGGGGTGGATGCCATCCTGCAGGCCGCCTGCGGCGACCTCCCCGGCCCCACCGCCATCCGCGACGCGCGTACCGGCGCCTGGCTGCGCGGCGGCGCCGACCCCGAACCCGAACCGGACCATTGAGAGGAGCCGACATGGCCCGCGAAGACGACGTCTCCATCGATCGCGTAACCGAATACCTGCAGGGGCTGCAGGACCGCATCTGTGCCGGCATCGAGGAACTCGACGGCGAGGCCGGTTTCCACGAGGACGCCTGGGACCGCCCGGCCGGCGGCGGCGGGCGCACCCGGGTGCTGTCCGGCGGCGCGACCTTCGAGCAGGCCGGGGTCAACTTCTCGCACGTGATGGGCGACACCCTGCCGGCCTCGGCCACCGCCCACCGCCCGGAACTCGCCGGGCGCTCGTTCCAGGCCGCCGGGGTCTCGCTGGTGATCCACCCGCACAACCCCTATGTGCCCACCTCGCACGCCAACGTGCGGATCTTCGTCGCGGAGAAACCGGGCGAGGATCCGGTGTGGTGGTTCGGCGGCGGCTTCGACCTGACGCCCTACTACGGCTTCGACGAGGACTGCATCCACTGGCACCGCACCGCCGAGGCCGCCTGCCGGCCGTTCGGCGAGCACCTCTACCCCGAGCACAAGAAGTGGTGCGACGACTACTTCTTCCTCAAGCACCGCGGGGAACCGCGCGGCATCGGCGGGCTGTTCTTCGACGACTTCAACGAGGGCGGCTTCGAACACGCCTTCGGCTACATGAAGAGCGTGGGGGACGCCTACCTCGAGGCCTATGCCCCCATCGTGCGCCGCCGCCGCGATCTCGAATGGGGCGAGCGTGAACGCCAGTTCCAGCTCTACCGCCGCGGGCGCTACGTGGAGTTCAATCTGGTCTACGACCGGGGTACCCTGTTCGGCCTGCAGTCCGGCGGGCGCACCGAATCGATCCTGATGTCGCTGCCCCCGCTGGTGCGCTGGGAATACAACTACCGGCCGGAAGCCGGCACCCCCGAGGCCGAACTCTACGAGCGCTACCTGGTGCCCCGCGACTGGCTGGCCGAGGCTGACTGAGAAAACCCGATCGAGGACGCGCACATATGACCGCCCCCATCGCCCCCTATCCTGCCAGCCGTCCACGCCGCATGCGCCGGGATGCCTTCTCCCGGCGGCTGATGCGCGAGCATCGCCTGAGCGCCGACGACCTGATCCTGCCGGTGTTCGTGACCGAAGGCGAAGGGGTGCGCGAACCGGTGCCCTCGATGCCCGGCGTGGAGCGGGTCTCCATTGACCAGCTGCTGGTCGACGCGGCCGCCGGCCACCGCCTGGGCATCCCGGCCCTGGCCCTGTTCCCGGTGGTCCCGGTGCAAAAGAAGAGCCTGGACGCCGCCGAGGCATGGAACCCGGAGGGCCTCGCCCAGCGCGCGGTGCGCGCGCTGAAGGCCGAGCTTCCGGATCTGGGCGTGATCACCGACGTCGCGCTGGACCCGTTCACCACCCACGGCCAGGACGGCATCATCGATGACGACGGCTATGTGGTGAACGACATCACCGTGGAGGCCCTGGTGCGTCAGGCACGTTCGCATGCCGCGGCCGGCGCCGACGTGGTCGCGCCCTCGGACATGATGGACGGCCGCATCGGCGCCATCCGTAGCGCGCTGGAAGACGACGGCCGGGTCCACACGCGCATCCTCGCCTACTCGGCGAAGTACGCCTCGGCGTTCTACGGCCCGTTCCGCGACGCGGTGGGCTCGGCCGGCAACCTCGGCCGCGGCAGCAAGGAGACCTACCAGATGGATCCGGCCAACGGCGAGGAGGCGATCCACGAGGTGGCCGCCGACCTGGCGGAGGGCGCCGACATGGTAATGGTCAAGCCGGGCATGCCGTATCTCGACGTGGTCCACCGCCTCCGCGAGCGCTTTCAGCGCCCGACCTTCGTCTACCACGTGTCCGGCGAATACGCGATGCTCAAGGCCGCCGCCGAACGCGGCTGGCTGGACGAGCGCGCCTGCGTGCTGGAGGCCCTGACCGGCATGAAGCGCGCCGGGGCGGACGGCATCCTCACCTATTACGCCCGGGCGGCGGCCGAATGGCTGGCGGAGGACGCCACATCATGAGCCGTCCCGATCGCTACGCGGTGGTGGGCAACCCGATCCACCATTCCCTGTCGCCGCGCATCCACACCCTGTTCGCCGAGCAGACCGGGCAGGCGATGACCTACGAGGCACGCCGCGGCACCCCGGGGCAGTTCGCCGAAGAGGTCGGCGGCTGGCTGGCCGGGGAGCTGCGTGGCGTGAACGTGACCGTGCCGTTCAAGGAGGATGCCTGCCAGCTCGCGGCCGTGCTCTCCGACCGGGCCCGCCGCGCCGGGGCCGCCAACACCCTGTGGACCGGCGACGACGGCCGCATCCATGGCGACAACACCGACGGCGTCGGCCTGCTGCGCGATCTGGAAGACCGCCTCGGCTGCGACCTGAACGGCCGCCGCATCCTGATCCTGGGGGCCGGCGGCGCCACCCGCGGCATCCTGCTGCCGCTGCTGGAACGCACGCCCGCCGAGCTGATCGTCGCCAACCGCACCCCGGCCCGGGCCGAGGGCCTCGCCCGCGACTTCGCCGATCTCGCCGGCGACACCCGTCTGCAGGCCTGCGCCCTGGACGCCCTGCCGGATGGCCCGTTCGATCTGATCCTCAACGCCACCGCCGCCGGGCTGTCCGAGGATGCCCTGGAGCTGCCCGCCGGTCTGGTCGGTCCGCGGACCACGGCCTACGACCTGGTCTACGGCCCGGCCGCCCTGCGCTTTCTCGACTGGGCCGAGGCGGCCGGCTGCGCGCTCAGCAGCGACGGTCTGGGCATGCTGGTGGAACAGGCCGCCGAGGCCTTCGCCATCTGGCGCGGGGTACACCCCGAAACCGGACCGGTACTGGCGACCCTGCGCCACGAAGCCGCCGACTGACCCGCCCCGGCCATGACCCCGCGCGAGCGCCTGTACGAGTACGCCCGCCTGACCCGGCTGGACCGCCCGGTGGGCATCTACCTGCTGCTGTGGCCGACGCTGTGGGCGTTGTGGATCGCCGCCGACGGCCTGCCGCCCTGGCATCTGCTGTTCATCTTCGTCGCCGGGGTCACCCTGATGCGCTCGGCCGGCTGCGCGATCAACGACTATGCCGACCGCCATTTCGACGCCCATGTCACGCGCACCCGCGACCGCCCGCTGGCGATCGGCAGCATCACCCCGCGCGAGGCCCTGGCGGTGTTCGCGGCGCTGTGCCTGGCGGCCTTCGTGCAGGTGCTGTTCACCAACCCGCTGACCATCGCGTTCTCGGTGGTGGCGGTGCTGCTCGCGGGCACCTATCCGTTCTCCAAGCGTTTCCACCATTTCCCGCAGGTGCATCTGGGCGCGGCGTTCGCCTGGGCGGTGCCCATGGCCTTTACCGCGGTCAACAACGAACTGCCGCCGCCGGAGGCCTGGCTGCTGTTCGTGATCACCCTCGCATGGACCACGGTCTACGACACCTTCTACGGCATGGTCGACCGCGAGGACGACCTGAAGATCGGGGTGAAATCCACCGCCATCGCCTTCGGCGAGCTGGACCGCGCCATCACCGGGGCGCTCCAGGTGATGGTCTGGATCGGCCTGTTCCTGCTGGGACGCAATCTGGAGTTCGGCGGGGTCTACATGGCCGGGCTGGCGGTGGTCGCCGCGCTGATGTTCTACCAGCAGTTCCTGATCGCCGAACGCGAGCCGGCCGACTGCCTGCGGGCGTTCAGGAACAATCATTATCTCGGCGCGGTGGTGATGCTGGCGATGATCGGCGACCACCTGTGGCGAGCGGCCGCCTGAGCCGCAAACCGCGCCCTGCGAACGACGCACCTCAGGCCCGCGCGAGCGTCAGCGCCTCCACCCGCGCCGCCCCCGCCGCATACAGGACCTCCGCCAGCGCATCCAGCGTGGCCCCGGTGGTCGCCACGTCATCCACCAGCAGCACCCGGGCAGCCTCCGGGAATTCCGCACCGGGTCTCAGGGCAAAGGCACGTGCGACGTTGCGACGGCGTTCGCGCCGCCCCAGCCCCTGCTGCGACTCGGTCGCGCGCACCCGGACCACCAGCCGCGCCGCCAGCGGCGCCTCCAGCACCCGCGCCGCTTCGCGCGCCAGTTCCAGCGCCTGATTGAAGCCACGCTCGCGGTAACGCTCGGGATGCAGCGGCACCGGGACCACGCAATCCGGCCCCTGCTCCACGGCGCGCCGCGCATCCGCCAGCTCGACCGCCGCGCGCCGGGCCAGCTCCCGGAGCACGCGTGCCGCGGTGGCGTCATCGGCATGCTTGCGCGCGAGGATCAGGCGATCCAGCGGCCAGGTATAGCGCCACGGGGCATGCAGTGCCGCCAGCCGCGGCTCGCGATCCCGGCACCGCGGACACGGACCCGCCACGGTGTCCGGCTCGCCACAGCGCGGACAGGGGGCCACCACCCGTTCCAGTTCCGCCAGACAGCCCGCGCACAGGGCTTCACCCGGGCCGACGCCGGTCCCGCAAAGCCCGCAGGCCGACGGAAACGGCCCCTCCAGCCAGCGCCGTACCCGCATTCCCGCTCTCCCCGTCATCCATGAAGGGCCGCGTGCCATGATGCTAAACTCCGACCTTTTACCGGCAGGATAGCTCATGGAAACGAAGACCATCTCCGGACGCCGATCGCGGCGGGCGGCATCGCTGTTCGACATCGGGAACGTCATCGTCATCAGCGTGGCCGGTATCCCCCTGTTCCTCGTCGGCGGCGACGGGGTCGGCGTAGGCTTCATCATCGCGGCGATCGTGGGGATCGTCCCGCTGATCCTCTGGTTCGGGGGCTCCATGGTCGTCTATGCCCTGAACAAGCATCACCCCGACCCGCGGGTGGGGCACCACACCCAGTGGGCCGCCTACCGGCTTTACGGCCTGATGGGCGCGCTGATCGTGGTGGCAACCTTCTTCCCGCCCGACATCGACTACTATCGCGCCTACTGGGCCGTGGCCGCGGTGATCCTGCTGCCGTGGTCGCTGTATGCCCTCTACACCATCTATCGCGAGCCGTGGTCGGACATCGATGTCCCGGCCGAGGCCGACCAGGAGCACCACCTATGAGCGAGCTGCGCCACGACTGGACCACCGAGGAAGTCGAAACCCTGCTGGATCTGCCGCTGAACGACCTGATCTTCCGCGCGCAGACCGCCCATCGGGAACATTTCGACCCCAACGCGGTGCAGGTCAGCACGCTGCTGTCGATCAAGACCGGGGCCTGCCCCGAGGATTGCGCCTACTGCCCGCAGAGCGCCCACCACGAAGTCGAACTCGAGCGCGAACGCCTGCTTCCGGTCGACGAAGTCGTCGCGGCGGCGCGCAACGCCCGTGCCCAGGGCGCCACCCGCTTCTGCATGGGCGCGGCCTGGCGCAACCCCACCGACAAGAATCTCGAGCGCGTGATCGAGATGGTGCGCGCGGTCAAGGACGAGGGACTGGAGACCTGCATGACCCTCGGCATGCTGAAGGCGGAGCAGGCCCGGCGCCTGTCCGAAGCGGGGCTGGACTACTACAACCACAATCTCGACACCTCGCCGGAGTTCTACGGCCACATCATCTCCACCCGCACCTACCAGGACCGGCTGGAGACCCTGGAGCACGTGCGCGAGGCCGGCATGAACGTCTGCTGCGGCGGCATCCTCGGCATGGGCGAGTCGCGCCGTGACCGCGCGCGCATGCTGCAGCAGATGGGCAACCTGCCGAAGCACCCGGAGTCGGTGCCGATCAACCAGCTGATCCAGGTCGAGGGCACCCCGCTGCAGGACGTGGAGAACATCGATCCGCTGGAGTTCGTGCGCAGCATCGCGGTCGCGCGCATCGTGATGCCCGCCTCCTACGTGCGCCTGTCCGCCGGGCGCACCGAGATGTCCGACGAGATGCAGGCCCTGTGCTTTCTCGCCGGAGCCAACTCGCTGTTCTATGGCGACACCCTGCTGACCACGCCGAACCCCGGCGAGAACCACGACCTCGCGCTGTTCGAGCGCCTGGGCCTGCAGCCGGAAACCGCCGACGGGCACACCGGCGAGGACGCCGCCGAACCCGCCGCGCGCAGCGCGTGAGGCCAGGCGTCCGCCCGGCACCCCGGGGCGGACGCCTCCCGCCTGCCACCATCCCCGGCCGGGCATGAGCGACTCCCTGCAACGCTTCCTCCATAAGCGCCTCGAGACCGTCCGCGAGGCCGGACTGTGGCGCCGCCTGCGCACGCTGGACGGGCCACAAAAGCCGGAGCAGATCATCGACGGACAGCGCGTCGTCGCCTTCTGCTCCAACGACTATCTCGGCCTGGCCGCCGATCCGGCGGTCAGCGCGGCCGCCCGCGAGGCCCTGGACGCATACGCCACCGGCGCCGGGGCCGCCCACCTGATCAACGGCCACACCCGGGCCCATGCCGAGCTGGAACAGGCGCTGGCGCGTTTCACCGGGCGCGAGCGGGCACTGGTCTTCTCCACCGGCTACATGGCCAACCTGGCGCTGGTGCAGACGCTGGTCGGGCGCCACGACACGGTGTTCGAGGACCGCTGGAACCACGCCTCGCTGATCGACGCCGTGCGCCTGTCCGGCGCGCGCAGCCAGCGCTACCGCCACGCCGACCCCGAACATCTGCGCCAGCGTCTGGAGCGCGCGCCCGCCAACGGCCACCGGCTGATCGTCACCGACGGGGTCTTCTCCATGGACGGCGACATCGCGCCGCTGCCACAGCTGGCCGCGCTGGCCCGCGAGTTCGACGCCTGGCTGATGGTGGACGACGCCCACGGTTTCACGGTGCTGGGCGAGACCGGGGGCGGCAGCTGCCAGCATTTCGGCCTGGATGCCGGCGACGTACCGATCCTGATGGGCACCCTGGGCAAGGGCTTCGGCACCGCCGGGGCCTTCGTCGCCGGCAGTGAAGCGCTGATCGAGACCCTGATCCAGACCGCCCGCCCGTATATCTACACCACGGCGATGCCCGCCGCGCTGGCCGCCGCCACCCTGGCGTCCGTTCGCATCGCCGAGGCGGCCGGCGACCGCCGTGATCACCTGCGCGCCCTGATCCGGCGTCTGGGCGCCGGGCTGGATGCCCTGGGCCTGCCTCACCCGCCACCGGACACGCCCATCCAGCCGGTGATCCTGGGCGATGCGGCGCGCGCCACGGCCATCGCCGAGCGCCTGCGGCAGGCCGGCTTCCTGGTTCCCGCCATCCGCCCGCCCACGGTCCCCGAGGGCCAGGCCCGTCTGCGCATCACCCTGTCCGCCGTCCACAGCGAAGCTCAGGTCAACGCCCTGCTGAACGCACTCGAGCGCGCCCTCCACGCCAGCCCCGGAGGTTGAGCCTCGTCAGGCGCCGCGGGCAACCCCCAGGTCGGCGGCCGCGCAATGCAGCCGTCGATCCCGGGTCCACAGACGCGTGCCCGGCGTCAGCAAGCCGGAAGCAAGCAGATGGGCATCGGCATACCCGATACCGCGACCCATCAATTCGCGGGCCTCGATGCACGCGAGCACCTCCTCGTCCGTTGCCCGGGTCGCGTGCGGAAGGTCGCCCAGCAGCCGCAGGATCTCGCCCCGGTTGCGCAGATTTCCGCATGCGAGCTCGCCGATCACGAAGACATGCACCAGCACCCGCGATTCATGGAGCAGAACCTCCAGTTCCGGCTCCCCCTCGCGCAGATGATCGATCCATACCAAGGGAAACACTGATCAATGT
>NZ_MUZR01000005.1 GCF_001995255.1 Thioalkalivibrio halophilus | reverse complement strand
ACTTATTGGTTGAATTCAGGCCCCGAAAAGAAGCGCTTGACAGCTTTCGCGTCGTCAGACCACACCCCAACGTGTCGGCATCCTATCCTGCGCGACCATGACCGCGTACCGCACTCCCGCCCATTACCGCCTGACTATCGCCAAACGTGCACGGGTCAAGGGCCGGAAACGCGTAGATCAATAACGCTCTCTTTAGCGAACGCCTTTCTTTTCACCCTTACCGTCACCCCCAAACGCCAAACCGCCTGTGGCTTCGCGATTCGAACCAGGTGTGTTCTTCGCCTTTTCATGCAAGCTTGAGCGCACACTTTGCCTCAACGATCGCGCCTCTTCAAAAAGCCGACGATTTTCGGATTCCGTTTTCAAGGCCATTTGAGACTCCAATTCTATTCAAAATGATGAAACCGATCAAAGAAATCTTTCTTTAGGTATTGATACTCGAGCAACAATTTGAAGGGAAATATACTCTCCTCCATAAAGTCTTGCATTTCTTCTTCGTCGACGAACACAGGATTGTTGTGGAACTCTATATTCAAAAACCCATAGACGCATCCGTTCATCTCTAGCTTGCACCCCATATACTGCTCTAGAGTCTTATGACGCCTAGAATTTCCTTTTGCATATTTCTTTTTGTTAATAACATATGAAGTACTCGCAGATGATTTTATGGTTTTAATGCACTCGTATTCAGCGTACTTCTCATCATCTATGCACAGAACCTTAGAGTCAACCGAGTCGCGCCTCGAATCGTGATGAAGCTCATACGACAAGCATCCATTTTCATCATCATATGAATAGAGAGATATGAAAACGTCTTTTCTCTTTACCTTTATTGCACCCACGGACTTCTCTATGTGTTCGGCCAAGGACTCCGCCACCATCCTTATGTTCACATCAAATGAATGCTGTTCGCTTATCTCCCTCAAACAAGGCGGATCACTCGAATCACATTTCGATATGTGGCCAAATATTTCCTTGTTCATAACCAGCAAGCACTCTGAAATTTCTTCAGGCTCAACCGTAGCGTGCTTAACCGCCGGGAAATGAACGAACACGATCGACGACATCTTTAGAATGATCGCTGCTACAAGAGTAGCCCCTGATAAATACACATATGCGTCGACGGCAGGCTGCTGCAGAGCGTTTTCCAGCAACCATCCAGAAATAGATATATCAAACGCTTTTTTTGTCAGAAGGTATCCTGAAGCACCGATAATTATGGTGTCAGAAAATGCAGAAACTCCATGTCCGAGCACGAATTTCGACAATCGCGTGTAAAGATACTTGTAGGTCCTTTTCAGCACTCAACCGGCCCCTTTGACTGCTTAGGAGGCGAGTATGCGCAGAGAAGGAACTTTCGCGTGCGCAATGCGCGCCGGTTCACGGCGACCCTCTCGTACGACACTGGAAAGCTGGAAAGTGACGCACCATCCACGATAGACCTCGATAGAGAATGCCGTCCATCGTCTAGGCCGCCTGCGGGAACTGGATGAAGGCATTGGGGCGATTGCGCGTAAGTAGCCATGCGACGATTGTGCCTAAGCAAAGTGCGGTTGGCGACCATCTGCAAGACGGTTAGGCCGGATCGGGGGGGGGCGTGTGGACCATAGAGGCCTTAGCCGACCAGGGCTGGCTGGAAGAAATCGTGTCGGGATGGATCACGGATTTTGGCTCTTCTATCGAGTTACCAACGGCATTCTATTCAGTCTATTCGTTTCGGGACGGTCCTGATGTTGCCCAGATGGTTCCGCAGAAAACACTCGGCGGAAGATAAGCCGCGGCGGCCACCCCGCGAAGGCCTACTTCCAGTCCAGACTGCCGAGCAACTGCTGCAGCCACCCCACCGCCAAGCGCTCCTGCGCCAGATCACCGGCCTTCTCGCGCTCCCGTCGGAGTGCGCCGAACAGTACGTCGCTGCGACCCTGCGCCAGTACGCGACGTTCGTCCAGGAAGTGCCCGCGTCCGAGGTTCACCACCACTCGGGCCGTGGCGGCATGCTGGACCACGGACTCGAAGTCGTGCTCAAGGCGTTGCAAATCCGCCGGGGGTACGTCCTGCCGCCCGGGGCAGAACCGGAACGGCTTTCCCATGAAGCGGACGCGTGGTCCTACGGCGTCTTCTCGGCAGCTCTGCTGCACGACGTGGGCAAGCCCGCGGTTGACCAGGAGATCGTCCTGTACGACGCCCTGGGCAACCGCCTGGGGCGCTGGGAACCCTGGCTCGGGCCGATGACCGAGCGACCGGGTGCGCACTGGTATTCCGTGCGGTACAGGCGCGGTCGTGTTCACAAACTCCACGAACCGGTATCCAGTCTCGTCGCGCATTGGGTCCTGCCGCCGGAAGGCATGTCCTGGATCGCTCAACACCAGGAACTGCTGCAGGCGTGGATCCATGCAATCCACGGGCACATGGAGGATGCGGGGGCGCTGGGACAGATCATCCTGCAGGCCGACCGGGAGTCGGTGGCGCGAAACCTGGGCGGCGAATCACCGGACCGACTTCCGACGCCCACGAAGCCGCTCCACGAGAAGCTGATGACATCGCTTCGGCACCTGCTGAGCAGCGAGGATCTGCCGCTGAACCGCAATGGCGCGGCAGGCTGGCGCACGGAGTCGGATCTGTGGCTCGTATCGAAGCGCGCGGCCGACGCGCTGCGGGCACAGCTCCGTGAGGAGGGGCATCCCGGTATTCCGTCGAGCAACGACCGGATCTTTGACACACTGCAGGAGCACGGAGTGCTGACCGCCAATGGGGACCGCGCCATCTGGAGGGCCCGGGTTGCCGGCGACGGCTGGTCGCACGAGCTGACACTCATCCGCCTGCCGGTGGCCCGCATTTGGTCCGATCCTGATGCGATGCCGATGGTGTTCGAGGGTTCCGTGACGCCGCTTGGCGAGGCATCGGCCGAGGGGGCAACGGAGTCTGGCGACAGACCGCCAAGCCGCTCTTCACCTGAAGAGGCGGCCGCCCCCGCGGCAGATCCGGCCCCCGTCGAACCCGTCGCGATCCAGACGGGTCAGACTGACGTGGTGGCCGAAAGCCACTCGAACCCCCACCCGGCCATTTCGGCCGGTGTTGACGATCTGCCGCTCCCTCCGGGGCTCGACGGCGTCCTGGATGAAGCCACTGACGAGCCGAAGGCCGAGCCACCGCCGCGGTCGATGGCGTCACGCGATTCGGGTGCGGACGTCCCCTTGCCTGAAGACCCGGGGGATGCCTGTCTCGAATGGATCCGACGAGGTGTCGCGGACGGGTCGCTCCTGGTGAACACGCGGGAGGCCCGGATCCACGTAGTTCCCGAGGGCGTACTGCTCGTCAGCCCCGGGATCTTCCGTGACTTTGCGAGCGCGACGGGCCACGCGTGGAACACCGCTCAGAAGCGCTTTCAGCGGTTACAGCTGCACGAGAAGTCTTCCGAGGGCACCAACATCCATCGCTATGTGGTGCGGGGCGAACGCCAGACCAGCCGGATCAACGGCCTCCTGATCCGTAACACCTCCGTTGTCTTCGGCCCGGACTGGATACCCTCACCCAACGACCACCTGACACCCGCCACCGAAGCGTAAGCCAGCCGTCTTGCCCGGATAGTTACGGGCATGTGACACGGGAGGAATACCGGGATATTCTACACGGCTTATAGGGGAATAATAACGACCGAATATTCGGAAGCACTACAGAGGGATCTGGAAAACAGGCAGGGAAGCAAGGAGGAGGAGGATTAAGGAATGTTGGTTTTGACCCTGAAGGACGGGGAAGCGCTGTACGTGGGGGATAGCGCCCTCGTGGTTGCGGTGCAGACCCAGGAAGCACCCCTTCGGCTGTCGGCGTGCGCGCCCGGTCTCAATGTCGAGTGGGATACCGCAGGCAGCCGGATCACCCTTCACCACCCGGACGGCCCCGTCCGTATCGAGTACGTCGACCATCGCAAGGCGCGCCTTGGCATCGAGGCCCCCGAGAGCGTGGAGATCGTGCGCGAGGCATTGCGGGAACGACGTCAATCCTCCCAGGAAATTTCGGCTCCATCGCGAACGGAATAGGCGGTTTCACTGCTGGATTCGTGAGGACGCGCGCCTGGCAGGGAGACCGTGTGCTAACTTTAGTGATGCCAGGGGCGTGACTTGAACCGTTACAGGGGAGGGCATGCCCGCGATGGAGACCCACCGCACCCTCGACGACCTGGTGCAGATCTATCTGCGCGAGCGGATTTTGCGGCCCGATACCGCGATCCGCTACCAACAGGTTGTCCGACAGTTTCAAAACGACATGGGCGTCAGGACGCTGGACGAGATTCAGCGCGACACGCTGCTGGAATGGCGCAGCCAGGTCCTGCAGCGCGCCCGCGCGACGACCTGGAACTACTACCGTCGCCATTTCCGCGCGATGTGGCGCTTCGCCATGGAAGCGGAATGGATCAGCCATGACCCCCTGGAACGGGTCGATGCAGCTCCTGAAGATCGGCGGATCAAGACCGTTTCGCGCGACCTTCTGGATCAGGCGATCGCGGCGCTCGATGATTCCGAGAATCGATGCCTTGAGCCCCGGTGGTTCTGGCTCGTGGTACTGCTCACCTTCTACTACACCGGTATGCGACGGCGGCAACTGGTGGCACTGACCTGGGGCGATGTGTGCTGGAAAGAAGGCGAGCTGCGGCTATCAGCAGCGGGATCGAAAACCCACCGAGAGTGGGATATTCCGATCCCCGCGCCCTTGGTGGAGCCGTTGCGGGAACTCTATGACCGGACCATTGCGCTACGCGGCCCCCGGGGCCTTGAGCAAGCGCAAGTGTTCAACCTGGGCCTGCACCGTGGCGAAACGCGCTACCAGGGCGACGGCATCCGAGTAGGACAGGTCAGCGGCTTTTTCCGGAAGCTAGGCGATGTACTGGGACAGCCCATTTCGCCGCACCGTCTCCGGCATACGCTGGGGACCGAGGTGGGGCGTCAGGAGAACCCCCCGCTTCGCGCGCTGCAGCACTTGCTGGGACACACCAACCTATCGACTACGATGCAATACGTCGAACCCGATATGGGGCAGCTGCGCCAGTTGGTTGACCACCTCCCCCAACCGGGCCGGTCCTAGGCAGCGTGCAGGATCACCGCAGACACGCAAACCCTTGCTTGACTGGGGATTCCGATATGGGATAGTAAAGGACCGGGCGGCTTCTACATGCCGCCTGTAGCCAGTCAGTACGTGCCACCTGGCAGTACGCCTCGACATTCGAGCGGGGGACGCAAAAAAGAAGGGCGGTGCCATCAACACCGCCCTTCCGATGGTCCGAATAGGGCGGACCTGTCCCTGGCTCTGGTCTGTCATCGTCCCCTTGTCCGACGATGACAGCAAGTTTGGTGCCGACGGCAGGAATCGAACCTGCGACCTATCGATTACGAATCGATTGCTCTACCTGCTGAGCTACGTCGGCTGAGCGCGACATCATAGCGAAGCGGGGCGTTACCAACAATGCCCCGGGCGGGCGACGGGACGTCTCCCGGGATAGCGGGCGCTTTCGGGGATCAGTTTTCGCCGGAACTCTGCCCCGGGCCGACGCGGACGATCACGTCCACGCTCAGCACGTCGGTACCTTCGGGCAGCGGCGGCAGGTCGTTCACCTGTACCTGGGCCGGTTCCACGTCCTCGAGCTGGCCGCTGTCCACGTGGAACAGGTGGTGGTGCGGGGCGCGGTTGGAGTCGTAGAAGACCCGCGACGGGTCGACGATCACTTCGCGCACCAGGCCCTTCTCGGCGAACAGCTTGAGGGCGTTGTACACCGTGGCCTTGGACACGCGCGACTCCTGGCGCGTGAGCTGCGCGAGGATGTGGTCGGCGCTGAGATGCTGGTTGCGGGCAAACAGTACGCGTACGATTTCCACCCGCTGCTCGGTCGGCGAAATGCGGTAATCGCGCAGCAGGGCGCGCGCTTCGTCGATTCCCAGCAGATCGGGTTGGGGGATTCGGGTGCTCATGCTTCCAACATATAACAGCGAATTGGACAGAGTCCAGTTCTGTTTTAGGAAAAGGGCATCCGGGGATCCTGCGCGGCAAGCTGATAGAATGCCGCCAACAGAACGAAGCCGGGAACGAGCAAGGGATGGAGCGGGTGATGGGAATCGAACCCACGTTCTCAGCTTGGGAAGCTGATGTTCTACCATTGAACTACACCCGCCTGGCCACGAATTGTATGCGCGTACGCGCCCCGGCTCAATGCCCGAATCACCAACGGTATGTCCCATGCAGATCAAATTGAACGGAGAAACCTGCGAAATCCCTGCGGATCAGGAGCCGCCGACAGTGGCGGACCTGATTCAACAGCGCGGCTTTGCCGGCCGGCGACTGGCCGTGGAGGTGAACGAGACCCTGGTGCCCCGCAGCGAGCACGCCGAGCGGCGGTTGCAGGAGGGTGATCGGGTCGAGGTCGTTCAGGCGATCGGCGGTGGCTGATATTCTTGCCCGCAGTCGTATCCGCATCCGCATCCGCAACCGTTAACCGAGGAGCATGCATGAGCCAGATGGCCGCCGGATCCGCCGACGATCCGTTTCACGTCGGCGAGCGCCGTTTCCAGTCCCGTCTGCTGGTGGGCACGGGCAAGTACCGCGATCTGGAGCAGACCCGCGAGGCGATCGAGGGCAGCGGTGCCGAGATCGTGACCGTGGCCATCCGCCGCACCAACATTGGCCAGAACCCCGACGAGCCGAACCTGCTGGACGTGGTTCCGCCGGATCGCTACACCCTGCTGCCGAATACCGCCGGCTGCTATTCCGCGGAAGACGCGGTGCGCACCTGCCGGCTGGCGCGCGAGCTGCTCGACGGGCACAACCTGGTCAAGCTGGAGGTGCTGGGCGACGAGAAGACCCTGTACCCGGACGTGTTCGAGACGGTGAAGGCCGCCGAGACGCTGGTTAACGACGGCTTCGAGGTGATGGTGTACACCACCGACGATCCGCTGCTGGCGAAACGTCTGGAGGATATCGGCTGCCGCGCGATCATGCCGCTGGCCGCGCCGATCGGCTCGGGTCTGGGGATCCAGAACCGCTACAACATCCGCGAGATCGTGGAAAACGCGTCGGTACCGGTGCTGGTGGACGCGGGTGTGGGCACGGCGTCGGATGCGGCCATCGCGATGGAGCTGGGCTGCGACGGCGTGCTGATGAACACCGCCATCGCCGCGGCCGACGATCCGGTGCGCATGGCCCGTGCTATGCGTCACGCGATCGTGGCGGGCCGCGAGGCCTGGCGCGCCGGACGCATGCCGGCACGGCGCTATGCCTCGGCCTCCTCGCCGGAGACCGGACTGTTCTTCGCCGGCTCATGACGGCCCCGCACGAATCGCACGACAACCGGCCCGCTGACAGGGACGGGGGGCGCCCGGCGCACCATCGCCGGGTTCGCTCGTTCGTGCGCCGCGAGGGGCGTCTGACCACGGGTCAGCAGCGCGCACTGGATGAGCTCTGGCCGCGCTTCGGCCTGGATCCGGCGCCCGACGCCGGGATGCTGGATCTGGCGGCGGTTTTCGGCCGCGAGGCGCCGGTGACCCTGGAGATCGGCTTTGGCGACGGCGACAGCCTGGCCGAACAGGCCGCGGCGGCGCCGGATCGCGACTTCATCGGTACCGAGGTGCATCGCCCCGGAGTGGGGCACCTGCTGGGCGAAATCGAGCGTCGGGGGCTGACCAACCTGCGGGTCTCCGACCGCGACGCGGTGGAGCTGCTGGAGGCGCATTTCGCGCCAGCCAGTCTGGACACCGTGCAGGTGTATTTCCCCGACCCCTGGCACAAGAAGCGCCATCACAAGCGCCGCCTGATCCAGCCCGGGTTCGTGCGCGCGCTGGCGGGCTGGATCCGGCCGGGCGGCTGGCTGCACCTGGCCACCGACTGGGCGGATTACGCCGAACACATGCAGGAGGTGATGGCCGGGGCGACCGAATGGTTCGCGCCGGATGGCCCGGTGCCGCGTCCGGAACGCCCGGCCTGGCGCCCCGAGACCAAATTCGAGCGCCGCGGGCTGCAGCGCGGGCATGCGGTGGCGGATCTGGTCTACCGGCGCACCGAGGCCCCCGCCCCGGCGGAGTGAGGCGGCGGCTCAGCCCTTCTTCTTGACCACCAGGACCGGGCAGCGCGCCTGACCGACGACGCGTTCGGAGACCGAGCCCATCAGCAGCCGCTTGAGCCCGGTGCGGCCGTGGCTGCCCAGTACGATCAGGTCGCGATGCTGGCGCTCCGCGATCTCGATCAGGGTGACCTCCGGGCGACCTTCCTCGAACAGCGCGTCGGTTTCCACGCCCGCTTCGCGGGCCTCGCCCTGCAGCCGCTGGATCGCGTCCACGCCCTCCTGGCGCCGGGCCTCGCTCTGTCCGGGTACGGCGACCGAGGCCACGGTCAGCGGCAGGCTGCAGTGCTGCGCGAGCTCCACGGCCGCACGCGCGGCCTTGTCACCCAGTTCGGAACCGTCGGTCCCCACCAGCAGGCCCTGGCGCGGGGCTTCGGTGTCGCGCGGGACGACCATCACGTTGCACGGTGCGAGGCCAATCACCTTGGCGGTGGCGTCGCCCACCATCAGGCGGGCCATCTCGCCGCGGGTGCGCCGGCCGATCACGATCAGGTCGGCTTCGTGCTCTTCCGCCACACTGACGATCTCCTGATGCCGGTCGACTCCGTGGCGCAGGATGGCCGAGACCTCCAGGCCGGCTTCTCGGGCACGCTTCTCGAGCGCGTCCAGGTCGCCCTGGGCGGACACGCTGGCATCGTGGCTGCGTCGCGGAGAGAGGGCGTCGTGCTGGGTGTCGGTCGGGATGATGCGCACGATCCGCAGACGTGCCCCGCAGCGGCCGGCGAGCTCCAGGGCCACGTTCTCGGCGGCGGTGCTGTATTCCGAGCCGTCGGTGGCGACGACGATGGTGCGAAACTGGGGCTGGTTGCCGGTGGACGCCGCTTCGGCCATGGCGGTTTCTCCTTCTCGATTGATTTTCCCAGCATACCGGAGGGGACGCGGCCTGCGCACGCCTTCGGCTCGGGCGCGTTTTTGCGTCCGGCCCGCCGGGATGGAATAATCGCGCGCTTTCAATGGGTGTTGTCTGCGGAGTTCCGCCCGGCCCGCGTGGCCCGGTGCTCCGCCTGGTGTCGTGACCGGACGACGCGCCCGTGCTTCCCGTGCCGGTGGACTGGTTCCGCCGGCCTCGCTCCTTCAGGACTGGCGGTTCATGGAAAATCTGACGCTGACCACCGAAATGATCGTGGTGCTGGGCCTGCTCGCCTTCACCATCTTTCTGTTCGTCTCCGAGATCGTGCGGGTCGATCTGGCGGCGATCGTGGTAATGGTTCTGATCGGGCTGCTCCCGCTGGTGTTCGGCGTGGTGCCGCTGCTGCCCGATCTGGGCGAACTGGTGGCGCAGGACGAGCTGTTCAGCGGATTTGCCTCCAACGCGGTCATCTCGATCATCGCGGTGATGATCATCGGTGCCGGGCTGGACAAGACCGGCGTGATGCACAAGGTCGCCAGTTTCATCATGCGCGTGGGCGGCACCGGGGAAAAACGCATCATCCCCACGGTGTCCGGCACGGTCGGCGTGATCTCCAGCTTCATGCAGAACATCGGCGCGGCGGCGCTGTTCATGCCGGTGATGAGCCGCATCTCCAGCCGCCTGGGTATCCCGCTTTCGCGCCTGCTGATGCCGATGGGCTTCGCGGCCATCACCGGCGGCACCATCACCCTGGTCGGTTCCAGCCCGTTGATCCTGCTGAACGACCTGCTGCCGGACGACATGGAGCGTTTCGAGCTGTTCGATGTCACGCCCATCGGCCTGGCCCTGCTGGCCACGGTGATCGTCTATTTCGTGCTGCTGGGGCGTTACGTGCTGCCGTCGGTAGGGGCTCAGCCCACCGCGACCGAGGGCACCCGGGACTACTTCCAGCGGGTCTACGGCCTGTCCTACGAGATCCACGAAGTGCGGGTGGCGGATGACGACCCGCTGGTGGGGCGGACCGTGGCCGATGTCGAGCGCGAAACCGGCGTGGCGATCGTGGGCTCGCATGCGCGCGACGAGATGCGCATCGCCCCCTGGACCGGTTACGAGATCCAGGCCAATTCGCGCCTGGCGGTGCTGGCCAGCCCGCGGCGCATGGAAGAGCTGAGCCAGAACCTGAAGTTCCGGCCCTCCACCGACCTGGACGTGTTTGCCAGCGCCCTGGACTCCTCCCAGTCCGGGATCGCCGAGGTCGCGATCTCGCCGGGGTCCAACCTGGCCGGCAAGACGGTGACCGAAGTCGCCATGCGCCAGACCTACGGCCTGTCGGTGATGCGCATGCAGCGTGGCGGAGAGGTCTACCGTGAGGGGCTGCGCGACATCCCGCTGGAGCCGGGCGACATCCTGGTGGTCCACACCAACTGGACTTCACTGGCGCGTCTGGAGAAGGACCGCGACTTCGTCGTGATCACCTCGGACTACCCGCGCGAGGAGCTGCGCCCGAGCAAGGTTCCGCACGCGCTGACCTTCCTTGTGGTGGCGGTGTCGCTGATCCTGTTCACCGATCTGCAGCTGTCGGTCGCCCTGCTCACCGGGGCCATGGGCATGATCCTGACCGGCGTGCTGAGCCTGGACGACGCCTACAACGCCATCAGCTGGAAGACCGTGTTCCTGCTGGCCTCGCTGATACCTCTGGGCATGGCGGTGGAGAATACCGGGACCGCTGCCTGGATCGCCCAGAACACCCTGGACATGCTGGGAACCGTGCCACCCTGGGTGTTGCAGGCCACGATCTTCGCGCTGGCCACGTTCTTTACCCTGGTCATGTCCAATGTGGGGGCGACCGTGCTGCTGGTGCCGCTGGCGATCAGTTTCGCCACCGCGGCCCAGGCCGCGGGCATGGACGCGGACCCGCGCGTGTTCGCCATCACCGTGGCCATCGCCACCTCCAACTCGTTCCTGATCCCGACCCACCAGGTGAACGCCCTGATCATGGGCCCCGGCGGCTACCGGGTGAAGGACTACATGAAGGCCGGCAGCATCATGACGATCCTGTTCGGCGTGGTGGCCATGTTCATGATCAATCTGGTCTTCTGACCCCGATTTGCTGACGTTTGTAACGCTTGATTGCGTAAGGAGAGACTCTCATGTCCCAGAAACATCCCGTGATCGCCGTCACCGGTTCTTCGGGTGCCGGCACCTCCACCGTGAAGCGCTCGTTCGAGTCGATCTTCCGCCGTGAGCAGATCAACCCCGTGGTGATCGAGGGCGACAGCTTCCATCGCTATGACCGCAAGGCGATGAAGGAAGCCATGCAGAAGGCGGCCGACGAGGGGAACCCGCACTTCTCCCACTTCGGCCCCGAGGCCAACCTGTTCGACCGCATCGAGGATCTGTTCAAGACCTACGGCGAGACCGGCCAGGGCGAGAAGCGCTACTACCTGCATTCCGACGAGGAAGCCGAGCAACACAACCAGCGTCTCGGCACCAACCTCGGTCCGGGCGAGTTCACCCCGTGGGAAGAGATCGAGCCGGGTTCCGACCTGATGTTCTACGAAGGCCTGCACGGGCTGGTGGCGGACGGCAACATCGATGCCTCGCAGCATGTCGATCTGGGCATCGGCGTGGTGCCGATCGTAAACCTCGAGTGGATCCAGAAGATCTTCCGCGACAACCTCGAGCGCGGTTACTCTGCCGAGGCGACCGTGGACACGATCCTGCGGCGCATGCCGGATTACGTGAACTACATCACCCCGCAGTTCTCGCGTACCGACATCAACTTCCAGCGCGTGCCGACGGTGGATACCTCCAACCCGTTCATCGCCCGCGACATCCCCACCCCGGACGAGAGCATGGTGGTGATCCGCTTCAGCGATCCCAAGAAGTTCGGCGTGGACTTCCCCTACCTGCTGAACATGATCCCGGACTCGTTCATGTCCCGGCGCAACACCATCGTGGTGCCCGGCGGCAAGATGGCTCTGGCCATGGAAGTCATCCTCGCCCCGATCATCCACGACATGCTGGCGCGTCGCGGCTGATCGCGAGTGCATGGCGCGGGCTGCGGGCCCGTTGCAGGGGCCGCGACCTTCGGGGCGCGGCCCTTTTTGTTGCTGCGGATCGCACGGAGCCGGGGCGCCCTTTTTCAATGCCCCGGCGGTTTCGGATAGGATTGCTCGCCTGTTCCCGAAATAACGGAGTCGCCGTGTTCGGAATATTCGGCCCGCGCCCGGCCCGCCAGATGGAGCGTTTCCGTGCCCGCTACACCGGGCGTTCACTGGTCGTTCACCAGGGCTTTTCCGGTGACTGGCTGGAGGAGCTGCTCAAGCAGCCCGGAGGAGGCGGGCATTTCCGCATCGACAGCCGGCGCCTGCCGGCCGGCCAGCGGCCGACTCCGGTGGAATGGCTGGTGCAGACCCATATCCTGCCGCTGGACCTGCCGCAGCCGCTGTTCCTGGACATTCGCGAGGACGTGGTGCTGGCGCGGCATCTGGTGCGTGGCGAACATGTGGTCCATCCCTCGGAGATCGCCTGGTTCCTGGAGGAGCTGGACGAGCGTCATCATGCACGTCTGGAGTTTGTCGGGAACGAAGACATGCGGGCGGAGGTCGGTATTCCGGTCGAGGACAACGAGGCCCTCAGCATGCTGGAGCATCTCGGACTATGAGCGCGACCGAACCTTTCCTCTGTGCCAGTGCCACAGGCGACGAGCCCCGGACACTGGCCGCCGAACTCGCCGGTCAGCTTGGCGAGCTGTCGCCGGCCCCGGACGGCCGCGTGCGCGTGGGTTTCATCTGCATCTCCGACGAGATCGCGCGTAACGCCCGGCTGCTGCTGCGCGAGCTGCGCAAGAAGGCCCCCATCGATCACTTCGTCGGCGGCATGGGGATCGCGGTCATGGGCCGCGAGCACGAGTATTACGACGATCCCGCCGTCACCCTGATGGTCGGGGAGTTGCCGGCGGACTCCGTGCGCCTGATCCGGCATCCGGTGCGCTCCTTCGATGAACTGACCCGGGCCCTTGAGGGCTTTGTCGATCCGGCCACGCCGGCGCGACTGATTCTCAACGCCGATCCGCGCCTGGAAGACGTCGAGGGGATCCTGACCCGTATCGGCGAAGAGACCGCATGGTTCGCGACCGGCGGGATCAACTCCGGCGCGGACGACGCGGTCCAGATCGCCGATGGCGTGATGAGCTCGGGCATCACCGGCCTCGTGCTGCGCGACGACGTGCCGCTGGTGGCCCGCCACACCCAGGGCTGCACGCCGCTGCCCGGGCAGCACGAACTGACCGAGACCTGGCGCAACATCATCGTCCGCCTTAATGGCGAACCGGCACTGCCGGCGTTCCGGCGGATCATCGGCGACGTGCTTTCGCGCGATCTGAAGCGGGCCCTGGGGTACATCCAGATCGGGTTCCCCATCCCCGGATCGGATACCGGGGACTATCGCGTGCGCAATATCACCGGCGTCGATATGGACCAGGAGCTACTGGCCGTGGGCGAGACCCTGGAGCAGGGGTCACGGGTGCTGTTCGTGCGCCGCGACGGCCAGTCGGCGCACGAGGACCTGGAGCGCATGCTGCAGCAGATCCGTGAGCAGTGCCCGGAAGGGATCCGCGGGGCGATCTACGTGTCCTGTCTGGGGCGCGGACGGCATCAGTTCGTGCACGCGGACGTCGAGCTGGGCACCGTGCAGCGGGCCCTGGGGGGCGTGCCGCTGGTGGGCTTCTTCGCCAACGGTGAAATCTTTTCCAACCGTCTGTACGCCTATACAGGCGTGCTGACACTGTTTACTTGAATCCGTCGCAGGGGGATGGTCATGGAATACCGCAAGCTGGGACGCACCGGCATCGACGTGAGCCTGATCGGCCTGGGCACCATGACCTGGGGCGAGCAGAACACCGAGGCTGAAGCCTTCGAGCAGCTGGACTATGCGCTGGAGCGCGGCATCAACCTGATTGACGCGGCGGAGATGTACCCGGTGCCGCCGCGGGCCGAGACCCAGGGGCTGACCGAGCGCTACATCGGCAACTGGCTGCGCTCGCGCGGCTGCCGCGACCGCGTGGTGCTGGCCTCCAAGGTCGCCGGGCCGGGCATGGACTATCTGCGCGGCGGCACGCAGCTGACCCGCGAGCACGTCGAACAGGCGGTGGATGCCAGCCTCGAACGCCTGCAGACCGACTGCATCGACCTCTATCAGGTGCACTGGCCGGCGCGCTCGACCAATTTCTTCGGCAAGCTGGGCTACGTCCACGATCCGGACGACCGGGCCACGCCGATCGAGGAGACCGCCGCCGCGCTGAAGGACGTGGTCGCCAGCGGGCGGGTGCGCTACATCGGCATCTCCAACGAGACGCCCTGGGGTTTCATGGAATGGCTGCGCCAGCACGAGCGCGGGCTGGCCGAGCGCATCGTTTCCATCCAGAACCCCTACAGCCTGCTGAACCGCAGCTTCGAGGCCGGTCTCGCCGAGATGGCGATCCGCGAGGATGCGGGCCTGCTGGCCTACTCCCCGCTGGCCTTCGGCATGCTCTCCGGCAAGTACCGCGAGGGGCGCAAGCCCGAGGGGGCGCGGCTGACGCTGTACGAGCGCTTCCAGCGCTACAGCAACCCGCAGGCGCTGGCGTCCACCGAGGAATACGCCCGGCTGGCCGAGAGCCATGGCCTGACGCCGACCCAGCTGGCGCTGGCCTTCGTCAACCGGCAGCCGTTCGTGACCAGCAACCTGATCGGTGCGACCACCATGGAACAGCTGCGCGAGAACATCGACTCGGTGAACGTGGCCCTGTCCGACGAGATCCTGCAGGCCATCGAGGACATCCACGCCCGCTACACCTACCCCAGCCCATAGCCCGGGGGCCGGCGGCGTGGAACTGTTCGACACCCACGTCCATCTCGATCTGGATCCGTTCGATCCGGACCGCCCGGCGGTGCTGGATCGCGCCCGCGCCGCCGGGGTCACGCAGATGGTCCTGCCCGGCGTGACCCGTGACCGCTGGGCGGACATGGATGCCCTGGCTCGCCGCGAGCCGGGGCTGTATGTGGCCCGCGGCCTGCATCCGGTGTTTCTCGAACAGCACGCCGACGCGGATCTGGACGCCCTGGACGCCGCCCTGGATGCCGATCCACAGGCGGTGGCGGTGGGCGAGACCGGGCTTGATGGCTTCGTGGCGGAGCTCGACTTCGATACCCAGTGGCGGTTCTACACCGCGCAGCTGGCCATCGCGCATAACCACGACCTGCCGGTGATCCTGCACTGCCGGCGCGCGGTGGACGCGATTCTCAAGGGGCTGCGCCAGCACCCGGGCGTGACCGCCATCCTGCACAGCTTCTCCGGCAGCGAACAGCAGGCGCGACAGGCGGTGGATCGGGGCTGCGTGCTGGGGTTCGGCGGGCCGGTGACCTTCGATCGTGCGCGGCGCCTGCAGCGGATCGTGCGCGACCTGCCGGAGGAAGCCCTGGTGCTGGAGACCGACGCCCCGGACCAGCCGCTGGCCGGGCATCGCGGCGAGCGCAACGAACCGGCGATGATCGCCGGGGTCAACGCGGCCGTGGCGCGTTTGCGCAACACGGACCCCGTCAGTACCGCTATACTCACAACCCGGAATGCACGCCGGGTTTTCCGGCTGGATACGGTCCGGACCAATGAGCGGCACTGACGAACTGCCACACGACGCCTATACCGAACGCACCGATCTCCTGCTGGGGGCGGATGTCACTGCCGGCCTGCGCGACCGGCATGTCTTCATTGCCGGGCTGGGCGGGGTTGGCAGCTATGCCGCGGAGGCCGTCGCCCGTGCCGGGGTCGGCCGCATGACCCTGGTCGACCACGATGTGGTCGCGCCGTCCAATCTCAATCGCCAGCTGGTGGCCCTGCGCTCCACGGTGCAGCATCCCAAGACCGACGTGATGGCCGAACGCATCCGCGACATCGATCCGGGGATCGCGGTGACCGTGCGGCGCGAATTCCTCAACCCGGACACGGTCGCGGAGCTGATCCCGGAGGATGCCGATTACGTGCTGGACGCGATCGATTCCATCGCCTGCAAGGCGGCGCTGGTGGCCGGCGCGCAGGCCCGCGGGGTGCGGGTGATCTCGGCCATGGGGGCCGGCGGCCGTATCGACCCGCGCGCGGTGCGCGTGGGGCCGCTGGACGGCACCCGGGTGTGCCCGCTGGCGCGGCAGATGCGCAAGCGCCTGCGCCGGCTGGATGCGCGGCTGGATTATCCGGTGGTGTTCTCCATCGAGAACCCGAGCAAGGGCACCGAGCACCGGCCGGTGGACGGGCCGCTGGGCGGGCGGCCGCGCTCGGTGAACGGCACCATCTCCTATTTGCCGGCGCTGTTCGGCCTGACCGCAGCCGGCGAGGTGATTCGCAGTCTGATCGACCGCTGAGGCTGGCTCGTTCGCCTGCAAGCAGGCTCCCACCTTCCTGTCGAGTAGATCGTGGGGATCACGGCGAAGCCCATCGCGCCTCGTTCGCCTGCAAGCAGGCTCCTACCTTTCCGGTTGCATCACCCCGTCGCCCCATCAATCCCTCTGTGGGAGCGTGCTCGCACGCGAACCCTCGGGGTCGGGGTGTTCAGCCCTTGCGCCGCTTGCGGCTTTCCTCGGCGTGCTTGAGCACCAGGGCGAGGTTCTGTTTTTCCACCTCGGTCACCTGCGGGTCCTGGTTCACGGCCTGGCGCAGGTGCCCGATCAGCTGATCCAGTTCCTCGCGGCTGATCTGCTGGAAGTTGAAGCCGCCGCCGTAACGGGATTCCAGTTCGTCCCAGTAGTCGGCCAGCGGCGGGCGGTAGTCGTCGGTCATGCGTGTCTCCCGGTCGGCCCGGCGTGAATGTGGGCCGCAGTGTAGCCCTTTGCCCGGCGTCTGTCGGCCCGCCGGCGACCGGCGAGTTTCCCTCGGGCGGCGGGTTGCGGTGTAATGGCGCCCCCGAACCGGACTGTCTGCGAGCCGCATGCCGATTACCGCCATCTATCCCGGGACCTTCGATCCCGTTACTCACGGGCACACCGACATCGTGCGTCGCGGCGCCTGCCTGTTCGACCGGGTGGTGGTGGCGGTGGCCGCGAACCCCGGCAAGAGCCCGGCGTTCCCGCTGGAGACCCGCGTGGAACAGACCCGCGAGGCGCTGAAGGACGTTCCGCGGGTGGAGGTGATCGGGTTCGACTCCCTGCTGGCCCATTTCGTGCGCGAACAGCAGGCCACGGTGATCCTGCGCGGCCTGCGTGCGGTTTCCGACTTCGAGCACGAATTCCAGCTGGCCGCGATGAACCGCCAGCTGGCGCCGGAGGTCGAAACTCTGTTCCTGACACCCGCCGAGGAATACAGCTTTGTCTCGTCCAGTCTGGTACGGGAAATCGCGCGCCTGGGCGGCGATGTCTCAAAATTCGTGAGCCCCGGGGTGGCGCGCATGCTGGCCCGGGATCCCGGGGTGGCCGACTGACCGCTCGCACCCCTTCCTGGCCCGAGGAGGAAAAGCCATGGCCCTGATGATCACCGACGAATGCATCAATTGTGACGTCTGCGAACCCGAGTGCCCGAACGAGGCCATCTACCCGGGCGACGAGATCTACGAGATCGATCCCAACCTGTGCACCGAGTGCGTGGGGCATTACGACGAGCCGCAGTGCCAGCAGGTCTGCCCGGTGGACTGCATCCCCCTGGATCCGGATCACAAGGAGACCCGCGAGCAGCTGATGACGAAATACGAAGCCCTGATGGCGGCGAAGTAGCCGGGGCGGCCCGTTATGCGTCGCCATCTCCTGTCAGCCGCCGCGCTACTCGGCCTGCTCGCGGCCCCGCTGGCTGCCCCGGTCGTTGCCGGGCCCGCGGACACGCCCGGCGAACACGCCGTCGTCACCGCCCACCCCGAGGCCACCGCGGCCGGCGAGGCGATCCTCGCTGACGGCGGCAATGCGTTCGACGCAGCGGTGGCGATCACTGCGGCGCTGGGCGTGGCGGAGCCCTACGGCTCCGGGCTCGGCGGCGGGGGCTTCTTTCTGCTGCACGAGGCGCACAGCGACCGCACGCTGATGCTGGATGCGCGCGAGACCGCGCCCGCCGCGGCCGATCGCGACATGTACCTGGACGAGGACGGCGAGGTCATCGACGGGCTGTCGCTGGACGGGGTGCTGGCGGCGGGTATCCCGGGGATGCCGGCGGGGATGGATCATCTGGCGACGGAATACGGTGCACTGTCGCTGGAGCGCAGCCTGGCCCCGGCGATCCGCCTGGCGGAGGAAGGCGTGACCGTCGGGCCGCGTTATCAGCAGATGGCCGAGTTCCGGCATCAGGCGCTGCGCGACGGCGCCGATGCCGCAGGGATCTTCCTGCGCGATGGCGGGCCGCCGGAGGCCGGCACGGAGCTGGTGCAGCCGGATCTGGCCGGCACCCTGCGGCGCCTCGCCGCCGAGGGCCGCGACGGCTTCTACACCGGCGAGCTGGCGCAGACCCTGGTGGAGGGCGTGCGCGAGGCCGGAGGGATCTGGAGCACCGAGGACCTCGCGGGTTATGAGGTGGTGGAGCGCGAACCGGTGCGCCTGGAGTGGAACGGCACCGAGATCGTGACCGCCGCGCCGCCGTCCTCCGGGGGTGTGGCCATCGGCCAGATCCTCAACATCCTGTCCTTCCACGATCTGGACGCGATGGAGGAGGACGCCCGCATCCACCTGATCCTGGAGGCGATGCGCCGGGCCTACCGTGACCGCGCCGAGTACCTGGGTGATCCGGATCATGTCGACATGCCGCTGCAGCGGCTGCTGTCACGTGACTATGCCGCCGGCCTGCGCGCCGGTATCCACCCCGACCAGGCGACCCCCAGCGACAGCCTGCCGCCGGTGGTGGAGCCGGAGAACCGTCCCGGGACCGATGGCGCGGCGGAGAGCCCGCAGACCACGCATTTCTCGGTGATGGACGCCGAGGGCAACCGCGTGGCCGCGACCCTGACGCTGAACTACCCGTTCGGCTCCGGCTACGTGGTCCCGGGGACCGGCGTCCTGCTGAACAACGAGATGGATGACTTCTCCGCCAAGCCGGGCGAGCCCAACGCCTACGGCCTGATCGGCTTCGAGGCCAATGCCATCGCCCCGCAGCGGCGGCCACTGTCGTCCATGAGCCCCACCTTCGTGGACACCGGCGATCGCGTGGCCATCCTCGGCACGCCCGGGGGCAGCCGCATCATCACCATGGTGCTGCACGGCATCCTCGGCGTGGTCGACGGTCAGCCGATCGACGAGGTGGTGGAGGCCCCGCGCTGGCACCACCAGTACCTGCCCGACCGGGTCGAATTCGAGACCGGGGCCTTCGACACCGAGCTGCGCGGCAAGCTGGTGCAGCGCGGCCATCGTCTGACCCCGCAGGTGCGCCCGTTCGGCGACATGCAGGCGGTGCTGTGGGAGCGCGAGGCCGGACGGCTGGAGGCGGCTTCGGATCCGCGCGGCGAGGGCGAGGCGCGCGTCTTCGGCCGCTGAGCCGCTGAGCCGGGTCAGCGCTGGCAGCTCGGGCAGTAGGCGCTGGCCCGCTGGCCCACGCTGCGGGTGCGGATCGGCGTGCCGCAGACCCGGCAGGGCTCCCCGGCGCGGCCGTAGACCTGCAGCTCCTGACGGAAATAGCCGTGGCTGCCATCCTCGCGCAGGAAATCGCGCAGGGTCGTGCCGCCACGCTCGATGGCAGCGGCGAGTACGGCCTTTACGTGTTCGGCCAGGCGCTGGTATTCCGCGCGGGTCACGCGGCCGGCCGCGCGGCCGGGGCGCACACCCGCCAGAAACAGTGCCTCGGTGGCGTAGATGTTGCCAACGCCGACCACCGTGGCCTGATCCATCAGAAAGGCCTTGACCGGGCCGCGGCGGCCGCGGCTGCGCCGGAACAGGTAGTCGCCGTCCATGTCCGCCTCCAGCGGTTCCGGCCCCAGACCCTCCAGCAGCGGATGGGTGGCGGGGCCGCCGTCCGGCGCGGGGTCGAGTGGCAGGCAGCAGCCGAAGCGCCGCGGATCGTGCAGACGGATCTCGCTGCCGCTGTCGAGGACCAGACTCAGGTGATCGTGACGCCGTAGCGGCGTGTCCGGCGTACAGTGGCGCAGGCTGCCGGACATCCCCAGATGCAGCAGCAGCCCGGTGGCATCGGTATCCAGCAGCAGGTATTTGGCCCGCCGCCGCAGGCCGCGCACGGTGGCGCCGGCGATCCGCGCCGGGAGATCCGCCGGGACCGGCCAGCGCAGGCGCGCGTCGCGAATTTCGAGTTGCAGGATGCGCCGTTCGCGAAGCAGGGGTTCGAGGCCGCGCCGGGTGGTCTCCACCTCCGGCAGCTCAGGCATGCACGCCCTCGATCTCGATCAGCAGTTCCTGGCGGCAGACATCGCCGCGTACCCATTGCACCGGCGGGGTGCGGGCACCGTAGTGCTCGCGCAGGATCGCCTCCACGGCATCGCGATGCTCCGGGTGGCGCAGGTAGACCCGCAGCCAGCGCAGTCCGGGCAGATCGGCGCCGCCCTCGGCGTGCAGGGTGTCCAGGTTGGCCAGGGTCTCGCGGGTCTGCGCGGCGATATCACCCGGATGCCGGCTCTCGTGCCCGGTGATGCTGGCGGTGCCGGAGATCAGCAGCATCGGGCCGCGCGGCGTCTCGATGCGGGTGGCACGGGCAAAGCTGGGGCTCTTCGGACTGTAGCGTTCGGGATAGTGGTACGCGCTGACCTGGCGCGGGTTCTCCACCGGGGTTCCGGGTTCGCGCGCGGCGATCGCATGCACGAACAGGCCGGCGTGGTCGGACCCGATCGCGGTGGCGGCGGGCATGCCGCCCAGGGGGATCTCCAGGGCCTCCAGGGCCTCGGCGCGCCCGGTGCAGAAGGCCTGATAGCGTTCGAGCCCCTTCTCCGGCTCGTGGATGCGGCCGAAGAAGTTCCACATGCGCAGCAGGTACGGATAACCCGCCTCGCGGCAGGCCGCGACCAGGTCCCGGTATACGTCCCGGGTGCGTTCGCGCAGGTCGTCGTCGGGGCCTTCACGCGCAATGAACAGGACGTCGCCGCAGACCCTCCGGTAAAGGCCCCCTTCTCCGGACGGGGCATTGCTCGCCGCCCCGGCGAACCAGCGCTCCTCCGGTGGGGCGGGATCCAGCGAGGCCAGCCCCGGGTCGATCGCCAGGGTCGTGCCGTTCGCTCCCGCGCAGCGGATACCCGGATCGTTCGCGGGCCGCAGGCTCAGGCCTGCGGGCTCTGCGGATGCGGTATCCGCCGGTATCAGGCGTGTATCCAGATCAATGGTCATGTGCTGCTCGCTCCCTGCATCTCCACCAGCATGCTCTCCGTCCAGCGTACCGCTTCCATGTACAGTCGCCCGGCGACCTGGGGCGACACCGGTGAAACCTCGAACGGGAACCGCCGGTCCGGGTCCTCGAAGGTCTCGATGATCCGGGGTACGGCGCCCAGCTCGCCGCTTTGCTCCAGCAGAGCGTCCTCCATTGCCGGGCTCAGGTTGAGTTCGCCGAGCACCCGGTGCAGCGGAATGCCCAGCACCCGGTCCAGCCCCGACAGCAGGCCGAGGGTGAAGTAGCGCTCGGACTCGTTCGGTACGCCCGAGGGCGCGGCCAGCAGTGCGGCCATGCGCGCCCGGATCATGACCTGCTCCAGGCCCTGGCGCTGCGGGGTGCTGGTGCGCAGGGCGGCAACCATCGCCAGCGAGCGCACGCGGTCGGTCCCCAGCAGCATGATCGCCTCGCGCAGGGTCTCGATCGGACGGCGGTGACGCAGCAGCGGGCTGTTGGCCTGGCGCAGCACATGGATGGCCAGGTCGGGGTGGGCATTGATCTGCACAGCCAGCTGCTCGGCCGACATCTCCGGGTCCTGCAGTTTCTCGATCAGTTGCAGCAGGCCGACTTCCAGCTGCTCCAGGCGCTGGCCCTCCACCACGTTGGGGTAGGACAGGAAAAAGCCCTGGTAATACACGAAGCCGAGTTCCCGGCAGGTCTCGTAGGTGGCTGCATCCTCGACCTTCTCGGCGAGCAGCTCCACGTCGAACGGCCGCAGGCGCTCGAGCTCCGCGCGCAGGCCGGGACCGTCGAAGGCGAGCAGGTCGAGTTTCACGATATCCGCCAGCTCGATCAGCGGCGAATCCTGTTCGCGGAACTGGTAGTCGTCCAGGGCGATGCGAAAGCCGAGTTCTTTCAGGCGGCGAACCGCGGCGATCACCTCGTCGTCCACCACGATGTCCTCGAGGATCTCGAGCACTACCTGTTCGGGCGGCAGGCTGAGCAGGACCTCGTGATCCAGAAATCCGCGCGGCAGATTGACGAAGGCCAGATGGTCCCCGACAAGGTTCTTCATGCCAATGTCGATGAAGGCGCTGTGCAGCAGGTCGGAGGTCGCCAGATCTCCGTCCACCACGTTTGCCTCGCTGGCGTTGGCCCCGGCCCGGAACAACAGTTCGAACCCGATGATGCGTTCCTCGCCATCGAAAATGGGTTGCCGTCCGACAAATATTGGCTGCATGCTTATTGTCTGCAAACGATGTGGATCGGTCCTTCCTGCGGGACACGGGCCGCAACAAGAGGAAACGCGACATGGATTCCATCAACGCGCCGTTCGGGGAGATCGTGGAGCTGCGCCAGATCCTGCACGACTCCGGGATGCCCCTGTTGCGGGTCATTATCCGCGATGGCGAACGCTACACCAAGATCGAACTGGATCCGGCCACGGCCCATCGCTGGGGCAAGCTGATGACCCGCTGGGCCGAAGACGTGGTGGAGGCGCAGGGCGACGGCAGCTGACACCGCCCCGGCCGAAGTCCGGCCACAAAAAAGCCCGGCATGGCCGGGCTTTTTTCATGCGCGCGCGACGGGCCGCGCTTACTTGATCTTGGCTTCCTTGTACATCACGTGCTGGCGGATGACGGGATCGAACTTCTTGATCTCCATCTTTTCGGGCATGTTCCGCTTGTTCTTGGACGTGGTGTAGAAGTGACCCGTGCCGGCGCTGGAGACCAGCCGGATCTTTTCGCGCCCCTGATTCTTGGCTGCCATCGTGCTGCCTCCTTAGACCTTTTCGCCGCGGGCCCGGCAGTCGGCCAGGACTGCCTCGATGCCGCGCTTGTCGATGATGCGCATGCCCTTGCTGCTCAGGCGCAGCTTCACGAACCGCTTTTCGCTTTCCACCCAGAAACGATGGGTGTGCAGGTTCGGCAGGAAGCGACGCCGCGTCTTCCGCTGGGAATGCGAGACATTGTTACCGGTAGCCGGGCGCTTGCCCGTCACCTGACATACTCGGGACATCGGGGCTACTCCAGATGTTCGGGTCGGGACGAAAGATCGCGGATACTAGCGGATACCGGGCCCGGGCGCAAGGGTCGGGCGTCATGGACGGCGAAGGCGGTCCGTTGCGTCTATCTTTCGATGCAAAGTGAACCATGAGCTGCAACCAGCGGGGGAAGAGCATGAAGGGAGCGATGGTACGGGGTATCGCGGGCGCGTTTCTGGCCGGCATGATGGCGGGGCCGCTCGCGGCCGACGAGGCGCAGACCGGCGACGGCCAGTGGTGGTGGGACGATGGCTGGTGGCAGGAAGGCCAGCTGAATCCCGACATCGAGAACTACGAGGTCGAGGTCGAACGCCTGGAATACGAGCGTGACGACGTGATCGTTCCGGCGATGGTCGCGCGCCCGGCCGACGGCGAGGACTATCCGGCCATCCTGTGGTCGCACGGGCGGCGCGGGCTGGACCATCTGGCCGAGCTGCACGTGAAACGCCTCGCCGCACGCGGATTCGTGGTGCTGGCGCCGGACCTCTATACCGGTCGTTTCATCGAGACCCACCCGCTGGATCACGACTACGAACTGGAAGGGGATCTGGACCGCGGTCTGGACGAGCTGCTCGCGCGGGAAGACATCCTCGGCGACCGCGCCTGCCTGGTGTCGATCACCCGGGGCGGGTACAAGACCCTCAAGGTCGCGGTGACCCATGAACGCCAGGTGGACGACGTGGCCTGCTGGGCGGGCTATTACCCGCATGTGCAGGACCCCAACCTGGGCGAACCCCACCAGGTGTATCGCTATGCCAGCGAATTCAATCAGCTGGAGATCCCGGTGATGATCCTGATCGGCGACGAGGAGCAGTACCAGCGCCACCGTACGGCGAAGATGGCCGCCGACGGGCTCAAGGATCGTGGTGGCGACGTCACGTGGATCGAATACCCGGGTGTGGGTCGCGGCTTCGACTTCCGCAACGGCGACAACCGCACCTTTGCCGATGACCTGGCTGCGCGCGATGCCATGGTCCGCGTGACCCGCTTCGTCAACGAGCACCTGCGCAAAGAGTGAGCGCAGCGGGGAATGTCCTGCTCCGTGAGAGGCGTTCCGGGTCGGTGTGGCTGACGCGTGATTCTGGAGGCGCGGCGATGACGGAGAGCACGGTGCGGGGCCTCGCCGAAGTCATGGGGGCCGGCCCGATGGCGCGTTTGTTTTTTCTGATGTTGCCGGCCCTGGGTGTGTCCGGTCTGGCGGTCCCGGCGGCCGCGGCCGGCGACGATGTGCCGGTGCTGGATCCGGTGGAGGTGTCGGCGCCGCGGCTGACGACGCCGCTGGCGGAGCTGCCGGCCTCGGTCAGCCGGGTGGACGGGCGTCAGGCCACCGAGGGGCGCCAGGGGCTGCAGCTGGACGAGGCCCTGAATCGCGTTCCGGGGGTGTTCGCGCAGAACCGCCACAACTTCGCGCAGGATGTGCGCATCTCCATCCGCGGGTTCGGTTCCCGCGCTCCGTTCGGCGTGCGCGGGCTGCGCATCCTGCAGGACGGGATCCCCGAGACCACGCCGGACGGGCAGTCGCAGGTGGATGCGATCGACCTGCTGAACATCCGCGACATCGAGGTGCTGCGCGGGCCAAGCGCGGCGCTGTACGGCAATGCCTCGGGCGGGGTGATCTCGATCCGCACCCGTGACGGCAGCGAGCCCCGCGGGCATGGCGGCGGGGTGCTGGCGGGCTCGCACGGTTTCCGCCGGCTGGAGGCGACCAGCGAGGCGGATCTCGGCGAACACCGCTACTCGCTGACCGCGCACGATTTCCGCATGGATGGTTATCGGGACCAGTCGCGGGCGGAAAAGCGCTATCTGCGCCTGCATACGGCAAGCGAACTGGGCGACGGCACGCTGCGTGCCCACCTGCGCTACCTGGACGCCCCGCGCACCGACGACCCGGGCGGGCTGACCCGCGACGAGCTGCGCGCGAACCGGCGCCAGGCCGCCCCGAACGCCGAGTCGCTGGATGCGACCCAGGAGGCCGAACAGCTGACCGCCGGGCTGCGCTGGGAGCAGCCGGTGGGTGAGCTGGATCTGCGCGTCGGCGGATTCTGGACGCAGCGCGACTACGACCAGCAGCTGCCGTTCCCGGGGTCGAGCCGGGTGGCCTACGAGCGGGACTTCTACGGGCTGAATGCCCAGCTGGAGGGCGATCTCGGGCCGACGCGCTGGCTGGCGGGCGTGGATCTGGAGGAACAGCGCGACGAGCGGACGCGACGCTGTTCCGCCGGACAGCTGTTCGACCGTGATCCCGAGGAAGATGACGAGGCTCCCGGTTGTTCCGCGGACCCGAATGATCCCGTCACCAACCTTGCCCTGGAACAGACCGAACGTGCCCGTACGCGTGGCGCCTTCCTGCATACCGATACCCTGCTGGGCGAGGACTGGAACCTGGTGCTGGGGGCGCGCCACGATCGTATTCGTTTCAGCATCGATGATGACTTTTCCGAGGAGGTCGGCGAGCCGGATCGTTCGGATGGGCGCACCTTCCGCGAGGAGAGCCTGATGGCGGGGCTGGTGTGGCATTTCCGCCCGGGACAGCGGGCGTGGGTGAACGTGGCCACCAATTTCGAGACCCCGACCTTCACGGAATTTGCCAATCCCGAAGGGGACGGTTCCAGGGGCGGTTTCAACCCGGACCTGGAACCGCAGAAGGCTCGCAGCCTGGAACTGGGCTGGCGCGGGGAACAGGGTGCGTTCGGCTGGGAGGCGGTGCTCTGGAGCACGCGGGTGCGCGACGAGATCACGCCCTTCCAGATCGAGGGCGAAGGGGACCGGGACTTCTACACCAATGCCGGTCGCACCGCGCGCGACGGGCTGGAGCTGGCGCTGGACTGGCAGGCGACGCCGCAATGGACCCTGAGCAGCGCCTTCACCCTCAATCATTTCCGCTTTCGAAAATACGAAGACGTCGACGGCGTGCGCCACGACGGCAATCGGCTGCCCGGACTGCCGCGCGAACAGCTGTTCCTGGAGGCCGACTGGCGCGAGGGTCCCTGGTTCGTCACCGTGGATGCGCTGCACGCCGGGGCGCGTTACGCCGACGACGCCAACGACGAGCGTGTCGGCTCGCAGACCACGGTCAACCTGCGGGCCGGGCGCGAGTGGACGCGCAACGGCGCGAACATCGAGACCTTCGTCGGTGCGGACAACCTTCTGGATGCCGACAACATCGACAACGTGCGTATCAACGCAAACTTCGGACGGCATTACGAACCCGCCCCGGGGCTGACCCTGCGCGCGGGTCTGCGGGTGACCTTCGGGGATTAATCCCGACGGTCGGGCGGGTCGTCGGGGCCGTGCTCGTCGCGGGGACGGGGCGGTTCGATCTCGTCCAGGCGGCCCTGCTCGATCTTGCGCAGGGTCTCCGCGTCGGTGGGGTCGTCGGGGTCTTCTTCCCAGGCATAGCGCTGCACCGCCGGGAACGCGTCACGGCGATAAAGGAACCACCCGCAGACCGCACCCACGGTGCCGCCGAACAGGTGCGCCTCGAACGACACCCCGGGGGTGGTCGGGAACACCCCCCAGAACATGCTGCCGTAGAGGAACAGCACGATGATCGTCAGCGCGATGGACAGCGCATCGCGGCGGCGGATGCCGATGACCACGGCAAAGAACATCAGGCCGTGGGTCAGGCCGCTGGCGCCGATGTGCAGGCCCTCGCGGGCGAACAGCCAGACCCCCAGCCCGCCCATGATCCAGATCAGCGGGACCGCGGTGCGCGTGGCCTGCGGGAAGCCGTAGAGCGTGAGGATGCCCAGCACCCACAGGGTGGGGGCGTTGGCCATCAGGTGCCCCCAGGATCCGTGGATCAGGGGCGAGGTGAAGATCCCCAGCGCGCCGACGCCGTCGCGCGGCAGGATGCCCAGACGCGAGAAATCCGCGCCCAGCAGTTCCTGCAGGGCGTGGATCAGGACCAGGGCCATCACCCCGACGAAGGGCCACAGCAGCGCGCGCCGGAAGCGTTCGCGATCGGCCGCGGGATCCGTCGGGGGTGCCGGGCGTCGCAGGTTCAGCATCGAACAAGACTGCCACGGGGGCGTGACGGGGAACAATGCACCGCCCGGGGCAGCGGTTTCGGGTCCGCGCGGGCAGCCCCGGCGGCGGACCCGGCTACCCCGGGGCCGGCGTTCAGAGACGGAACTGCGCCAGGGCGCGCTGGATCTCGCTTTCCACCTGCTTGAGCTCGTCGGAGGCCGCGCTGACGCGGTCGGCGGTCTCGGCGGACTGGTCGGCGCCGTCGGAGATCTGCACGATGGTGCGGTTGATGTCCTCGACCACCGTGGTCTGCTCGCGCGCCGCGACGGCGATCTGATCCGTCATCTCCGAGATGTTGTCCACCGACTGGCGGATCTGCTGCAGCGCGCCGTTCACTTCGGCGGTGTGCTCCATGGTGGTCTCGGCCTCTTCCTGGCCCTTCTTCATCACCGAGACCGCGTTATTGGTGGCGCTCTGCAGCCGCGAGATCATGCCCTCGATCTCGTCGGTGGACTCCTGGGTACGGGTGGCGAGCTTGCGCACCTCGTCGGCGACCACCGCGAAGCCGCGGCCATGTTCGCCGGCGCGGGCCGCCTCGATCGCGGCGTTCAGCGCCAGCAGGTTGGTCTGCTCGGCCACCCCGCGGATCACCTCGAGGATGGTGCCGATCTGGCGCGAATCCTCGCCCAGGTTCGAGACCGTGTCGGCAGCCTGTTCCACGGTGCCCAGCAGGGAGGACATCGAGGCCACGTTGCGCTCCATGACTTGCATGCCCTGGTGGACGGCGTCACCGGCCTCCTGACCCGACTTCGAGGTGGCGTCGGTGTTGCGGGCGATCTCCTCGGCGCTGCTCTGCAGCTCGTTGATGGCCGTGGCCACGCGTTCGGTCTCGTCGCGCTGGCGCGACACCGCTTCGCGGGCGCCGTAGGCTTCCTGGCCCAGGTTCTCGGTCGCCGTCCGCAGGGTCTCGGTACTGTTGCGGGCCTTGCCCACGGCCCCGGCGATCTTGTCGGTGAAGCGGTTGAACGCGCGCCCCAGGGCGGCGGTCTCCTTCAGCCCGTGCTCCTCCAGCCGGCGGGTCAGATCGCCGTCGCCGTCGGCGATCTCCTCCAGCGCGGTGGACGAGCGGTTCATGGCCCGGCGGATGGTGATGATGATGGTGGCCGCGCCGGCCAGTCCGAGGATGATGCCGGCGATGGCCAGCACCATCTGCGCCACCTGCGTGTTGCGCATGGTGGTGGTCAGTTCGCCGGCCCGGGTCTCCGCACGCCGGGTGATGGCCTCGCTGAGCCCTTCCAGTTCCCCGCGGGCTTCCATCAGCAGCGGGCCGATTTCGGTGCGGATCATGTCGGCATCCTGGAATGCCTCGGGCGAGCCGTGGACCTCGAAGATGTCGTCCAGTGCGCCCCGCAGGGTCTCCAGCGATCCGGCGAAATCTTCCAGCGCGATTTCCTGTTCGAAGTCCAGGGTGGCGGATTGCCCTTCGAGATCCTCCACGATGCTTTCCAGCTGGCCGCGATAGAGATTCACGTTCTGCACGAAGGCGTCTTCGCGGAAGGCGAGGAAACCGCGCAGGTTCGAAGTGATTTGCAGCGCGTTCATGCGCAGGTCGTGGAACTGGTCCAGACGCTCCCAGGAACGCTGGAACTCCGGCAGGTTGTTCTCGGCGTCGATCATCGTGGACGCCTGCTGCGCCATGGCGCGGGTCGCGGGATTGGCCCGCTGGTTGGCGATGTCCAGCGCGGGCATGTTGGCGGCGTCGTCGGTGGCCAGTTCGGTCAGACGGTCGACGTGGCCGTGAAAGCGGTCGACGTGTTCGCGGACCGCTTCGGCCGAGCGGGCCATGTCGCGGTCGGCCGCCACCACCGGGTCGTTGTTGAGCTCCCGTGCCGCGGTCTGCAGGGCGTCCATGGATTCCAGCCAGGCGTCATGGTGGCCCTGCTCGTCGCTCATCAGGTAGAAGCCCAGGAAGGCCGCGCTTTCCTGCAGCCGCTGCTGGACTTCGTTGACCCGGGCGACGGCCGGGTAGTCTTCTCCGGTCAGATTCTGTACGTCCCGGGCGCCGGTCTGCAGCGCATGCAGGGCCATGACCGAGTTGATGACGAGGATCAGGACCACCAGGCCGAAGCCGGCCGTCAGCAGTCCGCGGATCGAAAACTTGTCCAGCATGAGTTGCTCCTCCGCCGGCGCCTCTGCGGGCGCTTGCTACCACCGCGTACGGGCGTACACGAAAAGGGTGACCCGCGGGTCGTGTCGTTTCTCCTGCTGTTACGGCAAAGGTGCCCCGGAGTTGAGTATTTTGTTGGCGGGCATCGGTTGCCGGGGCCGGGCAGCGGATGCCTCGGCCCGGCGCTCAGGGAGGAAAGACGCGGGCGAAGGCTTCAGGATTCCAGCTGTTCCCAGCGCTGGTAGGCTTCCTCCAGTTCGCGTTCCACTTCGGCCAGGCGTGCCTGCAGTTCGCGCACGCGTTCGCCGTCACGCTGGGTCCCGGGGTCGCAGAGGGCCTGATTGATCGAGTCCTGCTCCGTCTCCAGCGCCTCGATGCGGCCCGGGAGGGCCTCCAGTTCGCGGGCGTCCTTGTAGGAGAGCTTGCCCGAGCCCGTGCCCGCAGCGGCGGGCTCGGGCGCCGGGGTGGCCCGGGTCGTGGCCCGGGACGCCGCGTCCGCGGCGGTCCCGGAGTCCGGCGCCGGGTCACCCTCGATCAGGCGCCGCGTCACGCGTTCCGGCAGATCCGACCAGCCGCCGACGAACTCCTCGATGCTGCCATCGCCGGGCACCACCAGGGTGCTGGTGGCCACGTTGTCGAGAAACGCGCGGTCGTGGGTGACCACGATGGCGCTGCCCTTGTATTCGATCAGCAGCGACTCCAGCAGCTCCAGGGTCTCCACGTCGAGGTCGTTGGTGGGTTCGTCGAGCACCAGCAGGTTGGCCGGGCGCAGGAACAGCTTCGCCAGCAACAGGCGGTTGCGTTCGCCGCCGGACAGCGCGGAGACGGGCTGACGGGCGCGTGCCGGCGGGAACAGGAAATCCCCCAGATAGCTCAGCACATGGCGCGTTTCGCCGTTGACCGTCACCTGTTCGCGGCCCTCGCCCACGGCATCCTGCACCGTGGTCTGTTCGTCCAGGTGGGCGCGGGTCTGGTCGAAATAGGCGATGGTCAGCTGGGTCCCCAGCTTGACCGTGCCCGACAGTGGCGGAAGATCTCCCAGCAGGCCGCGCAGCAGGGTGGTCTTGCCGGCCCCGTTGGGGCCGATCACGCCCAGGGTGTCGCCGCGCTGCAGCAGCAGGTTCACGTCGCGCAGCACCGGCGTGCCGGAGTGTCCGAAACTGGCGTGTTCGGCCTCGATCACCCGTTTGCCGGAGCGCTGTTCCGGGCTCAGCTGCATGCGCACCTGCCCGGCGCGTTCGCGGCGTTCGGCGCGTTTCTGACGCAGCTGCTGCAATGCGCGCACGCGGCCCTCGTTGCGTGTGCGCCGGGCCTTGATGCCCTGGCGGATCCAGGCCTCTTCCTGCGCCAGCTTGCGGTCGAATTCCGCCTGATGCCGGGCCTCCACCTCCAGGCGTTCGGCCTGACGCTCGCGGAATGCGGCGATGGACGGCGGGTGCTCGTGCAGCTGGCCGCGGTCCAGTTCGAGGATGCGGGTGGCCACGTTCTCCATGAACTGGCGGTCGTGGCTGATGAACACCACGGTCATGCGGCTGCCGGTCAGAAAGCCCTCGAGCCAGCGGATCGCGGCCACGTCCAGATGGTTGGTGGGCTCGTCCAGCAGCAGGATGTCGGGGTCGCGCACCAGTTCGCGGGCCAGCCAGACCCGGCGCCGGAGCCCGCCGGACAGGGTGGCGAATTCCGCCTCGGGGTCCAGCTCCAGCCGCGACAGGGTCGTTTCGACCCGGTTCTGCAGGCTCCAGCCGTCGATCGCGTCGAGCTGCGCCTGCACCGGTCCCATCTTCTCCAGGGCCTCGGCGTCGCCGCTGGCGGCCGCCTGGCTCAGGTGGTGAAAGCGTTCCAGCAGCCGCCCGGACTCGCCCAGGCCTTCGGCGACCACGTCGAACACGCTCCCCTCGATGCCCGGCGGCAGCTCCTGGGTCAGCCACGCGACGGTCAGCCCGTCACGGCGGGTGATGTCGCCGGCGTCCGGCTCCACCTCGCCGGCGAGGATGCGCAGCAGGGTCGACTTGCCCTCGCCATTGCGTCCGGCGATCGCCACCCGCTCGCCCGGCTCCAGGCTCAGGCCGGTGCCGTCCAGCAGCGAAGCCATGCCATAGGCCAGGTGGATGTCGCGCAGGGTGATCAGGGCCATGGTTCAGCGTCTCTCATGTTCAGACCTCTTTCATGCGCCAGGCGCTCAGGGCCCCGGCCAGACTCATCAGCGCCAGCACGAAGATGGCGAATTCGGTGCCGGCCAGCTGGGCCAGCAGGCCGAACAGGCCCCCGACCAGCAGCAGCACGCCAATGACCGTGTTGCTGACCGCGGTGAAGGCCGCGCGGGTCTCCTGTGTGGCCATGTCGACCAGATAGGTCTTGCGCCCCAGCCGCACGCCGGCGTGGCTGATGCCCAGCAGGAAGAACAGCACTGCATGCACCCAGCCCGTGTCCAGCAGGCCGGAGGCGGCCGGGGCGAACCAGCTGCCCAGGGCGACCACGAAGCCCAGCAGCGTCGCCAGCCCGCCGGAAAGCACCAGTACCCCGCGCGAGGAACGGTCGGACATCCGGCCCCACACCGGCGCACTGAGCGCGGAGGCGAGCCCGCTGGCGAGGATCAGCAGGCCCAGGGTCGCCAGCGCCCCCTCGGTCGCATCCTCGGCCAGCAGCACGTAGAACGGCAGCGCCAGCGCGGTGCTCATCAGCAGCGCCCGGGTCAGCACGAAGTGACCAAAGGCACGATCGCTCCACAGCAGGCGCAGCGAGCGCAGGGCTTCGCCGAACCCGTTGATGCCCCCTTCGGTGGCACCCGGATCCTCGTGCAGGCGGGCGAACACCGCCGCCGCGATCCACCAGGCGCCGGCCGAGGCCGCCAGCAGGGCCGCGAACAGGCCGATACCGGCATCGTCCAGGCTGGCCAGCGTCAGGTACCCGCCCAGGGCGAGGGTGAAGAAGCCGGCAGCCGAGGCGGCGTAGCCCATCACCGTGCCGCGGCGCTGCTTGGCGATGGTCTTGCCGAGCACGTCCTTGGACGCTACCGAGTTGATGCCGCGCGACAGGGCGAACACGATCAGCAGCGCGATGATCGCCCAACCCGCGGCTGCTCCTTCCAGGGTCAGGGCGGTGATGGCCATGCCCGCGACCGCGATACCGGAGAGCGCGCTGCCCAGCACCCAGAACCCCTTGCGGATGGCGCGGCGGCGGATCGAGGCGGCCACGAACAGCTGTGGCAGCAGGGAGCCCGATTCGCGGATGGGGACCAGGAAGCCGGCAAACGTGGCCGGTGCCCCCAGCGCGCTCAGCAGCCATGCCAGGACCAGGCGCGCGGAGGCCAGCTCGTCGCCGATCTTGGACAGCGTGTTGGCGACCAGATGGACGACGAAATTGCGTGGCTGCGCGCGGCAGGCCCCCTCGGGGATGTCCTTGCAGGCACGGGCATCCTCGTCCCCGGCGATGGTCTCGTACAGGCTGACGAGGGGACGCCGGCGTTTCGCGCGATCGGTTTCGGCCATCGGGCCTCCTGTCTTGTATCAACCCTCCCGGATGTCGGGCATGCCGGCGTTGGTCCCGGGGGAATCGGCCGGAGGGATGGCCCGGGGGATGGCCCAGGGAAATCGGCCAGAGGGCTGGCCTCCTGCGGCAATCCCCCGGCAATCTCCCGGGCGGTGTCCGCGCTCAGCGCCGCCCGGCCAGCGGGTCGTCGGGGTCGACGCTGTCGCGGAAGGGCTTGCGGCGGTCGAGGTTGGTCAGCTGGTAGACATTGCCCAGCCAGTTGTTGATGACCGCCAGCGCGGTGTCGTGCCAGGTGTTGTCCAGGCGGTCCAGCAGCAGGGCCTCGGGCAGGGCCGGGATCTCGGTGCAGTGTTCCAGCGCCGCCTCCACGTGCTCGCGGTGTTCATCGAGGATCGCGGCCGCCTGCGGCATCAGGTAGTTCTCCGGCAGTGGCGGATAGGCCTTGCGGTCGCCCTCGATGTAGCGCACCACTTCGCGCTTGTATTCCTTGAGCAGGCTGATCGAGTCGTACTCCGGGTGGCCCTGAAAGAAGACCATGCGGAAGCCGTCCGGCGAGGCGCCCAGGTGGATGCCGGCTTCTTCGCTCTCGACCAGAACGCGCAGCCCGTGGTGCTCGAACTGATCGCGGGTGACCTTGTTGTAGCGCGAATGCGGTACGTCGAAGCGGGTGTTCACCCCGGTCACCAGCGGGTGTCTGCGGTCGACCACCCGGTGCGGGAACACCCCCCAGAGCTTCTCGCCCATGTGCTGGCGGTGCTCGCCGTAGTGCGACTGCAGCACCGCATGGGTCGCCAGACAGGAGCAGAGCGTGGAGGTCACGTTGTCCCAGGCCCAGTCCACGACCTCGGCGAGCGGCTCCCAGAACGGCTCCAGGGCCAGATCGGGCTGGGTCACATTGGCCCCGGTGATGATCAGCGCGTCCAGGCCTTCTTCCTTGAGCTGCTCGAAATCCTCGTAGTAGTTCTCGACGTGCTCGCGCCCCTTCCGGCCGCGCTTGAGCTGCGGCAACGTGAACGGATGGATGTAGAACTGCGCGATCTGGTTGCTCTCGCCGATCAGGCGAAAGAACTGACGCTCGGTGGCCGCCAGCGCGGCATCCGGCATCATGTTCAGCAGCCCGATGTGCAGCGCGCGAATCTCCTGCTGGCGGGCGAAATCGTTCGGCAGAACGGATTCGCCCTCGCTGCGCAGGCGTTCGAAGGTGGGGAGTCCGGAATGTGCAACCAGGGGCATTACAGTCGCCTCTCGCGTTCCAGGGCCATGCAGACCAGCTCGTCAAAGTCGGCCGCGTTGCGCACCCGGGCCACCTCGGTGGTGCTGACGGTATAGCCCCAGGTTTCGGCGATCTGCTCGTAGCGCGGCAGCCGCGCCCGGAACAGGCGCGAGAAGACCCAGCGCACGAAGGCATTGGGGTCGATCTGGGCGACGTACTCCAGTTCCTCGATGCGCATGTATTCGGCCAGCTGCTGGTCGAGGAAGGCCTCGCGGTAGTACAGCGGCTTGGGGTTGGCCTCGGCGCGTTCGATCAGCTCCCGCTCGTCCTCGTCCGTGGCCTGGATATAGAGGATGATGGTGTGTTCGGCCAGGGTCTCGAGCACGCCGGGGCTGTCCAGCTCGCACACCGATCCGCCGGCATCGTTCACGAAATGCGGGTAACCGAACAGGGTGCGCGCCTTGTGGATGAAGTCCGGCACGTCCAGCATTGCCTGCACCTCGGCCTCGTGGTGCAGGGCCTGCCGGCGCTTGAACTCGGTCAGCGGCAGCCCGCCCAGCTCCGGGTTGCCCAGCTTTCCGAGGAAGCTGGAGACCGGATGCAGGTTGTCGACCGTGATGTTGTTGATGATCTGGATGGAGTCCGAACGCAGCAGCTCGCGCAGGAACGGGACCTGCATCGCCTGGGACTTGATGTTGTCCAGGATCGGTTCGTTCAGGTAGCGCGTGCCGATGCGATAGTCGCCGGAGTAATGAAACCAGTCCTCCTGGCGCAGCATGTTGGACAGCCGCGTCTTGCCGACACCCGACATCCCCAGCAGGGTGATGCGGCGGCCGTCCAGTTCGCGGTATTCGTCCGGTGTCAGGCGCATGCGATCGGAGTCTCTCTATCGGCGCAGGATGAAGAGCACGCCGGCGATCAGTGCCAGGGCGCTCATGACGTAGTGATCGTACTGAAACTGCAGGCCGAGCAGGCCGCGCAGGCCATACAGGACCAGCCAGATCCCCAGCAGGAGATTGCCGACGACGCGCATGTGTCAGACCTCCCGCAGCAACTGGCTGACCGACTTGAACTCGGCGGCGCGGGCATCGCCGAGCCATTCGAACAGCACGGACTCGTGGTTGGTGATGATCGCCCCCGCCACGCGCAGACGCTCGAGGCCGTTGACGCGCAGCTCGGGGTTGCGTGAGCAGACCGCGTCGCTCGCCACAAACACCGTGACGCCGGCATCCAGCAGATCCAGTGCGGTCTGGGTCACGCACACGTGGGTCTCGGCTCCGCCGAGGACCACGCTGCGACAGCCGGACAGGCGCTGTTCCAGGGCTGCCTCGCCGCAGCAGGAAAAGGCGGTCTTGTCGGTAACGGTGGCGAGTTCGTCCAGTTCGGCCAGAGCGGAGCGCAGTGGCTCCACGGTGTCGCCCAGCCCCCGGGGGTACTGGCGCGACACCTCCACCGGGATCTCCAGCTGGCGTGCGGCCTCGACCAGCCGGCTGGCGTTGCGCACCGTCCGTTGGCGCTCGGTCTCCGGCATTGCCGCCATCAGCCGCTCCTGCAGGTCCACCAGCAGCAGCGGCGAGCGGTCGGAGCGCTCGCAGCGGGCCCGCGCGGCGGTGCTCATCAGTCCAGCATGGCGTCGATGGATTCCAGGTCTTCCTCGGTGAGCTGTCCCGCCGCCCGTTCCAGGCGCAGGGTGTTGGCGAGGAAGTCGTAACGCGCCTCGGCGAAGTCGCGCTCGGCGCCGAATACCTCGCGCAGGGCGAGGAGCACGTCCACCTGGGTGCGGGTTCCGACCTCGAACCCGGCCTCGGCGGCCTCGAACGCCGCCTGGGTCGATTCCAGTGCCCGGTTCAGTGCGCGCACGCGGGATTCGGTGGCCACCGAGGCGAGATAGGCGTTGCGGGTGTCGCGCCGGGTCATGCGCTCGACCTGCGTCTGCCCCTGCTGCGCGGCCTGGAAGTCCTCGCGCGCCTGACGGGTCAGGGCGGTCACCCGGCCGCCGGTGTACAGCGGGATCTCCAGACGGATGCCGACCTGTGCCTCGGTGGAGTCGTTGAACTGGGAGCTCTGGCCGGGGGGCATGGCTGGTTCGTCCACCGAATGAAAGCGGTTCTCGCTGACCGAGGCATTGAGGCCAAGACGCGGGAGGCCTTCGGCCCGCTGACGCTCGATCTGTTCCCGCGCGGTTTCAGTGGCGAGGCGCTGCGCCGCCAGCTCCAGGTTGTTTTCCAGCGCGCGCTGTACCCAGGCATCGGCGTCGCGCGGCTGCGGCAGCTGCAGTTCGGCATCGGGGGCGAGGGTATCGAGCTCGTCCCAGTAGCGGTTGGTGATCAGCGCCAGCTGTTCGCGGGCTACGTTCAGTTCGTTCTCGGCGGCGATGCGCTGGGCTTCGGCCAGGTCGCGCTGGGCGCGTGCTTCCTTTACGTCGGTGCTGGCGATCAGGCCGACGTCGAAGCGGCGTTCGGTCTGTTCCAGCTGGCGCTCGATGGCCTCCAGCTCGGCGATGCTGAACTCCAGGCCTTCCTGGGCCACGAGCACGTCAAAATAGGCCTCGGACACCCGCAGCATCAGGTCCTGGCGCGCGGCATCGCGTTCCGCCTCGGACCGGGCGATCTCCAGGTCGGCCTGGCTCAGTTCCACGTAGTTGCGCCGGTCGTAGATGCTCTGGTCCAGCAAGAGCGCAAAACGGCTCTGCCGGCCATCGGTGCTGTCGCGTCCGTCCGGGTCGTTGTAGAACGCACCGCCCTCGATCTCGCCGCGCAGCTGAGGCAGCAGGCCGGAGCGGGCCGCCGGGCGGTTCTGCAGGGCACTGCGGTATTCCGCCTCGGCGATCTGCAGTTCGGCATCCTCGCGCGCGGCCTGTTCGTAGACTTCCATCAGACTCGCGCCCTGGGCGGGGGCGGCCGTGAACAGGGCGAGACCGGCGGCGGCGAGCAGGGGGTGCAGTCGTTTCATGGCGATTCGATCCGGACAGGCGAGGCTTTACATACTAGCAAAGCCCGCCGCCAGTGGCGGACGGGCTCGGGACGGACAGGGCTTTCGGTGGCCTAGAATTCGAAGGCCGGTTGCGGTTCGAAGCCGGCCAGCGGCGGCACGCGGGTCTCGAACAGCTGCTCGTGGAGGGTGTTGTCCTCGGTGGTCCGGGTCACCAGCAGCGCCTCCATGATCGGAGGCTCCCCGGTCACCACGAACAGGCGGCCGCCCAGCGCCAGGAATTGTTCCAGGAAGTCGTTGTATTCGGTCATGGCGCCGTTGACGGCGATGACGTCATAGCGCTCCCGCGGCGGACGCCATTCGGGGGTCACCGTCCCGGTGCGCGGCGCCGCGTTGGTGATGTTCAGGTCGTGCAGGCGGTTGCGCGCGGCCAGGCGCAGGTCGTCGTGGCGTTCCACGCTGTCGACATGGGCGCCCATGCGCGCCAGGCAGGCGGTGGCATAGCCGGACCCGGTGCCGATCTCCAGCACGGTATCGGTGGGCCTGGCCGCCACGGCCTGCAGCATGCGCCCGATCACGCGCGGCGGCAGGGTTTCCTCGCCGTGACCGAGGGGGATCTCCGTGTCGGCATAGGCCAGGGCCTGGTAGGGTTCGGGCATGAAGCGCTCGCGCGGCAGCGTCTCCATGACCCCCAGTACGCGCATGTCGAGTACGTCCCAGGGACGTACCTGCTGTTCCACCATGTTCATCCGGGCCTTGGCGAAATCCATTGCGGGATCCTCTGTGCGGCAACGAACCGTGAAGAGTACGGCCGCTGCGCGTTGCAGGCAAGTGGGGCCGGGTTCAGTGCCCTTCCAGGGCTTCGGCGATCGCGCGGATGCGCTCGCGGCGCAGGGCCTCGCCCAGCTGCGGGCCCTGGTATCCGGCCTCGATCAGGGCTTGCGGGCTGACGGCCGCGGCGGCCTCCACGGCGCGGCGCAGGGCGTCGGCCTGGGGGTAGGGGCGCTCCTCCCAGCCGGTGCGCCCGCGGAAGTCGGCCTCGACCGCCAGCAGGAAGGGCTCGACGTTCTCCGGGCGGCGCAGGGCATCCAGGCCCTCGATCAGTTTCATCACGGTCTTCGGGCGCAGTTCGAACAGGCGATGCGCGAGGCCGTGATGACGCGCTACGCGAATCGCGAGGTCGCGGTAGCGCCGGGGAATGCGCAGGCGTTCGGCGAGCGCCTTGATGTGGGTGACGCTGCGTTCCTCGTGCCCGTGGTGCGCGGGCAGGATGTCCTCCGGGGTGTCCGCCTTGCCCAGATCATGGGTCAGCGCCGCGAAGCGGACCTCGGGCGCGTCGCTCAGGCGCGTGGCCTGGTCCAGCACCATCAGGGTGTGTACGCCGGTGTCGATCTCGGGGTGGTATTTCGCCGGCTGCGGTACGCCGAACAGGTGTTCCAGTTCCGGCAGCAGCACCGTCAGCGCGCCGCATTCGCGCAGCACTTCGATGAACCGGCGCGGCGCAGGGCTGGCCAGGGCTTTTTCGCACTCGGCCCAGACGCGTTCCGGAACCAGGGCGTCGACTTCCCCCGAGGCGACCAGCTCGCGCAGCAGGGCGCGGGTCTCGTCGGCGATCTCGAACCCCCAGGGGGCCAGCTGGGCGGCGAAGCGTGCCAGACGCAGCAGGCGTACCGGGTCTTCGGCGAACGCCGGGGAGACGTGCCGCAGGGTGCGGTTTTCCAGGTCATTGCGGCCGCCGAAGGGGTCGATCAGCTCGCCGCCGTCGTCCTCGGCCATGGCGTTGATGGTGAGGTCGCGCCGTTCCAGGTCCTGTTCCAGCGGGACATCGGGGGCGGCGTTGAACTGGAAGCCGTGGTAGCCGCGCGCGGTCTTGCGCTCGGTCCGGGCGAGGGCGTATTCCTCCTGGGTCCGCGGATGGAGGAACACCGGAAAGTCGCGCCCCACGGCGCGATAGCCGGCTGCTTCCATGGCCTCGGGCGTGGCGCCGACCACTACGTAATCGCGTTCGTTGACCGGGCGGCCCAGGAGCCGGTCGCGGACCGCGCCACCGACCAGATAGATGTGCATCCCGGTGGCGGGCGCCTCAGTCGCGCTCGTAGCTGGTGCGCAGTTTCTGCATGCGCGCCTCGCGGCCGCCCTTGCCCAGATAGGTGGGTGCGATGCTCTCCAGCCGGGTGGGACAGTGCAGGGTCTGCCCGGTGCATACGCTGTCGATCGACAGCGAGGCGAGGTTGTCGCGCGACAGCGGCTTGCCCGGCACGTGCTCCAGCACGTTCGCCTGCAGGCGGCCCGCCCAGTCCGGCAGGCCAATGACCGGACGCCGGTGACCGGAGACCCGGCCGACGTAGCGCACCAGTTCGCCCAGGCTGTACTCCCTTGGGCCGCACAGCTCGAATCCCTGGCCGAAGGTCTTCGGATCGTTCAGTGCCTCGGCGAAGTGGTCGGCCACGTTGCCCACGAACACCGGGGCGAAGCGTGCTTCGGCGCGGGCCAGCGGCATCACCGGCGAGAAGCGCAGCAGCGTGGCGAAGCGGTTGAGGAAGCTGTCCTCCGGGCCGAAGATCACCGACGGGCGGAACACCGTGACCGGGAATGCCGTGGTTGCGAACACCGCCTGTTCGGCTTCGCCCTTGGTCCGCAGGTAGTGGCTGGGCGGGTCCGGCATGTCGGCCTTCAGCGCGCTCATCTGCAGAAAGCGGCGCACGCCCTGGCGTTCGGCGGCGGCCAGGGCCTTTTCCGTCAGTTCGACATGGGCGCGGCGGAAACCGGAACCGTCATGCCCCCGCTCGTTGAGGATTCCGACCAGGTTGATCACGGCATCCTGGTCGCGCAGGACGCGGTCGAGTTCTTCCGGCTCGTGGATATTGCCGGCGATCAGGTCCACCTCGGGGTTCACCATGAGCTCGCGGTGACGGTGCGGATGGCGCGTGACCACGCGTACATTCAGTCCACGGTCGATTAGCCGCGCCACGATGTGGTGCCCGACGAAGCCCGTTCCGCCCAGCAGGCAGACATTGCGGATCGAGAGATTCGACATGATTGCGAAGGCCCTTACCGAATACGGATGTGTGCGTCTTATACTCGGCTGTGGGCGCGTGATCAATCCACCCGGGCGGGCGCTGGCCCGGCGAGTCCCGAGAGAGAGGCCCGAAGATGACTGAACTGACTGCCGTCAATCCGGCCACCGGCAAGGTGCTGGCGAATTACCCGCGGATGGATGCCGCCGGCGTGGAAGCCGCGCTGCAGGGCGCGGTGGACGCGCGCACGGCCTGGGCTCTGAAGCCGGCGCATGAACGGGCCGCCCTGCTGCGCCAGCTGGCCGCTGTCCTGCGCGGGCGCCAGGAGGAGCTGGCGGTGACCGCGACCCGCGAGATGGGCAAGCGGCGGGTCGAGGCTCTTGCCGAGCTGGAGAAGTGCGCGGTGGCCTGCGAATACTACGCCGAGCACGGGCCGGGCTTCCTTCTGGACGTGCCGGTGGCCACCGAGGCGGCCCGCTCGTACGTGGCCTGGCAGCCGCTGGGCACCGTGCTGCTGGTCATGCCCTGGAATTTTCCTTACTGGCAGGCCTTCCGCCAGGCCATTCCGGCGACCCTGGCCGGCAACACCGTGCTGCTCAAGCATGCCTCCAATGTGCCCGGCTGCGCACAGGCGCTGGAGGAGGTGTTCCGTGCAGCGGGGTTCCCCGAGGGGGTCTTCCACAATCTGCCGGTGGGCTCCGATGCGGTCGAGGATCTGATCGCCGATCCGCGGGTGCAGGGCGTGAGTCTGACGGGTTCGGAGCGTGCCGGGCGCGCGGTGGGCGCGGCCGCGGGCAAGGCCCTGAAGACCTCCGTGCTGGAGCTGGGCGGTTCGGACGCCTTCATCGTCCTGCATGACGCGGACCTGGACACCGTGGTGCGCGAGGCCCTGCGCGGGCGGTTCCAGAACAACGGCGAGACCTGCATCGCGGCCAAGCGGTTCATCGTCGAGGATTCGATCGCCGAGGCCTTTGCGGACCGCCTGAGCCGGGCGGTGACGGACCTTTGCACGGGTGATCCGATGGAAGACGGGACGGATCTGGGCCCGCTTGCGCGCGGCGATCTGCGCGACGAGCTGCACGATCAGGTGCAGCGCAGTGTCGCTGCCGGCGCGGTGTGCCGCACCGGGGGTGAGCCGCTGGAGGGCGAAGGCTTCTACTATGCGCCGACCGTGCTGGACTACGTCGAGCCGGGGATGGCGGCGTTCGACGAGGAGACCTTCGGGCCGGTGGCCGCGATCACGCGGGCCGCGGATGCCGCGGCGGCGGTGGAGCTGGCGAACCGTTCGCGCTTTGGCCTTGGCGGGTCGGTGTGGACCGCCGACCGCGCCCGCGGCGAGGCGATGGCGCGCCAGCTGGAATGCGGCTGTGCGTTCGTCAACGCGGTGGTGAAGAGCGACCCGCGCCTGCCTTTCGGCGGGGTAAAGGATTCCGGCTACGGGCGCGAACTGGCCGATCTGGGGATCCGCGAGTTCGTGAATGCCAAGACGATCTGGGTGGCCTGACTCACCCCCCGGTCATGGACA
>NZ_MUZR01000004.1 GCF_001995255.1 Thioalkalivibrio halophilus | reverse complement strand
GGGCCGGCCTCCTACCGAACGGGCACCCATCCACACCCCCGTAGGAGGCCAGCCCCCTGGCCGATCAGGCCCAACCGCTGCACCAACGGCCGGGGACCGGCCCACCGCCGCCATCGGCCGGAGGGCCGGCCTCCTGCGGCCATGACCCACCCCGCCATGCAGGAGGCCAGCCCCTGGCCGATCCGGCACCGGACAACCCCGGCGTTGTTCAATGCGGGCGATGCAGAAACGGCATGTCGCCGCGATCGGTCATGTGCCGGATCAGCGACACACGACCCGGCTCTTCCTTTTCCAGCTCGTCCGCGCACTGCGACGGCTGATGCGTGACCTCGGACAGCAGGACCTCGAGTTCGCGCAGATCCACCTTCGGCTGCTGCAGGTCCTCGGGCTTCGGGTTCTCGACCTGATTCGTCTCCCAGAACATCCGCGGATGCCACATGTGGTTCTGCGCGTCCGGGTGATGGAAGAGTTCGACACAACGACGATTCAGCTCCTGTGCGTTCATCGCATGACTCCTCGTTTCGTTGCACTCACCCGTTTATATAGACCCGAAAATTTCCGAGTTCAAGGGTCGGCCTTTCACTTCTCCGCCGGGGAGCCTCCGGCATCGGGGCGTGCCGCTTCCAGGGCCTCCATGGCCTCCATCCATTCCCCTTCGTGGTCCTCCAGCCGGCGACGCAGCTCGCCCTGCTCGCGCGTCAGCGCCGCCAGGCGGTCCGCGGCCTCGGCATCACCGGTGTACAGCTCGCCGTCAGCCAGTTCGGCCTCGATCGCGTCCAGCCGCTCCTGCAGGCGCGCGCACTCCGCCTCGGCGCGGTCGGCCCGCTGCTGCAGGGGCTTGAGGGCCTCGCGTGCCCGCGCCGCCTCGCGCCGGCGATCCTTCTGCGACAACGCCGGGCCACCCCCGGCTTCATCTCCGGAAGCCACCGCCGCACCACCCGGCCCGGCCGGTTCCGGTCCCGCTTCATCCCGGCTCCGACGCTCCTGGAGTTCACGAGCATAGTCATCGAGATCGCCGTCGAATTCGCTCAGATGACCGTCCTCCACCCGCCAGAAGCGGTCGCAGACCCGCGCCAGGAGCTCGCGGTCGTGGGCCACCACCACCAGTCCCCCGGCGTAGGCCTCCAGCGCCTCGCCCAGCGCCTCGCGCATGTCCAGATCCAGGTGGTTGGTGGGTTCGTCGAGCAGCAGCAGCGATGGCGCCTGCCACATCAGCTGTGCCAGCACCAGGCGCACGCGCTCGCCCCCGGAGCACTCGCCCACCGGACGGTCGGCCCGCTCGCCGCCAAACCCCAGCCCACCGAGGAAATTGCGCAGGTCCTGTTCCGCAGCGCGCGAATCCTGCCGCTGCAGATGCGCCAGCGGCGAGGCGGCCAGGTCCAGCTGCTCGCGCTGATGCTGGGCGAAATAACCGATGCGCAGGTCCGGGGCCGGCTGCCGTTCGCCGGTATCCGGCTCCAGCTCGCCGGCCAGCAGGGCCAGCAGCGTCGATTTTCCGGCACCGTTGGGACCAAGGATCCCGACCCGGTCCTCCGGGCGCAGCCGCAGGCTGGCCGGATGCAGACGCCGCGACTCGCCATGGCCCACGGTCGCGTGGTCCAGGGCCAGCAGGGGGTCGGGCAGCCGCTGGGGCGACGGGATGTGCAGGTGCACCGGGCGCGCCGCCCGGATCACCGCGACGTCCTCCAGCGCCTCCAGCCGCTTGAGCCGGCTCTGGGCCTGGCGCGCCTTGCTGGCCTTGGCACGGAAACGCCGCACGAACTGCTCCAGATGGGCGCGTTCCGCGGCCACCTTCGCCGCGGCCGCCTCGCTCTGCGCCATGGCCTCGGCGCGCCGGGCCTCGGCCTGGGTGTAGCCGCCGCTGTACAGGGTCAGGGCGCCGCGTTCGATATGGGCGATATGCGTGACCACGGCGTCGAGGAAACGCCGGTCGTGGGCGATCACGATCACGGTGCCGGGATAGCGGGCCAGCCAGCCTTCCAGCCAGACGATGGTCTCCACGTCCAGGTGGTTGGTGGGTTCGTCCAGCAGCAGCAGGTCGGAGCGGGTCATCAGGGTGCGCGCCAGCCCCAGGCGCATGCGCCAGCCGCCGGAGAAATCCGACATCGGCCGGTCGCCGTCCGCGTCGGAAAACCCGAGCCCGGCCAGCAGGCGCCGGGCGCGGGCCTCGGCGGTCCAGCCGTCGATCGCATCCAGGCGCGCGTACAGCCGCGCCTGTTCCGCCCCGTCCCCGTCGTGTTCTTCCTCGAGGCGCCGCTGCAGTTCGCGCAGTTCGGCGTCACCGTCCAGCACGTACTCCACCGCCGGGCGCGCGCTGCCCGGAACCTCCTGCGGCAGATGCGCGACCACCCAGTCGTCCGGCTGCTCGATGGATCCGGCATCCAGTGACAGTTCGCCCTGCAGCGCGGCCAGCAGACTGGACTTGCCGGAACCGTTCGCGCCGGTCAGGCCGACCCGCCAGCCGGGGTGCACGGTGAGTTCCGCCCCCTGCAGCAGGATCTGGCGTCCGCGTCGCAGTTCGACGTTGTGCATGCGGATCATGGCGGCGCTTCTCCCACAGTGGCCTGTACGGTGCGGCAGCATAGGGAAACGCCGTTCGATGTGCACGTGGCGTGCCGCCATCCTGAATGGCGTCGAAATCCTGCCGCTTTTTGCCGGTCGACCCGGCGGATTTTTTCCGGCCCGCCCGAAAAAAGTGCCGGCAACCCGACACCCCGCCCGCCTCGACTGGCAAAAAGCCAATCGGAAACAGCATTTTGTGAACCTGGCACGGTTCTCGCTTCTGCTTCGGCCAGGAATCATCGATCACCGCGAGGCAGCCATGAACAGCGACAACAACGCCACCAACCTGCGCCTGGTCTCCAGCAACGGCGGGGGACCGCAGCGCAACGCGCCGCTGGACGCCCTGGGATTCGTCCAGACGGTAACCGCCACGCTGGAGCTGGGCGCGGTGATCGACCGTATCAACGAGCATCTGGTCGGCCACCTGGAGCACAGCGGCTGGATCTATTCCACCGACGACGGCGAGATCCGTGAAGGCGGAGAAGCGGACCGCCATCGGATCGAATACGCCCTCAGCTACAACGGCACCGACCTCGGCTCCCTGGTGCTGATGCGCGGCCGGCGCTTCGACGACCAGGAACAGGCCCTGGTGGAATCCATCCTCGGCCTGGCGGCCCCGGCCCTGCACAACGCCTGGCGCTTCCGGCGGCTGCGGGCCAACCTGGAACGCGACGAGCTGACCGGCCTGGGCAATCGGCGGGCCTTCGAGATCCAGGGCGAGCAGTGGCTGGCCGACTGTCTGCGTCAGGAGCGCCCGATGTCGCTGCTGGCGGTGGATCTGGACCACTTCAAGCAGCTCAACGATCGCTTCGGCCATACCGTGGGCGACGAGATCCTGCGCGAGGTGGCCCGTACCCTGCGCGAATCCACCCGTCAGTCAGACCTGTCCGTGCGCATGGGGGGCGAGGAGTTCCTCGTGGTCCTGCCCGGGGCGGACCTGCGCGCCGGCATGGACTGCGCCGAACGGATCCGGCAGGCGATCGGTGGCGTGCGGGTCTGCGCGCGTGGCGAGGAGGACGCCGCCGTCGAAAGCGACGGGGTGGCCGCCGTCACCGCCTCCATCGGCGTGGCCGCGCTGGGCCGCCACACGACCCTGCAAAGCCTCTATCAGACGGCTGACGAGGCCCTTTACGCGGCCAAGACCTCGGGACGCGACCGGGTGCTGGCCCGACACTGACGGACCGGCAGCGGGTCAGCCGTCGCCGTCTCCCGGCCGGATGAAGTCCACGCAGGTCAGCGGGGTCTGCAGGATCGCCTGACGCAGGGCCTCCACCGCCTCCGGCCGCGGGAACCGGCTGCGCCAGGCCAGCGCCACGCGGCGCGACGGCACGGGCTCTTCGAAACGCCGGACCGCCAGCAGCCGCTGGGCGTAGCGGTCGGCCCCGGCGGCGGTGCACGGCAGGATGGTCACACCCATCCCGGAGGCGACCATGTGGCGGATGGTCTCCAGCGAGGAACCCTCCAGGTTGCTCGGGGTGCTGCCGTCCGCGGTGACGGTTTTTTGACACTCCGGGCAGCGTTCCAGCACCTGATCGCGGAAACAGTGCCCCGCACCCAGCAGCAGCAGGGTCTCCTGCGCCATCTCCTGCAGTTCGACCGTATCCCGCTCCGCCAGCGGATGACTCCCCGGCAGAACGCCGACGAACGGCTCGTCATACAGCGGCAGGGTCACGATCCCCGGTTCCTCGAACGGCAGCGACACGATGATGACGTCCAGATCGCCCTGCTTGAGGCGTTCACGCAGCCGGCTGGTGTAGTTTTCCTCGATCACCAGCGGCATCTGCGGCGCGCGTTCGTGCAGCACCGGGATCAGCTCCGGCAGCAGGTACGGCGCGATAGTGTAGATCGCCCCGAGCCGCAGCGGCCCCACCATCGGGTCCTGGCTCTGCGCCGCCACGTTGCGCAGCTGCTCCGCCTCGGAAAGCACCTGCCGTGCCTGGGCGATCACGCGCTCCCCGGCCGGCGTCACGCTGATCTCGCCGTGGCCGCGTTCGAACAGCATAACGCCCAGCTCGTCCTCCAGCTTGCGCACCGCCACCGACAGCGACGGCTGCGACACGTGACAGGCCTCCGCCGCCCGGCCGAAATGCCGCGCATCGGCCACGGCCACCGCGTAGCGCAACTCACTCAGAGTCATGACTGCCGCCTCCGACTTCATCCACCGTTCGCCCGCCTTCGGGCCAGTCCAGGGTGATGCGCTCCAGCGCCGCCCCGCGCAGGATCAGCCAGCCCCGCCGTCGTTCCACGCCGTCGCCGGCAAACTCGAACACGTATTCGCGCCGCAGCACCGGGTTGCCCCGATGACGCACCGGCCGCAGCCGTCGCCGCACCACGCTGCTGTCGAGAAACTGTACGCCGGCGCGGTCGCATGCCTGCCGCGCGATATGCCGCGCGCGCTCGTGCGCCCGCCAGTTGGCGTTCAGGTAGGCCACCAGCGCGGCCAGGGCTAACAGGATCAACACACCGGTCATGGATCGGTATGATACGCATACTGACACCGCAAACGCCCGCCGATCCGCCGGATGTGCCGCCATCCCTGGGTCCCGGCGCCGCACAGACGAGGCCCGGCCCCGTCCAGGAAACCGCATGAACGGCAACAGCATCCCATTCTCCGCCCTTCTGGAAGGCCTGCGGACCATCGGTCGGGAAGAGCTCCTGCCGCGTTTCGCCAGCGGCACACGGGTGGACTACAAGGCGGACGGATCGGTGATCACCCCGGCCGACCATGCCGCGGATTCCGCGGTGCGCCACCTGTTGCGGGACTGCGGCATCGACGAACCGGTCCTCAGCGAGGAACAGGACGAACCGGAACAGCAGCGCGTGCTCGACGAAGCCCCGGCATTCTGGCTGCTGGACCCCCTGGACGGCACCAGCAATTTCGCCACCGGGCTGCCGTTTTTCGCCATCTCCCTGGCACGCATCGAGGGCCAGCGGGTAACCCACGGGGCCACCCTCGACCCGGTGCGCGGCGAACTGTTTTCCGTCACGGAGGACGGCCCGCTGCTGCTGGACGGCAGCGAGCCGGACACCGCCGCCACCGCTCCACCCGAAATCCGGCGCTGCATCGCCCTGGTCGACTACAAGCGCGTTCCCCGCACCCTGGGACGGGCGCTGCTGGACGCGGCCCCGTTCGCTTCGCAGCGCAACCTGGGCGCCTGCGCCCTGGAATGGGCATGGCTGGCGGCCGGGCGTGCGGATCTGTACCTGCACGGCGGCCAGGCGCTGTGGGACAGCACCGCCGGCACCCTGATGCTGGAACGTGCGGGCGGCGCGATGGCGGACCTGTCCGGCGCACCGGTATTCCGCCGCGATCTGGCCCGCCGCCCGGCGATCGCGGCCCGCACCCCGCAGCTGCAGGCCGTCTGGCATGCCTGGATCACCGAACATCTCGACCCGCCGGGATCCGGAGCGTCAGCATGATGCGGCTGTTCCGTCGCGGGGGCCGACCGGAACAGTGGCGCGCCGCGGATTTCACGCCCCGCTATCTGCCGATCGCCTGGAAGATCGTCGCGGTCATCGCCGGGCTCACCCTGACCGGGATCGGCGTGCTTGCATGGGTGATCCTCAGCCAGGTCAGCACGGTGCTGAACAACCAGATCCAGGCCCAGGCGGAACTGACCGTGGCTCCGGTGGCCCGCACCTCGGGTGAACTGATCCTCGCCGAAGACCACCTCACGCTGGAAACCCTCCTCAACTCGCTGGTCGAGGACGGTCGGGTCGAGTACATTGCCGCCTATGCCATCGACCGCGGCCGGGTCGCCGCGGCCGGGTCGCCGCCAGCCGACGACGCCGCCGACGGGGTGTGGCCGCTGACTGCCGGGGCCGAACCCTACCGGCGAGAAGTGAGGTTCCAGGACGTCCAGGTGGGTTACATCGAGGCCCGGATCGACTCGGCACCGATGCAGGAACTGATGCGCAACACCGTCAATGCGGGCGTCATCACCGCCGCGATCGTGTTCCTGCTGAGCTTGATCCTCGCCATCGACATCTCCAAGCGCCTGGTGCGCCCGCTGGAACGCCTGGCGGAATCCATGCGCGAACGCATGCAGCCCGGCCCGGACGACCAGGACGACCCGCGGGTGGTGCTGCGGCGCGACGAGATCACCCAGCTGACCGAGGCGTTCAACACCATGGCCCACGATCTGCTGCGCAAGGACCAGGTCGAGGCCGCGCTGCGACGCTATGTCTCCACCGGCGTGGCCGAGGACATCCTCGACAACCTGGACCGCGTGGAGCTGGGCGGCCGCGCGGTCGAGGGCTCGGTGCTGTTCGCCGACATCACCGGCTACACTGCCCTGTCCCAGCAGTGCACCCCGGAGGCACTCGGACGCATGCTCAACGAGTTCTTCGGCCCCATGACCGAGTGCATCGCGGAGCACGGCGGCACGGTGGACAAGTACATGGGAGACTGCACAATGGCGGTCTTCGGCGCGGCCCGGCCCGACCCCGACCACCGCATCACCGCCCTGCGTACCGGCCTGGCGCTGCTGGACACCATCGCCGGCATCAATGCGGAGCGCGAGGCACGCGGCGAACGGCGGGTGGAATTCCGCATCGGCCTGTATGCCGGCGAGATGCTGGCGGGCAACATGGGGGCCCGGGAACGCATGCAGTTCACGGTGGTGGGCGAGACGGTCAATCTGGCCGCCCGCCTGGTGACCATCGCGCCCCCCGGGGGCCTCGTCACCACGCGCGATTTCATGGAGCATCCTCAGATGAGCCAACACAACACCGGGAAACTGGTGCAGGAAGACCTCGGCCAGCATGCCCTCCACGGCCTGAGCGAGCCGGTCGACGTGGTGCGGGTGCACCCCACGCGGACCACGGCATGACTCGACGCCGGATCCGTTACACCCTGCTCGCGGTGCTGCTGGCGCTCGCCACGCTGCACGGCTGCGCCCTGCTGGAGCCGCTTCAGGACCCTGACACGCGCGTCGACCGGCTGGTGGCCGAAGGCGAATATCGGGCGGCACTGGAAACCCTCGACGCGCTGCCCGACGAGGAGCGGGCAGCGCGCAAAGACCGTCGCGAGACCATCGAGGCCCGCGCGGCCGAGGCCGCCGAGAACGCCCTGCGCGAGGCCGGGAACCAGGCGGCCGAAGGTGCCGTGGGGCGGGCCCTGGACATCCTTGAGGAGGCCGATGCCCGACTGCCGGCCAGCGAGGAACGCCAGCGCCGCATCGCCGAGCTGGAACGTGACCGCCGAACCGGTCTCAGCGCCCTGGAGCGCCGCCACCGAGTGATGGAGGCGCAGGCCCTGGCCGAACGCCTGCGACTGCTGGACATCATGCAGCCGCTGGCGCGTGACGACGACACCCTGCCCGAAAACATCGACGATCTGCGCCGCCGTGGCGCCCGCATCGCCGCCGAGCTCGACCGCGACGCCCGCGACGCCGCCCCCGAGACCGCACTGGAGCGTCTGCGACTGGCGCGCGAACTCGAACCCGACCCGGAACGCGACCGGCGCATCGCCGAGCTGGAAGCCGAGATCCGGCCGGACCCCGAACCAGTGAATCAGGAAGACAGCACGGCGCTGCTGGATGCACTGGAACGCGCGCTGCACGAGGAAGACCTGATCGCGGCCCGGCAGCATTGCCGCAATATCGCCACCGACCGCCTGGGTGACAGCGCTCGTGACCGCCACGATGCCCTGTGCGAGCGCTGGGAAGAACAACGCGACGCACACACGGCCGAGCTGCTGGAACAGGGTAGCGCGCATTACGCCGCCGGCCGCATTCACGACGCCCTGGACACCTGGGAACGCGCCCTGGAACTCGATCCCGAACACGCCGGGCTGCGCAGCGCCCGTGAACGCGGCCGGCGCGTGCTGGAGCGTCTGGAGTCCCTGCGCGGCCCGGCGGACGGGCCGGAGACCCCGGGTGAGCCGTTGCGGCCCGCCCCGTGAACCGGCAGGCGGCGAACGAGCCTGATAGGATTCGATCACCCGAAAACAGCCCACCGGCCCGAACATGACTCCGAACGTCGAGGACCTGATCGCCAGCGAACCCCATCGCGTACTGCAGCTGGGGGACACCGAGGTCGTGCTGCTGGGCACCGCCCATGTCTCGCGGGCCAGCGCGGACCGGGTACGCAGCCTGATCGACACCGAAAGCTTCGACGCGGTCGCCATCGAGCTGTGCGAGAGCCGCCAGCGGGCCATGCTGGACCCGGATGCGCTGGGCCGGATGGACCTGTTCAGCGTGATCCGTCAGGGCCAGGCCCCGATGATCGCCGCCAGTCTCGCCCTGGGGGCCTATCAGCAGCGTCTGGCCGAGCAGTACGGGATTGAGCCGGGGGCGGAAATGCGCGCGGCCATGGACGGCGCCCTGGATCAGGGCGTGCCGCTGGCGCTGATCGACCGCGACCTGGGACTGACCCTCCGACGCACCTACCGGGCCGTGCCGTGGTGGCAGCGCATGGGCCTGGTCGGCGGCCTGCTGGGCAGCGTGCTCAGCCGCGAAAAGATCGACGAGAGCGAGATCGAGCGTCTGAAGGAAGGCGACATGCTGGAAAACACCTTCAGCGAGTTCGCCGAACAGTCGGAGGCCCTGTACGGCACGCTGATCCACGAACGCGACCTGTACATGGCCGCGCATCTGCGCCGCATGGCCGCCAGCGGCGAGCACCGGCGCATCCTCGCAGTGGTCGGCGCCGGGCATCTGGCCGGCATCGCCGAACAGATCGGTCAGCAGCAACGGCCGCCCGACGAGATCCTGGACGAACTCGACCAGGCCCCGCCGAAGGCCCGCTGGCCGAAGGTCATCCCGTGGGTCGTGGTCGGGGTGATCCTCACCGGCTTCGTGATCGGATTCCTGCGCAACCCCGACATCGGCATCCGGATGATCATCGACTGGGTGGTCATCAATGGCGGCCTGGCCGCGGTGGGAGCGGCGATCGCCCTGGCCCATCCGCTGACCCTCCTGACCGCCGCGCTGGCCGCCCCGCTGACCTCCCTGAACCCCACCATCGGTGTCGGTTTTGTCGCCGCCGCCGCGGAGATCTTCCTGCGCAAGCCCCGCGTGTCCGATTTTGCCCGCCTGCCCCAGGACACCACCCACGCCCGCGGGTGGTGGCAAAACCGCGTCTCCCGCGTGCTGCTCGTGTTTCTGCTGACCACCCTGGGCTCCGCCGCCGGCACCTACATCGGCGGTGCGCGGGTATTCAGCCACCTTTTCGGCGGCTGAACAACCGGCTTCTCAGTCAGGCCCGCCTCAATCGGGCCCGCCTCAATCGGGGATACGCAGCACCAGCTTGCCCCGGCGCCCGCCGGCCTCGATCCGCCGGTGCGCCTCCGCGGTCTGCGCCAGCGGCAGGACATCCTCGACATTGACCTCCAGAGTACCGGCGGCCAGTCGCGCGAGGCCATCGGCCACGACCTTCGCCTGGCGCGCCAGCCCCGTCCGGCTGCGCTGCAGCATCGGGGTGAGCATCAGCTCCAGATGGATGGCCGCGTTCTGCAGCCGCGCCGGGTTCCAGTCCATGCCGTCGGGGGGTGCCAGCAGGGTCACCAGGCGGCCGCCGAAGCGGATCTGCCCCAGTCCCTCGACGAAGGTGTCACCGCCGACGGTATCCAGCACCAGGTCGAAATAACGCCCGTCAGTGAAGGCGGCGATATCCGTCGCGGCTCGGTCACTGCGGATGTCCACGTGATCCGCCCCCAGGGCATGCATCACCTCCACACCGGCATCGCTGCGCACCAGCCCGAGCACTCGGGCACCGGCGGCCCGCGCCAGCTGGACCGCCATCTGTCCGACTCCTCCACTGGCCGCATGGACCAGGACATAGTCGCCCTTCTGCAGCCCGCCACGGTCGAACAGCGCTTCCCGGGCGGTAATCCAGGCCAGCGGCAGGGCCGCCGCTTCGGCGTCGGAGACTCCGTCGGGGACGGGCACCAGGGCAGCCTCGGGCACCAGCGCCTGTTCGGCACAGGTCCCCGGATCGGCGCCGGTGCCACCGAAACAGAACGCCACGCGCTGCCCCGGGCGAACGTGCTTCACCGCGTCGCCGCAGGCCTCGACAACACCCACCCCGTCGCAGCCGGGGGTGTTGTGCGGCGCGCCCTCGACCAGCATGCCACCGGCACGGACCTTGGTGTCGACCGGGTTCACGCCGGCCGCCAGCAGGCGCACGCGCACCTCGTCGGGTTCGCGGATCACCGGATCGGGGCATTCGCCCAGGTATAAAACGTCGGCGGAGCCGGGCTCGTTGAACAGAATGGCTTGCATGTCACTCCCTGAATAGAACGATTGGAAACGTCACAGTCCGATCCCGATACCGATGCCGAAGTTCACGCGGCCGGGTGCGGACGGCGCGCCCACCGGCCACAGGTGCAGCTGCCGGGCTTCCAGCACCGGGAAGCGATATTCCGCCTCGCCGATCCGGCCAGTCTCCACCGCGGTGACCGGCCCGGTGGCCGTCACGCGGCGCCCGGGGCGATAATCCACCGGATCGAGGAAGCCGTCCACCACGACCCGGAAACGCCCCTGACTGGCCGCCCCGGTGCGTGGCTCCTGCCCCCGTAACGGATAGGCCAGAACCTCGAGCACGGTGGTTTCGGGGCCGTGGTCGACCTCGGCGATGACGCCGCCCCACATCTGGTCGGTCTGCGGCAGCCGCTCGGCGGTAACCGCGCGCGGCTCCACCGGTTCGGCGGGGCGCGGCGCCTCCAGCGGCGTGGCCGCGCAACCCGCGAGCACCAGCGCCAGCAGGACCGCCAGGAGAGCCCGCGCAACGCCCGACACGCGACGGGACAAACAACGGTTACCGGATCTGTATTCGTACATCGGATTCACCGGAAGTGCCCGTCGTGATACGGATGGTGATGCAGCGGACGGGGGTGACGCCAGCCGGGCCCGTAGTAACCGCGGGGCATGCCCGAGTGGTACCACGGGTCATACCACGGGTCGTACCAGGGATCGTACCGCCGGTCCTGCGGAAACGGACGTCGGTCCCAGAGATGCACGACCTCGGCCTCCAGCCGCACGAACTCGTAGGCATGCTCGCCAATGCGGCCTTCTTCGCTGCCCGCAATCCGTCCGCGCACGGTCACCTCGCGCCCCGGGGCATGGTCTCGCGGTTCGAGGAAGTCGTCCGCGCACACGCGAAACCGCCCGGGGGAGACATCGGTTTCCCGCGGCCGCGCATCGCGTCCCAGAGGGCGCGCGACGATCTCCAGGCGGGTCCCGTCGTCAGTATTCTCGACCTCTGCGACCACCCCGCCCCAGACCACGAGCGCACCTTCGGCGGCAGCCACATCGGCACGCACCGCGGCCAGATCCAGGCGCTGGTCGGGAAGCGGCCCCAGCCGTTCGGGCACCGAGGCGCAGCCGGCCACGCCGAGGCCGACGATCAGCAGCAGTGCCAACCGGACCATGCGGCTGGAACACGGTATTCCGGGAACAGAGCGAGCGCGGGAGCAACGGGGCATGGCAAGTTCCTCACAGTCATTCCGGTAGACCGCCGACGCCCCGCCCGGGTTCTCGCATGGCCATCAGCCGGCCGGCGTACCCACCTCCGGATCGGACAGGGCCTGCACCGCCAGGACCTCGTGCTGGGCGTCTTCCACCGCCTGCAGCAGCATCTCCGGCGAGACCCCGGCGATCGCCCAGGCCTGTTCTTCCAGCGGCGGCGCATCGGCCCAGTCGCGCGAATCGATCTCGGCGAGGTGAGCGCCGGTGTTGGCCAGATGCACCAGCGCCACCGAGGGTCGATGGCGATCGCTGGCGGACAGCGGATCATGGTGCCAGGCAATACCCTCCACCAGGGCCTCGGGCAGCCCCCAGCGCTCGGCCAGCGCCCCGCCCAGACGGGCATGGTCGAAGCCCATCTGTTCGCGCTCGGCGGCCTGCGGCGACGGGCCCTGCGCGGTATCCAGGCTCGCCAGAAAGGCGCGGTGTGCCGCTTCGGGCGACTGCGAGAACAGCAGCAGCTTGCCCAGGTCGTGCAGCAATCCCGCCAGAAAGACCACGCCGGCCGCACGCGGGGCCACCTCCTGCGCCAGCTGCCGGGCGATGACGGCGCAGTAGGCCGAATGACGCCAGAAGGTCTCCAGCGGCAGACGCTCCTGCTCGGGGAGGGTGTTCATGGAGCGCGTCACGGCACTCGCCACCACCAGACGCTGCAGGACGTCGCGCCCCAGCATCGCCACCGCCCGCTCGATCGAATCCACACCACGGGCCGGCGCATAGGCGGGGCTGTTGGCCAGCCGCAGCACATGGGCCACCAGACCGGGATCACGCCCGAGCGCCGCAGCGATCTGCGGCTGGGTGCTTTCGTCGTCGTCCAGCAGCCGCGAGACCTCGAAAACCACCTGCGGCATGGCCAGCAGCCGGTCCGCCGCCTCCACCCGGGCCTCAAGGCTTGCAAAGCCCGTCTCGTCGCTCATCGGATCTCCTCCCGTGCGGCATTGCCCTTCCGCGCCGCTCCTCAAGCTTAGCCCCTGCGCTGCCCCGACGCATCCCGGAACGGGCGCTCTTGTTCGCATTCCGGAGCGGGACCATACTCGAAAAGCCGATTCGGCGATTCGACAAGGAGACACCCCATGCAACCACTGCGAACCCTGAGTGCCGCCGTGGCGCTGGCCGCACTGTTCCCCGGCCTGGCGCTGGCCGACCTGCACACCGAATCCGTGACCTACGAGCACGACGGCCAGACCTTCGAGGGCTTTATCGCCTGGGATCCGTCGGTCGACGGTCCGCGCCCGGGCGTGCTGGTGGTCCACGAATGGTGGGGACACAACGACTACGCCCGCAGCCGCGCCGAGCAGCTGGCCGCGGAAGGCTACACCGCCTTCTCGCTGGACATGTACGGCGACGGCCGCACCGCGGACCATCCGTCCGAGGCCGGCGAATTCGCCGGGCAGGTGCGCGAAAACCGGGACATGATGCTAGAGCGCTTCGGCGCAGCGCATGACTACCTGCGCGGCCACGATCAGACCGCGGACCAGCCGGTGGCGGCCGTGGGCTACTGCTTTGGCGGCACGGTGGCGCTGGAAGCAGCACGCGCCGGAGCCGATCTGGCCGTGGTGGCAAGCTTCCATGGCGCACTGGCCACCGAGCACCCGGCGTCGGCCGACACCCTGAAGCCCGAAGTCCTGGTCTTCAATGGCGCGGCCGACCCGATGGTGCCGAAGGAACAGGTGGATGCCTTCCGCGAGGAGATGGACAACGCCGACGCGGACTGGACCCTGGTGGATTTCGGTGGCGTGCTGCACAGCTTTACCAACCCCGACGCCGACAGCATCGCCGAGCGCTTCGACATGCCGGTGGGCTATGACGAACGCGCCGACCGGGATTCCTGGCAGCACCTGCTGGGGGCCCTGGAGCGTCGCCTGAAGTAGACCCGACGCGGGCGCTGCACGAACCTCCGGGGGGCTCAGAACCCCCGGAGGTAGATCAGTACGCCCAGGAAGATCACGGCCAGCACCGCGGCCACCAGCACCCCGCGGAACCATGGCCGCGACCACAGGCGATCACTGGGCGGATCGAAGCTGGCTTTCCCGGAGCCGGTCGGGGTCGGGGGCTCCCCCCCCTGGTCAGTGGAAGACTCCTCGGCCACCGGCGCGGCCTTCGGCCCCCCGTTGAGCTCCAGCTCCAGATCACGGATGCGCGCGCGCAGGGACTTGTTCTTGTGCACCGCCTCGGACAGCTCGCGTTCCCGCTGTTCAAGGCTGGCGCGGAGCTGACCCAGCGTACTCCCCTGATCGGAGCACTGCGTCTTCAGCTCGTGCTGTGCAGTCTCGGCAGCCGATGCGCGCTCGGTCTGCTGATTGCGCTCCCTGCGCAGGCGCTCGGCGGTCTTGTTTGCCGCATCCCGCTCTTCCCGGGCCTTGTCCCGTTCGCGCTCCAGCTCGACCAGCTCGTGCTCCAGCCGGATCACCTCGCCTTCCAGCTCGGTCACCCGCTGCTGGCGGTCGTCGTCGGACGCGGCCCCGGCCTCCTCCGCCGATTGTTCCTGTGCCTGCTCCAGGGTCTCGCTGGCCTCGCTCAGGCGCTGGCGCGCCTCTTCCAGCTCCTGCTCGAGCGAACGGCTCTTTTCCTCATATTCGTCGGCGCGCTGATAGGCCGCGGTGGCATCATCGCGGGATTCCGCCAGGGCCTGGCGCAGCCGCTCCAGTTCGTTGTGCAGCTCGCGGTCGCCGGAGGAGCTCTGACGCAGCATGAGTTCCCGGCGCAGCCGCTCGACCTCGTCACGCAGGTGGCGCAGCTCGGCCTCGGTCTCTTCATCGGGTGCGGCGTGTTCGGGCAGGAGCTCGGCCACGACCTCGCGGACCCGTCCGGGGACAAACGGCTTCTTGAGCACGGCGTTCGCACCCATGGAACGCCAGTCTTCCTCGGACTGTTCGTCATTCTCCTGCCCCGTAACGATCCCCACGGGCAGATCCGCCGGCACGCCGTCGGCGCCGTCCCGGATGCGCATCAGGAGATCCTGCCCGTCGAGCTTCGGCATGGAGAGGTCAGTCAGCACCAGACCGATGTCGTTCTGCTCCTGCATCCGGGCCCAGGCCTCTTCCCCGTCCGCGGCCTCGTACACGGTATGGGTATCCCGGAGGATGCGCTGCAGGGCCACGCGGATGACCTTGGAGTCATCCACGACCAGAACGGCCGTACGTGGCCCGCCTTTGCCGGCGCCGGCCCCGGGCGTTTCGCTCGTCACTGCTTCCGCCATGGTTACCCCCTGAATGCCTCGATGCCTTTCCGTGGCCTCCCGCGCGCACGCACCGATCGACCTGTCCATGCTTCAGATTACGGACGATCGCCGAACAAAGCCACCCCGTCGGGGCGGACACCCCCGGACGCCCTTCACGTTTTGGATCCAGGCCGTACTATACGGGGCTGGATTTCCAGTCGATTGCGTAGAGGTCCCGCCGGCGGTCGCGCAGGTTGCGCACCGAACCGTGGTTGCGCAGTTCCTTGAGATTGTCCAGGTCGAGATCCACGATCAGGGTCATCTCCGTGTTGGGAGTCGCCTCGGCCGCCACCGCGTCATGCGGGAAGGCAAAGTCCGACGGAGTGAACACCGCAGCCTGCGAATACTGCATGTCCATGTTCTCCACCCGCGGCAGGTTGCCCACCGAACCGGACATGACCACGTAGCACTCGTTCTCGATGGCCCGGGCCTGGGCGCAGCGACGCACGCGCAGGTAGGCGTTCTTGGTATCGGTCCAGTAGGGGACGAACAGGATCTGCAGGCCATGATCGGCCATCACGCGGGGAAGTTCGGGAAACTCCACGTCGTAGCAGATGAGGATGCCGATCTTGCCGAAGTCGGTGTCGAAGACATGCACCTCCTCACCGCCCTGCAGGCCCCAGTAGCCGATCTCGTCGGGGGTCACGTGCAGCTTGTACTGGCGGTCCCAGGTCCCGTCGCGGCGGCACAGGTAGGACACGTTGCGCAGCACGTCGTCGTGGTACTCGGGCATCGACCCGGCGACGATGTTGATGTTGTAGGACAGCGCCAGGCGCACCATCTCCTCGCGGATGTCCTCGGTGTACTCCGCCAGCCGGCGCACGGCCTCGGCCGGATAGTCCTGGTTGAACGCCCCCATCAGCGGTCCGTTGAAGAACTCCGGGAACAGCACGCAGTCGGCGCGGTAACCCGACACCGCGTCCACGAAGTACTCCACCTGCTGGAACAGGGCATCGAGGTCGGCGGTAGGCCGCATCTGCCACTGGACCACGCCGATGCGCACGTCCGAGCGGCTTCCGCCGATCAGCTTTTCCTTTTCCTCGTAGTAGATGTTGAGCCATTCGATCAGCGTGGCATACGCCCCGGACTTTTCGTCGTCCGGGAGGTAGTCCGTGATGATCTTGCGCACGTGGAAGTCGTTCGCCAGCTGGAAGGTCAGGATCGGATCGGTGACCTCGTGGTTCTTGACCTTCTCCACGTACTGCTGCGGCGTCATCTCTTCACGATGGGCCTCGTATCCGGGGATGCGTCCGCCGGCCACGATCGCGCGCAGGTTCAGCTTTTCGCACAGCTCCTTGCGCGCGTCGTACAGGCGCCGCCCCAGCCGCAGGCCGCGGTAATCGGGGTGCACGAAGATGTCCACGCCGTAGAGCGTGTCCCCGTCCGGGTCGTGAGTGGTGAGAAAGCCGTTGCCGGTGATCTGCCAGTAGTTGTGGTGATCGCCGAAGCGCTTGTACTCGACGATCAGGCTGATCGCCGCCGCCACCACCTTCCCGTTGTCCTCGATGCAGATCTGCCCTTCGGGAAAGCGCGTCACCTGGGAGCGGAACTGCGCCTCGCTCCAGGCCCCGTCCAGGTCCTGGTATACCCGCTCCATGATTTCGCGGATGTCGTCGTAGTCCTCCAGTCGGGTCTGGCGCAGAGTGAGGACGTGCTGGGTGGAATCGCTTTCCTGACCTGAGGTCATGCGGGGCTCCGTTGGTATGGGGCGACGGGCGCGGGCGCCCGCCGGGTCATGCCTGCAGGATACAAACATCCGGCGACGCGCGGAAACCGGGACAGGTCTTCCACGGTATTCCACCCACGAAAAAGGCCCCGCACGGGGCGGGGCCTGATTCGGGTCGCAGGGCGGACCCTGCGGTTACGCGCTGCGCGCCTCGCGCTCGGCCGCGGCTTCCGCCTTGGCCTCGTCGCTGTCGTCGTAGCCGATATTCGGCGCGAGCCAGCGCTCGGCCTCCTCGAACGACATGCCCTTGCGCTTCGCATAGTCCTCGACCTGGTCGCGGTTGACCTTGCCGAGGCCGAAGTAACGCGACTCCGGGTGCGCGAAGTACCAGCCGGAGACGGCCGACACCGGCAGCATGGCATAGCTCTCGGTGAGCGTCATGTCGGCGTTTTCCTCCGCCTGCAGCAGCTCCCAGAGCGTGGCCTTCTCGGTGTGCTCGGGGCAGGCCGGGTAACCGGGTGCCGGACGGATGCCCTGATACTTCTCTTCGATCAGGTCCTCGTTCTCGAGCTGCTCGTCCGCGACGTAGCCCCAGTAGTACTTGCGCACGTATTCGTGCATGCACTCGGCAAAGGCCTCGGCCAGGCGGTCCGCCAGGCTCTTCACAAGGATGGCGTGGTAGTCGTCGTTGGCCTTTTCATATTCTTCGGCCTTCGCATCCACGTCACCGCCGGCACTGACGGCAAACGCACCGATGTAGTCCGGGCCACCGGCCTCCTTCGGCATGACGAAGTCCGCCAGCGAGTGGCTGGGCTGACCGCGACGCTTCTCGGTCTGCTGGCGCAGGTGGTGCAGTTTCTTCAGCACCTGGCTGCGGTTCTCGTCGGTGTAGACCTCGATGTCGTCGTGATCGACGCTGTTCGCCGGGAAGAAGCCGACCACGCCGCGGCAGGTGACCCACTTCTCGTCGATCATCCGCTGCAGCATCTCCTGGCCGTCCTTGAACAGCTTGCGTGCCTCCTCGCCGACCTTTTCGTCTTCGAGGATGCGCGGATAGGCCGCATGCAGCTGCCAGGAATGGAAGAACGGCGTCCAGTCGATATACTCCTTGACCTTGTTCAGGTCGAAGTCATCGAAGCGCAGCAGCACCGAGCCATCGCCGTGCGGATGCAGCACGGTCGGCTCGCCCGGCAGGTCCTCGGTCTCCAGCGCCTTCGGCTTCGCCGGGGCGTAGGCGGACCAGTCGATCTCCGGCTTGTTGGCGCGCGCCTTCTCCAGCGACAGCCACTGGACCTTCTTCTTGCGCCCGGCGTTCTGCACGCGCAGCTTCTCGTATTCCTCGCGGATCTCGGCGGCGTAGTTCTCGCGCAGTTCGGGGCTGATCAGGCTCTGGGCCACACCCACGGCACGCGAGGCGTCCTTCACCCAAACCACCGGGCCGGAGTAGTTCGGCTCGATCTTGACCGCGGTGTGGGCGCGCGAGGTGGTCGCGCCGCCAATCATCAGCGGCGTGGTCATGCCCTCGCGCTCGAGATCGGCGGCGAAGTTGGCCATCTCCTCCAGCGAGGGCGTGATCAGGCCGGACAGGCCGATGACGTCGACATCATGCTCCTTGGCGGCCTTCAGGATCTCGGCACCCGGCTGCATCACGCCGATGTCGATGACCTCGAAGTTGTTGCACTGCAGGACCACGCCGACGATGTTCTTGCCGATGTCGTGGACGTCGCCCTTCACGGTGGCCATCAGGATCTTGCCGTTGTTCTCGGTACCGGTCTTCTCGGCCTCGATGTACGGAATCAGGTGGGCCACGGCCTTCTTCATCACGCGCGCGGACTTGACCACCTGCGGCAGGAACATCTTGCCCTCGCCGAACAGGTCGCCGACCACGTTCATGCCGTCCATCAGCGGCCCCTCGATCACCTGGATCGGGCGGTCGTAGGCCTGACGGGCCTCTTCAGTGTCGTCCACCACGTAGGTGTCGATACCCTTGACCAGGGAGTGCTCGAGGCGCTTGCTGACTTCCCACTCGCGCCACTCGAGGTTCTCTTCCTTCTTGCCGCCGCCCTGGCCCTTGTATTCCTCGGACAGCTCGAGCAGCCGGTCGGTCGCGTCGTCGCGACGGTTCAGGACCACGTCCTCGACCGCTTCCTTCAGCTTCTCGTCGATGTCGTCGTACACCGCCAGCTGACCGGCGTTAACGATCCCCATGTCCATACCCGCCTTGATGGCGTGGTACAGGAACACGGCGTGGATCGCCTCGCGGACCGGCTCGTTGCCGCGGAAGGAGAACGACACGTTCGACACGCCGCCGGAGATCAGCGCGTGCGGCAGATCATTCTTGATGCGACGGGTGGCCTCGATGAAGTCCACGCCGTAGTTATTGTGCTCCTCGATCCCGGTCGCGACCGCGAAGATGTTCGGGTCGAAGATGATGTCTTCGGCCGGGAAGCCGACCTTCTCGGTCAGCAGCTTGTATGCCCGGGTACAGATCTCGACGCGGCGCTGCTCGTTGTCGGCCTGGCCGTCCTCGTCGAAGGCCATGACCACGATCGCGGCCCCGTAGCGGCGGCACAGCTCGGCCTGCTTGATGAAGTTCTCCTCGCCCTCCTTCATGGAGATCGAGTTGACCACCGGCTTGCCCTGCACGCACTTCAGGCCCGCCTCGATGATCTCGAACTTGGAGGAGTCGATCATCACCGGCACACGAGCGATGTCGGGCTCGCCGGCCAGCAGGTTGAGGAAGCGGACCATCGCATCTTGCGACTCCAGCATGCCCTCGTCCATGTTGACGTCGATGATCTGGGCACCGCCCTCGACCTGGTTCAGCGCGACTTCCAGCGCGACGTCGTATTCCTCGTTCTGGATCAGGCGCAGGAACTTGCGCGAGCCGGTCACGTTGGTGCGCTCGCCAACGTTCACGAACAGCGAGTCGTCGGTGATGTTGCACGGCTCCAGACCAGACAGACGGCAGGCCGGAGAAACCTCCGGCACCTTGCGCGGCGGGAATTTCTCGACCGCCTCGCGCATGGCGCGGATGTGCTCGGGCAGGGTGCCACAGCAGCCGCCGATGATGTTCAGCATGCCCTGTTCGGCCCACGGGCCGACATCCGCAGCCATCTGCTCCGGGCTCTCGTCGTAGTCGCCGAATTCGTTCGGCAGACCGGCGTTCGGGTGCGCGGAGACGTGGGTATCGGCGATGCGCGACAGCTCTTCCACGTACTGGCGCATTTCCTTCGCACCCAGGGCGCAGTTCAGGCCGATGGACACGGGGTTGGCGTGGCGTACCGAATTCCAGAAGGCCTCGGTGGTCTGGCCCGACAGGGTGCGCCCGGAGGCATCGGTGATGGTCCCGGAGATCATGATCGGGAGGTCCTTCCCGAGCTCGTCTTCCAGGGTCTTGACCGCGAAGATCGCGGCCTTGGCGTTCAGGGTGTCGAACACCGTCTCGATCAGCAGCAGGTCGACGCCGCCCTCGATCAGGGCCTCGGCGGCCTCCTTGTACGCAGCGACCAGGGTGTCGAAATCGACGTTGCGCGCACCCGGGTCGTTCACGTCCGGGGAGATCGAGGCCGTACGGTTGGTCGGGCCAAGGATGCCGGCAACGAAACGCGGCTTGTCCGGGGTCTTCGCGGTCCAGGCGTCGGCGGCCTTGCGCGCGAGCTTGGCGGATTCGCGGTTCAGCTCGGGGACCAGGTCCTCCATGTGGTAGTCCGCCATCGCGATGCGGGTACCGTTGAAGGTATTCGCCTCGATGATGTCGGCGCCGGCCTCGAGGTAATCATTGTGGATCTGCTCGATGATGTCCGGGCGGGTCAGGGAGAGCAGGTCGTTGTTGCCCTTCAGGTCGGATTCCCAGTCCTTGAAGCGCTCGCCGCGATAATCGGCTTCCCCCAGCTCGTACAGCTGGATGGTCGTGCCCATACCGCCATCCAGGATCAGGATGCGTTCTTTCAGGGCGTTCTCGATATCTTGTCGCGTTGCCGTCATGTGCGGTACACCATTGGTTTCAAATGTCATTACTTTAGCATGCCGGGCATCGAACTCCGGTCATGTCCCGCCGGTGGCGGGGTCACGGCCCGGGACGCATTGGCGCCCCGGGCCGGAGCTGTCACGATAGCGGAATGCAGGAATCCCCGATCCGCTGGTATCTGACCGCCCCACAGCCCTGTCCGTACATCACGGACGGGCGCGAGATGCAGTCCCTGCTGGTCGACCCCGAGGCCCGGCTGGATGCCGCCGGCTTCGGGGCCCTGCTGGCCGAGGGCTTTCGCCGCAGCGGCCGTTTTGTCTATCGCCACCACTGCCCGGCCTGCGATGCCTGCGTGCCGGTGCGCATCCCGGTGCCCACCTTCCGGCCGAACCGCAGCCAGCGCCGCTGCCTGCGCGCCAACGCCGACCTCGATATCAAACATCGCGCCCCGCCGGGGGCGGGGGACGGTCGCACCGAGGCCGACCTGGACGAACACATGCCGCTGTTCCTGCGCTATCTGCGCAACCGCCACGCGGGTGGCGGCATGGAGCAGATGAATCGCGAGGAATACGCCGGCATGCTGACGGAACGCAGCGCCCCGGTGGAGCTGCTGGAGTTCCGCCGCGCCGGACAACTGCTCGGCGTCGCCATCACCGATCATACGCCGCAGGGGCTGTCGGCCATGTATACCTTCTACGAGCCGGATCTTCCGGCCCGTGCGCTGGGCACGTTCGGCATCCTGTGCCAGATCGAGCATGCGCGGAACCTGAGCCTGCCGCATGTCTATCTCGGGTACTGGATCCCGAACGCACCCCGCATGGACTACAAGATACACTTCCGCCCCGCCGAGGGTCGACGGGGCGGAATCTGGCGGGCCCCGGACGACGCACGCCCGCGGGACCCGCGATAACGGGCCTTCTTAGTCCGGCTTGCGGAAGCGGAAGATGCCCCAGGTCAGGTACCCGGAGTTGCCCCCGTCGACCCAGTGCTGCAGGCCCTGCTTCATGCGGTCCATGTAGTCCTGCGAGATGAAGCGCTTGAGCTCGTCCTCGCGGGATTCCAGCTCCTGCTTCACGCGACCGTAGTGCGTCGAGATCTGCCCGGAATGCTCCTCGAAACCGATCTCGCGCAGCCCGGCCTTCTGCGCCGCATCGCGGTACAGGGACGGGGAGGCCAGCGAATCGAGGTGGATGCGCGCAAGGATCGGGTCCAGCACGCCCCCGGGGCAGTCATCGGTCTGCATCGGATCGGTAAAGATCAGCCAGCCACCCGGCTTGAGCAGCCGCGCCGCCTCCTGGATGACCTTGTACTTGTCCTCGTTCGGGCTGTGCAGGAACGAATCCTCGGACCACACCACGTCGTAGGTCGCGTCCGGCTCGTCCACCTTCTCGAAGGAACCGTCGACCACGGTGATCTTGTGGTCCAGCTTGCGCGCCTTGTTGATCTCGCGATCGCGCTCGTTCTCCTTCTCGGAGAGGTTCAGCGCGGTCACGTCACAACCGTAGTTCTCGACCAGGTAGCGGGCCACGCCACCATAGCCCGCGCCCATGTCGATCACGCGCCATTCCGGCTGCGGCTCGCCCAGCAGGTCGGCCATGTGGGCGACGGTACGGCGGCTGGCATCACCGATCGGCTCGTCCTGGTACTCGTACAGGCCGATATGCAGGTCTTCACCGCCCCACACCATCTTGTAGAAGGTGTCGGCGTCCGCACTGTTGTAATAGTCGCGCGCCGTTTCAACGACGTCAGAATACTCCTGGCTCATCGATCCTCGCCCTCGATATAGGTCTTGTCGGCGACGTGAATGAAGAAGTCCGGGTCGGCCTCGCGATAGGTCTCCTGGAAGTCCCCGTAGGTGTCGATCTTCTGGAAACCGACCTCGCGCATCAGGCGGCGGACGTAGGCCTTGCGCAGCGGGAACATGTTCAGGAAGTACTCGGAACCGTCAGGGAAGCGGTACTGGAAACGGGCCAGGCCTTCGTCGACGTGGGCCGGTTCCACCTGCACGTTGTCACCGCAGTAGTAGTACGTGTGCTTGGACGAGTAGCCGTGATCCAGGATGGTGTCGTAGTTGCGCTGGTCGAGGATCAGCACGCCGTCGTGGCGCAGCGCGGCATAGAACTCGGCCAGGGCCTTGCGGCGGTCGTGCTCGTTGAACAGGTGGGTGAACGAGTTGCCGAGGCAGACCACGGCGTCGTAGTGGCCGTGGATGTCGCGGTTGAGCATGCGCCAGTCAGCCTGCACCGTGCGCAGGATGTGGCCGCGCGAACGGCCGTTCTCGAAGGCCTTGACGAGCATCTCGGGGCTGCCGTCGGCGGTGACCACGTCAAAGCCCGCCTCGATCAGCTGGACCGAGTGGAAGCCGGTACCGGCCGCGACGTCCAGCACGCGCTTGGCGCCGCGCTTCTTCAGTTCCTCGATGAAGAACGTGCCTTCGCTCTTGGCGCGGCTGTCCCAGTCGATCAGATCGTCCCACTTGTCGACAAAACCCGTGGTGTATTCCTCAAGGTAATGGTCGGTATCGCGGGTTTCCGTCGGCTTCTCGCCGAAGTCCTGATCGTTCTTCACGTTCGCTGACATGGTGATTCCTCTTGGCTTTGCTGCAATGAAGTGCACCCGCAGCCCTCGTGGCCGCGGACGCACCGGGTTACAACACCTGCATGACCGAAAACGACCTCGCATCCCGGGTCGCTGGCATGAAACTTCTCCTGCGAGGACCGGGTACGGGCGGCCCGTCATCGCGGGCTCCCGAGACGGATGCGTTGTTTCCAGCATCCGGCGCCGGCCTGGCCGGCGGTTCCTGACACCCGGAAGGATTCGGTGGTTGCCCGGGTGCCGAGCCGTGGTCTGGCGGCTTTCGCTCGCCTGGCTCGGGGATCGCAAACGGTGCCATGCGTTGCGTCGGAACGCAGGCGTTGTGTCCGAAAGTGTTTTTATACGCTAAAGGTTTTGCGCCCAAATTACAAACCCGCCACCGGCCGCACCGTCCGGCACCCCACCCGCCCGAACGGCCGCGACAAGGCCGGCACCTTCGCTATAATGGCCGTTTTGACGCGATTTCGAGGTCCCATGACTACTCAGGCTCCCGTGCGCCGCGCGCTGCTGTCCGTTTCCGAAAAAACCGGCGTGGTGGAACTCGCCCGCCACCTCCATGAACGCAGCGTCGAACTGCTCTCCACCGGTGGTACCGCGCGGCTGCTGAGCGAACACGGGATCCCGGTGACCGAGGTCTCGGAACACACCGGCTTCCCCGAGATCATGGACGGACGAGTCAAGACCCTGCATCCGCGGGTGCACGGCGGCCTGCTGGGCCGGCGGGACACGGACGCCGGGGCGATGGAGACCCATGACATCCCTCCGATCGATCTTCTGGTGGTGAATCTGTACCCCTTCGAGAACACCGTGGCCCGGCCCGACACCACCCTGGACGATGCGATCGAGAACATTGACATCGGCGGCCCGGCCATGCTGCGCGCGGCCGCCAAGAACTACCGTGACGTGACCGTGGCGACCGACCCGGGCCAGTACCGCACGATCATTGACGCCCTGGACGAACACGGCGGCATCCCGGCCCCGCTGCGCTTTCGCTTCGCCGTGGCGGCGTTCGATCACGTCGCCCGCTACGATGCGGCGATCAGCAATTATCTGTCGGCACTGGATGACGACGGTCACCAGGAAGACTTCCCGGGCCAGCTCAACGCGACTTTCGAGCGCGTCGAATCCCTGCGCTACGGCGAAAACCCGCATCAGCGGGCGGCGTTCTATCGCGACCCGCAGCCGGCTCCGGGGGCCCTCGCCAGCTACCGCCAGCACCAGGGCAAGTCGCTGTCCTACAACAACCTGGCGGATGCCGATGCCGCCTGGGAGTGCGTGCGCCAATTCGACGAAGCGGCCTGCGTGATCGTCAAGCATGCCAATCCCTGCGGGGTCGCGGTCGCCCCGTCCCAGCTGATGAGCTACGAGCGCGCGTTCCAGACCGACCCGACCTCGGCCTTCGGCGGCATCATCGCGTTCAACCGCCCGCTGGAGGGTGACGCCGCGCAGGCCATCATCAGTCGCCAGTTCGTCGAGGTGGTGATGGCGCCGGAGATCACTCCCGGCGCCCTGCGCGCGCTGAGCGCGAAGAAGAACGTGCGCGTGCTGGAGATCCCGGACGCCCCCGCCGCCCCGGGGCTGGACTACAAGCGCATCGGGGGCGGACTGCTGGTGCAGGACACCGACCGCGGCTCGCTGGCCGACGCAGACCTGAAGATCGTCACCGCGCGCGCACCCACCGAGCAGGAGAACCGCGACCTGGCCTTCGCCTGGCAGGTGGGCAAGTACGTAAAATCCAACGCCATCGTATATGCCCGCGACCAGCAGACCGTCGGCGTGGGCGCCGGCCAGATGAGCCGGGTGTATTCCGCGCGCATCGCCGGGATCAAGGCCGCCGACGAGGGTCTGCAGGTGGCCGGTTCGGTGATGGCCTCGGACGCCTTCTTCCCGTTCCGCGACGGCATCGATGCCGCCGCCAGCGCCGGCATCACCGCGGTGATCCAGCCGGGCGGCTCGATGCGCGACGAAGAAGTCATCGCCGCGGCCGACGAGCACGGCATCGCGATGGTCTTCACCGGCATGCGCCACTTCCGCCACTGATCGCGGCCGCAGGAGAACGCTCATGAACGAAACGGCCATCAACGTACTGGTGATCGGCGGCGGCGGGCGCGAACACGCCCTCGCCTGGAAACTGGCGCAGTCCGCGCGGGTCGCGCGGGTGCTGGTCGCGCCGGGCAATGCCGGCACCGCCGGCGAACCCGGCTGCGAGAACGTCGACTGCGCCGCCACCGACATCGACGGCCTGCTAGCCGTGGCCCGGAACGAGGATGTCGCCTTCACCGTGGTCGGGCCCGAGGCACCGCTGGTTGCGGGCGTGGTGGATGCCTTCCGCGCCGCCGGCCAGCCGATCTTCGGTCCCACCGCCGACGCCGCGCGCCTGGAGGGATCGAAATCCTTCGCCAAGGATTTCATGCAGCGCCACGGCATCCCCACGGCGGCGTACGGCAGCTTCGAGGACGAGGACGCCGCGCTGGCGTTCATCGACACCCACGGCGCGCCCATCGTGGTGAAGGCCGACGGCCTGGCCGCCGGCAAGGGCGTGATCCTCGCGCAGACCACGGACGAGGCGCGCGCCGCGGTACGCGACATGCTGGCCGGCAATGCCTTCGGCGAGGCCGGGCACCGGGTGGTCGTCGAGGAATTCCTGCAGGGCGAGGAGGCCAGCTTCATCTGCATGGTGGACGGCGAGCACGTGCTGCCGCTGGCCTCCTCGCAGGACCACAAGGCGCGCGATGACGGCGACCGTGGCCCCAACACCGGGGGCATGGGTGCCTATTCGCCGGCCCCGGTGGTCACCGACACCCTGCACGACCGCATCCTGCACGAGGTCATCGAACCCGTGGTGCGCGGCATGGCCGCCGACGGCGAGGCCTATACCGGGTTCCTGTATGCCGGGATCATGGTCGATGCCGACGGCAACCCGAAGGTGCTGGAATTCAACTGCCGTTTTGGCGACCCGGAGACCCAGCCGATCCTGATGCGCCTGGAAAGCGACCTGGCGGGTCTGGTCGAGGCCGCGCTGGACGGCCGGCTCGACCAGGTGGAAGCCCGCTGGGACCCGCGCGTGGCGCTGGGCGTGGTCGCCGCCGCCGAGGGCTACCCGGACGCATACCGCAAGGGCGATGTGATCGAGGGCCTGGAGGCGGTGGAGCCGCTTCCCGACGCCCGCGTGTTCCATGCCGGCACCACCATCGACGACCATGGGCAGGTCATCACCGCCGGAGGCCGCGTGCTGTGCGTGGTTGGTCTGGGGACCGATTATGCCGACGCGCAGAAAAAGACCTACACCGCCCTCGGGGAAATCCGCTTCGAGGGTATATACTTCCGTACCGATATTGGACACCGCGCCATCGACCGCCCCGCCTGAACGGCGCCGGGGTCGATGGCGGGCGTGTCCGGCCGCAACCCCCCGGAGAAAAAAGATGTCCACCAGCGCCGACACTACGGCCCCCCCGCTCAGCCCGCTCCCGCACGATACCGAGGGCCTGAAACAGTCCATCCGCGATGCCATGGTGCGGTTCGTCGGAAAGGATCCGAAACAGGCCACCCAGCGCGACTGGCTCGATGCCACCTCGTTCGCGGTGCGCGAACGCATGATCGAACGCCGGCTGCTGACCCGCCGCCAGTTCGACGCGGAAGACGTCAAGCGGGTCTATTACCTGTCGATGGAGTACCTGATCGGGCGCATGCTGGAGGCCAACCTGCGCAACACCGGCATCCTCGACGAGACCCGCGAGGCCCTCGCTCAGCTGGGACAGGACTACGACGAGATCGTTGCCTGGGAGGATGACGCCGCGCTGGGCAACGGCGGCCTCGGGCGCCTGGCCGCCTGCATCCTCGAATCGCTGGCAACCCAGGGCTATCCCGGCTTCGGCTACGGCATCCGCTATGAATACGGCATGTTCCGCCAGCAATTCGAGCCCTACCGTCAGGTCGAGCACCCGGACAACTGGCTGCGCTACGGCAACCCCTGGGAGTTCCCGCGCGCGGAACGCAAATACCCGATCCGCTTCTACGGCGAGGTAGTGGAACACCACCGGAACGACGGCTCGGTACATTACTCCTGGGAAGACGGCGAACAGATCCTGGCCATGGCCTATGACTACCCCACCGCGGGTTATGGCCGGCGCAACGTCAACAACCTGCGCCTGTGGGGGGCCAAGGCCACCCGCGACTTCGATCTGCGCTATTTCAACGAGGGCGACTACATCCGCGCCGTGGCCGACAAGAGCCAGTCGGAGAGCATCTCCATGGTGCTCTATCCCAACGACGCCACCGCCATCGGCAAAGAACTGCGGCTGAAGCAGGAGTACTTCTTCGTCGCCGCCTCATTGCACGACATCCTCGACCGCCACACCGAGCTCGGGTATACCCTGGACGACCTGCCCCACCAGGTCGCGATCCAGCTGAACGACACCCACCCGGCGATCGCGGTGGCGGAGTTGATGCGCTTGCTGATGGACCGTCACGGGCTGCACTGGGCCCGTGCCTGGGAGCTCTGCCGACAGGTATTCGCCTACACCAACCACACCCTGATGCCCGAGGCACTGGAAACCTGGCCGGTGGACCTGATGACCCGCGTGCTGCCGCGGCACATGCAGATCATCTACCGCATCAACCACGAATTCCTCGAGATGGTGCGCCGGCGCTTCCCCGGCGACGAGGAGCGCCTCAAGCGGCTGTCGCTGATCGACGAGGAAGGCGGCCGGAACGTCCGCATGGCCCATCTGGCGGTGGTCGGTTCACACCAGATCAACGGCGTCGCCGCCCTGCATACCGAGCTGCTGAAACAGACCCTGTTCGCCGATTTCTACCAGCTGTGGCCGGAACGCTTCGTCAATGTCACCAACGGCGTCACCCCCCGGCTGTGGATGATCCAGGCCAATCCGGAGCTGACCGAGTTCCTCGGTGAAAAGATCGGTCACGACTGGCAGTACGACCTTGAACGCCTGCGCGCGCTGGAGCCCTGGGTCGCGGATCCGGAGCTTCAACAGAAGTTTCAGCAGGTCAAGCGCAAGAACAAGGAGCGCCTGGCCACGCTGGTGCGCGAGCGCACCGGCATCCGCATCCGCACCGACGTGCTTTTTGATGTGCAGATCAAGCGCATCCACGAATACAAGCGCCAGCTGCTCAAGCTGCTGCACGTCATCGAGCTGTACAACCGCATCCGCGACGGCGAGAACGTCCCCCCGCGGGTGGTGATCTTCGGCGGCAAGGCGGCCCCCGGCTACCAGCGCGCCAAGGACATCATCCAGGTCATCAACGAGGTCGCGGACGTCATCAACCACGACCCGCAGGTGGGCGACCGCCTGAAGTGCGTGTTCATCCCCAACTACGAAGTCAGCGCCGCGACCGTAATCATCCCCGCGGCGGACCTCTCGGAGCAGATCTCCACCGCGGGCTTCGAGGCCTCGGGCACCGGCAACATGAAGCTGGCACTGAACGGCGCGCTGACCGTCGGCACGCTGGACGGTGCCAACATCGAGATCCGCGACGCGGTGGGCGAGGACAACATCTTCATCTTCGGCATGACCGAGTCCGAGGTGGTCGCCCACCGCGCCCGCGGCGAGGTCCCCGAGGCCATGCTCGCCGGCCGGCCCGCGCTGAGCCGCACGGTGGAGATGATCGAGCAGGGCTATTTCACCTGCGACGACAACGCCACCCATGCAGAACTGGGGCACTATCTGCGCCACCAGGACCCGTTCTTCGTGCTCGCCGACTACCCCGCCTACCGCGAGGCCTGCGAGCGGGCCGACGCGCTGTATGCGCAGCCGGAATGCTGGAACACCGCGGCGCTCACCAACATCGCGCGCATGGGCTACTTCTCCATTGACCGCACGGTGCGCGACTACGCGGAGAAGATCTGGGACGCCACGCCGGAACCGGTGGCCCCGAAGCGCAACGGCGGCTGAACACGACCGCCGAGCGAGGCCGCCCCGGTCACTCGTCCGGGTCGGCGACCTCGGCGATCAGGTCGTGCTCGCGGGCGGCGGTGACCCGCACCTCGATGAAGTCCCCCGCCTCCACTGAGTCGGGATCGGCATCCGGCACGCGGATCACCCCGTCGATCTCCGGCGCCTCCGCGGCCGAGCGCGCGACCACGATGCCGTGTTCGTCGGTGCCGTCCACCAGCACCACCGGCTGCGTGCCCACCCGCCGGCGCAGCCGTTCGGCACTGATCTCCGCCTGCACCTCCATGAAACGCGCCAGACGCTCCTGCCGCACGGCCTCCGGGACCGGGTCCGGCAGGGCATTGGCCTCGGCCCCGTCCACCGGCGAATAGGCAAAGGCCCCGACGCGGTCCAGCTGCGCCTCGCGCAGGAAGTCCAGCAGGGTCTCGAACTCGGCCTCCGTCTCCCCGGGAAAGCCCACGATGAACGTCGAACGCAGCGTCAGATCGGGGCGCCGCGCGCGCCAGTCGGCGATCCGCTCCAGCACCTTCTCCGCCGCGGCCGGACGGCGCATGGCCTTCAGTACCCGCGGGTGGCCGTGCTGCAGCGGCATGTCGAGATAGGGCAGCAGTCCGCCCTCCTCGCCGGAGCCCATCAGCGGGATCAGGCGATCCACATGCGGATACGGATAGACGTAGTGCAGCCGCACCCAGATGCCCAGCTGCCCCAGGGCCTCGGCGAGGTGCGCGATATCCGAGCGGATCGGGCGCCCGCCGTGGAAGCCGGTACGATATTTCACGTCCACGCCGTAGGCGGAAGTGTCCTGCGAGATCACCAGGATCTCGCGCACACCGGCCTCGGCCAGGCGCTCCGCCTCCGCCAGCACCTCGCCGATCGAGCGACTGACCAGGTCGCCGCGCAGCCCGGGGATGATGCAGAAGCTGCAGCGGTGATTGCAGCCCTCGGAGATCTTCAGATAGGCGTAGTGGCGCGGCGTCAGGCGGATGCCCTCCGGTGGCACCAGGGTCTCGAAGGTGCCCGCCGGCGGCGGCAGGTGCTCGTGCACCGCCGTGACCACGTCCTCGTAGGCATGCGGCCCGGTGACCGCCAGCACGTCCGGATGGCGCTCGTGGATGGTCTCGGCATCCTTGCCCAGGCAGCCGGTCACGATCACCTGCCCGTTCTCCGCCAGGGCCTCGCCGATCGCCCCCAGCGATTCTTCCACCGCCTCGTCGATGAACCCGCAGGTATTGACCACCACCAGGTCCGCCCCGGTGTAGTCCCCGACGATCCCGTAGCCCTCGGCACGCAGCCGGGTCAGGATGCGCTCGGAATCGACCAGCGCCTTGGGGCAGCCAAGGCTGACAAAGCCGACCTGCGGCACTGCGCTTGACAATGCGGACATGTTATTCACAACGCGACTCCCGCCCTTTCACGCCGGCCCCGACCCCGGTCAGCGCCAGGCCCGGCCCCATTGACACAAAAAGTATTCTTTATTTTCAGGAACATACCAACAATGAACAAAACTTGACCAACTCAAGGCCCTGCGCCACAGCAAGCCGCTGGCGCCATCCAGTGACAGTTCGTCCACAAAGTTTTCCACAGGTTTCGGGGAAAACTCGCGCGCCCCGGCACAACGCCCCGCAGGACAACCACCTGGCCGGACCGGCGGCCGCCTGCCGCGAAGACCGCCGTCGACTTGCGCCCGGCCACAGGAGGCGGCTATGCTAGCGCACTTTTCGCCCGAACACGCGTGAGTCGACCATGAAAGCCGAGATCCATCCCCAATACCGCGAAGTCAACGTGATCTGCACCTGTGGCACGAAGTTCACGACCCGTTCCACCCTGGGTCAGGACGAGATGCACCTGGACGTCTGCTCGCAGTGCCATCCGTTCTACACCGGCAAGCAGAAGATCGTCGACACCGCCGGCCAGGTGGACAAGTTCAAGCGCCGCTTCGCGTTCTGAAGTCCCGCGCGAGGTCGCATCACGCGGCCCCGCAGGCAGGCGGCGGCCCATCGGCCCCGCCAGCGTGGCCGATCCGGCGAGGGCATCCTTCGGGGTGCCCTCGTTTGCGTGCGGGCTCCGCTCCGCGGCCCGCAGGGTGTATGCTGAAGGGGTGTCATTATCCCGCGACCCCGCGGGTCCTGCAGGCAGAAACCGCATGAACTGGTCACGCATGAACTCGCTGTTCCGTCCGCTGCGCCGGCGTCTGCCGGTACTGGCCCTGATCGCCGTGCTGGGCATGGCCCTGGGCCTGCCCGCCTGCACCACCAACCCGGTGACCGGGCGCTCCCAGCTAATGCTGGTCTCCGAAAACCAGGCGATCGACGCCTCGCGCGAGGCCTACGTCGAAATGCTGTCCGGCGCGCGCGAGGAGGGGCGGATCAACACCGATCCCGAGATGACCGAACGGGTCCACGGCATCACCGGCCGGGTCGTGGCACAGGCCATCGAGTACCGCCCCGAAACCGCGGACTGGGACTGGGAGATCGCGGTCATCGAGGCGCCGGACACCCTGAACGCGTTCGCCATGGCCGGCGGCAAGATGGCGATCTACTCGGGCATCATCGAACAGCTGGAACTGACCGACGACGAACTGGCGCAGATCATCGGCCACGAGATCGGCCATGCCCTGTCCGCCCACAGCGCCGAGAAGATGTCGGTGGCGATGGCCTCCAATCTGGCGGTCACCGGCTTCGCCATCACCGGCGACCGCTCCGAGCTGGCGCTGACCGGCGCCGCGCTGGGCGCGGTGCTGGCGGTGCAGCTGCCCCACAGCCGGCGCATGGAAACCGAAGCCGACGAGATCGGCATCGAACTGGCGGCCCGCGCCGGCTACGACCCCGACGCCGCCCCGGCGCTGTGGCGCAAGATGGCCGAGCAGTCCGGCGACAGCCGCCACCCGGTGTTCCTCAGCACCCACCCGGCGCCGGAAGGGCGCCAGCGCGAGCTCGCCCGGCTGGCCGACGAGGTACGACCGCTGTACGAGGCGGCCCGCGACCGCAATGATCTGCCGACCCACCCGGTCAACTGAACCCACCGCCCGCACAAGGCCCGTTCGCAATCATGTCCGACGATTTCAATCAGCGCGCCCTCGACTACCACGCCCGCGAACCGGCCGGGAAACTGGCCATCCACGTCACCAAGCCCACCGCCACGCAGGACGACCTGTCGCTGGCGTATTCGCCCGGCGTGGCGGCCCCGGTGCGCGCCATCGCCGACAACCCCGACGAGGTCTACCGCTATACCGGCAAGGGCAACCTGGTGGCCGTGATCACCGACGGCACCGCGGTTCTGGGCCTGGGCAACACCGGCGCGCTGGCTTCCAAACCAGTGATGGAGGGCAAGGGCGTGCTGTTCAAGACCTTCGCCGGGGTCGACGTGTTCGACATCGAGGTCGACGCCGCCCAGCCCGAGGACTTCATCAATACCGTGGCGCGCATCGCCGGCGGCTTCGGCGGCATCAACCTCGAGGACATCGCGGCGCCGCACTGTTTCGAGATCGAACGCCGCCTGAGCGAACGCCTGGACATCCCGGTGTTCCACGATGACCAGCACGGCACGGCCATCATCACCGCCGCCGGCCTGCTCAACGCCCTGTCCATCCAGGGCAAGAACCTGGCCGACGCCCGAATCGTCTGTGTGGGCGCGGGAGCTGCCGGCATCGCATCCATGCAGCTGCTGGTGCGCCTGGGTGCGAGCAAGCACCTCATCCACATGGTCGACCGCAATGGCGTGATCCACAGCCACCGTGAAGACCTCAATGAACACAAGCAGATCTTCGCGGTGGACACCGAGGACCGCACGCTGGAGGACGCCTGCCGCGACGCGGACGTGTTCATCGGGCTGTCCGGCCCGGACATCCTGACCCCGGACATGCTGCGGAGCATGGCGCCGAACCCGGTGATCTTCGCCCTGTCCAATCCGGACCCGGAGATCCAGCCGGACCTGGCCCGCGAGACCCGGGACGACCTGATCATGGCGACCGGCCGCTCCGACTACCCCAACCAGGTCAACAACGTGCTCGGATTCCCGTTCATCTTCCGCGGGGCGCTGGACGTGCGCGCCCGACGCATCAACGACGCCATGCTGGTCGCGGCCACCCACGCGATCGCCGACCTGGCGCGCGAACCGGTGCCGCAGAGCGTGCTGGACGCCTACGGCCGCGACCACCTGGAGTTCGGACCGGACTACATCCTGCCCACGCCGTTCGATCCGCGCCTGATCGAGACCATCCCGGAGGCGGTGGCCCGGGCGGCCCGCGACAGCGGCGTGGCGCGAACCTGAACACACAGTCCGAGGAGCGCAGGCCATGCAGAAGATCGCCATCGTCGGAGCCGGGCGGGTGGGGGAATCCACCGCGCAGTTCCTTGCCCGCCGTGACCTCGCCCGCGAGATCGCGCTGCTGGATGTCCATGAAGGGACCGCCGCCGGGGCCGCACTGGATATCCAGGAGACCGCGCCCCTGCTGGGCTTCGACACCCGCCTGACCGGTTCCCACGAGGCGGACGTCATCGCCGGTGCGGAACTGGTGATCATCACCGCCGGGCTGCCACGCAAGCCGGGCATGTCGCGCTCCGATGTCCTCGACAAGAACGTCGCGATCCTCGACGAAATCCTCGACCAGGTCCGGCGCCACGCCCCCGACAGCCGCCTGCTGGTGGTCTCCAATCCGGTGGACGTGCTCACCTGGCGCGCGGCGCAGCAGACCGGCTGGAGCCGCGACCGGATCATGGGCCAGGCGGGCGTGCTGGACACCTCGCGCATGGCCGCCTTCATCGCGCTGGAGACCGGCCTGTCGGTGCACGACATCCAGGCCCTGGTGCTGGGCGGGCATGGCGACGCCATGGTCCCGCTGCTGCGCTACTCGCATGTCAACGGCATCCCGCTGGACCGGTTCCTCGACCGCGAAACCCTCGACTCCATCGTCGAGCGCACCCGCCACGGCGGCGCCGAGATCCTCGCCCTCAAGCAGACCTCCAGCGCCTATGCGGCCCCGGCCGCGGCGATCGCCGAGATGGTCGAGGCGATCGCCCTCGACCGGCGCCGGGTCCTGCCCACGGTCGCGCTGCTGGACGGCGAATACGGCCAGCGCGATGTCGCCACCGGCGTCCCCTGCATCCTCGGCCAGGGGGGCATGGAACGCATCGTGGAACTGGATCTCCAGGCCGACGAACAGGCGGATCTCGAGCGTTCCATCGCCGGCATCCGGAAGGATCTTGAACGCCTGCAGTGACCCCGCCCCGTGCCCGACCTGCACGGTCGTGGACACCAGCATCTTCGTGTTCCGTGCCTGGTTCGCGCGCGGCCTCGACCCCGACCCGCAGGGCCGGCCCGGCGGTGCGCTGCACGGCTTCGTCCACTCCCTGTGCCAGTGGTTGCCACGGCGTGCCCCGGGGCCGCTGGGCTTCTGTTTCGACACCTCGCTGCGGCGCGGTTTCCGCCACCGCCTCGACCCCGGGTACAAGGCCCATCGTCCGCCGGCACCCCCCGAACTGCGGGCTCAGTTCGAGCGGATCGGCGAGCTGCTGGACGCCCTCGGGCTGGCCCGCTTCTCACACCCCGAATACGAGGCCGACGATCTGATCGCCACCCTGACCCGCAACGCGCGCACGGCGGGACTGCCGGTCGCGGTGATGAGCGCCGACAAAGATCTGGCACAGACCATCCTCGGCGACCGGGACCACCTGCACGACCCGGAACGCGGCCGGCCCATGGACCGCCGGGCCCTCGAGAAACGCCTGCGCGTGCGCCCCGACCAGGTGGCCGACCTGCTGGCTCTGGCCGGTGACCGCAGCGACAACATCCCGGGCATCCACGGACTGGGGCCGCGCGGAGCGGCCCGCATCCTGCGCCGCCTGGGTGACCTGGAAAGCGTGCTTGCCGATCCCGACGCGGTTCGCCGCTGCAACCTGCGCCGCGCCACCGCCCTCGCGCAGGCGATCGCCGCCGATCCCGAACGCCTGCGCCTGTCGCGCCGGCTGACCGGTCTGGTGGACGACGTCCCGGGACTCCCCCGGGGTTCCGATCTGCCCGCCGAACTGCAGCCGCGCGGACCGGTCAGTGACATACACGCCCGGCTGCATGACCTCGGCGTGCACCCCGACTACCACGAGCGGCTGCTGCATGTGGCCGCCCCGACCCCGGAGGCCATCCCGGCATGAACCCGGTCCGCATTCAACCGCGCCTGGCGACGCGCCTTGCCGCATTCCTGCTGCTGGCCGCGACGGCCGGCCTGCCCGGCACCGCAGCCGCCCATCCGCACGCCTGGATCGATCTCGAGGTCGATTTCGAGCGCGACGCCACCGGCCAGCTGGTGCGCATGCATCACCTGTGGCAATTCGACCCGATGTACTCCGAATACCTCCACGAAGACGCCCTGGCCCACCAGGAGGGCGACAGCGACGTCGAGCGCCTGAACGCGCTGGCGCGCGAGATCCTCGACAATCTGGAGGAATACGACTGGTACACACACTTCGAGGCCGAAGGCCACGCGATCGAGGTGCGGCCGGAGGGCGAGGCGCGGATGGAAAAGGACGGAGACACCCTGGAATACCGCTTCACCCTGGCGCTCGAGGGTGCGCCCGACCCGGCGCGGACGCCGGTGGCTTACCGCGTCTTTGATCCCACCTATTTCATCGAGATCCTGCACCCTGACGAACGCCCTCCGCAGGTGCGCGGGGCACCGGAATGCGAAGTCGAGGTCGACCGGCCACGGCCCGACCCGGCGATGGTCGCCCGCGCCATGGCCCTGGACTATGGCGCGGAGCCCGAGGAGAACCTCGGGCGCCATTTCGCCGACCGGGTGACCCTGCGCTGCGACTGACATGAGCCGGATCCTGCTGCTCCACAAGCCCTGGGGCGTGCTCAGCCAGTTCACCGACCGCGAGGGCCGTCCCACCCTGGCCGATTACATCGACCTGCCCGGCGTGCACCCGGCCGGACGTCTGGACCGCGATTCCGAGGGCCTTCTGGTGCTCACCGACGATGGCGCTCTGAACGCCCGCATCACCCGCCCCGGCCCCGACTCCGCGGGCAAGACCTACTGGGTGCAGGTGGAAGGCGAGCCCGACGAGGCCGCGCTGGAGGCCCTGCGCACCGGGGTCGAACTGCGCGACGGACTCACCCTGCCGGCGAAGGTCGACCGTATGGACCCACCGGACCTGCCGGAACGCGACCCGCCGGTGCGCTTTCGCCGCCACATCCCCACCCGCTGGCTTGCGATCACCCTTTACGAAGGGCGCAACCGTCAGGTCCGGCGGATGACCGCGACGGTCGGCCACCCCACCCTGCGCCTGGTGCGCTACCGCGTCGCCTCCTGGACCCTCGACGGGCTGGCCCGCGGCGAGAGCCTGCTGCTTTCCGGCTGATCGGACGGCATTGCGCGTCATGCCGCGCAAAACACGGGCGCGGGGATTGCCAGCCCGCCGGACCTGACGGATGATGGTGGAATACGCGGAGGCTCAGGAGACACAGGCATGCGCATTCGTCAGCGGCTGATCGCCGGCACCCCCGGCATGGTCCTCGCCATGACCCTGACCCTGCTGGTCGGCGGCCCTTCTGCCGCGGACTCCGGTTCCGGCGCGGAAGAAACTCGCTACGCCTTCGAGCGCGGCCTGTTCGTCACCGCCGAACGGGCGCTCAATCGCGGCCACACCGAGGCGTTCGAGCGCGCCCGCGAGACCCTGGCCGATTACCCCCTGGCCCCGTATCTCGACTACCGCCGCCTCGCCCGCAACCTCGGGCGTGCGGAGCCCGACGCGGTGCGGGAATTCCTCGAGCATCACGGCGATACCCCGCTGGCCGACCGCCTGTACGCCAACTACCTGCGCCATCTGGGCGAGGAATCCGAATGGGATACCCTGCTGGAGATGGTCGACGACCAGCGTTCCATGGGGGTGACCCAGGACTGCCATCGCCGCCAGGCCCTGCTGGACCGAGGCGAGGACGACGCCGCGCTGGAGGACATCGAGTCGATCTGGCTGCACGGCCATTCGCGGCCCTCGGCCTGTGACCCGGCTCTGGACGCCTGGCGGGATGCCGACGGCCTGACCAGTGAACTGGCGATGCAGCGCTTCGCCCTCGCCATGGACGCCGGCCAGACCGGGCTGGCCCGCTACCTGCGCCGCTACCTCGACCGTGACGACGAAGCCTGGGCCGAGCGCTGGCTCAACCTCCGGGAACGGCCGCGTCGGGTCGCCCGGGCCGACTTCGACGCCGGCGACCACCCGCAGGCCGGCCCCATGGCCGAGGACGCCTGGAAACGCTGGATCCGCTCCGACCTGGACGCCGCCCTGGACGCCTGGCAGGAGCGGGCCGCGAACGGCCCGGCGACCCTGGATAGCGACGGCCGCAACGCGGTGGCCCACGCCCTGGGCCTGCGCCTGGCGGTGCGCTACCGCGACGAGGCCCCCGAGTTCCTCGCCGGACTGGACGAAGAGGTCTTCGACGCCCAGCTGCGCCAGTGGCAGGTACGCGTGGCCCTGCGGGCGGGGGACTGGGAAACCGTGCGCGACGCGGTCCGCGCCATGCCGCGCGAAACCCGCGAAGAGGCCCAGTGGCACTACTGGTTCGCGCGCGCCGAAGAGGCCCTGGGCAATGCGGACAGCGCCCGCGATCATTACGAGCGGGCCGCCACCGAACGCAATTTCCACGGGTTTCTCGCCGCCGACCGGATCGGGCAGCCTTACCGTATCGGACATCGGCGCGCGGATCTGGACAACGGCCTGCGGGTGCGCGTACGCAACCAGCCCGCGATGCTGCGGATGCGCGAACTACTGCGGCTGGATCGCCACGCCGAGGCGCGGCGCGAATGGCAGCATGCGGTCGCGCGCATGGACAACGACGAGCGGGTGGCCGCGGCACACGAGTTCGCCGAATGGGGCTGGTACGACCGGGCGATCTTCACCGTGGCCCGCGCGCGCCAGTGGGACGATGTCGAACTGCGCTTTCCGCTGGCCTTCGACGATCTGATCGTTGCCGGCGCCCGCGACCAGGGCATTGATCCGGCCTGGGCCATGGCGGTCGCGCGCCAGGAGAGCGCATTCCTGCATGACGTGCGTTCACACGCGGGCGCACTGGGCATCATGCAGATCATGCCGGCCACCGGGCGCAACATCGCCTCGGCCGCGGGCGTGCAGGTGAATTCCGACTGGGACATCCTCGAGCCCGCGAACAATGCCCGCCTGGGCACCTACTATCTCGGGCGCAATCAGGAGCGCTTCGGCGGCCACGGGCTGCTGTCCACCGCCGCCTACAACGCCGGGGCCCACCGGGTCCGGCAATGGCTGCCGGAAGACGGCGAGACCCTGGATGCGGACATCTGGGCGGAACTGATCCCGTTCTCCGAGACCCGCAAGTACATCCGCCGGGTGTACGCCTACCGCATCCTGTACGCCGTGCGTCTCGGCCAGGAACCGCCGTCGATGGCCAGCCTGCTGTACCCGGTCACCGCGGAATCGCACCTGGCCGAGGCCCGTCAGGCCCATCTGCGCGAGGTGCACGGCGGGGACGACATCGCCCTGAATCGCGGCTACTGCGGCTTTCCCGGCGGCGGCGCGGCCCCCTGCTGACGCCGCCTCAGCCGGTCAGGATGTCCTGACGCATGCGGCTGGCGATACCCTCGGCCAGCTGCTGCCATTCCTTCGCGTGCGCCGGATCCAGCATCTCGTCGGTGGTCGCGCGGAAGTGCTCCATCCAGGCCTGAAGATCGTCTTCGGTCAGCTTCAGCGGCGCGTGCTTGCCCACCATGTCGATGGTCGGAGGCTGTTCCAGACGCCCGCCCAGGTTCTGGTACCAGAAATCGCTGATCCGGCGCACGTGATCCTCGAAATCCTCGATGCGCTCGAAGTGGTGCCCGATCCGGGGATCGGCCGACACCCGGCGGTAAAACTCGTCGATCACGGCGCGGATCTGGTCCGCCCCGATCTTGTCGCACAGCGGTTCCAGTTTGCGGAAGGCCATCTCGGGACTCCTGACGTTCGGGGTGTGTAGTGGTTAACCTGTCAGCCACATCCGCCACGGGAGACAGACGCATGACGCGAAGCAGCGCACGGGACGACGACCTGACCGCCGCCCTGGCCCGGTGCATCACGGACCATACCGGAGTGCCGTTCGAGGCGACAGGCCGCAGCGCGCGCTCCGGCGGCTCCATCAACCAGGCCCTGCGTCTGGAGGGCACCGACGGCCGCCGTTTCTTCGTCAAGCTCAACCGTGGCGACCACGCCGGCATGTTCGCCGCCGAGGCCCGCGGGCTGACCGAGCTGCAGCGCTGCGAGGTGCTCAAGATCCCGGAGGTCATCGGCACCGGCGAGGCCGGCGGGGCCCGCTTCCTGATCATCGAGGACCTGGACCTGGGCGGCCCGCGCGACGCGGTGGCGCTGGCGCGTGGCATCACGGACATGCACGGGCATACCGCCAGCCGCTTCGGCCTCGACGAGGACAATTTCATCGGATCCACGCCGCAGTCCAATCGGCCGCATGCGGACTGGGTGGATTTCTATCGCGAGGAGCGCCTGGGATTCCAGCGTCGCCTGGCCCGCGACCGCGGGGCCCCACGCGGGCGTCTGGACACCCTGGCCGAGCTGGAGGAACGCCTGGACGGCTTCTTCACCGACTACCGCCCGCAGCCGTCCCTGCTGCACGGCGATCTGTGGAGCGGCAACTGGGACTTCCTCGGCGACGGCCGGCCGACGCTGTTCGACCCGGCCACCTATTACGGCGACCCGGAGGCCGACCTGGCGATGATGGAGCTGTTCGGCCACCCCGGGCGGGACTTCTTCGCGGCCTACGCCGAACAGCGGCCGCTGGATCCGGGCTATGCCACCCGCCGGACGCTGTACAACCTGTACCACATCCTCAACCACGACCACCTGTTCGGCGGCGGCTACGGCTCGCAGGCCGATCGCATGGCACAGCAGCTGCTCGCCGAAGTGCGCTGACGCGGGTCAGCTGCGGTTGCCGGCCTCCGGCACGATGGACGAATAGATGGCCGAGTAGTCGGCATCGCCCAGCCCCCGATCGGCGGCCTGTTCGAGCAGATCCGCCAGCAATGGCAACCAGGGATCGGACAGCCCCGCGTCGGCGGCTGCCTGATGGGTCAGGCGCACGTCCTTCAGCAGGTGCTTGACCGGGAAGTTGGCGGTGCCGAAGTCCCCCGAGCACATCTTGTCCAGCTTCTTGTCGAAGGTGGGTGCGTAGAGGGCGCTTTCGCGCAGGATCTCCATGAAGGTGTCGACCTCCACGCCCTCGCGCCGCACCAGCCCCAGACTCAGGGAGAATGCCGCCGTGAGGCTGGCGATCAGCTGATTGAAGGCCAGCTTCAGCGCCGCCCCCTGGCCGGTCGCACCCACGTGCCGGACGGTACTGCCCAGCGCTTCCAGCACCGGGGCGGCCCGCTCCACGTCCACGTCATGCTCGGCGCCGGCCATGATCAGCAGCCGGCCCTCCCGCGCCTCGGGGATGGACCCCAGCACCGGGGCCTCCACGTAGCAACCGCCCGCCGCGCGCACGCGCTCGCCCAGGACCCGGCTCTCGGCCGGCAGAATGGTGCCCATCTGGATGAAACAGCGCCCGTCGACCGTTCCCGGGGAAAGATCGGCGAGCACGGCCTCGATGGCCCGTGCATCACTGAGCATCAGAACCACCCAGTCCGCCCCCTGCACCGCCCCGTCGGGGGTCGAATACACGGTCGCGCCGGCGCGGACCAGATCCTCGGCCCGCGCCGGCGTACGGTTGTACGCCTGCAACGGGAACCCCGCCTCCATCAGCCGCAGGCCCATGGGGGTTCCCATCAGCCCGCAGCCCAGCAGTGCCACCTGTGACATCGATGCCTCCTAGCGGATCTTGTGGTCGAGGTCTTCGGTGTAGCCGAACAACGTGTGCGGGGGAGGGGCTTCGCGCTGATAGCGGCTGGGCGTGATCGCCTCGGTCTGCTGCAGCGAACGGTACAGCCCCACCATCATGATCAGCATCACGATGGAGAACGGCAGACCGACACTGATCGCCACCGCCTGCAGCGCGCCCAGCCCCCCGGCCACCAGCAGCACCGAGGCCACGACCCCTTCGGCCACGGCCCAGTACACGCGCTGGGTCACGGTGGGATTGCGCACGTCACCCGAGGCCAGGGTGTCGATCACCAGCGAACCGGAGTCCGAGGAGGTGACGAAGAAGGTGACGATCAGCAGGGTTGCCGCGCTCATCACCGCGATCGCCATCCAGTCCAGCATCGGCAGGGCCTCGATGGTCAGAAACAGTGCGGTCTCCATCTGCTCCGAGACCTGCCCGGCCACGTCGGCCACGCCTTCGAGCTGGAAGCCCATGGCCGTGCCGCCGAACACCGACAGCCAGACGAACCCGGCCGCGGTCGGCGCCAGCAGCACGCCGGTCACGAATTCGCGGATGGTGCGCCCGCGCGAGACCCGCGCGATGAACATGCCGACGTACGGCGCCCAGGAGATCCACCAGCCCCAGTAGAAGATGGTCCAGGTCGTGGCCCAGCCGGAATCCTCGATGGTATCGGCCCACAGGCTCATCGCGGGCAGGTTCTGGACATAGACGCCGGTGGATTCGACCAGGGTCCGCAGGATGAACAGCGTGGGCCCGAGCACCAGCAGCAGCGCGATCAGCACCACGCTCAGGCCGATGTTGAAGTTTGACAGCCGTTTGATCCCGCGATCCACGCCCAGGGCCACGGAACCCACCGCGATCAGGGTGATGATCGCGACCAGCACGACCTGGTTCAGCGTGCTTTCCTCGATGCCGAAGACGAAGTTGAGGCCCGAGTTGATCTGCATGACGCCCAGGCCCAGCGAGGTCGCGACCCCGAACATCGTCCCGAACAGCGCAAGGATGTCGACCAGGTGTCCCCACGGGCCGTAGATGCGGTCGCCGATGAACGGGTACAGCGAGGAGCGGATCAGCAGCGGCAGATTGTGCCGGTAAGCGTAATACGCCAGCGACAGGCCCACGATGATGTAGATCGCCCAGGCGTGCAGCCCCCAGTGGAAGAAGGTGTAGCGCATCGCCTCCATCGCCGCCGCGCTGGATTCACCCTCGGCATGCGGCGGCGACATGTAGTGGTACATCGGCTCGGCGATGGAGAAGAACAGCAGCCCGATGCCCATGCCGGCGGAGAACAGCATCGCGAACCAGGACGCGTAACTGAACCGCGGCGCCTCGAACTGATCGCCCAGACGCACCCCGCCGTAGCGGCTGAACATCAGGTACAGGGCAAAGATCAGGAAGATCGTCACCACCAGCATGTAGTACCAGCCGAGGTAACGGGAGATGCCGTCGCGCGTCTGCACGAACAGGCCCTCGGCCGTCTCGGAAAACGCCGCCCCGAAAACCACGAAGGCCACGATGATGATGCTGGCGATGATGAAGACCGGACTGCAGATGACCCCGAAACCGCGGACGCGGGTCTGGGACAGACCGGGAGTGGATGATTCATCCATGGATGACTCCCCTTTTGCATGGGTAGCGTGGCGGCCGGGTCGTGGGACGCTGACGCCGGCCCCGCACGCGGATGGAAATGCCTTGAACGGATCATCCTACGGTAGCGAATGCCCCGGGGCACTGCAAAAAAGCGGCTCCGCCGGCTCCAGCAGCAGCCCGCGGGCCTGTCCGGCGGTGCGCTCGCGCAGGATGTGCCACTGCGCCCCCGTCACCTCCGCCGGGTCGCGATGGGCTTCCAGCTCGACATACACGCGCCCCCCGGGCGCCAGCCAGCCCCCGCCCGCCAGGGTGCGCAGTGCCGGGGCGAGCAGGTCGCGCTCGAACGGTGGGTCGAGGAACACCACGTGGAACGGGGCGGCGGCGTCCGGGCCCGCCTCCAGCAGACGCGCCGCATCGGCACAGCGCACCTCCACGCCGCTGGCGCCCAGCTCTTCGACGGCCTGCTGCAGCCGCGCGACGGCACGCCGGTCGCGCTCCACCAGCAGCACCGACTGCGCCCCGCGCGAGGCCGCCTCGAACCCCAGGGCCCCGGTACCGGCGTACAGGTCCAGCACCCGCGCACCGGGCAGATGCGGCTGTAGCCAGTTAAACAGGGTCTCGCGCAGGGCGTCGGCGGTAGGACGCAGGCCCTGCACGTCGGCCACCGACAGCCAGCGCCGCCGCCACGCGCCGCCGATGATGCGGACCCGGGACTCGTGGCCACGCCGCCCCGCGGCCCCCGCCCCGCGCCTACGGTTCTTCGCCACCGACGATCACCGTGACCAGGGCCTGCGGATCGACCCGTTCCCGTATGGCCCGCTGCACGTCGTCCAGCGTCACCGCTTCCATCCGTGCGGGGTAGTGCGTCAGATAGTCCGAGCCGAGATCGTAGAAACCGATCAGGGCCAGATGCGACACGATCCCCGAGCTGGAGGCCAGGCGCAGCGGGAAACCGTTGACCACGTTGGCGCGCGAGGCCTCCAGCTCGGCCGGCTCCACGCCCTCGGCATGCCAGCGCCGGATCTGCTCGTGCAGGGCTTCCACCGCCTCGGCGGTCTGCTCGGTGCCGGTCTGCATCGAGACGTTGAACGGTCCCTCCGCGGCGCGCGACCCGAACCCGCTGCTGACGGAATAGGCCAGTCCGCGCTCGCTGCGCAGCTCGCGGAACAGACGCGAGGTGAAACCACCTCCGCCCAGCACGTGGTTGCCCAGGGTCAGCGGGTAATAGGCATCGTCACCACGCCGCAGAGCCGGTGCGCCGATGCGGATGTGCGCCTGCTCCGAGGGGAACGGGACATGCTCCGTCACCGCACCCTCCAACGGCGGCACCGGCGGCAGGGGTTCGGCCGGTTTACCGGGGCGCAGGGCCTGCGAGACACGCGCCGCCAGAGCTTCGGCCTGCCGGCGATCCACGCCGCCGGTGATCGCCAGCACGCCGTTGCGCGCCGTGTAATACCGCTCGAAGAAGCCGCGCGCGTCCTCGGGGCTCAGCGCCTCCAGACTCTCGCGATCCCCCGCCGGCCAGTTGGCGTACGGATGATCGGCGTAAACCAGCTCGTGGAAACGCCGCGCGGCCACGCTGCCCGGCTCCTGACGCTCCCGCTGCAGTCCCAGCAGGGCCTGACGCCGCGCCCGGTCGAAGTCGTCCTCGGGGAAGGCGGGTTCCGCGAGCACCGTGGTCAGGGTTTCCATCGCGGTGTCGAGCCAGTCCGTCTCGGTGAGACTGCGCAGCGAGACCACGGCCATGTCCCGCTGCGAGCTGGTACTGAAACGGGCACCCACGGACTCGAAGCGCTCGGCCAGCGCATCGGCATCCATCGCCGTCGTGCCGTGACGCAGGCTCCGGCTGGTCATGCGCGCCAGCCCCGGCAATTCGCCGTCCCTCGCCGCACCGGCATCAAAGGTCAGGCGCAGGTCCACCATCGGCAATTCCGGGGCCTCGACGAACAACACCTGCAGGCCCTCGTCGGTTTCCCAGCGATCGATCTCCATCGCCGCCGCAGGCGCCGCGCACAGCGCCGCCAGCACCACTCCTGTCCAGCGAATCACAGCTCACCTCCATATTCGGCGGCCGGTTCCTCCGACTCGCGCTCGTCCAGCGGCAGCGGATCCAGGATCCCCACCGTCAGGGTCTCCGGCACCAGGTATTCCTGCGCGACGCGGCGCACATCCTCCGCGGTGACCGCGCGCACCCGCTCGACGAACTCGCCCAGCTCGCGCCAGCCGAGGCCGACCGTCTCCAGCATCGCCAGCTGCGACGCCTGCGCATGCACCGAGTCGCGGCCGTAGACCTCGGACGCCACGACCCGCGCCTGCACGCGTTCCAGTTCATCTTCGCCCACCGGCTCCTCGCGCAGGCGCTCGATCTGCTCGCGCAGAGCCGCCTCCAGGGTCGCAACATCGGCATCTTCGGCCGGCACGCCGCCCAGCATGAACAACCCGTCACGGCGGGTGAACGGGCTGTAGCTGGCCGACGCGGAGCCGGCGATCTCGCGGCCGCGCTCCAGCTCGCGGGCGAGCCGCGAGGCCTCGCCGGAGGACAGCACCCCCTCCAGCACCAGCAGGGCATAGGCATCATCCGGCTCTTCCAGCGAATTCAGCGACGGCGCCTTCCAGCCCATCATCACGTAGGGCAGTTCGGCCGGCACCTGCACGGTGATGCGGCGCTCACCGGTCTGCGGGGGTTCACTGCGTGCCGGACGTTCCACGCCGGGGCCGGCGGGGATATCGCCGAAATGGCGTTCGGCGGCGGCCACCACCGCCTCGGCGTCGACGTCACCCACCACCGCGACCACCGCATTGTCCGGGGTGTACCAGGTGTCGTACCAGTCCTGCAGGGCGTCCACGCTGTACTCGTCAATGTCGCTCATCCAGCCAATCACCGGCTGGCCGTAGGGATCGGCATGAAAGGCCGCGGCCATGAACGCCTCGCGCAGACGCGCGTTGGGCCGGTCGTCCACGCGCTGGCGGCGTTCCTCGCGCACCACCTCGCGTTCGGGCAGGAATTCCTCCTCGGTCAGGCGCAGGTGCTGCATGCGCTCGGCCTCCATCTCCAGCAGGGTCTCCCAGTGGTCGCTGCCCAGCAGCTGGTGATAGCCGGTGTAGTCGCGCCCGACGAACGCGTTCTCGCGACCACCCAGGCGCGACACGACGCGCGAGAATTCACCGGGCTCGAAGGCCTCGGAACCGCGGAACATCATGTGTTCCAGCATGTGCGAGATGCCGGTGACCCCGCCGTATTCGTCGGCCGAGCCCACGCGATACCAGATCTGGGTGGAAACCACCGGCGCCCGCCGATCCTCCAGCACCAGGACGGTCAGACCGTTGTCCAGACGGGTCTCGACAACATTGTCGGTGATGGAACCGGATGCCGCGGCGGGAGCCGCGAACAGGGCGGTCAGGCAAAACAGCAACCGGGCCAACCCCGGGACGTGAACACGCATTTCGCGCTCCTGCCTCGTGCTAGGATTGTGCATCTCTCAACAGACCTCTCCCGGCATGTTCGGTTTCCGCAAAAAGAAAAAGTCCGAAGACTCCGCGAACGACGCCACGCCGGCCGCCGAGGAAAAACCGGCGCGCGGCGGGTGGTTCCAGCGCCTGCGCCAGGGCCTGTCCAAAACCGGCCAGGTGCTCAACGCCGATCTCGGCAGCCTGTTCCGCCGGCGCATCGACGACGAACTCTTCGAGGAGCTGGAAGAGCGCCTGCTGATGGCGGACGTCGGCCTGGAAGCCACGCAGAAGATCATGGACCGAATCACCGGCGAGGTGAAGCGGCGCGAGCTCGATAACGCCGAGGCGCTGATGGACGCGCTGGAAAACGCGATGATCGAGGTGCTGGAACCGGTCTCCGAACCGCTGACCCTGCCCGAGGAGCCGGGTCGGCCGTTCTCGATCCTGGTGGTGGGCATCAACGGGGCCGGCAAGACCACCACCATCGGCAAGCTGGCCCATCACTTCCGCGCCGACGACTTCTCCGTGATGCTGGCCGCCGGCGACACCTTCCGCGCCGCGGCGGTGGAACAGCTGCAGAAGTGGGGCGAACGCAACGAGGTGCCGGTGATCGCCCAGGGCACCGGCGCCGACTCCGCGTCGGTCGTCTACGACGGCCTGCAGGCCGCCACCTCGCGCGGTATCGACGTGATGATCGCCGACACCGCCGGGCGCCTGCACACCCAGACCAACCTCATGGACGAGGTGCGCAAGGTCAAGCGGGTGATGGGCCGGCTGGACGCGCAGGCCCCGGACGAGGTTCTGCTGGTGGTGGACGGCGGCACCGGGCAGAACGCCCTGAGCCAGGCGCAGCAGTTCCACGAGGCGCTGGGCCTGACCGGCATCGTCGTCACCAAGCTGGACGGCACTGCCAAGGGCGGGATGATCTTCGCCCTGGCGGAACAGCTGGGCGTGCCGGTACGTTTCATTGGCGTGGGCGAGAAGCCCGAGGACCTGCAGCCCTTCGACGCCCGCCGCTTCGTACGGGCCCTGCTCGGCCGGGACGACGACTGACCCGCCGATGATCTTTCTGCAGCGCGTCACCAAGCGGTTCGGCTCCCACTCCGAGGCCCTCAGTCAGGTCAGCCTGAAGATCGACCCCGGGGTGATGGCGTTCATCACCGGCCCGTCCGGTGCGGGCAAGAGTACGCTTCTGCGCCTGATTGCCGGGCTGGAACGTCCGACCCGTGGCCGCCTGCGGGTCAACGGCTTTGATCTCGATCAGCTCTCCGCGCGCGACATCCCGCAGTTTCGCCGCAGCATCGGACTGGTATTCCAGGATCACCGCCTGCTGTATGACCGCCCGGTGTACGACAACATCGCCCTGCCGCTGGAGATCATGGGGTACCGGCGGCCCGAGATCCGCCGCCGGGTGCGCGCGGCGCTGGACAAGGTGGGCCTGCTGCAGCGCGAGGGGGCACGGCCGCAGACCCTGTCGGCCGGGGAACAGCAGCGGGTCGGGATCGCCCGCGCGATCGTCCATCGCCCGTCCCTGCTGCTGGCGGACGAGCCCACCGGCAACCTCGACCCGGCACTGTCCCGCGAGATCCTGGCCCTGTTCGCCGATTTCAACCGGATCGGCATGACCGCGCTGGTGGCCTCGCACGACCAGGAGCTGGTGGAACGCATGCCGCATCCGGTGCTGCATCTGGAGGACGGGCGCATCGAGGCCCGCGCACGCCAGGAGGCCGGCGCATGAACCGCGCCCGGGCCCTGCGCGACCGCCTGGGCGCCTGGCGCGAGGCCCACGCGGACGCCGCCCGGCGCAGCCTCGCACGGCGGCTGCAGGCCCCGATCATGTCCCTGATCAGCATCGCGGTGCTGGGGTTCATCCTGGCGCTTCCCGCATTCCTGTGGGTCCTGCTGGACAATGCGCGGGCACTCTCCGCGCACGTCGACCATGAACCGCGCATCGCGGTCTATCTGGAAGCCGGCGAATCCGGCGCACTGCAGGAGCACGCGCGGGAGCTGGAGCGGCTCGCGGATGTCGGCCGCGTGACGGCCGTCCCGGCCGAACGCGCCCTCGAGGACTATCGCGCCGACCTGGCCGATCCGGCCCTGCTCGACTGGATGGACGGCAACCCCCTGCCGGACACCCTGGACGTGGTGCCGGCCCGCAGCGACCCCGAGACCGTCGTACGGCTGGAGGCGACCCTGGCCGAGCGCCTCCCCGACGCCACGCTGGTCAGTGATGACGAGTGGGTGCGCCAACTCAACGCTCTGTACCAACTCGGTACGCGGGTCCTCACGATCGTCGCCGGCCTGCTGGGCCTGGGTGCCCTGCTGGTGCTGGCCCTGGCCAGCGCGTCCGAACTGCGCGAGCGGCGCGAGGAGATCACCATCGCGCGGATCAGTGGCGCAACCCACCGCTTCCTGCGCCGTCCGTCGCTCTATGGGGGCGTCTATGGCGGGCTGGGCGGGGGGCTGTTCGCCGTGCTCCTGCTCTACCTCGGCACCTGGCTGGCGCGCGAGCCGCTGGAGACGGCCGCCGGGGCCTTCGATATCGACTATGCCCTGCGTTTACCGGGCCCCGAGGTTGCGTTGGGCGTGGTCATGGCGGCGGTTATCCTCGGCTGGGCGGGCGCACGTCTGGGCAGCGGACACGCCCTGCGGGATGCCCCGTGATCCCCGTGACCGACCCCGGGTTGAAATCGGCGGTGCACACCCCATATTGCGGAACTCCCGGAGGGTTTAGCACTCGAATGGTTTGAGTGCTAAAGTTGAAGCTGTTACGAAGGGAGGGATGCAAATCCATGAGTCAGGCACTGATGCCCCATCGCGCGGACATGCCCGTTCCGGTGGGCGATCTCAATCATTACATGCAGGCGGTATCGCAGATCGAGGTACTGGACGCCGAGCAGGAGCGCGAGCTCGCGCTGGAGCTGCACGAGCGCAACAACCTCGAGGCCGCCCGCAGCCTGATTCTGCACAACCTGCGGTTCGTGGTGCACGTGGCCCGCGGCTACAGGGGCTACGGCCTGCCGCTGGGCGATCTGATCCAGGAAGGCAACGTGGGCCTGATGAAGGCGGTACGCCGGTTCGATCCGCACAAGGGCGTGCGCCTGGTGTCCTTCGCCGTTCACTGGATTCGTGCCGAGATCCACGAATACATCCTGCGCAACTGGCGGATTGTGAAGGTCGCGACCACCAAGGCGCAGCGCAAGCTGTTCTTCAACCTGCGCAGCGCCAAGCAGCGCCTGGGCTGGATGAACCGCGAGGAAGTCTCCGCGGTGGCCGAGGACCTCGGCGTGAGCGAGGCGGAAGTCTGGGAGATGGAAAACCGTCTGGCCAACCAGGACACCAGCTTCGATCCGCTTCCCGAAAACGATGACGACGAACGGACAGCCCTCGCACCGGCACAGCGCCTGAGCCTGGAGGACATGAGCGACGACCCCGCCCGGGTGGCCGAGGAGGCCGACTGGGACGCGCATTACAGTTCGCGTCTGGGCGAGACCCTGGAAGAGCTGGACGAGCGTTCGCGCGACATCCTGATGCGCCGCTACATGGGCGAAAAGAAGGCGACCCTCCACGAGCTGGCAGCGGAATACGGGGTCTCGGCCGAACGCATCCGGCAGATCGAGAATGCCGCGATCCGCAAGATCCGTACGGCCTTCGCTGACTGAGTCTCGGATCCGCGCCCTTTCGCAGGGGCCGTGATCGAAAAAGCCCCCGGCGATTCGCGTCGCCGGGGGCTTTTTCGTTAGCGGTCTTTCGGTAGCCCCTCAGCCGAAGAGGATCACCGAGAAAAAGCTGAACCACGACCAGACGACCAGGACAGCCGTGAGGGTCAGCGGGAAGTTTTCGAAGGTAAACCAGCCACCCATGACGCCACCTCAAGATCCATTACGTTTTCGTGGGCAAGATTAAGACGTTTCGGCGAGGGGCGCAAGGGGGTCAACCGTCGCGCGTGTCCGAACCGGCCTCCTCCGGGCGCCGGGAGGTCGGGGCCTGCCCGTCGTCCTCACGCCGCTCCTTCGCCGCCCCGCGCCCGCCGGACCCGCTGGCCGGAGGCTGCGTGGGAATCCTGGGGTCATCGTCGTCCATCAGGATACGGTGGGCCGGCCCCTCGAGGTCATCGTACTGTCCGGAGCGGATCGCCCACAGCAACAGCAGTCCGACCACCAGGGCGAACAGCATGGCCAGCGGAATGAGCAGGTACAGGATGTTCATGCCTCCAGTGTACGGAGGCAGCCGCGGGCGTCAAAACCCCGCGCGGGCACCGTTCAGGTCGAGTCACGCGGGCGCGGCGGCCGCAGGCGCAGGGCGTTGCCCACCACCAGCAGCGAACTGAGCGACATCCCCAGCGCGGCCAGCCACGGAGTCAGGATGCCCGAGGCGGCCACGGGCAGGGCCACGACGTTGTAGCCGATGGCCCAGATGATGTTCTGCCGAATCACGTGCCGCGTCGCCCCGGCCCGCTCGAACACGCCCGGCAGGCGGTCGAGGCGATCCGACAGCAGCACCAGGTCCGCGCGGGTGCGCGCCAGGCTGCTGCCGCCACCCATGGCCAGGGATACGTCGGCCCCGGCCAGCACGGGGGCATCGTTGACCCCCTCGCCCGCCATCAGCACGCACTCGCCACGTGCCTGACGTTCGCGCACATGGGCCAGCTTGTCGTCCGGCGACAGGCCGCCGTGGGCTTCCGTGATCCCGAGCCGCTCGGCGAACCTCGCCGCCGCCTCGGGCCGGTCGCCGGTCAGCAGAATGACCCGCAGGCCACGCTCCTGCAGGGCCCGCACCGAGGCCGCGGCCTCGGCGCGCGGGGTGTCGGCAAGCCAGAAGGTCGCCACCACTCGCCCATCCACCGCCAGCCACACCGGTGAGGCCAGGGGGTCGGGCGTGGTGTTCGGACCGGTCGGCGGTGCGGCGGGCATCAGTGACGCTCCGCCGACGGCGACGTGATGCCCGTCGATCGTGCCGGTCAGGCCTTCGCCGGGGTGATTTTCGACCCCGGCCGCGACCGGCTGCCCGCCCGCCTCGGCGACCAGCGCGCGCGCCAGCGGGTGTTCGGAATGCCGCTCCAGGGCCGCGGCCCACGCCAGCGCGCGCTCGGGATCGAATGCCGGGTCATGGACCTCGGTAGCCACCCGCCGGGGCCGGCCGTCGGTGAGCGTGCCCGTCTTGTCCAGACACACGGTGGTGACGCGTGGCAGGACCTCCAGCGCAAAGCCCCGGGTCAGCAGAACGCCGTCGCGCGTCAGCGTCCCCGTGGTCGCGGTGAGCGCCACCGGCGTCGCCAGGGCGAGGGCACACGGGCAGGTCGCGACCAGCATGGCGACCATCACCCACAGGGCCCGGGCCGGGTCGATCAGGAAATACCAGACAAGCCCGGCCAGCAGCGTGAGCACCAGCACCGCGGCGACGAACCAGCCGGTACCCGCCTCGGCCATGCGCGCGACCCGGGGCTTTTCGGTCTGCGCGCGATCCAGCAGCCGCTGGATCGCCGCCAGGGTGGTCTCCGCTCCGACCCGGCGGACCTCCACCACCAGCGGGCTCTCGACGTTCACCGTGCCTCCGACCACGTCGGTACCGGCACTGGCCGGGCGCGGCTCGGGTTCCCCGGTCAGCAGGGCCCGGTTCACCGTCGACCGCCCGTCCACCACCACGCCATCCGCAGGCACGGATTCACCCGGGCGTACCTGCACCCGATCGCCGGGCTCGAGCTCCGCCACGGGCACCGACTCGGTTTCGCCATTGTCGGTGACCCGGCGTGCGATCGCCGGGACCAGACGGTCCATGCGATCCACCGCTTCGCTCGCATGCTGGCGCGCCATCAGCTCGAGGTAACGCGAGGTCAGCAGGAAAAAGACGAACATCACCACCGACTCGAAATAGACATGCTCGCCGGTGCCGGAGAACACCGCCCACACGCTGGCCAGGTAGGTCGCGATGATCGCGATGCTGACCGGTACGTCCATACCCAGTTGTCGGTGCCGCAGGTCCCGCCACGCGCTCTGATAGAACGGAATCGCGGAGTACAGCACCACCGGTGTGGCGAAGATCGCGGCCACCAGGCGCATGAAATCGATGATCGACTCGTGCTGCGGATCCCCCTCCCCCAGCCACAGGGCCACGGCGAGCATCATCACCTGCATCATGCCGAGGGCAGCAACCCCCAGGCGACGCAGGGCGAGCCCGCGCTCACGGGCCAGCGCCTGTTCGCGCGTGCCGGGGTCGTAGGGATGGGCGCGATAACCGATGTCCCGGATCGCACGCAGGATATCGGACAACGCCAGACGCCCGGGGTCCCAGGTCACCCGGGCCCGATGCGTGGAGTAATTGACGCGGAATTCCTCGACGCCGTCCAGTGCCTGGACGTGGCGCTCGTTCAGCCAGACGCAGGCCGCACAGGTGATGCCCTCGAGGATCAACGATGCCTCGCGACGTTCACCGGAGGTGGCCTCGCGGGCCGTCACGAACTGGCGCTGAACCGCCGGGGCGTCAAACAGTTCGAGTTCGCGCAGCTCGTCGGGGACGATGCTGTCGCCCGATGCGGCCGGCGCCGCGGTGCGATGATGATAATACGACCCCAGGCCGCGCTCGATGATCGCGCCGGCAACGGCCTGGCAGCCGGGGCAGCAGGTGGGGCGACAGGCGCCCTCGAACTCCACCGGGTAGTCGGCACCGGGGGGCACCTCGAGACCGCAGTGAAAACAGTGCTCCTCCGGCGCCGCATCCGACAGCGCCGGTTCGTTCACCGCATGCTGGCTCACGACAGGGTCAGACGCATGGCCTCATCGGGACCCGCGCCGTCAGCCCGAGTGACCGTGAACGCGCGTGTTCGCCTGCTGTTCGACCTGCGCCCCGTCGCGTTCGACGAAGAAGCGCAGATCCCAGCGCCCGGCCTCGGGAAGTGCCACGTCGACCTCGTAGAATCCGTCACCCCGTTCGCGCATGGCGAAGGGCTGATCCTTGCGATGGTCGGCGAGCCAGAGGAAGGTACCCGTGACCTCTGCCCCTTCGAGCGGCCGGCCCTCGGCGTCGCGGACCTCGACCCGCAGCGTCTCGGTCTCCCCCTTGCGGGGCTCTCCCAGCCACCCCTGCCGGATCTCCCAGCCACGCGAGGCCTGCTCCTCCAGTTCGCTCATGCGATGCACCGCCAGCGCCTGGTCACGATCCTCCAAGCCGTCGACCAGCCCCGGGAACGCCGAGGTCACGCGCTCCACGGGGGCGTCCGGCTCGGGCAGCAGGGTACCGATGAAACGGTCCGGCATGCCATTGTGCGCGAGGGTAATCAGCACGGCCTGAACCGTTGCAATGATGGTGAAGAACCCGACGATCACCATCGGCGCCCAGTGCAGACGCCCCACGTGGGCCTTGCCGGCGGCCGCCTCGGCCTCCTTCTGGCTGAACACGATCCCGAGCCCGTAAGGCACGATCACGTACAGCGCCAGATGGATGGCGAAGACATCCGCCCCCTGCCAGGTAAGGATGGAAGCCGGGATGAACACGAACAGCATGACCGCCACCACGACCGCAGCCGCGTGATAGGCGCGCAGGCGCGTGAAGCGGTAGATCAGGAAGAACAGCAGCGCCAGGGCGGCACTGCCCAGGCCAAGGGTAATAACCAGGTTGCTCATGATGCCTTCAACGTCCACGGGGACGGGGTTGCGTCCGGTGTTTGCGAACCCCGGCACATCCGTTTGCCGGGGTAGAGGTCCGCCCTCCGGTCAGCGCGCGTAGCTGAACTGGGAGCCGATGGTGTAGGGGTCGATCCGACCCTGACGATCCGTAATCACGAAGTCGAACGGGATCCGGGATCCGGAGGCATCCGCCGGAACATCGTAGCGCACTCGCGCCAGCACCGTCAGGCGTTCGCCCGGCTCCAGGCGGATGTCCGACACCTGCCCCAGATCCAGCGTGGCACCGTCCAGGCCATCGATCCCCAGTTCAAAGTCGAGCACTTCCTGACTCGTATTGTTCAGGCGGATTTCGTAGGAGTTCTGGATCTGGCCGTCCGACATCTGTACGTAGAGGGGCTGGCGCACCTGATTCACGTTGGCATCCATCGGCGGACGATCCAGGATGCTCGCCACCAGGGCCCCCAGGATGACCAGCATCACCGCCCCGTAACCCACGGTCTTCAGCCGGATCGGGTGCGTCTTGCCACCTTCCAGCTCGCGTTCGGAGGTGTAGCGGATCAGGCCGCGGGGCCAGCCCTGCTTGTCCATGATCGTGTCGCAGGCATCCACGCACAGCGCGCAGTGGATGCACTGATACTGGAGTCCGTCCCGGATGTCGATCCCGGTGGGACACACCTGCACGCAATAGCCGCAATCAATGCAGTCGCCGACACCCGCCGCCTGGCGCTCCTCGCGCGTCTGGAACCCCTTGACCGGCTTCGCCCGCCCTGCCGAACCTTCGCCGCGGTTTTCGTCGTAGGACACAATCATGGTGTCCTTGTCGAACATCACGCTCTGGAACCGCGCGTACGGGCAGATAAAGGTGCAGACCTGTTCGCGTGCCAGCCCCGCTGCCGTGTAGGTGGTGGCCGTGAGGATGCCCGCCGTCACATAGGCTGCAAACACGGCCTCGCCGACGAAGAACTGCTGCACGATGGTGGGCGCGTCACCCCAGTAGAGGACGAACCCCAGTCCGGTGGCAAACGCAACCAGCAGCCACGAGGCGTGCGTCGCGGTGTATTTGAGGATCTTTTCGCCATTCCATGGCTGCTTCGACAGCCGGATCCGCGCGGGCCGCTCACCCTGGATCTTCCGCTCCAGGAACATGTACACGTCGGTCCACAGCGTCTGGAAACAGAAATAGCCGCAGAACACGCGACCGGCCAGACCGGTCACGAAGAAGAGCGTGACGGCAGCGAGCATCAGGAAGCCGGCGAGCCAGAAGATATCCTGGGGATACACCACGAGATCGAACAGGAAGAACTGGCGACCCGGGATATCGAAGAGGATGGCCTGATTCGGGCCGTACTCACGCTCCCAGCGGATCCACGGAAGCAGGAAATAAACGCTGTAGGCGACGAGCAGGATACCGGTCTTGAGGTTGCGGAACCGCCCTTTAACCGAACGCGGATGGATCGGGATACGGGCTTCGTACATCGGCTGCTGTTCCGCCATCAATGCCTCCCGGGGAACGGCCCCGGATCAGGGACGCCGCAGGTCCGGTGTCCCATGGGATTTGAATCATTAACAGCTAATACGGGTGCGAGGTCAAGAACCTCGCACCCTTGCGGTCGAATAGCGACGCGGAAGAAGCAGCGGGCTTACGGCTGCCCGCCACCGAGGGAGTGCACGTAGGCCGTCAGGATCTTGATCTCTTCATCCGACAGCCGATCCGCGAAGGCCGGCATCTCGCGCTGGGCACCGTTGCCGATGAAACGCGCGACCTGACGCTGACGCTCCCCATCGTCGGCGGCACCGTGGACGTCCACCAGACCCCAGATGTCATTGGTCAGGTTGGGCGCACCCTGGGATTCGAGCCCCTCGCCGCCGGTACCGTGGCACTGGAAGCAGCCGCCGTCAGTGCCGGTGAAGATCCGCTCGCCCGCCTCGACCGCGGCCGGATCCATGTCGTAGCCGTTCATCGACAGGACGAAAGCGGAGACGTTCTCCAGCTGCTGGTCCGAAAGGATGCCCCGATAACCGGGCATGTAGCCCAGGCGTCCCTGAACCAGGGTTTCTTCGATCTGCTCCACCGTGCCGCCCCACTTCCAGTGGTCGTTCCGCAGGTTGGGATACTGGCCGATCACGCCGGCACCGCCCACCTGATGGCAGGCCGCGCACCACGTGCCGAAGGAACCCTGGGCGTAGGCGTTCACGAAGCTCATCGCGTCCGCGTCCTGCAGGATTTCGGCGTACTCCATGCCCGCAACCTGTTCCAGCATGTTGCGCTGGCGCACGGCGTATTCACCGGTCTGCATGTCCCGGTAGAACAGCGCACGGGTGTTCCAGTGCGTGGTGACCTCCTCGCCGTCCTGCTCGTAAGTCACCGAGGCCAGCCCCTTGGTAAAGGTGTCGCCGATGGGCCAGGCCGGGTAGAGGACCCAGTAGACCAGGGCGAACACGACCGTGGCGTAAAAGCCCCACAGCCACCAGCGCGGCAGCGGATTGTTGTATTCGGCGAGGTCCTGGTCCCAGACGTGACCGGTGGTTTCCACCTCACCCTGACCCGGTTTGCGATTGTCCTGTGTGCTCATTGCTCGTCACTCTCGGTTTTGTCACGCCGGGACGTCGTCGGCTCCCGATGTGAATCATCATCATCCAGAGGAATGTAGCGATACGTCTCGAATTTCCGTGCACGCCGGGGGCTGGCGAACAGGTAGATCACCACCCCGACGAACGTGCTCATGAACAGGATCAGGGCCAGGGTCTTGCTGTTGCCCATGTCCTGGATCCATTCCCACAAACTCAGCATGACGGAATCGAGCTCCCTGACGGCTTACCGGAATTCGGCAAAGTGGCCGTCATCGTATTCACTGAAATCGACCATGGTTCCCAGAACCTGCATGTAGGCAACGATGGCGTCCATTTCGGTAATGGTGGCGCTGTTGCCGTCAAAGTTCTCGGCCTGGGCCTGTTCGATCAGGTTTTCCTCCGCCCGGTTGATGTCGAACATGCGGGCGTGTTCTTCGCCGTACTTCTCGACGTTACGCTCGTACTCCTCTTCCGTAAGGGAGTAAGGAACGCCCACGCGCTTCAGGGCAATCATCCGGTCCTCGAGATCGGACATGTCCAGAGGCGTCTCCGCCAGCCACGGGTAACCCGGCATGATGGATTCCGGCACCAGCGACTGCGGGTCGATCAGGTGCTGGACCTGCCACTCGTTGGAGTACTTGCCGCCCACCCGGGCAAGGTCCGGACCGGTCCGCTTGGAACCCCACTGGAACGGGTAGTCGTACTGCGACTCGGCCGCCAGCGAGTAATTGCCGTAACGCAGCATCTCGTCACGGAAGGGCCGCACCATCTGCGAATGGCAGGCGTAGCAGCCTTCCCGGATGTAGATGTCGCGCCCCCGCTGCTCCAGCGGGGTATAGGGCCGGACGCCATCCACCTCTTCGACGGTATCGTCGATGTAGAACAGCGGGACGATCTCGACCAGGCCGCCGACACTGATGACGGCCAGAGTCAGGACGATCAGGAGTCCGGCGTTAGTCTCTACGCTTTCGTGCTTCATGATTCCTCTTCTCCCCTGATCAGGCCGTGCGGGCTTCGGCTTCGATGGCTTCCTGACGGGCACGGGCTTCCGCCTTGATGCCCGAGCGGACCGTCATGAAGATGTTGAACGCCATGATCACCATGCCCAGGAGGAACAGACCGCCGCCGATGGCACGCACCACGTACGGCTGATGCAGGAACACCACGGACTCGGTGAAGGTGTAGGCCAGGTTCCCGTACTGGTCGAAGGCACGCAGCATCAGGCCCTGACCGATACCGGCCACCCACATCGCGGTGATGTAGAGCACGATGCCGACGGTCGCCAGGAAGAAGTGCACGTACACCAGCTTCAGGCTGAAGAGGTTCACGTTCCACAGGCGCGGGATCAGGTGATAGAGCGAGCCGAAGCTGATCATCGCCACCCAGCCCAGGGCACCGGAGTGCACATGGCCCACCGTCCAGTCGGTGTAGTGGGACAGCGCATTCACGCTCTTCAGCGACATCATCGGACCCTCGAAGGTCGACATGCCGTAGAACGCCAGCGCGGTGATCAGGAACAGCATGATCGGGTCGGTGCGCAGTTTGTCCCAGGCGCCCGACAGGGTCATGATCCCGTTGATCATGCCGCCCCAGGACGGCAGCAGGAGCAGGATGGAGAAGGTTGCCGCCAGGGTGGAGACCCAGTCCGGCAGGGCCGTCCAGTGCAGGTGGTGCGCACCCACCCACATGTACAGGAAGATCAGCGCCCAGAAGTGGATGATCGACAGCTTGTACGAGTAGATCGGGCGACCGGCCTGCTTCGGCACGAAGTAGTACATCATCCCGAGGAAGGCCGCGGTCAGGAAGAAGCCCACCGCGTTATGGCCGTACCACCACTGGCGCATCGCGTCCTGCACACCGGAGAACATCGGGTAGGACTGCGGGTTGAACAGGCCCACCGGCACTTCGATGTTGTTGAAGATGTGCAGCAGCGCGGTCGCAAGGATGAACGACATGAAGAACCAGTTCGCCACGTAGATGTGCGGCTGGTTGCGGCGCAGCAGCGTCATGGTGAAGACCAGGAAGTACACCACCCAGGTCACCAGGATGATCAGGTCGATCTGCCAGTTGAACTCGGCGTATTCGCGACCCTGCGTGATCCCGGCCATGTAACTGATCACACCCAGAATGAGTGCGAGGTTCCAGCCATAGAACGTGAAGCTGGCCAGGGAGTCGTTCCACAGTCGCGCGTGACAGGTGCGCTGGACGACGTAATAGGACGTGGCGAACAGGGCGTTACCCCCGAAGCCGAAGATCACCGCCGTGGTGTGCACCGGGCGGAAGCGCCCGAAGGTGATCTGCGCGATGTCGAAGTTCAGGAACGGCCACGCGAGCTGCGAGGCAATCCAGACCCCGGCGGCCATGCCGAACACGCCCCAGAGGACGGCGGCAACCGCGAACTTCTTGACGATCGCGTAATTGTACTGCTCGGTTGAAGCGACTGACGCTGCGGGTGCGGCACCCGCGGTAGTGGCTGCTTGTGACATGACTTTTCCACCTTGCTGCGGGGAACACGAAGGTCCCGATGGATCGGGGGCTCAGAACTCTACCCCATTACCGGTCGACAAAAAAAACCAAGACCACCCCCTGCAGTCGGACATTCGTTCGAGAGCAGGGGAACTTTCTGGCCGCTGAAGGATACACCGGCGGATACCCCTGACGCGAGAGTGCACCGAGTGATTCCACTCGGTGTTGAGGCAAATCACGCACCCGCGATTTTGTCGCGGGATTTTCGAGGGAGTGCGAGGGGCGGACGTCAGGAGATCGGCCGAATGGGGATGGTGCGGCCTTCCGGCGCACGCGGCGGGGGCGCGTCCGGCACCCAGGCGTGCCCGTACACCACCTCCCAGGTAGCCGGCAGACGGCCTTCCACGCCGAATCGTTCGGCGTAGGCTTCGGCCACGGCCACCAGGCGCCGCGGCCCCATCAGCCCGCGGCCGCGCCCCGACAGGGCATTGCGGACACCCACGCCTCGCAGATCCCGCACCAGGCGGGTCAGATCGGGGTAGGTCAGCGTCAGGCTTTCCTGGTCCATCACCGGGTCGGCGAAGCCTGCGCGTACCAGGGCATCGCCGATGTCATGCATATCGATGAAGGCATTCACGTGGGCGGCCGCGCCGCCGTCCACCGCGGCGAACGCCTCACGCAGCTCGCTCAGGGTGGCCGGGCCGAAGGTGGTGAACATCCACAGGCCACCGGGCGCCAGGATCCGGCGGACCTCGGCAAACGCGCGATCCAGACTGCTGCACCACTGCAGTGCGGCGCTGGAGATCGCCAGATCCTGCGAGGCGTCGGCCAGCGGCAGGGCCTCCATGTCGGCACACAGCACCCGCGGGCGCCGCAGCCAGCGCCCGCGCCGGCGGGCTCGCTGCAGCATGGCCGGCGCGAAGTCGACCCCGGTCAGGCGGGCGCTGCGGTAACGGCGGGCCAGGTCGTCGAACGATTCGCCGATCCCGCAGCCCAGATCGATCACGCGTTCCGGCTGCATGCGGATCAGGTCCAGGCGTTCGAGCAGGCGCCCCTGAACCTCGCGCTGCACTGCCGCGTGCGTTTCGTAGTCGGCAGCGGCGCGGGCAAAGCCTTCACGCACCCGTGCCTTGTCGAGTTCGAAGCCGGAAGGGTCGATGTCGCTCATGCGGGGATCTCCGCCAGCGTTGCATGGATGAATTCGGCGACCGTATCGGGCGCCGCCAGCGGCAGGGCGTGCGGACCGGGCACCCGCCGGATGCGCGCCCCGGGCACCCGGGTCGCCAGATGCCGTTCCAGACCCGGCGGGATCAGGGCGTCGTCTTCGGCCAGCAGCGCGGCCAGCGGCGACCCGGCGCCCAGATCGCCACGCCGGTCCGCGTCACGCAGCGCGGCGAGCCCCGCCGCCAGGGCCTCGGGTCGCGCCGCCGCCGCTTCCAGCCCGCCGCGCAGGGAACGCGCGAGCGCGGCGGGCTCCTGCGCGCCCCGCGCGCACAGCGCAGCAAACTGGCGGCGCAGGCGCCCGGTGTCGCTGCCGAGCAGGCGGGCAAAGCCCTCCAGCTCGCGGGGATCCATTGCCTCCGGCCAGTCCGCCGCGCACACGAAGCGCGGACTCCCCGCCACCAGGATGCGTCCCCGCGCGTCTGCTCCCCGGATGGCCAGCGCGGGCAGTGCGCCCAGCGACCAGCCGGCCCACACGGGACTCTCGAGATCGTCGGGCAACCCCGCCACCAGCTGCGCGGCGACGGCATCCGGATCGGCCAGCTCGTCACCGCCGCCGGCGGCGCCATGGCCGGGCAGGTCCGGGGCATGGATCCTCCCCGCGTACCCCCGCGCCCGCAGCGCACGGATCACGGGCTCCCAGACAGCGCCCGAGAATCCCCAGCCATGCAGCAGAACCAGCGCGGGGGCGCTGCCGTCGCTCACGAGCGCCCCCTGCCCCGGCCACGCCCCGTTGCGTATGATGGGCCCGCATTCGCCAACCGGAACCGCTCCACCATGCTCAGCGCCATTGCCATCGTCCTCGCCTATCTGCTCGGGTCCGTATCCAGCGCGATCCTGGTCAGCCATGCGCTGCGGCTGCCCGATCCCCGCACCAGCGGCTCGCGCAACCCCGGGGCCACCAACGTGCTGCGTACCGGCGGGCGCACGGCGGCCCTGATCACCCTGCTGGGCGACGTGGCCAAAGGCTGGCTGCCGGTCTTCATCGTCCTGCAGTGGACGGACCTGCCGGGCTGGGCCGCGGGTGCCGTCGGCCTGGCGGCCTTCCTCGGCCACGTCCTGCCAGTGTACTACCGCTTTCAGGGCGGCAAGGGTGTCGCCACCGCGCTGGGCGTCCTGCTGGCGCTAAACCCGCTGGTCGCCCTGCTGAGCGCGCTGACCTGGCTGGCGGTCGCTGCGATCTGGCGCTATTCCTCGCTGGCGGCGCTGGTGGCCGCCGGCGCGGCGCCGCTGTACCTGGCCTTCGCCCCGGGCGAGCCGGATTTCTGGATCGTCACGCTGGTCGCGGTGATGGCCCTGATCCTGTTCATCCGCCATGACGAAAACATCCGGCGGCTGATGCGCGGCGAGGAATCCCGCATCGGCGAGAAGAAAAAGCCCGCCTCCGGGGAAGACGACGCCGGAGGAGACGGCTCCGCGTAGCACGGCTGCGGCACGGCTTCAGCCGGTCAGCTCCGCCAGCGGCCAGCGCGCCCGGGCATGGATGACCGGGGTGCCGGCGTCGTCCACCGCCTCGGCGGCGCGCCCGGTCTGCAACCGGCGCAGGCCGGCCAGCGCGATCATCGCCCCGTTGTCGGTGCAGAATTCCGCCCGCGGAAAATGCACCGGCACGCCGCTCTCGCGCGCCATCCGTTCCAGACCCGCGCGCAGGGTCGCGTTCGCGGCCACCCCGCCGGCCACCACCAGCGCCGGCGCACGGCTCTGCTTCAGCGCACGCCGGGTCTTCTCCACCAGGGTCTCGCTGACCGCCTCCTCGAACGCCCGCGCGACGTCGGCCGGGGCATGTCCGCCCTTGCGCACGGCCGTCAGCACTGCGGTCTTCAGCCCGGAGAAGCTCATGTCCAGACCGGGCCGGTCAAGCATCGGCCGCGGCAGGCGCAGCACATCCGCCTGTCCGTCGGCCGCCAGCCGCGCCAGCGCCGGCCCGCCCGGATAGCCCAGACCCAGGAGCTTCGCGGTCTTGTCGAAGGCCTCGCCGGCGGCATCGTCGATGCTCTCGCCCAGCAGCTCATAGTCGCCCAGGGCACGCGCGTGGATCAGCTGGGTGTGGCCGCCGGACACCAGTAGCACCAGGAAGGGAAACTCGAACTCGCCCTCCAGCATTGGCGCCAGCAGATGCCCCTCGAGGTGATGCACCGGCAGGGCCGGGACACCCCAGCCCCAGGCGAGCGAACGCGCCACTGCGGCACCCGTAAGCAGCGCGCCCAGCAGCCCCGGCCCGCCGGTGTAGGCGATGGCATCCAGCTCCCCCCCGCGCATGCCCGCCTCGTCCAGCACCGCGCGCACCAGCGGCAGCAAGCGCCTGACATGGTCCCGGGAGGCCAGCTCGGGCACTACCCCGCCGTAGACCGCGTGCAGGTCGGTCTGGCTGTAGAGCCGGTGCGCGAGCAGACCGTCGCGGTCGCTGATCAGCGCCACGCCGGTCTCGTCGCAGGAAGTTTCGATGCCGAGTACGTTCATCCGGGAATCATGCCCCGCGGCGCCCCGGCGGGAAAGTGCCCGCACCGCCCCCGTGTCTCCATCACAGGCGCCCCCGGCGGTCGGGAAGGCCGGCCCGCGGCAGCGACGGGCAGTCGCGGGTCAGGGCCATCACCTGAAAGCGCTCGCCCATCTCCCCCGGCAGCGTCAGCATGCGCACCGCCTGCGCCGCACGCAGGGTGGTCTCGGCGTCACTGGCGTCGCCCACCCGCGCATCGAAGCGCGCGGGAAGGCCGGCCGCCAGCAGGAACTCGCCCTGTGCGGCGTACACCGCGACCTCCAGCCCGGCGGCATCCGCGGCCTCCGCGACCGCGGTAAAATCCACGCTGGCGGTCAGATCCATCAGCCCCGGCTGCGCCAGTGGATCCAGCACCATCTGCTGACGGTGGTAGCCCACCAGCGTCCCCTGATGCCGCTCCGGGGCGTAGAAGGCGTCGCGCGGGAAGCCGTAGTCGACGATCACCACCGCGCCGCGCTCCAGATGCTCCGCCGCGGCCGCGACCCAGGCGTTCTGGGCCGGACGCCACTCCGAGGTGTAACCCTCGGGCCACGGCCCGCAGCGCGCGTGCAGCTCGTACACTGCGCTGCGCAGCGGCTCCGGCGCCGGGCGTTCGGCCAGCACCAGGCCGCCCTCGTCCGCGGACACGCCCATCTGCCCCACCGCCCCGTCACGCCAGCGGAACAGCTCCACCGGCAGGGCATCCAGCACCTCGTTGGCCAGCACCACGCCGCGCCAGGGCTCGCCCGGCAGGGCATCCAGCCAGGTCACCCGCGCGAAGTCTTCCGCCGGCAGCACCGCCTGCAGATACTCGCGCTGGCGCTCGCGCAGATCCGGACTGACCTCCAGGATCCAGTAGCCCGCCCACGGCACTCCCGCCTCGCGCAGGGTCGCCAGCACGTCGCCTGCCAGCCGCCCGGTGCCACCACCGAACTCGAGGATCACCCCCTCACCGTCCAGGTCCTGCTGCAGCACGGGCGCCAGCCATGCCGCCAGGGTCTCGCCGAACAACGGCGAGATCTCCGGCGCGGTCACGAAATCCCCGCCCGCACCCAGCTTGTGCGCCCCGTTGACGTAATATCCCAGACCCGGCGCATAAAGCGCCCGGTCCATATATTCGACGAAGGGCAGGAACCCTCCGGCCTCGCGGATGCTCTGTTGCAGGGAGTCCACCAGGCGGGCGGAAAGGGCCGCACCCGGATCCCCGGAGTCGCTGCTGGATCCTGTGCTAGATTCTGCCGGCGGCATTGGTCATTCGTTCCATGCAGGGAGTTGGCAGTGACAGAGAGTGCCCCAGGCAAGGATTCACCGAAACCCCCGGAGGACGGCGGCGAACGCCGCGTGGTCCTGATCACCGGCGGCGCGCGGCGCATCGGCGCGGCCATCGCGCGCGAACTGCACGCCGCCGGACTGGACGTCATCGTGCACTGTCGGCGCTCGCGCGCCGATGCCGAAGCGCTGACCGACGAACTGAACGCCCGGCGTCCCGACAGTGCCCGGCCGCTGCAGGCCGACCTGCTCGACCCGCAGGCCCCTGAGGCCCTGGCCCGGGAAGCGCATGACTGGCGCGGCCGGCTGGACTTTCTGGTCAACAACGCCTCCACCTTCTACCCCACGCCGGTGGGCGAGATCACCATGGCGCAATGGGACGACCTGATGGGCTCCAACGTGCGCGCCCCGCTGTTCCTGACCCAGGCCTGCACCCCCGCCCTGCGGGCGAGCGGCGGCGCGGTGGTGAACATCGTCGACATCCACGCCCTGCGACCGCTGAGCGGCTATCCGGTGTATTCGGCGGCCAAGGCCGGGCTGCATGCCCTGACCCAGTCGCTGGCACGCGAGCTGGGTCCGGAGGTGCGCGTCAACGGCGTGGCACCGGGGGCCATCCTCACTCCCGAAGACCCGGCCAACGTCGCCCCCCACGAGGCAATGGTGGAGCGCACGGCCCTCAAGCGGCCCGGCGAGCCGGCGGATATCGCCCGCACCGTGCGCTTCCTGCTGCTGGAATCCCCCTACATCACCGGCCAGGTGATCCCGGTGGATGGCGGCCGCTCGGCCTCGCAATGACACCGGAACGCGTTAGACTGGAAGAACCGAAACCCGGAGACCGCAGGCATGCTTGACCCGAAACATTTCGATGACCTCGCCCGACGCATTACCGAAAGCCTGCCGGAATCGGTGCGCAGCGTGCAGGAAGACGTCCACCGCCAGGTGCGCAGCTCGCTGCAGGCCGGGCTGGAGCGCATGGATGTGGTGACCCGCGAGGACTTCGACGTCCAGGTCGCCCTGCTGGAGCGCACCCGCGAGCGCCTCGCCGAACTGGAGGCCCGGGTGGAAGCCCTCGAGCAGGCCGCCCGGCCGCAGGACACCGATTCCGACAACTGATCGCCGCATGTGGCGCCGCCCGCGGCCGCGCCATCACCAACCAGTTGCCGCCGGGCCCGGAACGCCCGGCCCGAACAGGGAGAGGCAGGGATGCCCATCGCCATTGTTACCGCGCGCGCGACCGACGGGATCCGCGCACCGGCCGTCACCATCGAGACCCACCTGGCCAACGGCCTGCCGGCCTTCCAGATCGTCGGCCTGCCCGAGGCCGCGGTGCGCGAAAGCCGCGACCGCGTGCGCGCGGCCATCCAGACCGCAGGCTTCGAGTTTCCGCGTCGGCGCATCACCGTCAACCTGGCGCCCGCCGACCTGCCCAAGGAGGGCGGGCGCTTCGATCTGGGGATTGCACTGGGGATCCTGGCGGCCAGTGAACAGGTCCCGCAGAGCGCCCTGGATACCCGCGAATTCCTCGGCGAACTGAGCCTCGACGGGCACATCCGTCCGGTGGGCGGCGCCCTGCCGGCCGGACTGGCCGCCGGCGAGGCGGGGCACCAGCTGGTCCTGAACCCCGATGACGGTCGCGAGGCCGCCCTGACCGGGCGTGCCGACATCGTCACCGCGCGCCACCTGGGCGAGGTCTGCGCGGCCCTCAACGGGGGCCCCGCCCTGCCCGCCGCCGAACCTCCGGCGGCGTGTCCGCCGGCCTACCCCGACCTGGCCGACGTACGCGGCCAGCATCGCGCACGCCGCGCGCTGGAGATCGCCGCCGCCGGCGGGCATCACCTGCTGATGGTCGGACCGCCGGGCAGCGGCAAGTCCATGCTCGCCGCCCGCATGCCCGGGCTCCTGCCGCCCATGGATGACGCCGAAGCCCTGGAAACCGCCGCGATCCACAGCCTGCGCGGCACCCGGCACCTGCACGAGGACTGGCGCAGCCGCCCGTTCCGGCAGCCGCACCACACAGCCTCGGGCGTGGCCCTGGTGGGGGGCGGCGGGACGCCCCGCCCGGGAGAGATCTCGCTGGCCCACAATGGAGTGCTGTTCCTGGACGAGCTGACCGAGTTCGACCGGCGAGTGCTGGACGTGCTGCGCGAGCCCCTGGAGACCGGCGTCATCCACATCTCCCGCGCCGCCCACCAGGCCGAATTCCCGGCGCATTTCCAGCTGGTCGGCGCCATGAATCCCTGCCCGCAGGGCTTCGATTGTGACCTGGGGAACGCGTGCCAGTGCACCCCGGAGCAGCGCGGGCGCCATCGCAAGCGGCTGTCGGCGCCGCTGCTGGACCGGATCGACCTCGCGATCGACGTACCGCGCATTCCGCCGGCGGAACTCGGCCGCGACACCCCCGACCCGGACGCCGAGGACAGCACCACGGTTGCCCGCCGCGTAGCCGCGGCGCGCCGGCTCCAGCTGGAACGCCAGGGCTGTCTGAACCGGATGCTGGAAGGCCGTGCCCTGCAGCAGCACGCCAGCCTGCCCGAGGAAGAACGGGCGCTGCTGGATGCCGCCGCGGAACGTTTTCGCCTGTCGGCCCGGGCCTACCACCGGATCCTGCGCGTCGCCCGCAGCCTGGCCGACCTTGCCGGGGCACCGACCATCGGCCGCGCCCAGCTGACCGAGGCCCTCAGCTTCCGTGCCCTGGACCATTGGCGCGTGGAGTAGACACGAAAAAGCCCCGCCGCGGGTTCCGCACCGCGACGGGGCTGCGACCGAAGGCCCGGTTTACTCTTCCAGCGTCGCGATATAGACGGCCAGATCGGCGATGTCCTGATCCGACAGATTGCGCGCGTTCGGGGCCATCAGGTGGGTATCGTCACCCACCGTCTCGCCGGCGCGGTACGCCACCAGGCGACCGGCAATGAACTCCGCCGTATTCCCGGCGATGCTCGGGAAGATGCCCACGCCCTGGCCCCGGGCGCCGTGGCAGGCCACGCAGGTGCCGAACAGCTGGTTCTCGGCCCGGGTGGCATCGCCGGAAGCGAGATCGATGCCGTTGACGGCCTCACCGTTCGCGGCGGCTTCCTCCGCAGCGGCCTCGTCCTCGGCGGCGACCTCTTCTGCCGTCTCGCTCACGGCTTCCTCATCGTTGCCGTTCTCAGCGGCACCGTTGTCCGGCGACCAGCCATGATCCACGTCCGCCTGGTCCAGCATATAGGCGACCGCACGGCGGACCTCGTCGTCACTCAGACTCGGGTCTCCGCCCTTCGCCGGCATCGCATTGAAGCCGTTGAGGGAGTGATCAAAGAGGGTATCCATGCCCTTGTCACTGAAGCGCGAGGACCATTCATCGGTGTCGTCCACGATGGGCGCCCCCGAGGCCCCCGTGTCATGACAGGCCGCGCATACATTCTGATAGACATCCCCGGGACTCAGATCGGCCGCTTCTTCGTCCGCCGCGTCGACCGGGCCAGCCTCGACCCGCCCCGCCGGAGTCAGGCGCTCCGCGAGCTGTTCCTCGGTGATGGTGGTGCGTTCCGCCGTGCCCATCTGGCCGAGCCAGTTCACCAGCTGGGCCACCAGGAAAATGACCGCGCCCGCCAGCGCGATCGCCGAGACGAACAGCAGCACCTTGTTCCCGGCATCCATCTTGATCGGTTGATTCGCCACTTCTCTCCCTCCGAGATCCGGCCGAATGCGGCCTTGATTTTGGTTTCCCCTGGAATCCGGGCGCGGCCCTGAAAGCTGCGGCGCACGGGCGCGCACGAGGGGCGGAAGTATAGGGCATCCGGCAGCGGCAGGCCACAAACCGAGTGCAGCACTCGAATACTCCGAATGCGCACCGGGGGGGCCGGCCGCCTTCTCCACCGACAAGGGCACCAGGAGACGGGTATCCAGCACCCGCCCGTCCTCATCAAACTGCACCACGCCGACCCGGGCACCCTGTGTCCGCTGCACGGCGAACGGATCGAGCCCGAACGAGCGGGCCAGACCCTCGGCATTCACCGGCGGCGGCGCCCGGCGGCGTTCACGTCCGCGGAAACGGACCATATTGTAGATCGCCCAGCCGAGGAACAGGGCCCCGGCCACGATCACCACCAGCACGTAGATCTGCACCGTGAAGGCCGTACGCAGCGGGTCATCGAGGACATATTCCTCGAACCGCCCGAACCCGAACACCCAGCCCCCCAGGGCCAGCAACGGCGTCAGCAGATAGAGCCAGAGCGCCCACCCGGCGAGCGCCAGCATCGCTCCCACCCCCCGGTGGCGGGCGGTGCGCAGCTCGGGAAAATCGAGGACCTCCGGAATCCGGGGGCGCTGCCTTGCGTCAGTCACGGCCCTCTCCCGACGCTTCCGCCCGCAGGCCGCGGTCCGGGCTGGTCCAGCGGGCCCGCATGCCGCGCGGCTTGGACAGCGCACGCGGGAAAGCCGCCACGGTGGTGAACACCGACAGCACCCAGAACGCCAGCGGGTACCAGATGATCCAGAGATAGTTGCGCAGGAACCGGCGGCGCGGTTCGTAGTGGCGGTCGATCGCGAGACTCACCAGGAACTGGATCAGACAGGTCACACCCAGGATCACCCCGTTCCATTGTGGCAGCAGGGTCTCGATGTGCCACTGCGGCGGCAGGGGTACCAGCTGGCCGACCACGAACAGCAGCATGATGAACAGGATCACGTAGGCCCACAGGACACTGACCCCGAATTCCAGCGCCACCATCCAGAAACGCCGGCGTCGCCACATGAACAGATCCGGGAGATGGCGCACCAGCGCCTCGACCCCGCCCTGGGCCCAGCGCAGGCGCTGCTTCCACAGGCCGCGCAGGGTTTCCGGCATGTAGATGTAGGTCAGGGCGTTGGCCTCGTAGCGCACGTCCCAGTGATCCATCTGCAGGCGCCAGGAGATGTCGATGTCCTCGGTGACCATGTCGGGAGCCCAGTACCCGACCCGATCGAGCGCGGTCCGGCGGAACCCCGCGATCACCCCGGAGATCGTGAAGACCCGCCCATAGACCCGCTGCGCCCGCTTGATCAGGCCGATGATGGAGGAGAACTCGCCCACCTGCAGCTTGCCCAGCATGGTGGTGCGATTGAGGATACGCGGGTTGCCGGTGACCGCGCCGACGCGGGGCCCCGACGCCAGGTGAAACGCCAGCCAGTGCACCGCCTCCGGGTGCAGCAGGGCGTCGCCATCGATGCACACCAGGTATTCGTTGCGGGCGGCGAGGGCCCCGGTGCGCAGGGCCACGGCCTTGCCCTGATTGGAGGCCAGGTGGATGACCCGCAGGCGCGGGTGTTCGTACGCCAGTTCGTCGAGGATCGCGGCGCTGTTGTCGCCACTGCCGTCATTGACCGCGATGACCTCGAAGTCCGGGTATTCGGAGGCGAGGGCGTAGGCGATGGTCTCGCGGATCTGGGCCTCTTCGTTGAAGCAGGGGATGATGATGCTGACCCCCGGGTCCCCCTTCACCGGTGGCGGCGTACGGTTGCCCCGTTCCCAGCGCAGGTAGTACCAGAGCCCGCCGAACATCCACATCCAGGCCATGATCAGCGGGTAGAAAAAGGCAAACGCGAACATTACGTCACGGATCATCATGCACTCCCGTCATCCTTGATCGGCGACCGCGAAATGCGGCGATCGCCCGCTTCCCGTCCCGCACCGGCATGTCAGTAGGGAAATCCGGTCAGGGACATGCCCTCGCGGATCACCTCGAGTTCGGGGTGATCGTTGAAGGGATCGTCCGGGTAATAGGCAAAATGGCCGGCCCCGCGGCGCTTGAGCTGCTCGATCCAGGCGACCAGGGTGCGGGTGGGAATCCACTCGTTTTCTTCCCAGTCCCGCGTCTGCAGCTCGAACACCACGCGATCGACACCCTTCGGGTGTTCATCCACCGCTTCGAACAGCCGGTCGAACCACTTCTCCTCGGGCAGGTCGGTACCATCCAGGTAGGGCATCGCCATCAGGGCCACCTCGTCGTAATGCTCGACGAACGGCCCCAGGGCCTGGGCGAAGCGCGCCTCGGCATCCGGATCCAGCACCGGCCGGGCATACATGTTGCGGGCCACCCTGAGGTCGTTGCCGACCGCGATGTGGCGTCCGGCACGTTCCACCATGGCCGCGCCGAATTCGATCAGCGCGCGGGTCCTGTCGCGCGGTTCCAGGCGGCACTCGCGGATCGGGTCGTCGCTGCCCGGCCAGCGGGCCTCCGGCAGGCAGGCGGCGGCGTCCTCATCGTCGCCCAGATAGGCATCGTCGTGGATCAGGATCCCGTGGATGCCGGGCGCCATGCGCCCGAGGTCCTCGTAGATCTCCCCGACCAGCTCCGCGCTCTCCGGCAGGAACGGGCTCATGCGCCGGTAGTCGCGATCGGAGCGCTCGATCTCGCCGTCGGCGGTCCAGTGACGCACCGAGAGCCCGGCCTGCCGTTCGCGATCGGGCAGGTCAAAGGACAGCAACGGCATCCAGGCATAGACCTCCACCCCGGCGCGGGTACGCAGCTGCCAGGCGACGCGATTGAAGAGGTCGTCGCGCACGGGAAGGTGCCGGTTGGGGAAATACAGGGCATCGGCATTGCCGTCCCCGTCGGGATCGGCGAACGCCTGGAGGTAGACACTGCGCACCTGCATGTCCTTGATCCGGTCCAGTAGCTGGCCCAGATTACGGTTGGTCTGTTCGGGGTCGGGATCGTGGATGTAGTCCAGGTCCACGTGCACGGCGCGCTGGTAGTCCCGGGGCGGATCCAGCCGGTTGGTGATGCCGGCGAGGATATCGGCAGGCAGAGGATCGTCCATGATCAGCATCCGACCAATATCCGCACGCCGGCCCGCAGGGCTGAACAGCCGGCTGCCAAGGGTAAAGGAATACGGCATGCCGACCTCCGCAGCGATCTCCTCGATCGCCTCGGTGCCCGCCCCGTAGGGCCAGACGATCGCACGGGGCGCCTCGCCGAGGCGCTCTTCAAGCACCCGGGAGCTGCGTTCCAGGTCCTCGCGGATACGCTGCTCGAAGGCCTCTTCCGATTCGTATGCGCCGGATTCCGGGTCGTACTCGCGAACCACCGCGGCCGGCTGCGTGTTGCCCTGCGGATTGGCCAGAATCCCGTGGTGCAGGTCATGGGAGTGGCTGGCGAACTCCACCAGCCCCGAATCGTGCATCTCGCGCGCCTCGTCCCAGGTGAAGAAATCATCGGCGTACAGCGTCTCGCCGCCCGCCGCCACGATCCGCGGGTCATCGGGATCGGCGAAGTCTTCCCCCACATCGGAAAATCGCCCGCCGTCGTAATCTACCTCGCGACCATCCCGTGCCGCTTCCTGCCAGCTCGTCGTAATCGCGGAAACCGCCGGGTAATCGAACTCCTCCAGCAGCGGGAACACATGCGTATACATGCTGCGCAGCCCGTCATCGAAGATCAGCAGCACGGCATTGGGCGGCAGCGATGCCTCGCCCCGGCCGGCCGCCTCGATATCTTCCAGCGAGACCGGATTCCAGTCGTTCTCCTGCATCCATTCGAACCAGCGCGCCAGCCGCTGCGTGCTGACCGCATAGGGGTCCGCGTCGATCTCCGGCTCCACCTCGTCGCGTACATCGTGGTAGGCGAGGGTGAAATAGTGGCCCTCCGGGATCTCCGGCACCCCGGGGTTCGCAGTATCCGCTTCCGCCAGGGCCACCGCCGGCAGCCCCAGCCAGAACCCGACCAGGCCCAGCATCCAGCGCTTCATCAGAACCTCCCCTCGAAACCGGCCTGCAGGTAATACCGCTGCTCGCGGTCGCCGTCGTAGACCCGGGTACTGGCCCCGACTCCGTAATGCAGCGACCAGCGCGGCCCCAGCTGCCAGCGGTGGTGATAACCGGCATCCCCGATCGCCGCCGAGCCGAAATCCGCCTGATAACCCATGCCCGCCGACACCCGGAATTCCTGGGTCAGCGACCGGTCGTAATCGCGCCAGGTCAGCCAGTCGTGCTGCAGACGCAGGGAACCACTGGCACTGTGGCGCGGATTGAAATAGGGCCCGCCGGGCTGCGAATTGCGCTCGGCAAACAGGTCCACGCCGCCCTCGGTCACGTGATGCGCGGAGGCATGCAGCCTGCGCGTCGCACCCGCGGTAGCGGACACGCGCCGGTTGCCGTCATCGATGCGCAGCAGGGACAGCCCGCCGTAGGCCGACAGGCGCTCGCTCGCGCGCCAGAAGACCGAGCCGTTCAGACGCTCCCCGTCAAGCCCGGCATCGCTGGCGCGCAGTGGGGTGTGAAGCGACCGCGAGTCGACCTCCAGACTGTAATTCCAGTGATCGTTCAGCCAGTGCGACCAGCCCGCGGCCACACCGATCTGTGAGCTGTCCTGCCGGTCGGCATCCAGGCGCACCCAGGCATTGCGCCGCAGGGCCTCCCATTCCAGGCCCACGCCCACCCGGTCCTGACGCAGCCAGCGATCGTCATACTCACCCTGCTCGGTCCGGTGCAGCGCAAAGGCCCGCAGGTGGTTACGGCGACTCCATGGCGAATCCAGACGCAGCTCGGTACGCAGGTCGCGATCGCCGGTCAGTCCGGTCTGGTCGTCCGGTCCGGAGGTCCGCCCGTACTCCACCTCGCCGCGGATCGCCGGGCGGCCGCGATCCTCCCACTGACGCGCCAGCGTCCGCACCCGGGAGTTGCGCGGGAAGTCCCGCTCCAGGGTCTCCAGCTCCTGCTCCCAGCGCGCGAAGTCCCCCAGATCACGCGCATTGGCGGCATGATTGAGGCGAGTATCGGCCGCCTCGGGGGCCTCCAGTTCCGCCAGCTGCGTGGCTTCGACCGAGGCCTGCGGCCAGCCCCGCCAGCGCAGGACGCGGGCATGGGCATTGCGCAAATCGGCGTTGGCCGGAGCCCGCCGGATCCGCTCGGCCAGCATGGCATCGGCCTGATCCGCGCGATTGCGGTAGGCGCGGTCCATCGCCTGCATCTGCTCGACCCCGACGCGCTCCCAGTTCGGGGTGTCGGCCGGACGCTCCTCCGGGACCCGCAGCCAGATCGGGGTTTCATCCACCAGCCGCTCCAGCACCTCTGCGGCCGCAGCGTAATCCTCGGCCTCGATCAGCGAGAAATAGCGGCTGGTCAGCAGGGAGGCGTCGGGGCTGTCGGATTCCCCAATCAGGGCGGCGTACATCTCTCCGGCCCGCTCCGGCTCCCGGGTCGCCAGATACCCGTCGGCGACCGCGCGGCGCACGTAGGGCGGCGCGGCATCCCGATCCTCCAGGCCTTCCCACAGGGCCACCGCTTCGGCATGCCGGCCGAGTTCGCGCAGCACAAAGATCTGATCGTGCGTGTTGCGCCGAAAAGCCGTACCTCCGGGATCCATTCCGAGGCGCGCCACCTGCAGGGATTCCAGCACCTCTTCCACCGGCTCGTCGCGCCGTGCCATCTGCCCGGCACGCTCCCGGCGGAGGCGTTCCCGCAGCGCCTCGCGGAGCTGCGCCGCGAGGTGATCATTGACCAGCGTGGCGTGCAGCTCCGCGGACATCAGGCCGGGATTCGCATCGGCCAGCCGCCGCGCCGAACCCGCCGCCCCGACCCCTGACAGCGCCAGGATCCGCTGCCGCAGCGCATCTTCCAGCCCGGGTTCGGCATCCAGCGCATGACGCGCCGCCCGCAGGGCCGCGCGCGGCTCTCCCGCGATCCGCAGCACGTAGGCCATGAGTGTATGCTCGTCGGCGTCCAGGCCGGGGGTGCCCGGCGCCGGCAGGGCCTCCAGCGCCTGGTCGGGAAAACCCGATTCGGCGAGCGCCGCCGCGTACAGCAAATGCGCCCGCGGACCGATGGCATGGCGCGAATCGGCGAGGACATCGGCCGCGTCGGCAAAACGCCCCTGGTCGCGCAGCGCACCCGCCCAGCTCATGTGGGCATAGTCCGGCAGCGAGGCCGGCGCGCGGCCCTCCATCCATTCGACGATGCGCTCGTTCTCCCCCTCGTTGCGCAGGACCACCACCAGATCCGCCAGCACCGCCGGATCCGTCGGGGCACTGCGGTGCAGCCGCTCGAGCTCGACGATCGCCGCCGCGCCATCCCCGGCCCGCGCGGCCTCCACCGCCGCCTCGCGCGCCGCGTCAGTCCCCGCCGCCACATCCGTGGCCAGTAACACCGTCAGGCCCAGCCCCGCCAGCGCCCGCAGGATGCTCCTGTCTCCCGCACTCCCGATCCCTGTCATCCCGTTTCCCGCCGCGTGGTGCCCCTGTCGCAAAGTGCGGACGAGTAAACAGGATTCCCCGAGGGCGAACAAGCGCGTCCCGTGAGACACGCGTGATCCACTCGCAGCCACACGAAAGACTGGACGCAGAACCGGCCGAGGCGTAGCATACTGCCGCGAAGCGCCCGTAGCTCAGCTGGATAGAGCGCCACCCTCCGGAGGTGGAAGTCAGAGGTTCGAATCCTCTCGGGCGCGCCATTTCCCGCAAGATCCAGGCCCTGCCATCCGATCCGGGTGGTTCATCGGTGAACCTCCCACAACGGCCGATGACGACATTGAAGACGGGGCAGGCGAGATGCACGGCTCCGAGCTTTTGTGCCGGAACCGGTCCTCGGCGAGCGTACGGAGCACGCAGACGGAAGGCCATCCGGCTGGCCTGACGGCCGGCCGTCAGGCGAAGAGATCTTCCGGACGTTTTGCCGTCAGAATCCGCTCGGACCAGCGCAGCAACGTCTCCGAATCCGCCTGTTCGATTCGGGCACGATACGTTTCGGCCACCTCGGCGCCGAAACGCATCTCCACCAGGCGCAGCAGCACGGCTTCCTCGCCTTCCTTTCGGCCCTCTTCACGACCCTCTTCACGACCCAGTTCGCGTCCTTCCCTTCGCCCCTCCTCGATCCCCTGCTGCTTCCAGTCCCGGGTCCATTCCTCCACACGTTCCGCAAGCATGCTGCGTACCTCCTGCAAGTCCGCTACCTGTTCCAAGTCTACACCCGGCACGCGCGCCGGCAGCAACACGCGCTTGATCCACACCGTAAAACTCCGCCGCAGTCCCGTCTGTTCCGGACGCCGCAACCACGCCACCAGCCTCTCCAGGACCCGTTCCATGTCCTCCGGACGACGGCTGTTCTCCAGCGCAAACAGCGCCGCCGCAAGATTGCGCACCTCCGGCAGCCCGTCGTCCCGAAAACGGCTTTCGTCCAGCAGCAGATAACGCAACTGCGGGCGATAGCGTTCCAGACCGCCCGGAACCGTCTCGATCAGCTCTGCAACCTCCTCCGGCGCCTGCCAGCGGCGCGAACCGCTGTAGAGCACCACCGGCAACACCGGCGGCAATCGACCGGAAGCCGTCAATTGAGCGCCCTTGCGCAGATCCTCGTACAGCAGCCCCAGATAGGTCATCAGCCGCAGCGCCATGAACCGCTCCGGCGAGGACTGGAACTCCAGCAGCAAATACACATACAGCCACTGCCCGTCCCCCGCCCAACGCACGCGCCAGACCATGTCGTCCTCGCGCTCGCGCAGGTCCTCGCTGACGTAGCCGTCACTCACCCGGCTCAGCGTGGAAAAATCCAGCCGCTCCACCCATGGCTCGCGGACATACCCGCGAATGAGATCCGCCAGCATCTCCGGGTGACTGAACAGCAGCTTGTACCCGTAATCGTGCCCACGGGCCCGGCCCGCAGCGTCCTTGTCCTGCCCCATCCCTGGGTCCTCCCTGATTGTGCGTGGCTCACAACTCTACCCCCGCTCGCGGCACCGAACCAGAATCGCCGCCGAGATCACCGGCGGCGCCCGGGCAGCCCGGTACAGCATCCCGAATACACGTCCTGCCGGGTCCCGGGGAGCCCGCGCACCCCCCGCGTCAAACTGGCGCCCCGCATTCGAGCACTGGCAGCGGACGTTCCTGTGCATGCGCTGCGGGGACGTTCCGAAACGGGCAGGCATTGACGGAACGACTCCACTGGCTCAAGCACGCGGAATCGTGGCAGGCTCCCATGGCCCTGCCGTCCCCCGGTTTCTCAACGGGTCTTCCCGTTGCGGTCTCGGCGCACGAGGCCTTGAAAATATGGTGTTCAAGGCCGGTCGTGCAGTACATTGGCCAGCATTTTCGCCTGATCGGTAGCGCATGATTTCCGGAAACCGGCATCCCCCTCGCGATGCAGACTCGCCACCCGCCACCCGCCGCCCGGGTGCACGCGGGCGTCCCGCGTCCGGAGGCGCATGAGGCGTTCGAACGCGACCCACTGGCTGCGAGCCGCCTGGCTGCTGGTGCTGCTGAGCCTGGCGGCCGCCGGGGGGACGGCGCTAGCCGGGGCACCCGAGTTCGAGGAGGTCTTCGATCAGCACGGGGTGGTGATGCTGTGGATCGAGCCGGAGTCCGGCGAGATCGTCGATGCCAATCCCGCCGCGGCGTCCTTCTACGGCTACTCGCGGGAAGAACTGCGCGGCATGCCGATCCAGCAGATCAACACCTTCACCCCGGAGCAGGTCGCCGAGGAACGCGAGCTGGCCGCGCGCGAGGGGCGCAACTATTTCATCTTCCGCCACCGCCTGGCCGATGGCGAGATCCGCACCGTTGAAGTGCATTCCCATCCGTTCCCCTTCAACGACCAGACCCTGCTGCTTTCGGTGATTCAGGACATCACCCCCGGCCGCAACCTCCAGCAGGGCCTCTGGCATTATCAGGAACGCCTGGAGGAAATGGTCGAGCTGCAGTCCACCGAGATCGTCGCCCGGGAGCGCCAGCTGCGGTACTGGCTGATCGGCGGCCTGGTGGTACTGTCCGTGCTGGTCGTCGCCCTGGCGCTGAACATCCGCCGGCGCCGCCGTATCGAAGAGCGCCTGCGGACCTTCAGCGAGGACTTTCACACCTTCCTCGACCAGACCACCGATTTCATCTATTTCAAGGACGCGCAAAGCCGCATCCGCTTCTGCAGCCAGCCGATGGCACGCGTCACCGGGCACGATGACTGGCGCGAGATGGTGGGCAAGCATGATCGCGAGATCTTCCCCGCGGATACCGCGCGGATCTACGAGGAGGAAGAGAAAGCCATCTTTGCCGAGGGCCGGCCAATACTCAATCGGGTCGACCCGTTCTACGATGCCGATGGCCGCCCGGGTTACGTGCAAACCCACAAGTGGCCGCTGTTCGACCCCCAGGGGCGGGTGCGCGGCGTGTTCGGCATCAGTCGTGACATCACCGAACACAAGCTCATCGAACAGACCCTCTCCACGCTCAACGGTGAACTGGCCCGGCTGGGCGGCGAGGAGTTCTTCCAGCGTGCCTGCCGCCTGCTGTGCGAATCGCTCGGGACCGAGATCGCCTTCGTCGGCCGCCTGGAGGAGGGGCAGCATCGGGTGGAGGCGTTTGCCGGCTGGGCCGACGGTCAGCCACTGACGCCCTTCCGCTACGATCTGGCTGGCACCCCCTGTGCCAACGTGACGAAAGACGGTACCGCCTGTTACCCGGAGAACATCCGGAGCCTGTTCCCGCAGGACCACCTGCTCGAGGAGATGGACATCGAGGCCTATGTCGGCCACAACCTGATGGATCGGCAGGGCCGGGCCCTGGGCATCCTGGTGACCCTGAGTCGCCAGCCGCTGAAAGAGCGCCTGCACGAACTGGCCCCCGCGATGCTCGGGCTGTTCGTTGACCGTGTTGCCTCCGAGATGCAGCGCAGCGAGGCCGAAGATCGGCTGATGCAGGCCGCCAGCGTCTTCCATCATGCCAACGAGGGGATCCTCATCACGGACCCGCAGGGCCGCATCCTCGACGTGAATACCGCCTTCTCGCGCATCACCGGCTACCGGCGCGAGGAGGTGCTGAGCCGCAATCCGAGCATGCTGCAGTCCGGCAAGCACGACGAGGCCTTCTACGCGGACCTGTGGCAGACCCTCCGGGCCGAGGGAAGCTGGTCGGGCGAGGTGTGGAACCGGCGCAAGGACGGCGAACTGTACGCCGAGATGCTGACCATCAGCGCGGTTCGCGATGGCGAGGGCGCGATCCAGCGCTATGTCGGGCTGTTCTCCGACATCACCCCGCTGAAGGAACAGCAGCGTCAGCTGGAATACATGGCTCATTTCGACGCGCTCACCGAGCTGCCCAACCGGGTATTGCTGGCCGACCGTCTGCATCAGGCCATGGCCCAGGAGGCGCGGCGTGGACAACAACTGGCGCTGGTCTACCTCGACCTGGACCGCTTCAAGGAGATCAACGACGGTCACGGCCACGAGGTGGGCGATCGCATGCTGGTGGCACTGGCGGAGCGTCTGAAGGGATGCCTGCGCGAAGGCGATACGCTGGCGCGGCTGGGTGGCGACGAGTTCGTCGCGGTGCTGCTGGACCTGCCGGACGTGGAATCCGCCCAGCCGCTGTTGCAGCGCCTGCGCGAGACCGCTTCCCGCCCGGTGCACGACGGCAGTCACCGCCTGCAGGTCACCGCCAGCCTCGGGGTCAGCCTGTATCCCCAGGCCGAACCCATGGACGCCGACCAGCTGCTGCGTCAGGCGGACCAGGCGATGTATCAGGCCAAGCTGGCCGGCGGGGACCGCTACCACCTGTTCGATGTGGCATTCGATCGCAACCTGCGCGATCAGCACGAAGCCCTGGAGGCCATCCGCCAGGGCCTGGCGAACGACGAGTTCGTGCTCTTCTACCAGCCCAAGGTGTCGATGCGCAACGGCGAACTGGTGGGGGCCGAAGCCCTGATCCGGTGGCAGCATCCGGAGCACGGCCTGCGGCCCCCGGGCGCATTCCTGCCGCAGCTGGAAGGCCATCCGCTGATGGTGGAGCTGGGCAGCCGGGTGATCGACATGGTGCTCGCGCAGATCGAACAGTGGCGCGAACAGGGCCGCCCGCTGACGGTCAGCGTCAACGTGGATGCGCTGCAGCTGAGCGACCCCTACTTCATCGCCGGGCTGCGCGCCGCCCTCGCCCGCCACCCCCGGGTACAGCCCGGGGATCTGGAACTGGAAGTGGTCGAGACCAGCGCCCTGCAGGACATCACCCACGTGTCGTCCCTGATCCACGAGTGCCGGGAACTGGGCGTGCGTTTCTCGCTGGACGATTTCGGTACCGGCTATTCCTCGCTGTCCTATCTCAAGCGCCTGCCGGTCGAGACCCTCAAAATCGACCAGAGCTTCGTGCGCGACATGCTGTACGACCCGGATGACCTGTCCATCCTGCACGGGATCATCGGGCTGGCCGGGAGCTTCCAGCGCGAAGTGATCGCCGAAGGGGTGGAGACCGAACTGCACGGCGAGATGCTGCTGCAGCTGGGCTGCGAAATGGCCCAGGGCTATGCCATCGCCCGCCCCATGCCCGCCGACCAGCTGCTGTCGTGGCAGGCGCAGTGGCAGCCGCACGCCAGCTGGACGCAGGCCACGCCGGTCGCGAACGAGCTGCGCCCGATGCTGTTCGGCATCGTCGCCCACCGCGCCTGGGTCAACTCGCTGCAGGAGTTCCTGCAGGACCGGACGGAATGGCCGCCCGAGCCGGATCCGCGACGGTGCCCGTTCGGTCGCTGGCTGCATGCCCATGACCCCGACGGCGACCGCGTGCCGTCGATCCACGCCCTGCACGATCAGGTCCATCAGCTGGGCGACGAGCTGGTCCGGCTCAAACGCGAGGGTCACGCCGCACGGGCCCTCGCCCGGTTTGGCGAGATGGAGGCGTTGAGCAACCAGATGACCGGTGCGATCCGCGCCCTGATCGGCGCACATGAATCCCGGCCGGAAGAATGAAAACGCGGTCTACGTAGCCACACCCTCGGTCGCGGGCCCGGCCTCGTACGACGCACCCGCCGGCGGGTCCAGCAACAGCGCATAGCGCCGGAGCACCCAGATACCGCGTTCGAACAGGCTGGTCGCGCCAAAGACCGCCTCGCGCACGGCCCCGTCCAGATCCCCGGAAGCCAGCAGCCGGCGACGGATCGAATCCATCAGCTCGGAGCGGTCGTGGGTCAGGGACTGCAGCAGGGCGATGTCCTCGGGATCGCCGGTGCGCGCCGCATCATTCAGCGTCAGCAGCATCATGTGCAGGGTCTCGGCCACGTTGTGGGTCAGTGCGCCGGCCTCGCTGCCGGCGCCCGCCCGCCGGGCCCGTTCGATCTCCGTGGCAAGGTCGTTCAGGGTCTCCTCAAGCTGGTGCAGGAGCTGGTTGCGGTTCTTCAGCACGATTGCGTGGTCGAGCGTGGCCCCGCTCAGCGCCCCGGACAGGATATCGTCGAGAAAACGCTCGATCGCCTCGGTCACCTGCAGATTGCCGCGGTGCAGGGCCCGCCGATCGTGTCCGGCGCCATCGGCGTCGTCACGCACGGCGTCCAGATAATCGGGCAGTCGCTGCAGCAGCCGCAGCTGTTCCTGTTCCGCCAGCACCAGGGCCGATCCGGCATCATTGCGGGCCCCGGCATAGATGAAGCGGGGCTTGCCCAGGGCTTCTTCCTCGGTGGGCGGGGCCGTGCGCTCGAGGAACCGGGAGACCCGGCCGTGGACCGGGTGCATCGCGAGGTCGCAGACCACCTGGTAGAGGATATAGGCGAACGCGATCTGCAGGCCGATGCCGGCTCCCGTAGCCTGCAACGCGGCGGCCACCAACGGGATGCCACCATAGAACTCTATCCAGAACAGTGGCAGCAGCACCAGCAGCCCGAGCCCCTTCAGGATGAACTGGTAAAGCGCCAGCTGGCGCCCCAGCCCCTTGTGCGAGGCGGCCAGGATCAGGGTCGACAGGCCCGTGCCGAAGCTCGCCCCGTAGACCACCACCAGGCCGTATTCGAGATCGATCACGCCGCCGGCCGCCAGCGCCATGGTCACGATGGTGATGCTGGAAGCCGAATGCGCGATCACCGCGAACACCAGTCCGGTCACGAACGCGATCAGCAGCGACTGCGCCGACAGCGACATCAGATCGGTCATCCAGGCCAGTTCGCTCAGCGGCTTGGCCCCCTCCTTGATGAACATCAGGCCGAGGAACAGCAGCCCGATGCCGAGCATGGCCCGGATCAGGTGGCGCACCCGCGCCGACCGGTCGCGATCGAAGTAGAACAGCAGTCCGGTCACCCCGACGAGGATGAACACCAGCAGGGTCAGATCGAGCGCAGCGATCAGGACCAGCAGCGAGGTCCCGAGGTTGGCGTAGTTGATCACCGGCTGCGCCCGCCGGGCGTCCAGCACGCCGGCGGTCACCAGCGAGATCAGCACGAAGATCACCGCGTGGATGCTCTGCGTGATGGCCCCGCCGACCAGACCGAGCAGGGCCGCCGCGCGGCTGGAACCGGTCGCGCGCCCCACCAGCGCCCGCAGGCGCTGATCCGCGAGCTGGCGCAGGTGTTCGCCGATCAGCCGGATACCGACGAAGAACAGCCCGAGGCCGGCGAACAGCGTGGCCGCGATCTCGAAGGTGATCATCCATTCGCCATTCATCGCGGCATTGTAACCAACGGGGACGCACCGGACCGGGAGGCTGTAGACTGGAACACCTTATCAACCGCCCGGACCAGCCGGGCCGCCCCCGCCAGACGCGGACATGTACATGGATCGACGCCATTTTCTGGTCGCCGCTGGCGCCACCCTCCCCGCCCTGCTGGGGGCCTGTGGCCGCCCGGAGCCGCCACTGGAGATTGCCGGCCACGTATGGCCGGGCTACGAGCCGATGTTCCTGGCGCGGGCCATGGGCTGGCTGGACCCCGAGCGGGTCCGACTGCGCGAGACCGCCTCCGCCAGCGAATCCATGCGCCGGCTGGCCACCGGAGAGGTCCATGGTGCGGCGCTGACCCTGGATGAGGTGCTGCGGGTGCGCGCCCGGGGGACGGATCTTCGCATCGTGCTGGTCTTCAACATCTCCGCGGGGGCCGACATGGTGCTGGCGCGCCCCGGAATCGAGGCCCTGGAAGATCTGGCCGGGCGCCGGGTCGGCGTGGAAGACTCGGCCCTGGGGGCCCTGATGCTCCACCACACCCTGGACACGGCGGGCCTCGGTCGTGACCAGGTGAAAACCGTGTCGCTGACCATCGACGAGCAGGAGGCCGCCTGGGAGCGGGATGAAGTGGATGCCGTGGTGACCTATCAGCCCGTCGCCGACCGCCTGCGGGACGACGGCGCGCACGTCCTGTTCGACAGCCGGGCGATGCCGGACACGATCTTCGATGTCCTCGCGATCGAGGCCGGCCACCTGGAACGCCTCGAGCGATCAACCCGCCACCTGATCGCGGCGCATTTCCGTGCCCTGCATCACCTGCGCGCCAATCCGGTGGACGCGGGCTACCGCATGGCGGAACGCCTCGGGGTCCCCGGCCACCGCGCCATGGAGACCTTCCGTGGACTGGTGCTGCCGGACCCGGCCAGCAACCGCCGGCTTCTGGATGGTTCCGACTCCCGGGTCCTGCTGGCGGCACGGGAGATTGCCGGTCTGTCGGAAGACGCAGGCGCACCGCTGGACCGCGACTTTGGAGATGAGCTGGTACGCCACGACCTGCTGCCACGCGAGGACCCCCGATGAGATACGCAATCGGGATCGCGGCACCCCTGCTTATCGCCCTGCTGATGCTGGCGGCAACACCGGCGGTGGCCGAACGCAGCGTGACCGTGGGGATCCTGGCCTTCGAACCGGAAGATGTGGCCCGGGATCGCTGGGAGCCGCTGATCCAGCACCTGGACGCGGAACTGGATGATGTGACGGTGGACGCGGTGATCGCCGAATACTCGGCGCTGGATCAGGAGCTGCGCAACAACCGGCTGGATTTCCTGCTGACCAACCCCACCCATTTCATCCGCATTCGCAGCGACAGCCATCTGTCGGGTGCCCTGGCGACCCTGATCCCGGTGCGAAAAGGAACACCGGTACGCGGATTCGGCGGAGTCGCCTTTACCCGCGCCGACCACGATCACATCCAGGACTGGGAAGACGTCGCCGGGCAGCGAATCGCGGCCGTAGTGCCCGAATCACTGGGCGGCTACCAGGCCCAGGCGCGGGAACTGCGCGAACGCGGCGCGACACCGCGTGATGCAGACATCGAATTCACCGGGATGCCACACGACCGTGTGGTGGAACGGGTGCTGGACGGCGAAGCGGACGTGGGGTTCGTGCGAATCGGGGTCCTGGAACGCCTGCAGGATGCCGGTCGGATCGACCCGGAGGAGATCCGAGTGATCGCCCGCCAGGACATGGCGGATTTCCCGCTGGCGCTGTCCACCCGGCTGTATCCGGAATGGCCGTTCATCGCGATTGGCCACGTACCCCGCGAGCTCAGTCACCGCATGCTGGTCGCCCTGCTGGAACTGGACCGCCAGTCGGCACCCGCGCAGGCCGCGGGTATCGACGGCTTTGCGGTACCCATGGACTACGAACCGGTAGAGGAGCTGGCACGCGAACTCCGACTGCCGCCCTTCGATGCCCTCCCGCAGCTTACCCTGCGGGAATTCATGCAGGTCTACGGCCAGCAGGTCACCCTGACGCTGGTGGTCGGCAGTCTCATGCTCGCATTGATCCTCGGCCTGGTCCTGGTGAACCGTCGCCTGACGACCGTGCGCCGGGAACTGGAAGACAAGGCGGCGGCGCTGGAGCGCAGCGAGGCCCACGCGCGCGCACTGATGCGGGCCCTGCCGGACAGCCTGTTCCGCATGGACCGCGACGGCACCTTCATCGAATGCGAGGCCGTCTCGGAAGAGATGCTGCTGATGCCACCCGAGGAGTTTCTCGGGCGGCGCCTGGACGAGCTGTTCCCGCCCGCCTATGCGGAACAGGGGACGCGGGCGATCCGCGAGGCACTGGACAGCGGCGAGGTCCGCGACTTCGAATACGACACGACTGCACTGGGCATGCCCGGCCATTTCGAGGCCCGGGTGGTCCCGCTGAACGACCGCGAAGTGCTGATGATCGTGCGCGACGTCAGCCAGCGATTCACGATGGAGGTTGCGCGCAGCGAGGAACGCCGCTTCCGCGAGAACCTGCTGGCCAGCCTGGGCGAAGGCGTGTTCGGCATCGACCGGGAGGGTCGTTTCAGCTTCATCAACCCCACCGGTTGTCGCCTGCTGGGCTTCGCCGACCAGACCGAGGCCCTGGGGCGGGATTCTCACGCCACGACACATCACAGCCATCCCGACGGCTCGCATTATCCCGCGCAAGAATGCCCGATCCACGGGGTCCTGCTCAGTGGCGAGACGGTGGAGGCCTGGGAAGATCATTTCTGGCGCCAGGACGGTGAGGCCTTCCCGGTCCTGGTCTACGCCTCGCCCACGCGCGACGACACCGGCGAACTGACCGGCGTGGTGGTGTCCTTCCAGGACATCTCGGTGCGCAAGGTGATGGAACGGGCCCTGGCCGACAGCGAGGCCCGCTTCCGCCTGGCCCAGGAGGCCGCGCGCTTCGGCATCTGGGAATGGGATGTCCCGGAAGACCGGATCCACTGGGATGATCAGTGCTGGCGCATGCTGGGCGAGGACCCGGGGGAGGGCCGGTTGCTGGCCTACGAGGACTGGCGCAACCGGATCCACCCGGAGGATCTTGTCCAGGCGGAAGCGGAAGTACAGCGCCAGTTGGCCGAGGGCGGGAAATTCTCCATCGAGTTCCGCTACCGCCTTGCCGACGGTGGATGGCTGTGGACCCTGGGTCGAGGACGCGTGGTCGAGTGGGGCCCGCTGGGCGAGCCGCGGCGAATGACGGGCATCCACGTCGACATCCAGCGGCTCAAGGAGGTCGAGGCCGAGCTGCGCCAGCGCGAGAACGAACTGGCCGAGGCCCAGCGCATCGCCCACATGGGCAACTGGATATCCGATTTCCGCTCCGGCGAGATCCGCTGGTCAGAGGAGGTCTACCGCATCTTCGGACTGGACCACGACCAATGGGGCGCGACCGAGGCGGCCTTCATGGAACGGGTCCACCCCGACGACCGCGACACGGTCCGCGCGGCCATCGATGCCTCGGTGAGCGGCCCGGGTGTGCCCTACCGGGTGGAACACCGGATCCTGCGCCCGGACGGCGAGATCCGCACGGTCTACCAGCAGGGCGAGGTCGAATTCGACGACGAGGGCACGCCTCTGTGGATGCTGGGGACGGTGCTCGACATCACCGAACGCAAGGCCACGGAAGAAGCCCTGGCCCGGCGCCAGGCCGCCGACCGCGCGACCTCCGACATCGCTACGCGTCTGGTGACCCGACGCGACGTGGACCGGGCGATCGAGGAATCGCTGGAGGTGCTGGGGGAACTGCTGGGAGCCAGCCGGTCCGCGGTTCTTCTGCTGCGGCGCAACGGGTCGCTGATGGACAACACCCACGAATGGGCGGCCCCGGGCATCCCGCGGAAAAAGGATGAACTGCAGGCGCTGAACCTGGACGATCTGCCGGCCTGGCGGCAACGGATGGAGCAGGGACAGCTGATGCAGATGCCCGGTAACGCTCACACCGGCGAGAGCTCCTCCGCCGAACACGAGCTCATGCGGGCTCTGGGCATACGGGCGATGATGGCCGCTCCGCTACAGGCCGCCGGCGACCCCGTGGGCCTGCTGGGTGTAGTGGACGTACACGGCACGGCATCCTGGGGGCCGGAGGATGCCGAGACCCTGCGGCACGTGGCGGACCTGCTGGGCAACGTACTGGAACGCCACCGGGTGCAACAGGCCCTGGAAGGGCTGAATCTGGAGCTGCGCCGCTCCAACGAGGAGCTGGAGCAGTTCGCCTACGGGGTATCCCACGATCTGCGCCAGCCGCTGCGCATGGTCAGCAGCTACCTGCAGCTGCTGGAGCGCAGCCTGGGCGAACAGCTGGATGCCGACCAGCAGCGTTTCCTCGGTTACGCCACCGAGGGCGCCCGACGCATGGACCGCATGATCGTGGGCCTGCTGGAATACTCCCGAGTGGGACGCAAGACCGACCCCATGGCTCCGCTGGACACCCGCGAGGTCCTGGACACCGCTCTGGCGTTCCTGCAGCCGGCAGTGACCGAAACATCCGCGCGCATCGACGTCGAAGGCGACTGGCCGCGCCTGGTCGCCAGCCAGGACGAGCTGGTACGCCTGCTGCAGAACCTGATCGACAATGCGCTGAAGTACGTGCCGGGCGACACGCGCCCCGAGGTCCGCATCGACGGACGCATCGATGGCGACCACTGGGAGGTCCGCGTGCGCGACAACGGGGTTGGCATCCCGCAGGATCAGGAGGATCGACTGTTCCGGGTCTTCTCGCGCCTGCACGGTCACGGCGAATACGAGGGCAGCGGTATCGGTCTGGCGCTGTGCCGCCGGATCGTGGAACATCACGGCGGCCGCATCGGCGCCGAATCGGACGGACCGGGACACGGCAGCACCTTCTGGTTCCGGATACCCCGCCGGATCCCGGGCGACGAGCAGACTGATAACGAATCGAACGGATGAAGGGGCCCGTGGAGACCACCCGATGAGCGAGAACGCCGAGCCGGTCACCGACGTCCTGCTGGTGGAAGACGAACCGGCGGACGTCCACCTGACGCGCATGGCCTTCGAGGAAGCCGGGGTCACCGCGCGCCTGCATCACGTGAACGACGGGCGCGAGGCCCTGCGGTTTCTGGCGGGTGAGGCGCCCTACGACCATGCCCCGCAGCCGGGGCTGATCCTGCTGGACCTGAACATGCCGCACATGGGCGGCCTGGAGTTCCTGCAACGCCTGCGCGAAACCGATCAGGCGGACGCGACCCCGGTGGTCGTCCTGTCCACCTCGGATCTGGAACGCGACATCCGCGCCAGCCGGCAAAACGGTGCGGCCGACTACATGGTCAAGCCGCTGGACATGGAACAGTTCTGCGTCCGGGTACAGCGACTGGCGCAGGACTGGAACCTGCCGCTGGCGGAGCACGCCCCGTCTCCGACCCCCGCCCCTTCCCCGACCGAGCGTCGCGACGCCTCGCCGGAAGCGCCCCGGAAAGGCGGAGACCATGCAACGGCCCCGGAGGACACCCGCAGGGAGGGCGTGCCGGTGCTACTGGTGGAAGACGAGCCGGGAGACGCCGACCTGGTGCGCTTCGGCCTGCGGGGCTCCGCCCGCGATCGCTTCGACGTCACCTGGGTCGACCGTTTGTCGGCGGTGCCGCAGGTCCTGGACAAGGTGTCGCCCGCCGTCGTTCTGCTCGACCTGTCACTGCCTGACAGCACCGGGCTGTACACCGTACGCGCCGCACGCGAGTGGTTCCGGGAGACGCCGATCATCGTGCTGACCGGTTACGACGACGAGGATTTCGCTCTCAGGACACTGGAGGCCGGGGCGGCGGACTACCTGGTCAAGGGTCGTATCGAGACCTCCACCCTGGTGCGCGCGATCCGCTATGCCCGCAGCCGCGCGAGTCTGGAGGGACGGGTCCGCGAATCGGAGGCGCGCATGGCCGCCGCACTCGAAGGGGCCCACCTGGGTCTGTGGGACTGGCGGGTCGATCAGGATTCGATGTATGTCGACCGCCGCTGGGGCGAGCTCACAGGCCTGGCGGAGGCGGAAGGAATCGGGCCCATAACGCTGTGGGAGCAGGTCCTGCATCCGGATGATCGCGAGCGCCGGGACACCGCGCTGCAGCGACACCTCGCGGGCGAAACCTTGCGCTATTCCGCGGAATTCCGGGTGCGCCACCCCTCCGGGTCCGAGGCCTGGCTGCTGGATGCAGGGCAAGTGATCGAGCGCGACCGTGATCAGCACGCCCGGCGCATGGTGGGCGTGGTCCAGGACATCACCGAACACAAACGAATGGAGCAGCGCCTGGAAACGCTGGCGCGCACCGACCCGCTGACCGGGCTGGCCAACCGCCGGCTGTTCATGGACGAACTGGAGCGCGAATACGCGCGCATGCGCCGGGAACCGGGCTACACCGCCGGCCTGCTGATGCTGGACATCGACCACTTCAAGCGGTTCAACGACCGTTACGGTCACGAGATCGGCGATCAGGTGCTGGTCGAGTTCGCCGACTGTATCGCATCCGCGCTGCGGGCCGGCGACCGCGCCGCACGCCTGGGCGGCGAGGAATTCGCGATCCTCCTCCACGGCACCTCGCCGGAAGGCGCCGAGCACACCGCGGAGCGCGTACGGGCCCGTGTGGAGGCGATGGAGCCGCAGCCCGAACGCCCGAACACCACCGGGGTGACGACCAGCATCGGGGTGACCATCCTTCGCGCGGACGACAGGGGCGCCGACGATGCGCTGCGGCGGGCCGATGATGCCCTCTACGCGGCCAAATCCCGGGGACGCAACTGTGTGGTCGTCAACGGCAGCGCCAGAGAGGAAGAGCCGCCGAAAGATTGAGACAGGTCATGGCAGCCCCGCGGGGAACAGGTCTATTTTCGTAGCAGGTGCGGCATATACCACAGGGAGAGCGCCATGATTACCGAAATCCTGTTTCAGTCCCCGATCGGCATCCTGACCATTGCGACCCTGCTAGGCATCCTTGTCTTCCTCGGCTGGGTGGGCTATGTGGTCGTGCACAACGTGCGCGAGGCCGGCAAGAACAAGTAACCCGGCATCCCCGAACGACCCGACGGGCATCTGCGTCGGGTTCCCCTGAACGAAAAGACCCCGCACCCGGGAACCCGGTTGCGGGGTCTTTTGCTGCGGCACTACGGCCGCGTCGGGTCAGGTGTGCTGGGCACCGTGATACAGGCGGACCACGTGCTTGGCCTCGGCGAAGAACAGCCAGCGCTCCATGCCGACCCCGATCAGGGTAGACACCAGGGCCAGCCAGCCGATCGCTGCGGGGGCGCCGGTCAGCACCGCCGCGAACACCAGCGCGGGGACGATAAAGCCCAGCAGGAACACCGCCATCTTCAGGATGTCCGTGGTGTTCTTGCCCGGGTCGTAACCAAACTCGTCGGTCAGGAACGTACCGGCGGTGTGGCCGGTATCCAGCAGCCGCACCGTGGCACGGTTGAAGGTGGTGGCCGTGTTGATCGTCGGGCCGGTCACGCGCGAGATCCAGAAATAGTAGATCCCCTTGAGGACCGCGGCGATCAGCAGCATCACGATGGCCACGCCGGCGTGCATCGCGGTGGCGTTGCCAAAGGCGCTGGCAATGGCCGCATAGGCGACCGCGCCGGTGGCCACGCCCAGCATGATGTAGTTGGCCGGGGTCAGTGCGGTGTTCCACTGACGGATGGTCTTCAGGCAGCCGTAGATCATGCCCGTCGAGAACAGCGTGATCACGGCGAGGATCGCGGCCACCAGGCCGGCCACCATGCCCAGCGGGCCGATCTCCGGACCGAACAGCAACACGCAGAGGCCATAAACCAGCGCAAACGGATAGAACAGCACGGCAAACACCGCCTCGCGCGAGAGCCAGGAGGTCTTGAAGCGCATGAACGAACGCCAGGCGTTCTTCTTGTTCGCCAGGTGGCCGGTGGAAAGGAGCAGGCCGAAGGTAATCAGGCCCAGCGCGGCAACGCCGTGGGCGATCAGTTCACCGTGGCTCATCGCCGGACCGATGCCGGCCAGATGAAAGATCACCAGCAGGACGAACAGACCATAGCCGGCGCCCGAAGTGACCGTGAACAGGATGACGGAAAGTGCAGGATGCATGGTGTTTTCTCCCCGGGTGCGGCGCTTTAGCGCGCCACCATCTTGTTGACCCAGTCCTTCACCGAGCTGATCAGCGTATTGGCACGCACATCGTCGGTGGGAATGGGGCGGGTGACTCGCGGCGGCAGATACGTATTGACCGGCTTGTAGCCCAGCTCGGGCATCTGCTTCACCCCGCCGCGTTCGCGCACCAGACGGCTGACCTCGGATTCTTCGTCGTCGAAGTCACCGAAGAAGCGCGCATGCGCCGGGCAGGTGATCACGCAGGCCGGCTGGCGCTCTTCCGGCGGCAGGGCCTCGTCGTAGATGCGGTCCACGCACAGGGTGCACTTCTTCATCACGCCGTCTTCGCGGTCCAGCTCGCGGGCGCCGTAGGGGCAGGCCCAGGCGCAGTAGTTGCAGCCCATGCACTTGTCCTGGTCGACCAGCACGATGCCGTCTTCCGGGCGCTTGTAGGAGGCGCCGGTCGGGCAGACGTTCACGCAGTCGGCATGCTCGCAGTGCATGCAGGACATCGGGATGTTGACGGTCTTGTTGTTGGGGTAGTCCCCGACCTCATAGTGGCGAATGCGGTTGAACCACACGCCACTGGGGTCTTCCCCGTAGGGCTGATAGTCGGTCAGCGGTCCGGTGGTGCCGCTGGTGTTCCACTGCTTGCAGGCCACCGCGCAGGCATGGCAGCCCACGCAGGTATCCATGTCGATTACGAGTCCAAGACGCATGGTTGGTACTCCCTCAGATCGTTCGTGCGGGCGAGCCCCGTGACGGCGCCGGGCCGCCACGGGGCGGGCCGGCTCAGTTCTTGTCGTCGTCCAGCGAGCCGCGGGTCAGCACGTCGCGGATGTCGCGGTTCAGGTGCACGGGCTTGTGCGCGTGGTAGCGCAGCTGGTCCGGCGATTCGGACATGCCCGGCGTGGCCTTGACCTTGTCGAACTGCGGCCAGGAGCCCCTTTCCTCCGGCTCGGCCGGCGTGATCTTGACCTTCAGGTCATACCACGCGGCCTGGCCGGTGACCGGGTCGGAGTTGGTGATATCGTCCACCGGGTCGCCCTTCTTCGGCAGCAGCTCGCTGATGAGGTGATTCATCAGGAAGCCCTTCTGCGACTCGTTGGCGTCGTCCTTCAGCCCCCAGGCGCCCTTCTGCTTGCCGATCGCATTCCAGGTCCAGACGGTATTGGGCTCGCAGCCCTCGATCAGCTTCACCTGCACGCGGATCTTGCCGTTGTGCGACTCCAGCCACACCCAGGACAGGTCCTCGATGCCCATGGACTCGGCCTTCTGGCGGTTCATGTACAGGTAGTTCTGGGCACAGATCTGGCGCAGCCAGGCGTTCTGCGAATCCCAGGAGTGATACATGAACATCGGGCGCTGGTTGACCGCGTAGAACGGGTACTCGTCCTCGTCGATGCGGGTCTGCTCCAGCGGCTTGTGCCAGATCGGCAGCGGATCGAAGAACTCGGTCAGGCGATCCTTGTGCTCCTGTTTCGTCGGCTGCGGACCGTCATACAGGCCCTGACCGGCCAGCTTGAAGCGCTGCTGGGTCTCGGAGTAGAGCTCGATGGTGATCGGGTCGGTCTTGCCCACCCAGCCGGCGTGCTTCGCCAGCTCCAGATACTCCTGGTTGGCGTAGCGGTAGAACTGCTGGCTCTCCGGCAGGTGATACATGAAGAACCCCTGGTTCTCGATGTACGCCTCCCACTGCTTCGGGTTCGGCTCGCCGCGCAGGTGGCTCTGGCCATCCTTGCCACGATAACCCGACAGAAAGCCGATGCCCGGCTCCTTCTCGAAGTTGACGATGAAGTCCTTGTAGTCGGCAAACTTGCGGCTGCCGTCGTCCTTCGTGAATGCCGGGAACTTCAGGCGGCCGGCCAGCTCGACCATCACCTCCTGCCACGGGCGCACGTCGCGATCCGGCTCGAGAATCGGATGGCGGATGGAGTCGGCCGCCGCGGCCGGCTCGGAGATCGGGCGGTCGAGCATGGAGATGGTGTCGTAGCGTTCCAGATAGGTAGTATCCGGCAGCACCAGGTCGGCAAAGCTGACCATCTCGGAGTTGAACGCGTCCGAGACCACCAGGTACGGGATCTTGTACTCGCCGTTCTCGTCCTTGGCCCGCAGCATGTCCATCACTTCGGCGGTGTTCATCGTGGAGTTCCACGACATGTTCGCCATGAAGAAGATGAGCGTGTCGATCGGGTACGGGTCACCCTTGACCGCGTTGGTCACGACCATGTGCATCATGCCGTGGTTGGAGATCGGCGCATCCCAGGAATAGGCCTTGTCGATGCGCAGCGGGTTGCCGTCGTCATCGATGACCAGGTCTTCCGGCGCGGTCGGGAACCCCAGCGGCGGGCTCTTCAGCGGGGTGTTCGGCGCGCATTCCTTCGCCGGCTTGATGCCCGGCGGGACGTGCTTGGGATACGGCGGCTTGGCCAGGTGACCGCCGGGGCAGTCCACCGAACCCAGCATGATCTGCAGGAAGTGGATCGCGCGGCAGGTCTGGAAGCCGTTGGAGTGCGCGGAAATGCCGCGCATCGCGTGCATGGACACCGGGCGGCCGAACACCTTGTCGTGCTTGCGGCCCCAGGAGTCGGTCCACTCGATATCGAGCTCGATGGTCTCCTTGAACGCGACGTGGGCCATCTCCAGCGCCAGGCGCTCGGTCTGCTCGGCCGGCACGCCGGTGATCTCGGCAGTGTTCTCCGGGGAGTACTCGTCATCCAGATAGCGCTCGGCCAGCAGGGTCATCACGGTCTTGACCGGGCGGCCGTCGGGCGCGGTGTACTCGCCGAACAGCGCCGGCTTGATGTCCACCTGACTGCCGTCAACGAAGTCTTCCTTCTCCAGCTCCCAGACCAGCGGGTTGCCGTTGTCGTCGCGCAGGATCAGGCCGTCGCCCTGCTGCCCCGGGGTCTGCACCACCAGCTGGGTGGCGTTGGTGTAGCGCACCAGGAAGTCCCAGTCGAACTGGCTGTTCTTCAGCAGTACGTGCAGCATCGACAGCGCGAACAGGCCGTCGGTGCCGGGCTTGATGCCCACCCATTCGTCGGCGATCGCCTGGTAGCCGGTGCGCACCGGGTTGATGGCCACGAACTTGCCGCCGTTGCGCTTGAGCTTCTCCAGCCCGATCTTGATCGGGTTGGAGGCATGGTCCTCGGCCACGCCCCACAGCATGTGGTACTTGGTGCGGTCCCAGTCGGGATCACCGAATTCCCAGAAGGCGAAGCCGGTGGTGTACAGGCCGCCGGCGGCCATGTTCACCGAACAGAAGCCGCCGTGGGCCGCCCAGTTGTAGGTGCCGAACTGGGTCGCCCACAGGCCGGTCAGGGCCTGCATCTGGTCACGGCCGGTAAAGAACGCCAGCTTGCGCGGATCGGTCTCGCGGATCTTTTTCAGGCGTTCGGACAGGGTATCGATGGCCTCGTCCCAGGAGATCGGCTCGAACTCGCCGGCGCCGCGCTCGGTGCCCGGCTTGCGGCGCATCGGCTGGTGCAGGCGGGCCGGGGACTGCTGCTTCATGATCCCGGCGTTGCCCTTGGCACAGAGCACGCCCTTGTTGATCGGATGATGCCGGTTCCCCTGGATGTAGCGGACCTTGTTGTCCTCCACGGTGACCTTGATGCCACAGCGACAGGCACACATGTAACAGGTGGTGTACTTGATCTCCTGCTTGCCGTGATCTTCGAATTCGGGCAGGGCACTCATGGGCGCGACCTCGTTGACTGTCGGTTCAGTTGTCCACCGCGTATTGTGGATGCCCGGCGAGCCGGGTGCCAACGAGACTTTTCTATGCACGCATAGACTGGAGTTATTCGCGAAAGAATTTATTTATTCTTGCGCCGGAACTGTGCGATTTCCGACATGCTGACACGCATGACCTACGATATGTCCTGCCAAACATATCGCCTCGCCCGAGGCCGGGAGCTTCGATGAACGATCGCGGACTTGTGGATCCCTTTGGCCGTACGATCGAATACGTACGCGTGTCGGTCACCGACCGCTGCGACCTGCGCTGCTTTTACTGCATGCCGGAGGGCTTTCGCGATTTCGAAGTGCCCGAGCACTGGCTGACCTTCGACGAGATCGAGCGGGTGATGGCGGCCTTCGGGCGCCTTGGCACCCGGCGCGTGCGCCTGACCGGGGGCGAGCCGCTGGTGCGCCACAACATTCCGGATCTGGCGGCGCGGCT
>NZ_MUZR01000003.1 GCF_001995255.1 Thioalkalivibrio halophilus | reverse complement strand
GCTGCTGCTGTCCGCGCTGGGGCGGCTGGACTGGGAGGCGGGGCGCGCGTCGGATGTGTGCCAGCGCGGGCGCGACCGGGCGTTCTGGCTGCCGATGGGGCTGTTGCTGCTGGCCGGCCTGGGCGGGGCGGCGTGGCTGCTCCCGGCCCCGGGGCTGGGCGAACCGGTGGCCGCGGAACTCGGGCGCTCCGGGGTGGAAAACCCGGTCACCGCCGTACTGCTCAACTTCCGCGCCTTCGACACCTTGCTGGAGATCGCCATTCTGCTGCTGGGCGTGGTCGTGCTGTGGTCGCTGGGCCCCACCCCCTGGCCTTCCTCGCCCGAACTGGTGTCGCCCGCCCTGCCCGCTCTGGGCCGGGTGCTGTTCCCTGCCTTCGTGCTGGTCTCGGCCTATCTGCTGTGGCGCGGCAGTCATGCGCCGGGGGGTGCCTTCCCCGCGGGCGCGGTGATGGGCGCCGGTGGGGTGCTGATGCTGCTGGCCGGCGCCCGGCCCTGGCTGTCGGGTGACGTCTACGGCCCGTGGCGCTGGGCGCTCGCGCTGGGGATGACCGCGATGCTGGGGGTGGCCTTCGCAGTGATGGCCGGGGGGCACGGGTTCTTCGAGTACCCGGTCGAGCTGGCCGGCTGGCTGATCCTGCTGCTGGAGCTTGCCGCGGGGCTCTCCATCGCGCTGCTGCTGTTCGCGCTGTATCTGGGTGGCGAGCCCCCGGCCGACTGGGACACCCGGAGGCCGGCATGACCCTGTATCTGCTGCTGGCCATCGCGCTGCTGATCATCGGCCTGCACGGGCTGTTCGTCCGTGCGCAGCTGATGCGCAAGATCCTCGCGCTGAACGTCCTGACCACCGCGGTCTTCCTGCTGCTGGTGGCGCTGGCGCATGCCGCCGAGGTACTGGACCCCGTGCCTCACGCGATGGTGCTGACGGGCATCGTGGTGACGGTGTCGACCACGGCGGTGGCGCTGGGGCTGATGGTTCGCCTGCTGGAGCAGCGTGGCGGGCCCGCGAACGGCCACCACGGCCGGGACTCGCGCGACCCGTGAGCATCGCGCTGGCCACGGCCATGGTGGTGGGGCTGCCGCTGATGGCGGCGGCCGTCGCCTTCGCGCATCCGCGCCGGGGCCGCATGGCGACGCTGGGTACCGGACTGCTGCTGTTGCCGGTACTGGCCGTTCTGGTCCTCGAAAACCTGCGCACCGGCCCCTGGCGCCAGGATCTGGGGGGCTGGGCCGCGCCATTGGGAATCGGCTGGCAGATCGATGCCCTCGCCCTGACCCTGCTTGTCCTGACCACTGTGGTCGCGCTGGCCGCGGCGATCTATCGCCTTGCCGAGCGCCGTCTGGTGCCGGACAGTCGCCAGAGACGTTATTTCTGGCCGTTGTGGCTGTTCCTGTGGGGCGGGCTCAATGCCTTGTTCCTGTCCGCCGACCTGTTCAATCTCTACGTGATCCTGGAGATGGTGGCGCTGGCGGCGGTGGCCCTGATCGCCGCCGCCGGCGGGCCGGCGCTCGCCGCGGCATGGCGCTATTTCCTCGCAACGCTGCTGGGGTCCACGCTGTATCTTCTGGGCGTCGCCCTGCTCTACGGACAGTACGGCGCGCTGGATATCGCCCTGCTGACCGGCCGGGCCGCGGAGGAACCCGTCACCCTGGCGGCCGCGGTGATGATCACCCTGGGTCTGTTGCTCAAGGGGGCGATCTTCCCGCTGCATTTCTGGCTGCCCTCGGCCCATGGGCGAGCGCATGCGGCGGTCAGTGCGGTGCTTTCCGCTGTGGTGGTGACCGCGGCGTTCTATCTGCTGGTGCGTCTGTGGTTCGGTCCGTTTGCCGGAATGCTTCCGGGGTTGCCGGCACAGCTGCTGGGCCTGCTGGGGGCGGCGGCGGTGATCTGGGGCGGTGTGCTGGCCATGCTCCAGCGCCATCTGAAGATGGTGATCGCGTATTCGACCGTCTCGCAGCTGGGCTTCGGCCTGCTGGTGTTCCCGCTGGCGACCGCCGGGGCCCTGCCCGACCAGGCCCACGCGGGCATGCTGATGCTGCTGCTGGCCCATGGCCTGGCCAAGGGCAGCCTCTTCCTGGCAGCGGGCTGCCTGGCGTGGCAATGGGGCAGCGACCATCTGCGCCGTATCGGCCCGCCGATGGCCGGCGGCAGCCTGCTGGCCTGGATCGCGATCGCGCTGGCGGCGGCGAGTCTGGTGGGTCTGCCGCCCAGCGGGGGCTTCGTTGCCAAGTGGTGGCTGCTGGAATCGGCCCTGGCCGCGCGCGCCTGGCCCTGGGCGGCAGTGATCGTGCTCGGGACGTTCATCACCGCCGGATACCTGTGGCGCATCCTGCGGGATCCGTTGCGGTTGGGAAGCGATGACGCGGCCGTGGTGCCCGCACAGGGGCAACCGCTGCCCATTCCGCTCGCCATGCCCCGGGCCGCATTGCTGCTGGCCCTGGCGGCGATCGGGAGCGGCCTGTTCGCCACGGCGCTGCGCTCGGCCTTTGCGGCCGGGGGGCTGGCCGGATGAACGCCACGCAGCTCGCACTGCTGCTGGCCGTGCTGGCGCCATGGCTGGCCCTGACCGCGCTCGCGCTCCCCGCCCTGCGTCGCCGGGCCACCATCCTGCTGCCGCTGGCGGCCCTGCCGGCGCTCTTGCTGGCCCTGGCAGGCCCCGACCCCGATGCCGGGATCGTGCTGCCCGGGCTGCTGGATCAGGCCCGTCTGGCGCTGGATGGCACGGCCCGCGCCTTTCTGTTGCCCGGCGCCCTGTTGTGGCTGCTCGCCGGGGCGTACGCCCATCGACACCCGCTGACACACCCGCTGCGGTTTGCCGTGTTCTGGCTGCTGACCCTGGCCGGCTACCTGCTGCTGGTGCTGGCGGCGGATCTGCTCACCTTCTATGCCGGCTTCGCGCTGATGACCTTCGCGGCCTACGGTCTGGTCACCCACACCGGCGGCGTGACGGCCCTGCGGGCCGGACGGCTCTACCTCGGCCTGATGCTGATCGGCGAGGTCGCGCTGTTCACGGCGGTGGCCTGGACCACCATGCTCGCCGGTCCGGGGAATTCGCCGGATCTCGTCGGACTGGGTGCGGGCATGGAATCGGCCGCCGCCCTGCTGTTCGCGATCGGCTTCGGCCTGAAGCTGGGCGCGCCGGGGCTGCATGCCTGGCTGCCCCGGGCCCACGCGGTGGCGCCGGTGCCGGCCAGTGCGGTGCTGAGCGGGGTGATGATCAAGGTCGGCGCCCTGGGGGCATGGCGACTGCTGGAAGGCGGTCTTGAGATCCCCGGGCACGGCCCCCTGATCCTGACCGCGCTGGGCCTCACGGGCACCTTTTATGCCGTGGCCGCGGGTCTGCGCCAGTCCGAACCCAAGACCATCCTCGCCTGGTCCAGCGTCAGTCAGATGGGTCTGGTGGTCGCCCTGCTCGGGATGGCCGCGGCCGGGACGTCGCCGGCCGCGGTCTGGGCGGGCCTGGCGGTGATGCTCGCTCATCACGGTCTGGCCAAGGGGGCGCTGTTCCTCGGAACGGGGCTGCTGGCCACGGCGGCGGATCGGTGCACCCGGAGGGCGTTGCTGTTTGGCCTGGTGCTGGCCGGGGCCGCGCTCGCGGCCGCGCCGCTCTCCGGCGGCGCCCTGGCCAAGGCCGCCCTCACGACCGGAATGCCCGGCTGGCTGGCGGGGGTGACCGGCACCGCCACCGCCCTGCTGATGCTGCATTTCCTGCGCCGCGCGGCCAGCCATCCCCCGGAGCCCGACTTGAAGCCGACGACCGGCGGCGCCGTTGACACCAGGGGCATGACACCCTGGTTGCTGACCCTCGTTGCGGGGCTGCTGTTGCCCTGGTGGTTAGCGGATACCTCCCTGCGCGAATACGCCCTGATTTCAACGGCCCTCGGGGACGGCCTCTGGCCGCTGCTACTGGCCGGGGTGCTGGCAGGCGGGGCATGGTGGCTGCGATCCCGGTGGCCCGGGATCGGCACGGTCGCGGCGCGGCAACCCGGACCGGACCGAAGCGCCCCGCGCCCCCCGCCCGGCATGGCCCGGCTGGCCCACTGGTGGACCCTGACCGAACGCCAGCTGCATCGCTGGCCGGTTATCGGGCGCGTGGCCACCACGATGATCCTGCTGCTGGCGCTCGCGCTGGCCGTTTCGGCGACTCCGGCTCGGTTCGCCTGCAAGCAGGCTCCCACAGACGCCCTCGCCGGGGGCGAACTCGCGCTGGGCTTGTCGGCGACTCCGGCCCTGTTCGCCTGCAGGCAGGCTCCTGCAGAGGTAGGAGCGGCCTTGGCCGCGAACGGACGGGTGCTTGCCCGGGGCGAACTCCCCGGAACCCTTGCGGCCGGATGCTCCGGGCGCGCCCGTCAGGCAGAATGCGCGGGACGGTTCCGGACGAAGGCAGGCGCATGAACGAGCAACAGTTGCGCGAGGCGGTGATCGACACGGCGCTGGAAACCAACCGGCGCGGCCTCAACCAGGGTACATCCGGTAACGTCAGTGTACGCTGCGGTCACGGCCTGCTGATCACCCCCTCCGGCGTGGCGTACGAGGACCTGGCGCCGGAGGATCTGGTGTACATGGATGCCGACGGACACTGGCCGGCGCACCAGAAGCCTTCCAGCGAATGGCATTTTCATCGCGCGATCCTGCGGGAACGCGAAGATATCCATGCGGTGGTGCACGTGCATTCGGTGTACGCCAGCGTGGTCGCGATCCAGCAGCGCGACATCCCGCCGCTGCATTACATGATCGCGGCCGCCGGCGGCGACTCCATCCGCTGTGCCCCGTATGCCACCTTCGGGACCCCGGAACTCTCGCGACATGCGCTTGCCGCACTGGATGACCGCTACGCCTGTCTGCTGGCGAACCACGGGATGATCGCCACCGGGCCGGACCTCGCACGCGCGCTGTGGCTCACCGAGGAGGTCGAACTGCTGGCGCAGCAGTACGTGCTGAGCCTGTCCATCGGCGGCCCCGCCCTGCTGGATGCTGCGGAGATGCAGCGCGTGCGGGAGGCCTTCAAGCAGTACGGCCCGCGGCGGGAGGCGGCCCCGAACGGATCCGGACAGGAACCGGACGAACCCTGAGACGGCGTGACGCGCCCCGGGCTCGCCCGGTCTATTCTTTTGTTTTCACCCCTGCGAGCAGAGAGATTGCACCATGGCCAGCGGCACCCGTTTTTCGGTGGGCGAGATCGTCCATCACCTCAAGTATGATTACCGCGGCGTCATCGTGGATGTCGACCCGGTCTACAACGGCTCGGACGAATGGTACGAGACGGTCGCGAAGAGCCGGCCGCCCAAGGACCAGCCGTGGTACCACGTGCTGGTGGATGGCTACACCCACAGCACCTATGTGGCCGAGCGCCATCTGGAAAGCGACACCTCGGGTGAACAGATCGATCACCCGGACCTGGGCAAGTTCTTCGACCGTTTCATGAACGGGCGTTACAGTCGCGAAAACCAGACCCGGACACACTGAGGACACCATGAGCCAGGACAACCGCCGCTCGCGCGTGGTCACCGAAGGGCCACGCCGCACACCCAATCGTGCCATGCTGCGCGCCGTCGGGTTCGGAGACGACGATTTCCAGCGTCCGATCGTCGGGATTGCCAACGCGCACAGTACGATTACCCCCTGCAACACGGGGATCGGCGCGCTTGCCGAACGCGCGGAACGGGCGGTGCGTCAGGCCGGCGGCATGCCCCAGACCTTCGGCACCATCACCATCTCCGACGGCATCTCCATGGGCACGCCGGGGATGAAGTACTCGCTGGTCTCGCGCGAGGTGATCGCCGATGCGATCGAAACCGTGGTCAACGGGCAGAGCATGGACGGGGTGCTGGCCACCGGGGGCTGCGACAAGAACATGCCCGGGGCGATGATCGCCCTCGCCCGCCTCAACGTGCCGGGCATCTTCGTCTATGGCGGCACCATCAAGCCCGGGCATTACAAGGGCCAGGAACTGACCATCGTCAGTGCCTTCGAGGCCGTGGGGCAGCACGGCGCCGGTCGGCTGTCCGACGAGGACCTGCAGGGCGTGGAGCGCAACGCCTGTCCCGGCGCCGGCTCCTGCGGGGGAATGTACACCGCCAATACCATGTCCTCGGCCTTCGAGGCGCTGGGGATGAGCCTGCCCGGATCCTCGACCCAGGCTGCCGAGGATCCGGAAAAGGGCGAGTCCGCGGCGCGTTCCGGCGAGGTTCTGCTGGAGGCGATCCATGCCGATCGCAAGCCGCGTGACATCCTCACCCGGCCGGCGTTCGAGAATGCCCTCGCGGTGGTCATGGCCCTGGGCGGCTCCACCAACGCGGTGCTCCACCTGCTGGCGATCGCGCACGCCGCCGAGGTGCCCCTGGATCTGGACGATGTCGAACGGATTCGCCGTCGCACCCCGGTCCTGTGCGATCTCAAGCCCTCCGGGCGTTACGTCACCACCGCCTTCCATCAGGCCGGCGGCACCCCGCTGGTGATGCGCCTGCTGCTGGACGCCGGGCTTCTGCACGGGGAGTGCCTGACGATCACCGGCGAGACCCTGGCGGAAACCCTTCGCGATGCGCCCGCCGCCCCGCCGGCGGAGGCCACCGACATGGTCCGCACCCCGGCCGACCCGCTCTATCCACAGGGCCACCTGGCGATCCTCAAGGGCAGTCTGGCCCCCGAAGGTGGCGTGGCCAAGGTGACCGGCCTCAAGCGGCGCAGCATCCGGGGACCCGCCCGGGTCTTCGACTCCGAGGAGGACTGCCTGGACGCGATTCTCGCCGGCAAGATCCGCGAGGGCGACGTGATCGTCATTCGCCATGAAGGACCGCGCGGCGGGCCCGGGATGCGCGAGATGCTGGCCCCCACCGCGGCGCTGATCGGTGCCGGTCTGGGAGATGCAGTCGGCCTGGTCACCGACGGACGGTTCTCCGGCGGCACCTACGGCATGGTCGTGGGTCATGTTGCGCCCGAGGCGGCCGCCGGTGGACCCATCGCGCTGGTGCAGGAAGGCGACCCGATCGTGATCGACGCCGACCGGAACCAGCTGGATCTGGATATCGACCCCGAGGAACTGGAACGCCGCCGGGCGGCCTGGAAGGCCCCGGAGCCCCCGGTGGCCCGCGGCGTGCTTGCCAAATACGCGCGCACGGTGGGATCGGCCAGCCGCGGTGCCGTGACCGACGACTTCTGAGCCGGATCGGCGCATCCTCCACATGACCCATCCTGACCCGCGCTCGCCGCGCTTCAGCATGATGCCTCCGGTGATCGGCTTTCTGCTGGTCACCAACGTCCTGCTGTTCCTGGCCATGCCCGCGCTGGGCAACTGGCTGATGGCCCATTTCGCCCTGTGGCCGATCGGCACCCCGTCCACGATCATGCAGGACGGGTCGATGATGCGCGTGCCGGATTTCCAAGTCTGGCAGCTGGTGACCTACGGCTTCCTGCATGGCGGGCCGCTGCACCTGTTCGTCAACATGTTCGTGGTGTGGATGCTGGGTGTTCAGGTCGAGAATTCATGGGGTTCGCGCATGTTCGCGACCTATTTCCTGATCTGCGTGATCGGGGCCGGTCTGGTGCAGCTGGTGGTTACAGCGGGGGGCAACGGTGATGCCATCTACCCCACGGTGGGGGCCTCCGGCGGGGTGTTCGGGGTGCTGCTGGCATTCGGGATGATGTTCCCCAACCAGCGCCTGTTCCTGATCTTCCTGCCGATTCCGATCAAGGCCAAGTACTTCGTGATCGGCTACGGCATCCTCGAGCTCTATCTGGGGGTGTCCGGGACCATGTCGGGGATCGCCCATTTCGCGCATCTGGGCGGCATGGTGGTCGGCCTGCTGATGATCCAGTACTGGCGCGGGCGGTTGCCGGTTCGGCCCCGGCATCGTCGGCTCTGGTGGTGAGCGCCGGGCCCGGACGCGTCAGCTGTCCGTCCGCGTGCGCAGGTAGTCGCGGAAATCGTCCTTGAGTTCGGGGTGCTTGAGCGCGAACTCGACCGTGGCTTCGAGGTAGCCGAGTTTGCTGCCGCAGTCGAAACGTCGCCCGGAAAACTCCCAGGCCGTCACGCGCTCCTCCTCGCGCAGGCGGTCGATGGCATCGGTCAGCTGGATCTCGCCGCCGGCCCCGGGTTCCTGCCGTTCCAGCAGATCGAAGATCCGCGGCGTCAGCACATAGCGCCCGACCACGGCCACGTTCGACGGCGCATCGGCCGGATCGGGTTTTTCCACGATGCCCTTCACGTCCCAGCTGCGGGGGGCTGTGCGTTCCGGATCGATGATGCCGTACTGATGGGTGCGGTCTTCGGGCACCTCTTCCACGCCCAGCACGCTGCAACCATGGCTGTTGTACTGTTCCACCATCTGCGCGGTGGCCCCGCCATCGACCGCCTCGATCAGGTCATCCGCCAGGATCACGGCGAACGGTTCTTCGCGCACCACGGGGCGCGCGCACGCGACCGCATGCCCCAGCCCCAGGGCTTCGGCCTGGCGCAGATACACGCAGGTAACGCTCGATGGAACGATGTTGCGGATGCGTTCGAGGAGCTTGGTCTTGCCCCGTTCCTCCAGCTCGTTCTCCAGCTCGTACGCCTTGTCGAAGTGATCGGGAATGGCGCGCTTGTTACGTCCGGTGACGAACACCAGGGTATCGATCCCCGCCGCGACGGCCTCTTCGGCGGCATACTGGATCAGCGGCTTGTCCACCACCGGGAGCATTTCCTTGGGGTTGGCCTTGGTCGCCGGCAGAAAGCGCGTCCCCATGCCGGCCACGGGAAAGACCGCGGTACGGATTCGTTTGCTCTTTTCGGTCATGTGCCCTCCGGGCTGCGGGGCATGGCCGCAGGATGGCGGTCATGCCCCGGCCGCTCTCCCTATTCCAGTTCAATCCGATCCAGATTCATTTCCACCGTCCGTTCGCCAATGCCGGACACCTCGGTCAGGGCCTGCACGGATTCGAAATCACCGTGTTCTTCCCGGTGTTCGAGGATGGCACGCGCCGTGACCTCACCGACATTGCTCAGGGTGACCAGCTCCTCCAGCGGTGCCGAATTGACGTTGACGGGCACCTGTTCGCCGGCAGTGACCGGCGAGCCGAGGCTCAGCCCCAGCGCCATGGCGGGCAGCAACACCCGGGCAAAACGGAACATGGATACAGTACGGATCATGGTGAACCTCCTTGTTTTTTCAATGGTGGCGAGCGCCATCTTCCGTGCGCTCACCATGGATCCTAGCCCGATCACTGCGTCGGGGAAACCCCCTGCATGCGTCCCGCGATCGTCCGCATCGCCGCGGCGGGATCCTGCGCACGGGTGATCGGCCGGCCGACCACAATGGCACTGGCGCCGGCCTCCAGTGCCCGTTCCGGCGTCATCACCCGTTTCTGGTCGTCGCCCCCGGCCGTCTCCAGGCGAATCCCGGGCGTCACCAGTCTGGGCGCCGCTCCCAGCTCCCGGCGCAGCATCGCCGCTTCGCGCGCCGAGCAGACCAGCCCGTCCAGCCCCGCCTGCTCCACCGCCAGGCGCCCCAGGCGCATGACCTGGCCATCCGGGGTGTCCTGTACGCCGGTCTCCTCCAGGGTTGCGCGGTCACTGGAGGTCAGCACCGTTACGGCCAGCAGGACCGTCTGTTCATTGACCTCGCGGACCGCGTCACGGGCCGCCCGCATCATCGCCAGGCCGCCGGAAGCGTGCAGGTTCACCAGCCACACATCCATGCGGGCAGCCGCGCGACAGGCGGCCGCAACCGTGTTGGGGATGTCGTGAAACTTGAGGTCCAGGAATACCCGGAAGCCGAGAGCGTGCAGGCGATCGACCAGGTCCGGTCCGGCGACTACGAACAGCTCGAAACCCACCTTCAGCGCACACTGGTGGGGGTCCAGACCGCGGGCGAAGGCCAGCGCCTCGTCGCCGGAGGCGAAGTCCAGGGCGACGATCAGCCGCGGCTCCTGCAGGTTCGGGTTTTCCGTTACCGGGTCCATTCAGTGGCTCTCCTCGCGAATCAGCGCCGCTTCGGCGTCTTCGGTGGTCTGATCGATATCGAAATCCAGCCCGCGCAGGGTGTCCCAGCGCCGGCAGCTGGGGCATTGCCAGACATGGCCGCGGCCCTGGTAGCCGCAGTTGGTGCATTGATACAGGTGCTGACTGCGCAGCTGATCCGACAGCGCCTTCTCGAAGGCCGTAAATTCGCTCACGTAGCTCTGCACCGCGGGCAGTACCTTCATCCAGCGCACCGCCTCCAGCAGCCCCGACGTGGGCACCGGACGCTGGGCCAGGATGACCCCCAGCTCATGCAGCGCCCGGTCCATGCGTCCGGTCCGTCGATACAGCCGCATCAGTGCGATACGCGCCATGGTCACGCCGCGTTCCTCGGCCAGGTCGGTCAGTACTTGTTCCAGCGCCGCCAGACGATGCTCGCCCGGCAGGGCCTGATGCAACTGCTCCAGCCGCGGGACCAGCAACGGTGCCAGCCGCGGCGTCCGGGCGACTGCGTCGCTGCCGTGATCAATGGCCTCGCGAATGCGTCCCTCGCGTTCGGCGATTTCCGATTTCAGCAGCAGGGCCCGCGACAGGCCCGGTACCAGGGCTTCGGCCTGGCCTGCCCGCTCGGAGGCCTCGGCCAGGTCATTGCGTTCCAGCGCCTCGCTCGCCAGTTCGCAATGGTAATGCGCAACCCGCAGGGGTTCCTGTGGCGAGCCCTCGGCGCGCAGCCGGTTGCCGACCTCGATCGCCTTGTCCCACTCGCGCTGCGTCTCGTACACGTGCCGCAAGCCTTCCAGTGCCTCGGAGGCCTGGTTCGGCGAATTCATGAGTTCGCGGAACACTCCCTCGGCCCGATCGAGCACCCCCGCCAGCAGGAAGTCCTGGCCCAGTTCGCACAGCGCCTGTGCCCGCTGTGCGTCGGTCAGCGCCGGGCGCGCCACCAGGTTCTGGTGAATGCGGATCGCGCGGTCCACCTCGCCCCGCCGCCGGAACAGGCGCCCCAGGATCACGTGCGTTTCAAAGGTTTCATGGTCGACTTCGACCATTTCGATGAAGGTCTGCAGGGCATCGTCGGTACGATCGTCCAGCAGATATCGTACGCCCTGAAGATAGCGGTCCAGCGCGGGATCGCGGGTTTCTTCCTCCTCGGGAACACCTCGGCGCGCGGCCCACCAGCCACTGGCGGCGGCAACCGGCAACAGCAGCCAGAACCAGTCCTCAATCATTCCGGTTCAGTAGAAATCCCGCATCGGCGCGGTCCGCAGCTGTTCCACTTCGACCCGCAGCGCACGGTTCTCATCCCGCAGCCGGTCGATCTTGCGTTGCAGACGCCGCAGCCTGAGCCAGAAGATCAGGGATGCAATCAGTACACCCGCCAGGGCGCTCAGGCCCAGGAGCACGATCAAGGGGGCCTCGAGGGTGAGACCGGGGAGATGAAGGGTGGCGGCGCCCTCGTTGAACACCACCAGGATCCCGATGCCGGAGGAGATCAGGATCAGGGCCACGAATGCGACCCAGTGCCGCAGCCGGGACTTTCCGTGCTCGGCCATTCGTCGTATCCGCCTACTGGTCCTTTTGCGCGCCGTCATTGACGCGTTCCCGCAATTCCTTGCCGGGCTTGAAGTGAGGGACATATTTGCCGGGCAGGGCCACGCCCTCGCCGGTCTTGGGATTCCGACCCATGCGCGGGGGCCGGAAATGCAGCGCAAAGCTGCCGAATCCGCGAATTTCCACCCGTTCGCCACTGGCCAGTGCCTGACTCATCCGCTCCAGCAGGGCCTTGACGCTCAGCTCGACGTCGCGTGGCGGAAGGTGCGGTGATTTGCGGGCAAGATTGTCGATCAATTCCGATTTGGTCATCTGGCACTCGCAGCAAAGGGGGAGGAAAGACAAAAAAAGGCCCGCACCCGCGATGGCGACGCGGATGCGGGCGGTGGAACGGGGCTTAGTCGTTCTTGCCCATCTGTTCCTTCAGCAGGTCGCCCAGCGAGGTGGTGGCGCCGCCGCCCTGCCCGTATTCGGACACGGCTTCGGCCTCCTCGGCACGATCCTTCGCCTTGATGGACAGGCTGATCGCACGGGTCTTCTTGTCCACACCCATGAACTTGGCCTCGACCTCGTCGCCCACGTTGAGCACCGTGCGCGCGTCTTCCACGCGGTCCTGGGAGATGTCGGCGGCGCGCAGGATCCCGTCGATGCCATCGGCCAGTTCGATCACGGCGGCCTTGGCGTCCACTTCCTTGACCGTACCCTTCACGATGCTGCCCTTGCTGTGTTCGGCCACGAAGTTGGCGAACGGGTCGCGGTCCAGCTGCTTCAGGCCCAGGGAGATGCGCTCGCGTTCCGGATCCACGGACAGGACCACGGCCTCGACCTCGTCACCCTTCTTGAAGTTGCGGATAGCCTCTTCGCCCGACTCGCTCCAGGAGAGATCCGACAGGTGGATCAGGCCGTCGATGCCGCCTTCCAGGCCCACGAACACGCCGAAATCGGTGATCGACTTGATCTGGCCACGGACCTTCTCGCCACGGTTGTGGTTGGCGGCGAAGTCGTCCCACGGGTTGGACTGGCACTGCTTCATGCCCAGCGAGATACGGCGACGCTCTTCGTCCAGGTCCAGGATCATCACCTCGACCTCGTCGCCAATGGCCACGACCTTGCCCGGGTTCACGTTCTTGTTGGTCCAGTCCATTTCGGAGACGTGCACCAGGCCTTCCACACCGTCTTCGATCTCGACGAAGCAGCCGTAGTCGGTGATGTTGGTGACCTTGCCGAAGATGCGGGTGCCGGTCGGGTAACGGCGGGTGATGTTCTCCCACGGATCCTCGCCCAGCTGCTTCAGGCCCAGCGAGACACGCATGCGCTCGCGATCGAACTTGAGCACCTTGACTTCGACTTCCTGGCCGATTTCAACGACATCGGACGGATGCTTGACGCGCTTCCAGGCCATGTCGGTGATGTGGAGCAGGCCGTCGATGCCGCCCAGATCCAGGAACGCACCGTAGTCGGTGAGGTTCTTGACGATACCCTTGACCTGCGCACCTTCCTGCAGGTTCTTGAGCAGTTCCTCGCGCTCGGCGCTGTATTCCTGCTCGACCACGGCGCGACGCGACACGACCACGTTGTTGCGACGGCGATCCAGCTTGATGAGCTTGAACTCCAGCTCCTTGCCTTCCAGATACGCGGTATCGCGCACCGGACGGACATCCACGAGTGAACCCGGCAGGAATGCACGGATGTCGCCCAGTTCGACGGTGTAGCCGCCCTTGACCTTGCCGGAGATCTTGCCGGTGACGTATTCCTCGTCTTCCATCGCCCGTTCGAGGCGATCCCAGGCCTTGGCACGCTTGGCCTTCTCGCGAGACATGCGGGTCTCGCCGAAGCCGTCTTCCGGGGTTTCCAGGGCAACTTCCACGACATCGCCCACGGCGACTTCGAGTTCCCCTTCGTCGTTCATGAACTGCTCGGTGGGGATGACTCCCTCGGACTTCAGGCCCGCGTTCACCACGACGACTTCCGGGTTCACCTCAATGACGGTGGCACTGAGGATGGCACCCGGCTGCATCTGGGTGTAGGCCATGCTCTCTTCGAGCAGTTGCGCGAAACTTTCACTCATGGATTTAAAAACCTGTTAAATTAAATGCGGTTACAGAAACTTCCTGAAACCGGTTTCAAGTGTTCTCGATCCCGCTGCCCGGGGTTTCGTCGGCAGGGGGGCGGTCTTCCGGGAGTACGTCCCGCAGGCGCTCCAGGATGAGATCGACCACGGCGACGATGTCCAGATCCGTGGTATCCAGGACCCAGGCATCCTCGGCCGGCTTGAGCGGCGCGACGCTGCGTTCGCGGTCGCGACGGTCGCGTTCTTCCATCTCTTCCCGAAGTTCTTCAAGGCTAGCACTAAGTCCTTGTTCCAGCAACTGCAGTTGGCGACGCCGCGCACGTTCCTCGGCACTGGCATCGAGAAAGATCTTCAGATCCGCTTCGGGGAACACGATGGTCCCCATGTCGCGCCCGTCGGCGACCAGGCCCGGCGGCACCGCGAAATCGCGCTGGCGCTGCAGCAGTGCCTCGCGTACGGCGGGAATGGCTGCTGCACGCGAGGCGTCGTTGCCCGCCTGCTCGGTGCGGAGCTCCTCGTCGACGGGGTCGCCTTCCAGCAGGGTCGTGACCCGTGTGGCATCGCGGTCGATTTCAAAGCGTACGTCCAGCGCCTGAGCCAGGTCGGGGACGGCCGCCGCGTCGTCCGGCTCCACACCCTGCCGGCGTGCGGCCAGGCCCACCAGGCGGTACAGCGCGCCGCTGTCGAGCAGGTGCCAGCCCATGGCCGCCGCGATGCGCATGCAGACGGTACCCTTGCCTGCGCCGCCGGGACCGTCGATGGTCAGTACCGGGGTCATTGGGCCTCCAGATGCAGTCCGGTCTGCCGCGCCAGGTCGGCGAAGTCGGGGAACGACGTCGCGACGTTGCGGCAATCGTGAATGGTGACGGGCGCGTCGGCGCGGAGTGCGGCCATGGCGAAGGCCATGGCGATGCGGTGATCTCCGTGGCTCTGGATCTCGCCACCCTGAAAACCGTCGCCCCCCTGAATGCGGATACCGTCCGGCCGAACCTCGCAGTCGACGCCGAGGGCCGCGAGGCCGTCGGCCATCACCTGGATGCGGTCGCTTTCCTTGACGCGCAATTCCTCGGCGCCGGTCAGCACGGTCTCGCCGTGGGCGCAGGCGGCGGCGATGAAGATGGCCGGGAATTCATCGATGGCCAGCGGCACCTGATCCTCCGGGATCTCGATCCCGCGCAGCTCGTGCGACAGCACCTCGATGTCGGCCACCGGTTCGCCACTGACCTCGCGCAGATCCAGCAGACGAATATCGGCGCCCATGCGGCGGAGGATCTCGATCACGCCGGTCCGGGTCGGATTGACCCCGACGTGGCGCAGGATCACGTGGGAACCCGGCGCGATCGACGCCCCGACCATGAAGAAGGCGGCCGAAGAGATGTCCGCGGGTACGTCCACGTCGCCACCGCGCAGGCGCCCGCCGCCGGCCACACAGGCCGTGGCCCCGTCACGTTCCACTTCGACGCCGAAACCTTCCAGCATGCGTTCGGTGTGATCGCGGGTTGGCGCGGGTTCGGTCACGCAGGTGCGGCCCTCGGCCCACAGGCCGGCAAGGAGCAGTGCGGACTTGACCTGGGCGGAGGCGACCTCGAGGGCGTATTCCGTGCCCTGCAGCGGCTGTCCGCCCCGCACCCGCAACGGCGGGGTGCCGCCTTCGGCGGTGTCGATCTGCGCGCCCATGCGCGTCAGCGGCTCGGTGACCCGGCGCATGGGCCGACGCGACAGGGAGGTGTCGCCGGTGAGCTCGCTGTCGAACGCCTGCCCGGCGAGCACACCGCACAAAAGTCGCATGGCGGTACCCGAATTGCCCATGTCCAGCGGACCCTCGGGCGCACGCAGGCCGTGCATCCCGACCCCCTCGATGATGACCTCGCCCGGCCCTTCGCGGCGGATGGGGACACCCATCGCGCGAAATGCTTCCAGGGTGGCGAGGCAGTCTTCCCCTTCGAGGAAGCCGGTCACGTGGGTGGTGCCTTCGGCCAGCGCCCCCAGCATGATCGCCCGATGCGAAATCGACTTGTCGCCGGCGACCCGCAGGGTCCCGCTGAGGACGCCGCCGGGTTGAACGGTCAGGGTATCCATCGGTTCAGGTATCCAGTTGAGCTCGGGCGGGATCACAGAAACGATCCCGCGTGGTCTTGGCGTGAGTGAATTCCTGCTCCAGGCGCTGCCCGTCGCCCTGCTCGATCGCCTGCCGCAGGGATTCGAGATCGGCCTGGTAACGTTCGATCACCTCCAGGATGGAGGGCCCGTTGGCAAGACAGATGTCGCGCCAGACGACCGGATCGCTGGAGGCAATGCGGGTGAAGTCGCGGAAACCGCCCGCCGCATAATGGAAGATCTCGTCGCGGTCGCTCATCTTCGACAGCGACGCCACCAGGGTAAAGGCCAGCACGTGCGGGAGGTGGCTGGTGGCTGCCAGCACGTGATCGTGATGCGCCGGCGTCATGAATTCGACCCGCGCGCCGGCGGTCTGCCACATCGCAGTCACGCGGTTGGTCGCCATTACGCTGGTGGCGTCGGCCGGCGTCAGGATCACCAGCCGTTCGCGGAACAGTTCGGGAAAGGCGGCCGCCACCCCGCTCTGCTCGGTGCCGGCGATCGGATGCCCGGGGACGAACTGCCGCGGAACCTCGCCGAACCCCCGCGCCAGGGCCTCCAGCACCGCCTGTTTGCTGCTGCCCACGTCGGTCAGCGGCGCATCCTCCGGCCAGATCCCGGCGAGCGATGCCGCCAGCCCTTCCATGGCCCCCAGGGGTACGGCCAGCACGCCCATGTCGGCCCCCCGGGCGGCCTCGGCCGGATCGGTGGTCCATTCGTCGATCACGCCGAGGCGTTCGGCCTCGCGCAGATTGTCCGGATTGCGCGAACAGCCCACGACCGTCCCCACCTCCCCGGCCTCGCGCAGCGCCAGGGCCAGCGAACCGCCGATGAGGCCGACTCCGAAAATGACCAGCCGGTCGATCATGCAAGGGCCTCGCGCAGGGCGGCCAGGAATCGTTCGTTATCCTCCGCGGTCGAGACCGTGACGCGCAGATGCCCGGGCAGCCCGTAGTTTTCCACCGGCCGGGCAATGACCCCACGCCGCTGCAGGCGGTCATGTACCGCGTTGACGTCGGTGCCGGTGTCGAAGGTAATGAAATTGCCGACCGAGGGGATGACCCGCAGGCCCATGGCCCGGAGTTCGCGCCCCAGCTGCACCAGGCCTTCCCGGTTGACCGCCACCGAGTGCCGGATGTGGTCGCTGTCCTCGAGCGCGGCCAGACCGGCCGCCTGAGCGACCGCGTTCACGTTGAACGGCTGACGCACGCGGTTGAGCATGTCGGCCACCGGCGCCGAACTCACGGCATAGCCCAGGCGCAGCCCCGCCAGCCCCTGGATCTTGGAAAAAGTCCGGGTGACGACCACGTTGGGATAGCGGTCCAGCCAGCGTGTGGCGTCCGGATAACCGTCTTCTTCCACGTATTCGGCATACGCCTCGTCGATCACGACGATGGTCTGCGGCGGCATCGCCGCCACGAAGGCCTCCAGCGCCTGCGCATCCAGCCAGGTACCGGTCGGGTTGTTCGGGTTCGCCACGAACACCACCGCGGTGTCGTCATCCACCCGGGCCCGCATCGCATCCAGATCGTGCCCGAACGGCTGGCGGGCATCGTCCGCCGACACGGCCGGGACCACGCGGGCCTCGGCCCCGGTGGCCTGCGTCACCAGCGGATACACCGCGAAGGCATGGGCGGAAAACACCGACGCCCGCCCCGGCGCCAGCCAGGTCCGCGCGATCAGTTCCAGCACCTCGTTGGACCCGTTGCCCAGGGTAATCTGCGCCGGATCCACGCCGTGCCGGGCGGCCAGGGCCGCCTTCAGCTCGAACCCGTTACCGTCGGGGTAGACATGGGCTTCGCCCAGCACGCCCCGGGCGGCCTTCACGGCGCGCGGCGACGGCCCCAGCGGGTTTTCGTTGGAAGCGAGCTTGACCGCCTCGCTGATGCCCAGCTCGCGTTCCAGCTCGGACACCGGTTTGCCCGGCTGATACGGCTGCAGTCCCTGCACGCCGGACACGGCCCGGGCGGCCGGACCCGGCCCGGGGGCTGCGGATTCGGAAGGATTCGTTGCCATGGATGCCTCTCAGGTTGCGGCCCGGGGATAACTGCCCAGGATCTTCACCGTGTCGGCGGTCTCCCTCAGCTGTTCCAGGCACCCGGCGATTTCCGGGTCCTCCTGGTGTCCCAGCAGGTCGAGGAAGAACACGTAGGTCCACTGCGCACAGCGCGAGGGACGGGATTCGATGCGCGTAAGGCTGATGCCGGCCTCGGCGATCGGCTTCAGCAACGCGTACAGCGAGCCCGGCCGGTTGGCCGTGCTCAGCATGATCGACGTACGGTCCGCGCCGCTGGGACGGGTGGTGGCCGTGCCGATGATCAGGAACCGGGTGGTGTTGTCGGCGCGGTCCTCCACGTGCTCCACCTGCACCGGAACCCCGTAGTGCTCCGCCGCCACGCGCGACGCAATCGCCGCCGCGGACCCATCCCCGGCCGCCAGTTCCGCCGCGCGGGCGTTGCTGGCCACCGCATGGCGCTCGGCGTGCGGCAGCCAGGTATCCAGCCACTCCCGGCACTGCGCCAGGGCCTGGGCGTGGGCCAGTACCTGGCGGACCTCGCCGAGACCGGCACTTTGCGACAGCAGGTGATGGTGGATCGGCGTCACGACCTCGCCGCAGATCTGCAGCGACGAGTCCATGAAGCAGTCCACCGTATGCGTGACCACGCCCTCGGAACTGTTCTCGATCGGAACCACGCCGAACTGCGCCCGCCCGGTTTCCACCGCGCCGAACACGGCGTCGATGGACGCCAGCGGCGTGGTCGTGACCGCATGGCCGAAATGCTTGCGCGCGGCCAGGTGGGTGAAGGTCCCCTCCGGCCCCAGATAGGCCACCGTCAGCGGATGCTCCAGGGCCAGACATTCGGACATGATCTCCCGGAACAGCCGGACGATCACGTCATCCGCCAGCGGCCCCGGATTCTCCTCCCGCACCCGACGCAGGATCTCGGCTTCGCGTTCCGGCCGGTAGAACACCGGCTCCTCGCCGTTGTCGCGCTTGACCCGCGCGACCGATTCCGCGCAGCGGGCCCGCTCGCTGAGCAGGGCAAGCAACTCGCCGTCGATCGCATCGATCCGCGCGCGCAGCGATGCGAGGGACTCCCCTTCGCTCACGACCTAGAGCACCCGCGCCCGCAGTACACCGTCGATGCGATAGAGCGCATCCAGCGTGGTCGGACTGGGATGTCCGTCCACGTCCAGCATGGTGTAGGCGATGTCGCCACGCGAGTCGTTCATCAGATGCAGGATATTGATGTCCGATTCACCGATGACGTGCGAGATCTGCGCTACACGGTCCGGCAGGTTGCGGTTGATTACGGCGATGCGCGCCTGCCCCTTCCGCTCCAGTACCAGGGTTGGCAGGTTCACCGAATTGACGACGTTGCCGTTCTCGAGATAGTCCCGCATCTGGTCGGCGATCATCACCGCGCAGTTTTCTTCCGACTCGGTGGTCGACGCCCCCAGGTGCGGCAGAGTGATCACCCGCGGGTGATCCAGCAGGCCGGGGACCGGGAAATCGGTCACGTAGGCGTGCAGGTGGCCCTCGTTGAGGGCCTCGCCGGCCGCGGCGTCGTCGACGATCCCGTCGCGGGCCATGTTCAGCACCATCGCGCCGGGGTTCATCGAACGGATGCGCTCGGCATTGACCAGGTTCTGCGTGTTTTCGGTCAGGGGTACGTGAACCGTGACCGCATCCGCCCCTTCCAGCGCCGCATCCACCGAACGCGCGCGCTCGATGTCCGATGCCATCTGCCAGGCGCTCTCCACGGTGATCTTGGGGTCGAAGCCCACGACCTCCATCCCCATGGACCGGGCGGCGTTCGCCACCTTGACCCCGATCGCCCCCAGGCCGAGCACGGCCAGCCGCCGCCCCGGGAGTTCGAAGCCACTAAAGCGCTTTTTGCCCTGTTCTACTGCGGCCGTGAACCCTGAATCATCGGGATCCAGGGACTGCACATAACCGGCGGCCGGCACCAGATTCCGCGCTCCGAGAAGCAGCCCCGCGATCACCAGCTCCTTGACCGCGTTGGCGTTGGCCCCGGGGGCATTGAAGACCGCGACGCCGCGCTCGGTGAGATCCTGCACCGGGATGTTGTTCACCCCGCTGCCGGCGCGCCCCACGGCCAGCACCGAATCCGGGATGGTCTCCCCGTGCAGGTCATGCGAGCGCAGCATGATCGCATCCGGGTCTTCCAGACCGGAGGCGACTTCGTAGGTTTCGCGCGGGAAGCGTTCCAGCCCCCGCAGCGCAATGTTGTTGTAGGTCTTGACGCGGTACATCACGACCTCCTTTTCAGGCGTGGCGTTCCTCGAAATCCGCCATGAATTCGATCAGGGCGTCGACGGCCTCTTCAGGCACTGCGTTGTAGATGCTCGCGCGCATGCCGCCCACCGAGCGGTGGCCCTTCAGCGAGGACAGACCAGCCGCGTCGGCTTCCTTCAGGAACGGACCGTCGAGGCTGTCGTCGGCGAGGATGAACGGCACGTTCATCCACGAACGCGCACTGGGCTCCACCGGGTTGCGATAAAACGCCGAGTTGTCGATGAAACGATAGAGCTTGTCCGCCTTGCGCTGGTTGATCTCGGCCATCTTTTCCAGCCCGCCCTGCTCCAGCAGCCATTCGAAGACCAGGCCGGCGAAATACCAGCCGAAGGTCGGCGGGGTGTTGTACATGGAGTCGTTGTCGGCCTGCAGCTTCCAGTCCAGGACGGCGGGTACCTGGCCCTTCTCGCGTTCCAGCAGGTCCTTGCGCACGATCACCACGGTCACGCCGGCCGGACCAATGTTCTTCTGGGCGCCGGCGTAAATCACGCCGAACTTCGAGACATCGATCGGACGCGACAGGATGGTGGAGGACATGTCCGCCACCAGCGGCTTGTCGCCCACGTCGGGCACCTCGTGGAATTCCACGCCGCCGATGGTCTCGTTCGGCGTGTAGTGCACGTAGGCGGCGTTCGGATCGAGTTTCCAGGTCGAACGCTCGGGGATGGACGCATAGCCCTCGGCCTGGGAACTGGCGACGATGTTCACCGGCCCCACCTTCTGCGCTTCCTTGATCGCCTTTCCGGACCAGGCCCCGGTATCGATGTAGTCCATCGGCTGGCCACCCGGCTGCAGGTTCATCGGGATCGCGGAAAACTGCCCGGTCGCCCCGCCCTGCAGGAACAGCACCGCGTAGTCGTCGGGGATGCCCATCAGCTTGCGCAGATCGGCTTCCGCCTTTTCAGCGACTTCCATGAAGGGTTTGCCGCGATGACTCATCTCCATCACCGACATCCCGGTACCGTGGAAGTCCAGCATCTCGTCGCGTGCCCGTTCCAGCACCGCCTGCGGCAGGGCCGCGGGGCCGGCGCTGAAGTTCCAGATTCGGCTCATTCTTCATCTCCCTTTTCGCTGGGTTCGCGGCCGCCCTGCGGCTCGTCCTCGTGCGTTTCCGGGGCGGCCGACTGTTGATTCTCCGTGTCGGCTTCCGCGTCAGTGTCGTCCTCGTCGCCGGCGAAGCGCGCCACCCGTGCCAGTTCCACCAGCTGTTCGCCGGAATCCAGACGGATCAGGCGTACGCCCTGGGTGTTGCGGCCGATCAGCGGAATCTCTTCCACCGGCATGCGTACCAGCGTGCCGCCATTGGTGATCAGCATCGCCTCGTCGTCTTCCTGCACCCGGGCGGCCCCCACCAGGGCGCCGTTGCGCCCTTCGGTCTGGATCGCGATCACGCCCTGGCCGCCGCGCCGGTGAACCGGGAACTCGTCGAAGCGGGTGCGCTTGCCGTAGCCGTTCTCGGTGGCAAACAGCGCCGCGCCTTCGTCCACGTTGAGCAGTGCGATCACCCGCTGGTCGTCGTCCATGCGCACGCCGCGCACCCCGCAGGCCGTGCGACCCATGGCGCGCACGTCGGTCTCGGAGAAGCGCACCGCCTTGCCCGCGGTGGTCACCAGCATCACGTCCTGGCTGCCGTCGGTCAGCGACACGTCCACCAGGTGGTCGCCCTCGCGCAGATCCACGGCGATGATGCCGCTGGCGCGCCGCCGCGAGAAGTCCGTCAGCGGCGTCTTCTTGACCGTGCCCTGGGCGGTGACCATGAACACGTAATGATCCGGATCGTAGCTGCGCACCGGGAGGATCGCATTGATGCGCTCGTCGGATTCGAGAGGCAACAGATTGACGATGGGCTTGCCCCTGGATGCGCGTGAGCCCTGTGGCAGCTCGTAGACCTTCAGCCAGTACACCCGGCCGCGGCTGGAGAAACACAGCACCGTATCGTGCGTATTGGCCACCAGCAGGCGGTCGATGAAGTCCTCTTCCTTGAAGCTGGCCGCCGCCTTGCCGCGTCCGCCGCGGCGCTGTGCGCGGTAGTCCGCCACCGGCTGGTACTTCACGTAACCGGTGTGCGACAGCGTAACGACCACGTCCTCCTCGCCGATCAGGTCCTCCAGCGTCAGGTTGGCCTGCTGCTCGCGGATCTCGCTCATGCGCTCGTCGCCGAAGCGCTCGGCCACGCCCAGCAGCTCGCCCCGGATCTCCTGCTGCAGGCGTTCGGGCGAGCCGAGAATGTCCAGCAGGTCCTCGATGGTATCCAGCAGCTGGCGATATTCGTCGACGATCTTGTCCTGTTCCAGCCCGGTCAGGCGGTGCAGGCGCAGGTCGAGGATCGCCTGGGCCTGGGTCTCGGACAGGCGGTAGCCGTCCTCGCCCATGCCGAATTCGGCTTCCAGGTCTTCCGGGCGCGAGGCCGCGGCCCCGGCGCGGTCGAGCATCCCCTCCACCATGCCCGGCGGCCAGCTGCGCGCCAGCAGTCCGGCCTTCGCCTCGGCCGGATTGGGTGCGTTGCGGATCAGTTCGATCACCGGATCGATGTTGGCCAGCGCGATCGCCAGCCCTTCCAGTACATGGGCCCGCTCCCGTGCCTTGCGCAGGTCGTAGATGGTGCGGCGGGTCACCACCTCGCGGCGGTGGCGCAGGAACGCCTCGAGGATCTGCCGCAGGTTCAGCACCTTCGGCTGGCCGTCGACCAGCGCCACCAGGTTGATGCCGAACACGTTCTGCATCTGGGTGTGCATGTACAGATGGTTGAGCACCACCTCGCTCATCTCGCCGCGCTTGAGCTCGATGACCAGGCGCATGCCGTCCTTGTCGGACTCGTCGCGCAGCTCGGAGATGCCCTCGATGCGCTTTTCCTTGACCAGCTCGGCGATCTTCTCGGTCAGGCGCGCCTTGTTCACCTGGTACGGCAGCTCGGTGACCACGATGGCCTCGCGCTGCCCGCCTTCCAGCGGCTCCACGTGCGAACGCGCACGGATCACCGCCCGACCGCGCCCGGTGCGGTAGGCCTCGCGGATCCCCTCGAGGCCGTTGATGATCCCGGCAGTGGGGAAATCCGGGCCCGGCAGGTACTGCATCAGGCCGTCGATGTCGATCTCGGGGTGGTCGATCAGCGCTACGCAGGCATTGATGACCTCGCGCAGGTTGTGCGGCGGGATGTTGGTGGCCATGCCCACGGCGATCCCGGAGGAGCCGTTGACCAGCAGATTCGGGAATTTTGCCGGCAGGACCGAAGGTTCCTGTTCCGAACCGTCGTAGTTGTCGACAAAATCGACGGTTTCCTTGTCGATGTCGGCCAGCAGCTCGGTTGCGATCCGCGCCATGCGTACTTCGGTGTAACGCATCGCGGCCGGCGAGTCGCCGTCGATGGAACCGAAGTTGCCCTGCCCGTCGGCCAGCATGTAGCGCATCGAGAACGACTGCGCCATGCGGACGATGGCGTCGTATACGGCCGAGTCGCCGTGCGGGTGGTATTTACCGATCACGTCACCGACCACGCGGGCCGATTTCTTGTACGGTTTGTTCCAGTCGTTGCCCAGCTCGCGCATGGCGTAGAGCACACGACGATGGACGGGCTTGAGGCCGTCGCGCACATCGGGGAGCGCGCGTCCCACAATCACGCTCATCGCGTAATCGAGGTAGGACTGCTGCATCTCGTCTTCGAGATTGACCGGGAAGATTTCCTTGGCGAATTCAGCCATTGATGGGTCACGCCGTCCGTTAGAACAAGCCCGCGATCATACCATATTCCCCCGCCGGAGGAGCCCTGCCGGGGCGGTCAGGTTCCCTCGTGAACGCCTCGCGGTTCGGGGGTATCTCCGGGGTGCGGCCGCCACGCCGCCAGCCGTTCGGCGTCGGGGTTTTCGATCACTCCCCGCTCGGTCACGATGGCGTCGATCAGCCCGGCGGGGGTGACATCGAATGCCGGGTTGTAGGCGGCAGCCCCGGCGGCTGCCAGGGGCTGGCCCGCGAGCGTCAGTACTTCTCCGGCATCGCGCTGTTCGATCGGGATGGCATCGCCGGCGGGGGTTGCATAATCGATGGTGGCGACCGGGGCGGCGACCATGAAACGCACGCCGTGCGCGCGCGCCAGCAATGCCAGCCCGTAAGTGCCGATCTTGTTGGCGGTGTCGCCATTGGCCGCAATGCGATCCGCCCCCACCACCACGCAGCCGACCTCCCCGCTCTGCAGCAGCCGCGCCGCGGCGCCTTCGCACAGCAGGGTCACCGGAATCCCGTCATGCACCAGCTCCCAGGCCGTCAGCCGGCTGCCCTGCATCCAGGGACGGGTCTCGTCGGCGTAGACCCCGGTGATGCGCCCCTGGTCCCAGGCGGCGCGAATCACTCCCAGCGCGGTCCCGTAGCCCCCGGTCGCCAGAGAGCCGGTGTTGCAATGGGTCAGCACGGCGCGGCCCGGTTCGATCAGCGCGGCGCCATGGGCGCCGAGCTCGCGATTGCCGGCGATGTCGGCTTCCAGCATCGCCATGGCTGTCTCGCGCGTCGCGGTCAGCGCGGCCCGGGCGCTTCCGGCGGCCGCCACCACCGCCTGCATCCGGTCCAGCGCCCAGAACAGGTTCACGGCGGTGGGCCGCGCCGCCCGCAGGGTCGCGATGTCGGCGCCCACGCGCTCGCGCCAGTCCGTGGCCTGCAGTGCCTGATGGCAGGCCAGCACCACGCCGAACGCCGCGGTGATGCCGATCGCGGGAGCCCCGCGTACCACCATTTCGCGGATCGCGTCTGCCACCGCCGGGGCATCATCCAGGGGCAGGAAGGTTTCCTGCGCGGGCAGACGGCGCTGGTCCAGAAGCCACAGACGGTCGTCGGCAAAGCGGACGGGGCGAATCGTATCGGAGACAAAATCGTTCATCCGCCCAGTTTATCGTGGACTGACATGGATTGCCTCGGCCGTTCAGGGGTGCGGCCGTTGCCAGAACCGGCGACGTTCGTTCCGCCAACCCGCTCCCGGCTCCCAGGCGGTTCCGGCCCGCAGGCGCAGGGCCCCGTCCGTGGACGTGGCACGCAGGCCGCCAGCGCCCGACCCGACGGGCCCGTCGGGCATCGTGCCGGCTACCCAGCGGGTGGGTGCCCGCACCCCGGCCCGCCCCTCTCCGTCGTCGACGGCCTTCGCGGGTTCGGCGGTCACCAGCAGGCGTGCCTGCAGGTCCTCGTCGGGCGTTTCGTGGCCCAGCACCGCCGCACCGAGTCCGCGCAGCCCGCCGGTCAGCAACAATGCGCCACCGGCGGTCTCGATCCGCAGCACGCAACTGGCGGCGCGCGAGGCGTCCCAGCCGCGTGGTGGATGCAGGACGCGAAACACCACCCCGTCCCGTTGCCACTGCTGCCCGGCCCGGCAGGCCCGATAGACCGGACCGGACTCGCGGATCCGTCGGGGGGGTCGCTCGTCGCGGTGCAGCACCCGCTCCACCTTCACGGCCGCGGTCAGTGCCTGCAGTGCGGCGGCGCGCGACCCGCTGTCGTCAAGCCGCCCGTCGGCCACGATGACCCGGTCGATTCGGTTTCGCTGGCGTGCCCGCAGGGCAGGCAGCAAGGCCGATTCCACGTCGCGGGCACGCCCCGGGCCGTAGACCACCACGTGGTTGCGGGTCTCCAGCAGGACCACCGCCTCGCGCCCGGTATCCAGCAATTCCGCCCGCAGCTCGCCGTGGGACAGGTCCGGGCGCAGGGGTAAACCCAGCGGCAGGGCCGCCAGCAGCACCCAGGGGGCCATCCGGCGACGTCCGGGCAGGAGCAGAAAGATCACCGCCAGGCCGGCGAGCAGGGCCGCCGCAAGCGGAACGCCCCGTTCGGCCACCGCGGCCGGCAGGTCGGCCAGGGCCTGCAGCAGCGTGACCAGCAGCCCCAGCACCGCATCGCCGAGCCACAACGGCGGGCCGCCCAGGGGCGGCCACAGCATGGCCAGTCCGGCCCCTGTCAGCAGTGCCGGGAGTACCACAAAGGAGATCAACGGGACGGCCACGATGTTGGCCAGCGGCGCGATCCACGATCCCAGCTGGAACCATGCCAGCGCCAGCGGCAGCATGGCGAGCGCCAGCAGCACCTGGATCGCCATGGCTTCGCGCAGCCCGGGGCGAGCGCGGCGCCCCTGAAGCAGGCCGAGGATCACCGCCACGGCACCAAACGAGAACCAGAAGCCCGGCGCCAGTACGCCGGGCGGGTCACGGATCAGGATGATGAGCGCTGCGAGCACCAGCGCCCGCCACGGGGTCCCGCCCCGCCCCAGCAGCAACGCGGCCAGCACCGCCAGCAGCATCAGCAGAGCGCGCTGGGTGGGGATACTGAAACCCGCCAGCGCCGCATATCCCAGCGCGGCCAGGGCCGCCGCGGTGGCCGCCAGCACGCGGCGGGGCCAGCGTTCCCGTACGCCGGCCACATGACGCCAGAGCAGCGTGGCCAGCAGGGCCGCGAACCCCGCCACAAGGCCCACGTGCAACCCCGAGATCGCCATCAGGTGATTGGTGCCGGTCTGCAGGAAGGCAGTCCATTCGGCATCCGTCATGCCGCTGCGCTCGCCGATCACCAGCGCCTGCACCAGTCCCGGGTGGCGCAGTTCCGGAGCGGCGGCCTGCAGGCGGTCCCGGAGCGTGGCGCGCTGTCGGTGCAGGGCTCCGCGCAGGGCCCCCGGGGCCGTGTCATCGACCGCATGACGCAGGTCAGCGGCCGAGACGTTCAGGCGACCATGGAGGCCTGCGCGATAGAACCACGCCTCACGGTCGAAGCCGGCACGATTGGCACGGCCCTGCGGTGGATACAGGCGCCCCTTCAGGCGCAGCACGTCCCCGGCCTCAACATCCGCCCGCGGGGGATAGACCGAGACCTCCAGCCGGCGCGGTGGGTCGCCGTGCGTCGCCAGATGGAATCGCGAGCTGCGTTCGCCGTGGCGCGGCAGGTCCACGACCCGGCCACTCAGCGTGGCCTCCGGTTCGGCTTGCGTCACCACCCGGTCCAGCCAGGTCGTGGCATGAACGGTCCCCAGCAGCAGCCCTGCGAGGGTCCCCGCCAGGATCGCGGGCAGTGCCGCCGGATGGCGCGTTACCATGGAGGCGACGAGAGTGGTGGCGAGCGCCGCGAAGATCCACGGTGGCGGCAGGGCCGGCAGTTGGTGCACCAGCCACAGAGCGGCCACAAAACCCGCTGCGAAGGGAATCATGCCTGCCCCGGCATTGTCCGCGGGGCATCCACGGGGTAGGGTCCGCCTGCCCCAGGCGGTGACGCGCAAGGCCGGCAGGAGTCGAACCCGAGACCATGGCCCGACACATCATCAAGAAGCTGTTCCCCGGCATGGACCGCCTGCGGGGACACCGTGCGCTGGCCCCGCTGGGGCCCCGCCTGCGCTCGCCGGATCTGTGGCATCTCAACCGCCGCTCCGTGGCCGGTGCTTTTGCCGTGGGGCTGTTCGTGGCCTTCCTGCCACTCCCGATGCAGATGCTGATCGCGGGTGCGATCGCCATTCTGGCCCGGGTCAACCTGCCCATCTCGGTCATCCTGGTGTGGATTTCCAACCCGGTGACCATGCCCCCCATGTTGTATACGGCCTATACCGTGGGCCGCAAGCTCCTGGGCGAAGAACCGCGCCAATTCAGCACCGAGATCACCTGGGAATGGTTCGCCACCGAGATGCTGACGGTGTGGAAGCCGTTGATGACCGGGTCACTGGTACTGGGCGTGGCGGCAGGACTGGCCGGCTATCTGCTGGTGCGGGGTCTGTGGCGCCTGAACGTGATCCAGCGCGTGCGCCATCGGCGGTACCTCGCACGCCAGCGGCGCGAGCGCGAGGCCGAGCTGCGCGAGGTCTTCTCCCGCAGCCCGGTCGATCCGGAAGCGCCGCGGGAATCACGCGAGACGAAGGCCGTCGAACGGCAAGCGGACTCGCAGGCTTCCGGCACGCGTTCCGGCGACGACGACCGTTCGCGCCCGCATTGATCAGTGTTTCCCTCAGTCGCCGTTACCCTGCAGGTGGCCCTTGACCAGGTGAACCGAACGGTCCATCTGCGCGGCCAGCGTGGTGTCGTGGGTGACCAGGGCCAGCGCCGTGCCCGTGGCGCGGTTCATCTCCCGCAGCAGAGCGAAGACGTGCTGTGCCCGTTCCTGGTCGAGGTTGCCGGTTGGCTCGTCCGCGAGGATCGCCGAGGGGCGTGTCACCAGCGCGCGGGCAATGGCAACGCGCTGCCGCTCGCCACCGGAAAGCTCCGCGGGCTTGTGCTCCGCACGATCACCCAGCTCCACCTGTTCCAGCCAGTGCAGCGCCTCGCGGCGTGCCTGCGGCCCCGGGGTCCGGCGGATCAGCAGCGGCATGGCGACATTTTCGGCCGCCGTCAGCTCGGGCAGGAGATGGTGGAACTGGTACACGAAGCCCAGATGCCGGTTGCGCAGGCGCCCGCGCCGGGCCTCGCTCATCCCGGACCAGGGCGTGCCCAGCAGCCGGACTTCGCCGGCGGTCGGACGGTCCAGGCCGCCGAGCAGATGCAGGAGCGTGCTCTTGCCGCTGCCGGAGGCGCCGATGATCGCGACCAGCGCGCCGGGCTCCAGGGTGAAATCCACCCCGCCGAGCACGGTCACGTCCAGCTTGCCGTCGCGAAAGCGGCGTTCCAGACCCCGCGCCTCCAGTACCGTTGCATGCACGTCGTGATCAGTCATGGCGCAGCGCCTCCGCCGGCTGAGTCCGTGCCGCGCGCCAGGCCGGGAACAGGGTCGCCAGCACGGTCAGCAGGAACGCCACCCCGCCCACGCGCAGCACATCCGCCGGATCCAGTTCCGATGGCAAATCGCTGATGTAATAGACATCGGCGGACAGGAATTCGACCCCGGTCACCTGTTCGATGAACGGCACCACCACGTCGATGTTGAGCGCCAGCGCAACACCCGCCGCCGTCCCCAGAAGGATCCCGAACAGACCGATCACCATCCCCTGGACCACGAATACCGCCATGATGCCGGAGGGCGGCATCCCGAGGGTGCGCAGGATCGCGATATCGCCCTGTTTGTCGGTGACCAGCATGATCAACGTGGACACGATGTTGAAGGCCGCCACGGCGACGATCAGCGACAGGATGATGAACATCACCATCTTCTCGATCTGGATCGCCCGGAACAGATTCGCATGCTGCCGGGTCCAGTCGGAGATGAAATAGGCGCCGTTGAGTTCGCGCGTCAGGTCCTGAGCGATCCGGCCCGCCTGCATCATGTCGTCCACGCGCAGGCGCAGCCCGGAGACATCCTCGCCGGTGCGGAACACCGCGCGGGCGTCGTCCAGATGAATGAAGGCCGTACCCCGGTCGTATTCATACATGCCGACCTCGAATAGCCCGACCACCTCGAAGCGCCGCATGCGCGGCATTACCCCGGCGGGAGACACGCTCGCCTGCGGGGCCATCAGGATCAGCGATTCACCCACCCGCACCTGCAGTTCCGCGGCCAGTTCGCGGCCCAGAATGATGCGGTAGGCGCCGCCTTCGAGCTGTTCCAGCGCACCCTCCTCCATGTGCTCGCCAATCGGTGCCACTTCCAGTTCCAGTGCCGGATCCACTCCCCGGATCATGCCGCCGGAAATCCGGTTGCGTGCGCTCAGCATGGCCTCGCGCTGAACGTAGGGGGCCGCGGCCAGCACGCGTTCGTCGACGGCGAGCACGCGTTCCTTCACGCTTTCCCAGTCCGCCAGGGCCCGTCGGCTCTCCTCCAGCGTGGCGTGCGACGCCATGCCGAGGATCCGCTCGCGCAGCTCCTTCTCGAAGCCGTTCATCACCGACAGCACCGTGATCAGCGCCATCACGCCCAGGATCAGGCCAAGGATCGAGACCACGGAGATGAACGAAATAAAATGATTGCGACGTTTGGCGCGCGTATAGCGCAGGCCGATCGCAACGGACAGGGGTCGGAACATCCCGCAAGCATGCCAGAACTGCGAACGTCCGCCCATCCCCCGAAGAAACACCGATCGATGTACACGCTCTGGCCGGCACCCCGGGTTTTCCGAGACAAGGCGCGGTACGCAGCCGGTAGTGGTTCTACCGGCAAGGGCCGCAACGCGGATGCACAAAATCCCATATTCCCCTACTATAAGTGCGAGCCAGCCCGGTCCGACCCCGGGACCCACATCCAGACGGAGACATGGCCATGCCAGGGAAACGCGTTGCCTCCCGATCCCCGATCCACCGTGCGACCGGAGTGCTTGCCGCCCTCCTTCTCGCCGGCGGCGCGGGGCTTGCCGGAACCGCCCAGGCCGACATCCTGCGGCTCGAGGACGGTTCGTTCACCATCAAGGAACGCGAGAGCGTGCCAACTCGCGGGCAGACCAAGGAAACGGTACGCGGCCGTTACGGCGAGCCGGCAACCCGGCATCCGACCGTGGGCGAGCCACCGATCACCCGCTGGGACTACGGCCGCTTTTCGGTGGTGTTCGAGGATCGCTGGGTGATCCACACCATCGTGCACGGCAACGACGACTGACGCCGCCTTGGAAACCGGACACGAAAATATCCGCCGGCTGCCGGCGGAATGGGAGCCGCATGCGGGTATTCAGCTGACCTGGCCGCATGCGGACAGCGACTGGGCCGACAGCCTGGAAGAGGTCGAGCCGGTGTTCGCCCGGCTTGCGGCCGCCATCAGCCAGTACGAACCGGTCCTGATCGTGGCCCGTGATCCCGAACACATCGAGTCTTTTTCCGGGCTGCTGGTGGAAGCCGGTATCCGCAGCGACCGTCTGTGGTTCGCGCTCGCCGACTCCAACGACACCTGGGCGCGCGATTACGGCCCGATCACGGTGTATCACCAGGGTCGGCCACATCTGCTGGATTTCACCTTCAATGGCTGGGGCGGCAAATATCCGGCCGACCGGGACGATGCGATCACCGCCGCCCTCGCCGCGCAGGGGGTCTTCGGCACCAGCCCGGTGGAGGACGTCCCCCTGGTGCTGGAGGGGGGCAGCATCGAGAGTGACGGTCAGGACACCCTTCTGGTGACCCGCTCCTGCCTGCGCCACGCCGGCCGCAATCCGGAACTCGACGATGCAACCATCGAGGCCGCGTTGCGCCAGCACCTGGGCGCCCGGCGGATCCTCTGGCTGGAACACGGCCACCTGGAAGGCGATGACACCGATGGCCACATCGACACCCTGGCGCGCTTCTGCGCCCCGGACACCATCGCCTACCAGCACTGCGACGACCCCGACGACCCGCACTACGCGGAACTGGCGGCGATGGAGCGTCAGCTCGAGGTACTGCATCAGGCCTCGGGCGAGCCCTACCGCCTGATCCCTCTGCCCTGGCCGCGGCCCCTGGAGCATGCCGGCCGGCGCCTGCCGGCCACCTACGCCAATTTCGTCCTGCTCAACGGTGCGGTGCTGGTGCCGGCGCACGATGATCCGGCCGATGCCGTGGCCCGCGAACGTCTGGCCGAGGCCTTTCCCGGACGCGACGTCCTGCTGCTGGACGCCCGTGCGGTACTGCGTCAGGGTGGCAGTCTGCACTGTCTGACCATGCATTATCCGCGGGGCGCCCTCGGCATCCCGGAGGAAGACGAAGCCGCCAACGCATGACCGCCGCACCCCGTCCCGATCGCCGGGCGCCCCTGCAGGCCGCACTGGTCCAGCATCGCGATGCCGGCAGCGTCGACGCCAACCTGCAGGTTACCGAGGACGCGGTGGCCGAGGCCGCGGCCGGTGGCGCACGGCTGGTCGTGCTGGCCGAGCTGCACACCGGCCCCTACTTCTGCCAGACCGAGGACGCCGCGACCTTTGATCGCGCCGAGCCGATCCCCGGCCCCTCCACCCGCCGCCTCGGCGAGATCGCCCGGCGCCACGGCGTGGTGCTGGTGGGGTCGCTGTTCGAGCGCCGCGCACCCGGCCTCTACCACAACACCGCGGTGGTGCTGGAAAGCGACGGGCGCCTGGTGGGCACGTACCGCAAGATGCACATCCCCGACGATCCGGGCTATTACGAGAAGTTCTATTTCACCCCCGGAGATACCGGCTTCAGGCCGATCGATACTTCCGTGGGCCGGCTGGGCGTGCTCGTCTGCTGGGACCAGTGGTACCCCGAAGCCGCCCGGATCACGGCCCTGTCCGGAGCCGAGGTACTGATCTATCCCACCGCCATTGGCTGGGATCCGGAGGATCCCCCGGACGAACGCGAACGCCAGCGCGAAGCCTGGATCACGGTTCAGCGCGGGCACGCGGTGGCCAACGGTCTGCCGCTCGTCGCGTGCAATCGCACCGGGCACGAACGCGACCCGTCGGGCGCGTCTGCCGGCGCCCATTTCTGGGGCAGCAGCTTTGTGGCCGGCCCGCAGGGCGAATTCCTCGCCCGCGCCGGCGAGCACGCGCCCGAGGTCCTGGCGTTTACCCTGGACATCGCCCGCGTCGACACCGTCCGGCGCATGTGGCCGTTCCTGCGGGACCGGCGCATCGACGCCTACGACCCCATCCTGAAGCGCTACATCGACCCGGAATCGTAAGCGCGGAATCCGTATAATGCCGCGTCCGCCATTCCGAAAGCTTCACACCGCATGTCCGAAGAACTGCGCAACCCCCTGAATCCCGGCCGCCTTCCCCGCTCCGGGTTCGAGACCTGGACCGGCCTGGGCCCCAGTGCCAGCACGCTGGCACTGGGGCAGGCAGTGCAGGATTTCCCTCATCCGCTACTGGTCATCACCGAGTCCAACGAGGCCGCGGACCAGTGGGAAGAGGAATGGTCGTTCTTTACCGCGGGGCGGGATATCCCTCTGCTGCGCCTGCCGGACTGGGAGACCCTGCCGTTCGATGTGTTCTCGCCCCACGAGGACATCATCTCCGAGCGGCTGCGCACCCTGTACCGTCTGCCGGGTCTGGAGCGCGGCATCATCCTGATGCCGGTCGCCACCCTGATGCAGCGCCTGCCCCCGCGCCAGTGGCTGGCGGAACAGGGCATCGCGCTGCGCAAGGGTCAGCGTCTCGACCGCATGCAGCTGCGCGAGGACCTGGTTCAGGCGGGCTACAACCCGGTACAGCAGGTGATCAGCCACGGCGAATTCGCGGTACGCGGGGAGATCCTGGATCTGTTCCCGATGGGCGCGGAACAGCCGGTGCGCATCGAGTTCCTCGACGACGAGATCGACTCGCTGCGCCATTTCGACCCGGAATCCCAGCGCTCCACCGAGACCACCGAGCGCCTCGAGATCCTGCCCAGCCACGAATTTCCGCTGCATGAAGAGGCGATCCGGGAATTTCGCAGCCGCTACCGCACCCGTTTCGAAGGTGATCCCGGCAGCCACCCGATCTATCGCGACATCTCGGAAGGACTTGTGCCGCCGGGCATCGAATCCTATCTGCCGCTGTTCTTCGAAGCGCTGGATACGGTGTTCGACTACTGCCCGCAGGCCCGCGTGGTGCAGGTGGGCGACATCGCCACAGCGGCCGGACAGTTCGCCGACGAGGTCTTCCAGCGCTATGACCAGCTGCGTCATCAGGTGGACCGGCCCCTGCTCCCTCCGGACGAGCTGTATCTCAACCCCGAGGCGCTGGCCGGAGCACTGGGGGACACGTCCGGGCTCGCCCTGGGAGCCAACCCCGCTCCCCTGCCCGCCGGGCGCGGGCGCGAGGTGAGATTCCAGTGCGAGGATCACCCCGACATGGCCCTGGAACCCGCCCGCGACGACCCGGCGCGGCGGCTGCAGGACGTGCTCTCCGGAGGCCCGCGTGTGCTGGTGACCACCGAGTCCGCCGGACGCCGCGAGGCCCTGCTGACCCTGCTGCGGGATCACGGCCTGGACCATCATGCGGTGGCTGGCTGGGAGGACTTCCTCGCGAGCGAACCGGGGCTGCACGTGACCGTCGGTACACTGGCGGCAGGATTCCGGCTGCCGGATGACCGTATCGTGGTCCCCGAATCCGCCCTGATGGGCGAGCGCGCACGCCAGACCCGGCGGCGGGCGCGCCCTACCCGCGACGCGGACGCGGTGATCCAGAACCTCTCCGACCTGACCATTGGCGCCCCGGTGGTGCACGAGGAACAGGGCGTGGGCCGTTATCTGGGCCTGCAGACCATGGAGATCAACGGCCAGCCCTCCGAATTCCTCACCCTCGAGTATGCCGATGGCGCGCGCCTGTACGTGCCGGTCTCCTCGCTGCACCTGATCAGCCGTTACGCCGGGGCCGATGCCGAACACGCCCCGCTGCACCGCCTCGGCAGCGAGCAATGGAGCAAGGCCCGGCGCAAGGCTGCGGAGAAGGCGCGTGACGTGGCCGCGGAGCTGCTGGATATCCATGCCCGCCGGGCCGCAACGCAGGGCACGGTGTTCGAGACCGAGACCCCCGAATATCACGCCTTCGCCGCCGGCTTCCCGTTCGAGGAGACCCTCGACCAGCAGCAGGCGATCGATGCGGTGCTGTCCGACATGGCTGCGGATCAACCGATGGACCGGGTGATCTGCGGCGACGTGGGCTTCGGCAAGACCGAAGTGGCGATGCGTGCCGCCTTCGTCGCGGTGCAGAACCACAAGCAGGTGGTGGTGCTGGTGCCCACCACTCTGCTCGCGCAGCAGCATCACCAGAACTTTATCGACCGCTTCGCCGACTGGCCGGTGCAGATCGAATCGCTGTCGCGGTTCCGCTCGGCCAAACAGCAGGAAGCCGTGCTCGAGGGCCTGCGCGAAGGGAAGGTCGACATCGTGATCGGCACTCACAAGCTGCTGCAGAAGGATCTGAAGATCGAGAACCTCGGGCTGGTGATCGTCGACGAGGAACAGCGCTTCGGCGTGCGCCACAAGGAGGCCCTGAAGAAGCTGCGCGCGCAGGTGGACATGCTGACCATGACCGCCACGCCGATACCGCGCACGCTCAACATGGCGCTGGCCGGCCTGCGCGACCTGTCGGTCATCACCACCCCGCCGCGCGAGCGCCTGGCGGTGAAGACCTTCGTCAACGAATGGAACGACGCGGTCATCCAGGAGGCCTGCCTGCGCGAGATCCGGCGCGGCGGACAGGTGTACTTCGTGCACAACGAGGTCAACACCATCGACAAGACCGCCGCGCAGGTGCGCGAACTGCTGCCCGGCGCGCGGGTCGGCGTGGCGCATGGCCAGATGCGCGAGAGCGAGCTGGAACAGGTGATGCTCGATTTCTATCACCGTCGCTACAACATCCTGGTCTGCTCCACCATCATCGAGACCGGGATCGACGTGCCCACCGCCAACACCATCGTGATGAACCGCGCCGACAAGCTGGGTCTGGCGCAGATGCACCAGCTGCGCGGCCGCGTCGGCCGCTCGCATCATCGCGCCTACGCCTATCTCCTGACCCCGCCGTGGAAGAGCCTCACCGCGGACGCGAAGAAGCGTCTGGAGGCGATCGCCTCGCTGGAGGACCTGGGGGTCGGCTTCACCCTCGCCTCGCACGACCTGGAGATCCGCGGCGCCGGGGAGCTGCTGGGCGACGAACAGAGCGGGCAGATCACCGAGGTCGGTTTCAACATGTACAACGACCTCCTCAACCGCGCGGTGAACGCCCTGCGCTCCGGCAAGATGCCCGAGCTGGAGGCCCCCGAGCCCGCCGGCACCGAGGTCGAGCTGGGAATGCCGGCGCTGCTGCCGGACGAATACGTCCCCGACGTGCATACCCGGCTGATCCTGTACAAACGGATCAGCAACGCCGATTCCGAGGAAGCCCTGCGCGATCTGGAAGTGGAGCTGGTCGACCGATTCGGCCTGCTCCCGGACCCGGCGCGCACCCTGTTCGCGGCGGCGCGCCTGCGCCTGCGGCTGACCCCTCTGGGCATCCGCAAGCTGGAGATGGGGCCGGCCGGCGGTCGCCTGGTCTTTGGAACGGATCCCGATCTGGACATCGGCGCCCTGGTGGAACTGGTGCAGTCGGACCCGCAGGGGTATCGTCTGGACGGACAGAAGGCCTTCCACTTCCATGGCAGCATGGAGACGCTGGAAGCCCGAACCGAGGCGGTTCACCGCCTGTTGAACACCATCAGCCGCAACCAGGAGGCGGCCTGAATGTCACGCAAACATCGCGAGTCCCCGTCGACCGACGTCCGGTCCGGTCCGCACAGCCCCGGTCGGCGCCGGCTGCTGGGCGCGCTGGTGGCCCTGCCCTGGCTGGTGCCCGCCGCTCCGGCGCTGGCCCAGGTCGGGCGTGAGTACCGCATCGAGCTGGTGATCTTCCAGCACCTGACCGAAGAAAGCCGCCGGTTGCTGGAAACGACGGGGGCCGCGTTGCAGCCGTCTCCCGGCTCCGGCCCGATCGGCGAAGGGACCTACCGGCGTTCGCGCCGGGGCTTCGACCTCGGCCATGTGGTCCGGCGCATCGAGGACGATCGCGACAGCCGCCTGATTGCAACCCTCGCGTGGGACCAGCGCGGCCGGGACCATGCCTCCACGCCGTGGCTGACGGTAAGTGAGGGACGCTCGCTCGACCGCCGCACGCCGCTGTACGACGATCGTGGTCCGGTCTCACCGATCCTGCAGGAACCGGCAGAGGAACGTCACGAACTGGAAGGCCGCCTGCGGGTCTGGGTCGGTCGTTTCCTGCATCTGGAGACCGACCTGATCTTCCATGACGCGACCGCCGGGGATACCGCCATTGCCGTCCGGGGGCATCAGCGGATGAACTCGGGCGACGACCTGTTCTATCTTGATCACCCGGTCGTCGGCATGATCGCGCGCGTCACGCGCATCGACACCAGCGACTGAGGCGCGCGCCCGCCGGACATGGAGTCCGCGGGGCGGCCCAGCCCCTGCCGGGTTCCGGTTCGCCGGCTCATCGCCACTGAGGCGTGGATTCCAGATTCAGCACCTGCTGCATCACCACCGTGCCCAGGTCCTCCAGGAACAGCTGGATGGGCGTGCGGCGCGGACGGAATTCCACCATTTCCTCGATTCCGATCACGTCGCGAGCCACGCTGCGCGGATTGCCGAGACCGTCGGTCAGCCCGAGCTCCACGGACCGTTCGCCGGTCCAGGTGAGCCCGTTGAAAATATCGGCGTCTTCGTCCAGACGTTCGCCGCGTCCGGCACGGACCACATCAATGAACTGCTGATGGACGTCCGTGATCAGGCCTTCCATGTGATCCACATGGTCCGGCTCCAGCGGCAGGAACGGGTCGAGGAAGGCCTTGTTCTCGCCCGCGGTGAACAGCCGGCGCTCGACACCGATGTTGTCGATCAGGTCCACCACGCCAAAGCTGTCCAGACGCACGCCGATGGAGCCCACCAGGCTGGCGCGGTCGGCGTAGATCTCGTCGGCCGCTACCGCGATGTAATACGCGCCCGAAGCCCCGATGTCCCCGATCACCGCGTACAGGGGGATGTCTTCGTGTTCCTCCTTCAGGCGCAGCAGTTCGTCGTGGATGATCCCGGCCTGCACCGGACTGCCGCCACCGGAGTTGATGCGCAGCATCACCGCCTGCGTGCCGTCATCCTCGAACGCCCGCTTGAGCGTCCGGGTAAGGTCCTCCGCATTGGCGCGGGCCGAGGCCGCGATCATGCCGTCCACGTCCACCACGGCCACGTGTTCCGAGGGTTTCCTGTCGGTTTCGAACCAGCTGTCGAAGCCGTCGCCCCGCACCAGGATCAGCAGGGCGAACAGATAGGCGAACAGCAGGATCTTGAAAAAGATGCCCCAACGGCGCGCGCGGCGCTGTTCGATGACCTGCGCCTGGACCAGGTTCTCCAGGGTTTCACGTTCCCAGCCCGGCTTGTCGTCTTTCGACCATCCCATCTCGTTCGTCCTCTTCTAGCCGCGGTCCGTCACGGTTCCATCAGTCGGCGGTGCAGCGCGGGAATGTCCGGCACCAGCGCCGCCGGTTCCTCGGCGGCGAGGCGCGCATCCGAGTGGGCCCCGTGGGTGATCCCCACTGCCCGTACCCCGGCCGCCCGCGCCATCTGCAGATCGTAGATGCTGTCGCCCACCATCAGCGCCCGCTCGCGGGCGACCCCGGTACGCCGCAACAGGTCCTCCAGCATCGCGGGGCCGGGCTTGGACGGCTGCTCGTCACTGGTCACGGTGGCCACGAAGCGGGGGCCCAGTCCACTGGCCGCCAGCGTCCGGTCGAGCCCGGCGCGGGATTTGCTCGTGGCCACCGCCAGCAGGATCTCGCGCCGGTCCAGGTCCTCCAGCAGCGCCTCCACGCCGGCGTAAAGCGGCTCGTCCGGGGCATCCGTGGCCTCCAGGTAACACTGGCGGTAGCTCGCGGCGAACGCCTGTATCCCGGCATCGTCCAGTTCGGGATGGAGCTGACGTACCGCCGCCTGCACCCCCAGCCCGATGATGCCACGCAGCGCGCTTTCCTCGCGCTCGGGAAGGCCGTGCTCGCGGGCCGCGCGGCGCAGGCAATGGATGATGCGCCGCGGCGAGTCCATCAGCGTCCCGTCCCAGTCGAAGACCACCAGGCGGAGCTCCCCGGTGTCGGGCGGAAGCAATGCCACCTGCGTATCCGTGCCCGTTGCCTTCATGTCGTCGTGTCCGCCGTGTCCAGATTTTCCAGCACCTGCTGCAGTTCGTCCGGCATGGGAGCGGAAAAGATCCGCTCCTCGCCCCTTCCGTCCTCGAAGCGCAGCGCCTGGGCATGCAGGAACAGGCGTTCGAGGCCCAGCTGACGCAGCCTGCGATTGGCATCCGGCAGGCCGTACTCGTGATCGCCCGCGACCGGATGACCGATCTCGCGGCCATGCACCCGGATCTGGTGGGTCCGTCCGGTGCCGATGCGGACCTCGGCCAGCTGAAAGGCGCCATGGGCTTCCAGCGGCATGAACACACTGTTCGCCGCGCGCTGGCGTCCGCCGGTGTCGCCCGCCGCGGACATGCGACGGCGCCCGTCGTCGCCGCGATCCGCGCCCAGCGGGGCATCGCAATGGATGGGCTGATCATCTTTCCAGCGGCCGACCAGCAACGCCAGGTAACGCTTGTCCACGCGCCCGTCGCGCAGGGCTTCGTGCAGGGCCTGCAGCGGCTCGCGCCCCTTGGCCAGCACCAAACACCCGGAGGTCTCGCGGTCCAGGCGGTGACCCAGTTCCAGCGACGCATCCGGCCGCAACACCCGCATCGCCTCGATGATCCCGAAGGGCAGACCGCTGCCCCCGTGCACCGCCAGACCCGAGGGCTTGTCCAGCACCAGGTAGTCGTCGTCCTCGAACAGGATCGCCCCGCGCAGGCGTTCCAGCACCTTCGGCGGCACATCCGGGGTCCCGGTCTCCTGCGGACGCTCGAGGTCCGGCACGCGGACCTTCGAGCCCGTGGCCAGGCGCTGGCGCGCGCTGACCCGCCGGCCGTCCACGCGGATGGCCCCCTTGCGGATCAGCCGGTAGAGCAGACTCCGCGGCACGCCCTTGAGTTCGCGCAACAGGAAATTGTCGAGACGCTGGCCGTCGGCGCGCTCGCCCACCACCAGCTCGCGGGGGCCGGAAGCGCCGGCGTCGGAAGATCGGGATTTCATGCGCGGAATGCTACCGCAGTCCCCTGCCCGCGGCCATGCGCGCCGTGCTTGCCGACGCCGCGACGATCTCACCCGGGGAACAGAACGGATCCTGCCGTCCGTCATCATAAAGTAGCAAAAAACTTGCCGCGGCAGGGCCTTGTATCCTACATTGCCCGCTGGCGGTACCCCGTTTCGGGCGTACGCCGCCACGAATCATCCACCGCTCCGGCCCGCGCCTCAGGCGCCGGGGCCGGACGGCCCTCGCCAAGAGCGAACGCGTGACACTATTTCTTTTAACCCAGTCCTGCTTCCCCGGTCGCTGTCCAGAAGGACGGCTGATCCCGTGGCTGCTGGTGAATACCTGGCTGGCGCGCTGGCTCACGCTACGCGCCGCCCCTGCGCGCACTCTTTCAGCACAGCATCCGTGCCGCACGGTCACCGCCCGCCCGACCGGCCCTGTCGGGGAGCAGCGGGACGCCCCAACGAGTCCATCGCATGAAACGCATCCTGATCAACGCAACGCAGCCGGAAGAGCTGCGCGTCGCCATGGTCGACGGCCAGCGGCTGTACGACCTCGACATCGAACTTCCCTCGCGCGAGCGCAAGAAAGCCAACATCTACAAGGCGAAGATCACCCGCGTCGAGCCCAGCCTCGAAGCGGCCTTCGTCAACTTCGGGGCTGACCGCCACGGCTTCCTGCCGTTCAAGGAAATCGCGCATTCGGCGGTGGGGGCACCGGCCGACAGCGACAAGCCCGTCCGCGAGTTCCTGAAGGAAGGCCTGGAGATCCTGGTCCAGGTCGAAAAGGAAGAGCGTGGCACCAAGGGGGCGGCGCTCACGACCTTCATCAGCCTGGCCGGGCGCTACCTGGTCCTGATGCCCAACAACCCGAAGGCCGGCGGCGTCTCGCGCCGTATCGAGGGCGAGGACCGGGCCGAACTGCGCGAGGCTCTGTCGGGCCTGAACATCCCCGAAGAGATGGGCCTGATTGCCCGCACCGCCGGTGTCGGCCGCAGCACCGAAGAGCTCCAGTGGGACCTCGATTACATGACAGCGCTGTGGTCGGCGGTGACCGAGGCCTCGAAAAAGGCCCGGGCCCCTGCCCTGATCCACCAGGAAAGCAACGTCATCATCCGTGCCCTGCGCGACCACATGCGCACCGATGTCGGCGAGGTGATCATCGACGATGACACCATCTACGAACAGGCCGACGAGTTCGTGCGCATGGTCATGCCTAACAGCCTGCGCAAGCTGAAGCACTACACCGACCCGGTCCCGCTGTTCAACCGCTACCAGATCGAAAGCCAGATCGAGAGTGCCTTTGACCGCGAGGTGCAGCTGCCGTCCGGCGGTGCCCTGGTGATCGACCATACCGAGGCGCTGATCTCCATCGACGTCAACTCGGCGCGCTCGACCAAGGGCGGCGACATCGAGGAGACGGCCTTCCACACCAACCTGGAAGCGGCCGAGGAAGTCGCGCGGCAGCTGCGGATCCGTGATCTCGGCGGCCTGATCGTCATCGACTTCATCGACATGAGCGCCAACAAGCATCAGCGCGAGGTCGAGAACCGCCTGCGCGAGGCGCTGGAGATGGACCGCGCGCGCGTTCAGGTCGGCCGCATCAGCCGCTTCGGGCTGCTGGAAATGTCGCGCCAGCGGCTGCGTTCCTCGCTGGGCGAATCCAGTCAGATCACCTGCCCGCGCTGCCACGGCCACGGCCAGATCCGCAGCGTGGAATCCATGGCGCTGTCCATCCTGCGCCTGATGGAGGAGGAAGGCATGAAGGACCGTACGGGCCTGGTCCTGGCCCAGGTCCCGGTGGACGTGGGCACCTTCCTGCTCAACGAGAAGCGCCAGGCCATCGGCGAGATCGAAGAGCGTCATGGGGTCGAGATCAGCATCATCCCCAACCCGCAGTTCTTTACCCCGCATTTCACCGTGCAGCGCGTGCGCGGCGACGAACGCGAGGACGTGGTCAGCGATCGCAGCAGCCACCAGCTGGTGGAGATCGTGGAGGAAGACCCGGACCCGCACCAGGAGCGTCGGCAGAAGCCGGAAAAGCCGCTGGTTCAGGGCGTCAGGGTATCCGCACCACCGCCGGAGTCCCCGGCCGCGCCGCCGACCGGTGCGGCCCCCTCCGCTCCGGCCGGGCCGCCGCCGGAACCGGTAGCCCAGCCTGGCTTCTTCGGACGCATCTGGTCCGCGCTGTTCCCCAACAGCCGTCCCCCGGCCAGCACCGCCGGCACGCCGACCGAAGCGGACACGCCGGCAGAGGGCGAAGCGCGTGGCCGGCGCCGTGGCAAGGGTGGCGAGCGCGGGCCGGATCGCAACCGCAAGTCCGGCGACAGGAGTGGCGACAGCGGTGGCAATGGCGGCAACCGCCGTTCCCGCGGCGGCAAGGGTGACAAGTCCCGCAAGTCCGACAAACCCGACAAGTCCGGGGAGGAAACGCGCACCGGCAAGGGTGGCGGCCGCAACGGCGGCAAGCCCGAAGGTGATGACAAGCCGCGCAAGGAGAGGACCAGCGACCCCGGCGAAGGCAAGGGCAAGTCCGCCGGCGGCGGGCGTTCCGGCAAGGCCGGCGGCGCCGACAAGTCCCGCAAGGGTGAAGACAAAAGCGACGACAAGACCGCCCCTGAAGGCGCGAATGAAGGCCCGAAGACGGCCGAAACCAGCGCGGATACGCCCGTAGAGGCCACCACACAGGAAGCCGCGGATCGTGCGCCGGAGACCTCCGGTAGCGGCGAGGACAGCGGGGATGACGGCAAGGGGCGGACCCGCAGCCGGCGTTCCCGCCGTGGTGGCCGGCGTCGCGGTGGCCGTGCCCGCAGCAGCGACGCGGCAGCGGACAGCCAGGAGCCCCGTGACGACCAGGACGCCAACGCCACCGATTCCGGCGGCACCGACTCCGGCGAGCCCACGGCCGACAGCAGTGAATCCGGATCGCAGGCCACCACCCCGGTCCGCTCCGACGCCGAACCGGCGCCGGACGCCGAAGCGCCGGAGCCGAGCCCCTCGCAGGAAGACAGCGAGGCGGCATCGGCATCCGGCGGGCGGAAGCCCCGCACCCGCAAGCCGGCGAAAAAGAAGGAATCCGCCGCCAGCGAAGGGGACGCGGACAACGAGGCCCCGGCCGAGGCACAGGCGGAGCAGGCTCCGGAGGCGGCCAGCGATGACACCGGCGAAGACGCGAGTGGAAGCAGCAGCCGTCGGCGGCGTTCCTCCGGCAGCCGCGGACGTTCGCGGGCTGCGCAAAAGGCGGAGGGCGATACGAGTGACGAGGGCAGCGCGGAGCCGGTGACGGAGCCCGCCAGCGACGCGGCTTCCGCATCCGCGCCCGAAGCCGGATCATCCGACGAATCCCCGGAGGCCAGCACGGCCCCGTCCAGCCGCCGTCGCCGCACGAGCTCGACCCGGTCCCGCAAGAGCGCACCCGCGAGCGAGGCCTCCGACGCCAGCCCGGCGGCGGACGCCGGGGACAGCAAGCCCGCGGACAGCGCGCCCGCAGACACCGGCGGCGAGACGGACGCAGACGGTTCCGGGTCGAAGAAGGACTGAGGCCCGGTTCCATGAATCCCGTCCCCGCAGGCATGTACCTGTGGAGGCGGGATTCCCGGTCAGCCAGTGGATCCCTTCCGCGGCCTGATGCCGTGCTCGCGTTCGAAGTGCGCGAGCAGGCCGTCCGCGGCCGCCTCGACCAGGTCCATCACATGGACGAAACCCTCCCCTCCACCGTAATACGGGTCCGGGACCTCGGTTTCCGGCCGGTTCACGGCGTACTCGGGGAAGCGTTGCAGGCGCGCGCGCGTATCCTTGCCCTGCAACTGGCGAGCAATCCGCTCGTTCGCCTCGTCCATTACCAGGATGTAGTCGAATTCATCGAAATCTTCGCGCTCCAGCTGGCGCGCGCGCAGGTGGCTGATGTCGTAGCCGCGGCCCCGGGCTTCATCGCGCGCCCGGGGATCCGGCCCGGAGCCGATGTGGTAGCCATGGGTCCCGGCAGAATCGACTTCGATCACGTTCTCCAGCCCGCGCTCGCGCAGGCGCTGTTCGAGTACGCCATGTGCCATCGGCGAACGACAGATGTTACCCATGCAGACCATGAGTACACGCAGCTTGGACATGTTGTTTCCTCTGTTGATGAATAAATGACTCGACGCGGCAGGAGCCTGCCCGGCCGCGGCCCTTGTGACAAGCAGGCATGCTCGTGCCCGAGATTCCGCCCGAGCCGGGCTTTGTGCCATGCTGATTCGGCATTCCAGCGAGAAGAGCGTTCCCATGGGCGATTTCACCGGCTCGCGTCCTCTGCTACCCCTCCCCGCCTCCGCGGACGGTGCGCGTGCCGGCGGGGTCCGCGATCCGCTGGCCGCCGTTGGACAGCGGATGGAGGTCCGCATGATCGAGCGCCTGGCGGACGGCAACGTCCGGCTGCAAGTGCCCGCCACCGGGGGTGGTAGCGGTGGTAGTGGCGATCGCCCCGGCGTGATGGTCGCTCGGCTGGCCGGCGCGATGTCCGAGGCGCTGGCTGCCCGTGCCGAAAGCGGCCAGCGCCTGACGGCCGAGGTCACGCGCAGCTCGCCCTCGCTGGAAGTGCGGCTCCTGCCGTCCGCGGGTTCACCGGGCATCGGGACCGGGTCGCCGGCGGAGACGGATCGCCTGGCGGCCTTGCTGCGCCGGACCCTGCCCGCGGCGCGCGCCCTGGCGCCAACGCTGCAGGCCCTCTCCGCCGCGGCAACGCCTCCGGACCCCCGCGCCGACACGGCCTCGACGCGCATCGACGCCCTGGTGCGCGGTCTCCCCGACGCCTCCGGCCTGACCCGCCCCGAAGGGCTGCAGCAGGCGACGCGTGCCTCCGGGGTGTGGCTGGAGTCCATGCTGGCCCAGTCCGGCACACCGGGCAGCGCGGGCCCGAACGTGTCGGGCGACCTCAAAGCCCGGCTGCTGCGGGCGGCCGACGCCCTGCGGCAGATGCCCGGTACCGGCCCGGGCGGCGGTGCCGGGTCGGCCCCCGCGGGCGGGACGGGCCCGCTGCTGGAGGGCATGCTGGCTCGCCTCGCCAGTCTCCAGCTGCAGGCCACCGGCGACGGAGCGGATCCTCAGCGCTGGCTGTTCGAACTGCCGTTTCGCACCCCGCAGGGGGTACAGGGCCTGCATGGCGAGATCGAACGACACGCCGGCGAGCACGACGGGGCCACCGAAGGCGACTGGCGCTGTCACCTGACCCTCGATCTGCCGGCCCTGGGTCCGACCCTCATCGTGCTGCATTCACGGGCCGGACAACTGCACGTACATTTTACCGCCGAACGTGCGGAGACCGTGGAACGCCTGCAGGCCGGCCAGGGGTCCCTGCGCGACAACCTGGCCGCGCGCGACCTGGAACCGGCGAGTCTTGCGGTGCGCCAGGGCGACGTGGATACCGATCCGCAGGCCCGGCCGGACCGGGCGCACGGCATGCTGGACGAACAAGCATGACCCGTGGCCNNGGCCACGGGGGCACCGGGGCATGACCGGGCCGTCGCCCTGGAGTGGGATCGCCGGCAGGCACCGCGCATCACCGCGTCGGGCGCCGGGGTGACGGCGGGGGAGATCCTCCGGATCGCCGAGGAACACGATATCCCGCTGCATCAGGACGCCGCGCTGACCGAGGCCCTGGCCCAGGTGCCGCTGGGCGAGGAGATCCCCGAGGAGCTTTACGTTGCCGTGGCGGAGGTACTGGCCTTCGTGTTCCTGCTGGCGGGGATCACGCCGGAGGACCTCGGACGATCCTGATCAGCCCCCGTCAGTCGTCGTCACGCGCGCTCCCGGCACCGTGCAGGCTGTAGATCAGGTCCAGTTCCGCGGCGGTCAGGCTGCAGAGCCGGCGGACTTCCTCGCGCGGATAACCCTCGCGGACCAGCTGGATGGCTTTCTCGTACGACCCCTGGTCCGGGTCACGCGCACGCAGCTCGGTGTGCTGGTCGTGCAGGCGTTCCAGCGCCCGCTGTACCGAAGCCTGCGCCTGACCGTGATTGATTACCCCCTCGGACAGGACCTTCATCGCCCCCTGCAGGGCCATCAGGGAGGTCGCCTGGCGCTGGTAGTCCTGCCGCAGAGCCGTGAGCTGCCGCCGCAGCAGCAGCACCAGCGCAACGGCGAATCCCGCCACGATGGTGGCCAGCAGCGCGATCCCCGCCGCAAGCCAGACCAGTAGATTCTCTCCCATCAACCCGTGCTCCCCGTTGGCTGGCCCGATTGTCGCGTGAAGTCACGGTCCGAGGCCAGTCCGGAGATGCGATGCGACGGCAATCAGGCGTATTCGTCGATCCGCCCGCCCCGGCGCCGTTCGCGTTCGGCCAGGCGTGGCGGTTTCTGCTGGGCCGGGGGGATCCCGGGGCGCAGGATCGGGTCGCGATCATGGTCGTCGCTGAGGGCGTGGCCGGCCACACTGGTGTGCACCGGACGCACGTCGCGAGGTGGCCTGAGGACCGGGTAAAGCGGCCGTACGGAACGGTCGTGCTGGAGCTCGTCCACCATTTTTTTACCTCCCGCACGGTCTGCCCGTGCATCGGTGCGCCGTCCCGCCCGACCGGGCGAAGCCAGCGCCGAGCTACAGCTCCCGCAGCTGCGCCCACTCCTCGTCGGAGAGGAGCTTGTTCAGGTCGACCAGAATGGTCAGACCCGCTTCGGTACTGGTTACGCCCTGGATGAAACGGCTGCTTTCGTCGTTGCCGACCTCCGGCGCCGCCTCCACGCTGTCGGGCGAAATCCGTACCACCTCGGACACCGAATCCACCAGGATCCCCACGTTCTGATCGTCCACGTCGATGATGACGATACGCGAGGCATCGTCCGGCTCGCGATCCTCCAGCCCCATGCGCCGACGCGCATCAATCACCGTGACCACGTTGCCGCGCAGGTTGATGATGCCGAGGATGTAATCCGGTACGCCGGGTACCGGCGCGATGTCCGACACCTTCAGCACCTCCTGGACCTGGAGCACGTCGATGGCGTAGGTCTCGTCGGCCAGGCTGAAGGTTACGTACGGAGCGGTATCGGCCTTGGCCATGGATTCAACGTCTTGTGCGCTCATGCTCATCCTCTTGGAGCGGTCGTGTCCGCGGGACGGACACGCAACATGGATTCTTTTTCAATGTAACGGCCGACGTCCCGGCGACTTGAATGCCACCTGCTCCGGCCGGTGGTTCACTCCTGGCCGGACTCCCAGTCCCCGGCCTCGAGACTGCCGTGCAATGCCGTCAGGTCCAGCAGGGTCGCCATCTTCTCGCGATCCACGCCCGCCAGCCACGGCAGCCGGCGCCGTTCGCTGCGCCAGCGCAACTGCTCGGGATCGATCGTGCGGGTCCCGTGGATCGCCCGGCAGGCCAGCGCGAAGCGCGAGTTCGCGAGGAAGACCACCTGACGCGCGGTGTCCGGTTCGTACTCCCGGTCCGACGGCGTCACGATGGCGGCCAGGTCGATCAACTGCACCCGCCCCTGCTTGCTGTCCGCGATCCCCAGATACCAGGGGGAATGCGCCGGCGTCGGGCGGATGTTCAGCTGATCCAGCGGCGTCACGCCGCCGAGATCCACCAGGGGTGCCAGCAGGGTCAGGGGCCCGGCTTCGATCACCAGGGCCGAGAATGGTTTCTCCGGCCGGGGATACGTCGGACCCACGGGAGTTTCCGGCGGCGGCGCGGCGGGGCCGGAAACCGGCGCCAGTTCGCTCGCCGGAACCTCCACCGGGGTGTCTGCCGGCTCCAGGATGTCGTCGCGCATCAGGCTGCGCGGACCCGGCGGCGCCTCCGCCACCCGAGTACGGGGGTTCTGCGCGGGTCGTTCTTCCTCCTGTTCGGCGGGGGCCGGCTCCGGCGCATCCAGCAGGTCGCCGAAGTAGTCCTCGAGGGCCTGCGGCTCGGCGAGCAGCGGCCCGTTCTGTTGCCGGTGACGGCTCATTTTGCCTGTCTCCTCTCCCCATGGGTCCGGGGCAGCCGTCCGCCGATGGTTTCCAGCAGGTCGGCATAGGCCAGCACGCCGCGGGCATCCGGGATCATGAAGCACAGCGGCTGTCCTGCGCTGGAGGCATCACGGAACTTGGTATCCACCGGAATCACCCCGGACCAGACCTCGTCGCCGTACTGCCGCCGCAACTCGGCCAGCGCCTCGTGCGCCGCGCGGGTTCGCCGGTCGAACAGGGTCGGGATGATGCGGTAGTTCAGCTGTGCCTTGCGCGATTTCTGGACCATCGTCAGGGTGTTGATCATGCGCTCCAGCCCCTTCAGGGCGAGGAATTCCGTCTGTACCGGGACCAGCAGTTCGTCGCAGGCCGCCAGGGCGTTCACCATCAGCACGCCCAGCATCGGCGGGCAATCCATCAGGACATAGTCGTAGTCGTCCTGCACGCCCTCCAGGGCATGGCGCAGCACCAGCCCCATGCCGCCCCGCGTACCGAGCTGACGGTCAAGCGTCGCCAGCGCGGTACTCGCGGTCAGCAGATCCAGTCCCGGGAACGGTGTCTCGCGTATCAGCCCGGCCGGGTCCGGACGCTCGCCTTCCACCGCCTGATTGAACAGTTCGTACACGCCACGCGTCGCGGTCTCGGGGTCGTGTCCGAAATACGCGGTGAGCGAGCCGTGAGGGTCCATGTCCACCAGCAGCACACGCTGGTCCGGACCGGACAGCAGTCCGCCCAGGGTCACCGTCGTGGTGGTCTTGCCCACCCCGCCCTTCTGGTTGGCCACTGCCCAGATCTTCATGCGACGTCCTCTCGTGGCTACGGCGACGGCAATTCGTCGCGCAGCTGTTCCGGTTCCCGTTGTCCGTCTTCGCGCGGGGGAGCCCCGGGCAGCACCACGATCGCCACCCGGCGGTTTTCCGCCCGCCCGGCCGCGGTCTCGTTGTCCGCCACCGGTCGATATTCCCCGTGCCCCAGCGCCACCATGTCGGCCGGGTCCATGCCCTGTTGTTCGAACATCCTGACCACTGTGGCCGCCCGCGCGGCGGACAGTTCCCAGTTGGAAGGATAGACCGCGGTGGTAATCGGCACATTGTCGGTATGCCCCTCGACGTGAATGCGCGCCGCGCGCGGCGCCAGCACCCCCGCGATATCTTCCAGCACGGGCTCCGCGTCCGGGTTCAGGGTGGCCTCGGCGCTGGGGAACAGCAACTGGCTGGTGATCTCGATCTCCAGCCAGTAGGTGTCCCGCGTCACGTCCACCTGTCCGTCCTCGATCATCGGTGCCATCGCCGATTCGATCTCGGCGGCGACCTCGGCGATCTCGTCCAGCAGGCCCTGCAGGTCTTCGTCACCGCGCTCCTCGAACAGACCCGAGGCCGCCCGGTCCAGAGCTTGCGGGCCCTCGTCCAGCAGCCCCGGCCGGATGTCGATGGGCGCCAGCGAACGCGGTACGTCTGCGTCCGACGGTGGTGCGACCACACCGGGATCGCCGACCTGGATCGGTTCCAGCTGCCCCGGGGTGCCGAAGGCTTCCACCAGCGAGTCGGACAGCACCCGGTACTTGCCTTCGTCGACCGAGGAGATCGCATACATCACCACGAAAAACGCGAGCAGCAGCGTCACAAGATCGCCGTAGGGGATTGCCCAGGCTTCGTGGTTGGCTTCCTCCTCCTGATGTTTGCGCCGGGCCATGTTCGTCCTACCCGTGCACGTAGCCGCCGAGCTTGCTCTCGATATTGCGGGGGTTCTCTCCCTCCGCGATCGCGATCAGACCCTCCATCAGCATCTCCTGGTGACGGGAGCGTTCCTGCACCAGTGCCTTCAGCTTGTTGGCCACCGGCAGGAACAGCAGATTCGCCGAAGCGATCCCGTAGACCGTGGCCACGAACGCGGCCGCGATCCCGGCGCCCAGGCGATCCGGATCGGTCAGGTTCTGCATTACCGCCATCAGCCCCATGACCGCGCCCACGATGCCGAGCGTGGGCGCATACACCCCCATGCTCTCGAAGACCTTGGCGCCTTGCAGATCGAAGGCCTCGCGGTTGTCCACGTCGGATTCCAGGATCTGCCGGATCACCTGCGGTTCGGATCCGTCCACCAGCAGCTGCAGCCCCTTGCGGGCGAACGGGTCGCGTTCCTCTTCGGCTACGCTCTCCAGTCCGAGAAGTCCTTCCTTGCGCGCGATGTTCGACCATTCCACCACGCGGCGAATCATCGCAGCGTTGTCGATCGCCGGCGGACGAAAGACCCACGGCAGCATCTTCATGCCGTGCATGAAGACTCCCAGGCGCGCCTGCACCAGCGTCGCGCCGAGGGTTCCCAGCACCACGATGATGAATGCCGCGGCATTCCACAGCGCACCGATCCCGCTACCCTTGGCGATGCTGCCGCCCAGCACCGCAACGAGCCCCAGGAGAATCCCGATGAGGCTCAGGATATCCACGTCAGCAGAACCCCTTGACCAGTGCCGGCCCGATCTCCTGCAACGGATACACGTGGTCCGTCAATCCGGCCTCCGCGACGGCCGCCGGCATGCCGTACACCACCGAGGTCGCCGCATCCTGTGACCACACCTGGGCCCCGCAACCCTTCAGCGCGCGCACGCCCTCGCGGCCGTCCGCCCCCATGCCGGTCAGGATGACGGCCAGGACCTGGCCGCGCAGCGCATCGACGGCCGATTCGAAGGCCGCGTCCACGCTCGGCTTGTAGATGGTGCCCGCCGGACTCTCGGTCACCCGCACGCGGGTCTGGGAACCGCGTTCCAGCGTCAGCTGCTGGCCACCGGGGGCCAGCAGAGCCGTGCCCGGACGCAGAAAGTCGCCGTCCACCGCCTGCTTGATGCGGATCGGGCAGATCGCGTCCAGTCGTTCGGCGAACGCCGGGGTGAAGCTTGCCGGCATGTGCTGGACCAGCACCACCGGGAGCGGAAAGTTCGCCGGCAGGTGCTTGAGCACCTCCTGCAACGCCACCGGCCCGCCGGTGGAGGTCCCGATCAGCACCGCGCGCAGGGAGCTGAGCGGTGCCGGCGGACGGGCCACCGGCGGCTTGGGGGTCTCGCGCGCGGTTTCGCTCGCCTTGCGGTCCGCCGCCTGACGGCGTTCCGAGACCGGTGCCTCGGTTTTCGGCCGGTCCCCTCCCGGCGCGCTGGAGGAACGAGCGCGGCTGCGTGCCAGGCTGCGGACCCGCCGGCGCAGCAGGGCACGCGCACTGTCTTCGTCCCCGGCCATGTCGGAGAAGCGTTTGGGCAGAAAGTCGACCGCACCGGCCTCCAGCGCGTCCAGGGTTGCCTGGGCACCCTCGGTGGTCAGGCTGGAGAACATCAGGATCGGCCGCGGATGGTCGGCCATGATCTTGCGGACCGCCGTGATGCCGTCCATCACCGGCATCTCGATGTCCATGGTCACGACATCCGGGTCCAGTTCCTTCACGGCGTCGACCGCCTTCTGGCCATCCTCGGCCGTGCCCACGACCTCGATCCCGATATCCGCGTTCAGGATCTCCGCAATCCGGCGTCGGAAAAACCCGGAATCATCCACCACCAGAACCTTGACCGGCATCCTCAGCCCTCAGCTCGTCGGGCGGCCCGGCGCGCTCGCCCGCTGCCCGGTACCTGATTCACCAGCAGGGTGACCAGATCCGAGACATCCAGAATGAGTGCAATGCCACCATCGCCGGTAATGGTGGCGCCCGCCAGGCCCTTGACCCCCTGAAGATTCTGGCCCAGGGGCTTGATGACAACCTCTTCCTGCCCCACAAGACCATCCACCACCAGGCCGACCTTGCGATCGGCCGCATGGACCACGACTACATGGGCGTTCTCACAGGGCTCGGGCTCCACGCCGGGCTTCGCCCAGCGCGCCAGATAATGGATCGGCAGGGTCTGGTTGCGCACCACGATGACTTCCTGCTCGTCCACGTAATGGGTCTGTGTGAGGTCCAGATCGAGGATCTCGGAGACCGCCGCCAGCGGGATCGCGAAACGCCGTTCGCCCAGAATCACCATCAGCGCCGGCAGGATCGCCAGGGTCAGCGGCAGCTTCACCCGCAACGTCGTGCCGACGCCGACCTCCGATTCGATCTCCACGGTGCCGTTGAGCTGGTTCAGGCTGGTCTTGACCACGTCCATGCCCACGCCCCGGCCGGAGACATCCGAGATCTCGGCCTTGGTCGAAAAGCCGGCCATGAAGATCACGTTGAAGGCCTCGCGGTCGGTCATGCGCTCGGCCATCGCGGGCTCCATCAGCTCCTTTTCCACCGCCTTGCGGCGTAGCGCATCCGGATCCATACCACGTCCGTCGTCCTTGATGATCAGGGCGATATGGTCGCCCTCCTGGGCGGCCCCGAGGACCACCGTGCCGCGCCGCGGCTTGCCGGCCGCCTCGCGCTCGTCGGGCATCTCGATCCCGTGGTCCACCGCATTGCGCACCAGATGCACCATCGGGTCCGCCAGGGCCTCGACCAGGTTCTTGTCGAGATCGGTCTCCTCGCCGAAGATCTCCAGGTCGATTTCCTTGCCCAGATTCCGGGAGAGATCGCGGATCACGCGAGGGAAACGGTTGAAGACCTTCTTCACCGGCTGCATGCGGGTCTTCATTACCGAGGCCTGGAGGTCGGAGGTCACCAGCGCCAGCGAACTGATCGCCTTGCCCAGTTCATCGTCCACGTGCTCGGAGCGCAGCATGCTCAGCCGGTTGCGCACCAGCACCAGCTCGCCCACAAGATTCATGATCTCGTCGAGGCGCTCGGTATCCACGCGTACCGAAGTCTCGCCCTGATTTCCGCCACCGCCCTGGCCGCCGCCCCCGGCACCCCCGCCGGAAGCACCGCCGCGCCCACCGCCGGACGCGGGCGCCGGACCGGAACTTTCCGCCTTCTGTTCCTTCCCGCCCGTGCCTCCGGGCGAGGCTGCCGCCGGCTCTGCGGCAGGCGCCGTGTCCGCGTGTTCGGTGCCGCCGGCCCCGGCGGCGGACGCCGAACCTTCCGGAACCGGTTCCGCAGCGGCGGACGGGCCCGGCTCGGCCGGTTCGGCCGGCGTGGTGGGTGGGCCGGCTCCTTTCGCCTGCAGTTCGTCGAGCAGGCTCTCGAACTCATCGTCGGTGATCTCGTCGTCGCCACCACCCGCGTCGCCGCCATCCGCGGCCGCGACCTCCGGGGCCGACTCCGCTGCCGTGCCCGGATCCACCGGTTTCGGTGGCTGGTCCCCGTGCAGGCTGTCCAGCAGGGCCTCGAACTCGTCGTCGGTGATCTCGTCTCCGGCACCCACGCGGACTTCGTCGTCGCCCGGCGCGTCATCCGCTGCCGGCGCCGGCGCGGACGGCGGCTCGGCCGCTTCCTCCAGCGCCTCCGCCGGCCAGTCGTCGGCCGATGCCGGAGCTGCCTCCCCGGCCGGGGCTGCATCCGGCGTTTCTCCCGCGACCGGGGCGGCATCGTCCCCGCCACCGGCGGCCGGGACCGTTTCGTTGCGCGCCATGCGTCGCAGGGTGTCGACCAGATCCTCGGGCGCCGGGGTCGGCTCCTGGCCGTCGCGCAGTTCGCCGAACATCACGTTGAGCGAGTCCAGGACCCGCAGCATCGTGTCCATCAGATGACCGTCCACCTGACGTTCGTGATTGCGCAGCAGGTTGAAGACGTCCTCGGCGTTGTGACAGACCGTCACCAGCGGATCCAGCCCGAGAAAACCTGCCCCGCCCTTGATCGTGTGGAAGCTGCGGAAGACCGCATTCAGTAGATCGGTGTCGTCCGGGTGCTGCTCCAGATCGATCAACTGCTCGTTCAGGCCTTCCAGCAGTTCCCCCGCCTCGATCAGGAAGTCCTGGAGGATTTCGTCGTTGGGATCGATGGCCATGCGGTTTCTCCGTTCCGGTGACTCGAATCGTCGGCTGATGGCGGCCGGTCAAGCGGGATTGCAGGGCGGACCTTAGAATCCCAGGCTCGACAGCAGATCATCCACCTCGTCCTGTCCTTGAACGACCTCGGTGCCCGAATCTTGAGTATGGGGTACCGCCGGACCATGTCCGCGTCGATCCGCCTCACGGCTCGCCGTGTCCTCCTCCGGGGGCCGCTCATCCGCCTCCGGTTCGACATCTCTCTCCAGACGGCCGGAGGACAGCCGGATGAGCGACACCAGGCTTTCCTCCAGGTCCGTCACCAGCTGGATCACCCGCCGGATCACCTGGCCGGTCAGGTCCTGGTAGCTCTGCGCCATCAGGACCTGCGAAAGCAGCCGCCGCAGTTCCTCGGTGTCCTTCCCCGTCTGTTCGAAGAAGATATCGAGTTCGCGTGCAAACTCGCGGAATTCCTCCACCGAGAGCTCCCGGTTGCGGAACCGGGTCCATTTCTCGGTGAGGTCCGCGGCGCGGCTGGCGAAGTCCTCGGCAATGGGCAGGGAGGACTCCACCGCGTTCAACGTCTCGTGCGTCGCCTGCTCGGTCTGCGTCACCACGTAGCTCAGGCGCTCGCGGGCATCCGGGATCTCGTCCTGGGCCAGTTCCACCAGGCGCGAGTCCCCGCGGAAGCTCTCCAGCGCCTCGTGCAGTTCCCGGGTCAGTTTTCCCAGCTCATCGAACAGCTCGCGCTCATAGGGCCGCGCGAGCTCCTGGATCAAGCGACGCGAGTTATCTTCGTCACCGCTTTCCAGAGCACCCACCAGCTGCCGTGCCAGCGCGAGCGGGTCGTCCCCGGAGGCATTCTCTTGTTCGGTCATCGGGTCTCTCTTGCCATGTCGGCCACTGATGGCTTTCAGCCTTGCGCCTCAATACGTTCAAAGATCTTTTCGATCTTTTCCTTGAGGGTCTCGGCCGTGAACGGCTTCACAATGTACCCGTTCACGCCCGCCTCCGCCGCCTCCACGATCTGGTCGCGTTTCGCCTCGGCCGTAACCATCAGCACGGGCAGCGATTTCAGCCGATCATCCTTGCGCACCTCGCGCAATAAATCGATGCCCGGCATGTTGGGCATGTTCCAGTCGGTGATCAGGAAATCAAAGTCGCCGTTCTGCAGCATCGGCAGGGCGGTGCTTCCGTCGTCGGCCTCCATGGTGTTGTTGAAGCCAAGATCCCGCAGGAGATTCTTGATGATGCGCCGCATCGTGGAGAAGTCGTCCACGATCAGGATTTTCATACCCTTGTCCACAGTTCGCTCCGGGAATGTGTTTGAACCTTAGAATATCTGCAGGGACTCGACGTCTTCGAGCCACGAGCCCAGACGCGCCCGCAGACGGTGCACCGCCTGGCTGCGGATCTGGCTGACGCGCGATTCGGTCACGTCCAGCACCGCACCGATCTCGCGCAGGTTGAGTTCTTCGGTGTAGTACAGGTTGAGCACCAGTCGTTCGCGCTCGGGCAGATCGCCCAGTGCGCCGGCCAGTTCCTCGCGGAACTCCCCGGCCTCGATGCGCCGCGACGGGGACTGCTCCTGCCCTTCCAGCACGCGATCCGCCTCGCCCTCCGGGCCGCCCACCTCGTCCAGCGCGAACAGATGGGCACCGGCATGATCATCCAGCATCTGGTAGTAGGTTTCCACCGGGACGCCCAGCTCCTCGGCGATCTCCGGAGCGCGAGCGGCGCGGCCCTCGCGGGCCTCCACCGTCTGCATCGCCTCGGAGATCCGCCGGCTGTTGCGGTGCACCGAGCGCGGCGTCCAGTCGCTGCGACGCAGCTCGTCGATCATCGCCCCGCGGATGCGGATCCCGGCGTAGGTGGCGAAGGTCGCCCCCTGGCCGCCTTCGAACTGCCGCGCGGCCTCGATCAGCCCCACCATGCCTGCCTGCACCAGGTCATCCACCTGGACCGAGGCCGGCAGCCGGGCCATCAGGTGATGGGCGATCCGATTCACCAGCTCGACGTGGTCCGCGACCAGCTGATCCGGTCCCCCGGTCCCCGCCCGGGCGTATCCCGAAAGTCTGTTCTTTGGCGTGTTCATGCGCTTTGCAGCATCCTCTCGACGAAGAATCCAACCCCCCCGCTGGCGCCGCGGGCCACCGGCCAGCCGTCGACCTTGCGCGCGAGCTCGAGGAACGCCCGTCCCGCCGGGCTGCCCGGGGACTGCTGCACCACCGGCGCCCGTTTCTGCACCGCCTGGCGCAGGGCATCATCCAGCGGAATCACGCCCACCAGATCCAGTATGACCTCCGGCAGATAGGTGGAACAAACCGCCTGCAGCTTCTGCATCACGCGTTCCGCCCCGGCACGGCCCTGCACCATGTTCGCGACCACGCGGAACCGGTTCACGCCATGATCCCGATGCAGGACCTTGATCAGCGCATAGGCGTCGGTCATCGATGCCGGCTCGTCGGTGACCACCACCAGGGTCTCCTGCACGGCCTGACAGAAACTGGTCACCGACTCCTGCAACCCGGCCGCGGTATCCACCACCAGCACGTCCAGCGGTCGCGTATACATGCTGAAGGCCTGGATCAGGCCGTGATGTTCCGGCCGGCTCAGGTTGGCCATGGTCGCGATCCCGGACGCGGAAGGCACCACGCGGATTCCCTCCGGGCCCTCGATGATCACGTCTTCCAGATCCTCGACGTCCCCGGTCACCAGGTCGTGCAGCGTCCGCTGCGGACGCAGGCCCAGCAGCACATCGACGTTCGCGAGCCCCAGGTCGGCATCGAACAGCATGACCTCGCGTCCCAGTCGGGCCAGTCCGACCGACAGGTTGACCGAGACATTGGTCTTGCCGACCCCGCCCTTGCCCGAGGCCACCGCGACGACCTTCAGGGGCTTAGTGTTGTGTGACATGATGTCCCTTCAGCACCGGTTGAATCATTTCGAGCGGCGCGGGCTCCTCGCCCGCGGCGGGTTCATCTTCGGATCGGGGCCGCCGGGCCTCGCGCTCCGAGGCCTCGCGCCGCCGCCAGGCCTGCATCGCCTCGTCGACCCAGGCGTCGGCCTCGCCGTGTTCGGGCTCTTCCTGCAGCGCCAGGCGGGTCAGATGTCCGGTATCCACGCGATGGAAATCCTCGGCGATGCGCTGGCCGTCGCTCATGAACGCAACACCCAGCGGCTGGTCCAGCAGTACCGAAAGCACCTCGCCCAGCTGTTCCGCCTCGTCCAGCTTGGTCAGTACCAGGGCCGAGGGTTCCGTGGGGGCGAAAGCCTCCAGCACCCGGCGCAGGGCCATGCCCTGGGTAGTGGCCGCGATCACCAGCCAGGTCTCCGCGCGCACGTCCGCAGGCATGTCCGTCAGCAGGGGTTCCCGCGGAGCGGTACGCGGCGACTGCCCGGCGGTATCCACCAGGATCAGGTGCCCGCTGCCCGCCGAGCGCCGCGCCATCTCGCGCAGCTCGGCCTCGGTTTCCACCACACGCACCGCGGTTCCCGCCATCTGGCCGAAGGCCTGCAACTGCCGCGTCGCGCCGATGCGCTGGGCGTCCATGGTGACCAGGGTGACCGAATCCGGCCCCATGCGGCGGATCTGGCGCAGTGCAATCCGTGCAATGGTGGTGGTCTTGCCGACCCCCGTCGGTCCCTCCAGCGCGAGCACCCCGCCCTCGTCGAGGATGGAGGCGCGCGCGGTCACGATGGCACCCGACAGGCGCGCCCGCAGGCGCTCCCATGCCTCCTCCGAGGTGTGATCGTCGAGGATGCTGCCGGACAGGCTGCGCGCCAGCGGCTCGCGGAAGCCCAGATCCATCAGCCGCGCCTTGCATTCGGCCGCCAGTGGATGCCGTGCCGCCCAGCGGGCCTGCTCGTTCTCTTCGTACTGCCGCGTCAGCAGACTGCGCAGATCCCGCAGTTCCTGACGCATCGCGGACACCTCGGGGTCGGTGGGCCACTGCGGGGCCGGTCGCTGCCGGGACCCGGCACCCGCCCCCCCGCCGGCGGAAGCCGCCGCGGGCTCCGGCGCGCGGGGGTGCTCACCGCGCGGGGCCGGTTCATCGCGCACACCCTGTCGCGCCGATTCCCGGGCGGAGCGTGCCCCGCTACCGGCGTCGTCCTGCCGCGGGGCACCCCGGCCGTCACCCGCCGCCGTTCCGGCGGGCGCCTCGCCGCCATCGAGGGCCGCGACCACCTCCAGCCAGCCGTCGACCCGGCGGCTGGACAGGATCACGGCGTCCTCGCCCTGCTCCTCGCGGACCTGGCGCATCGCGTCGCGCATGTCCCGTGCCCGGTATCGTCTGACATTCATCGTTCGCTCTCCCGCCGATCGTTGACTGGTGCTTCAGGCCATGCCCGTTCGCACATCACGCCGACTTCTTGTCTGCTTCATCCTGTCCCACCGTGGCCACCACCCGGATCCGCCGGTTGTCCGGGATCTCGGTGAATGCGAGCACGGTCAGGTTGCGCACCGCGCCCCGCAGCCACCCGGCGATCCAGGAGCGGATTTCCGGGGCCACCACCAGCACCGCCGGCTGTCCCGCCGCCTCCTGGCGCTGGGCGGCCTCGCCCACCGATCGTTGCAGGCGTTCGGCCAGGCCCGGCTCCAGTCCGACGGTGTCGCCATTGCTGCCCTGCAGAGACTTATGCAAAAGCTGTTCCAACGAAGGGTCGAGGGCGATCAGGGGCAGCTCCTCCTCCGGTCCCACCAGGTCCTGGACGATGGAGCGCGACAGCGCGACCCGCACCGCGGCGGTCAAAGTGCCGGGATCCTGACTCTTGGCACCCTCCTCTGCCAGGGTTTCGGCGATCGTGCGCAGATCGCGGATGGAGACCTGCTCGGCCAGCAGGTTCTGCAGCACCTTCAGGATCACGCTCAGCGACAGCGTCTTCGGCACCAGGTTTTCCACCAGCTTGGGCGAACGCTGCGCCAGCTGGTCCAGCAGGTGCTGGGCCTCCTCGTGGCCGATCAGCCGGTGCGCGTTTTCGCGGAACACCTGCGACAGATGGGTCGCGATCACCGTGGACACGTCCACCACGGTGTAGCCGGCCCCCTGCGCCTGTTCGCGGTTCTCGGGGTCGATCCACAGGGCATCCAGGTTGAACGTCGGATCCTTGGTCGGCGTCCCCGGTACCTCACCGAAGACCTCGCCCGGATTGATCGCCAGCTCCTTGTCCTGGAACACCTCGGCCTCGGCGACGGTCACGCCCAGAAGGGCGATGCGGTAGGTGTTCGGACTCAGCTCGAGGTTGTCGCGGATATGCACCGGCTGCAGCAGGAAGCCCAGCTCCTGCGACAGCTTGCGGCGTACGCCCTTGATCCGCCCCATCAGCTGGCCGTCCTGGGTCCGGTCCACCAGCGGGATCAGGCGGTAGCCGACCTCCAGCGACACCAGGTCCACCGGCGGCACGTCGTCCCACGACAGCTCGCGGTTCTCCGGCGAGGGTTCCTGCTCGGCCTCCGGCAGACGCTCCACCTCGGCTGCCTCCTCGTGCCGCCGGCGCGACATCAGGTAACCGCCGCCGGCGACCAGCGAAGCCAGGCCCAGGAACACCGCATTGGGCATCCCCGGCACCATGCCCAGCGACGCGATCACCCCACCCACGACGTACATCACGCGCGGGTTGGAGAACATCTGGCCGATGACCTGCTGGCCCATGTCCTGGGTGGTGGATACGCGGGTCACGATGATGGCCGTGGCCGAGGACAGCACCAGCGACGGGATCTGCGCCACCAGGCCGTCACCGATGGTCAGCAGGACATAGTTGGTGGCGGCATCGCCGATGGACATCCCGTGCTGCAGGGCGCCGATGGTGAGTCCGCCGATGATGTTCACGAACAGGATCAAAATCCCGGCGATGGCGTCCCCGCGCACGAACTTCGAGGCCCCGTCCATGGAACCGTAGAAGTCGGCCTCCTGGGCGATCTCGTCACGCCGTCGGCGCGCCTCTTCCTGGGTCAGAAGGCCCGCATTGAGGTCGGCGTCGATCGCCATCTGCTTGCCCGGCATCGAATCCAGGGTAAAGCGGGCGCTGACCTCGGACACGCGCCCCGCACCCTTGGTTACCACCACGAAGTTGATGATGATCAGGATCGCGAACACCACCAGGCCGACCGCGTAGTTGCCGCCGACCACGAAGTCGCCGAAGGCCTGGATGACCTGCCCGGCCGCGTCCGTTCCGGTATGCCCTTCCAGCAGGATCACCCGGGTGGAGGCGATGTTCAGCGCCAGACGCAGCAGGGTTGCCACCAGAAGCACCGTGGGAAACACCGCGAATTCCAGCGGCCGCGGGGTGTACACCGCGACCATGATCACCACCAGCGACAGCGCGATGTTGAAGGTGAACAGCACGTCCAGCGCCACCGGCGGCAGCGGCAGCACCATCATCGACAGCATCGCGATCAGCAGCAGCGGGGCGCCCAGCCCCCAGCGGCCCATGCCGCTCAGGCGATCGAGGAAGCTCATGCGTCATCCTCCCGGCGCCGGCCGTGGCGTCCCTGGTGGGGATCGAGATATTCGTCCGGCACCGGCAGGTCGTCCGGCATGTCCACGCCCTGGTCGGCCCGCTTGAGCTGATACACGTAGGCGAGGATGCGCGCCACCGCGACGAACAGGCCGTCGGGAATCTCCCGGTCCAGGTCGGTGGTGAAATAGAGTGCGCGCGCCACCTTCGGTGCCTCGACCCGGATGATCTCGTGCTCGTCGGCGATCTCGCGGATATTCGCCGCGACCTCGTCGACGCCCTTGGCCACCACCTTCGGCGCCGACATCTTCGAGGCCTCGTAGACGATCGCCACGGCATAGTGCGTGGGGTTGGTGATCACCACGTCGGCCTTCGGCACCTCTTCCATCATCCGGCGCTGGGCCATTTCCTGCTGTTGCTGGCGGATCTTCTGCTTGACCTCGGGCTTGCCGTCGGTCTCCTTGTACTCGTCCTTGAGCTCCTGCCGCGTCATCCGCAGCTGCTTCTGGTGATTCCACATCTGGAACGGCGCGTCGATCGCCGCGACGATGATCAGCGCCGCCGACACCGCGATGAAGGTGCCGAGCGCGATCTGGGCCGCATGCGACACACCCTGGTGCAGTGGCTCGTAGCCCAGCCCCAGCAGACGGTCGGAGAACGTCCACAGGGTCAGCATCGCGACCGTGCCGACCAGCGTGAACTTGGCGAGGGTCTTGCCGAACTCCATCAGCCCCTGCCAGGAAAATATCCGCTGCAGGCCCTTGATCGGGTTCAGCTTCGACGCCTTGGGCGCCGCCGCCTGCCAGGAGAAATTGGCGCCGCCGATCAGGATGGGCGCCATCACGGCCGCCACCATCAGGATCCCGAACAGCGGCAGCAGCGCCATCAGCGTCTGGAAGATCTGATCCGCCAGATAGGGCAGCAACAGATCCGGGTCATGGGCCAGCTCCGGCTCGAAGTCCAGACGGGCCCGGGTCTGGTTGGCCAGTTGCCCACCCAGGGTCGGGCCGAAGAACAGCATGAAGATACCGGCGGTGATCAGCACCAGAAAGGTCGACAGCTCCCGCGAGCGCGGGACCTGGCCCTTCTCGCGCGCCTCACGGAGCCGTTTCTCGGTCGGCTCTTCGGTTTTTTCCTGTCCGTTCTCGTTCTCGGCCATGTCAGAACCCCAGCAGGACCTGCATCAGTCCGAAACCTTCCATGACCAGCTCGCCCACGCGCTCGGGCAGCCCCGGCAGGATCAGCAGCAGGAGGACGAAGCCCATCAGGATCATCATCGGGAAGCCGACGGCGAAGATATTCAGCTGAGGCGAGGCCCGCGTGATGACCCCCATGGAGATGTTCACCACCAGCAGCGAGGCGACCGCGGGCAGTGCTACCAGCACCGCCCCGGCAAACATCGTCTGGCCGAACAGCGCCACCTGCATGAAGGCCTCCGCATCCAGTCCGGATGGCGCGACCGGCATGGTCTCGAAGCTCGCCAGCAGCAGTTCGAACAGGATCAGATGGCCGTTCAGGGCGAGAAAGATCAGCGTGGCCATGGTCACGAACACCGTGGAGATCACCGGTACCTGAATGCCCTGCGCCGGATCCATGACCGAGGCGAAGCCCAGCCCCATCGACAGGGCCACCACCTCCCCCGCCTGCGTCAGTGCGGAGAACACCAGCTGCAGGATGAAACCCATGGTCAAACCGATCAGGACCTGATGCAGGGTCACGATCGTCCCCTCCAGGCTGATCGGATCCACCTCGGGCAGGGCGGGCTCCTGCATCGCCACCACCACCGCCAGCACCAGCGCCAGACCCATGCGCATGCGCGCGTTCAGCTGGTCGCCGCCAAAGATCGGCATGACCACCAGCATCGCGCCAATCCGGGCCAGCGGCCACATCACTGCGGCCACCCACACCAGCATCTGGTCGGTGGTGATCTCCACGAGGCCCCCTAGCCCACCATTCCCGGCGCGCTCTCGTACAGGCGCTCGGTGAACTCGATCACCAGCGACAGCATCCAGTGTCCACTGATCAGCAGCGCGGCGAACATCGCCAGCAGCTTGGGAATGAACGACAGGGTCATTTCCTGGATCTGGGTCGCCGCCTGCAGCATGCCGATCGCCAGGCCCACGGCCAGCGCCGTCAGCAGCGGCGGCGCCGCCAGGAGGACCACCACCATCAGCGTCTCGCGCCCGATATCCACGACCGTTTCGGGTGTCATCCGCCTCTCCTAAACAAAAAAGCTGGTTGCCAGCGTGTTCATCAGCAGGGCCCAGCCGTCCACCAGCACGAACAGCATCACCTTGAACGGCAGCGAGATGATCAGCGGCGACAGCATCACCATGCCCATCGACATCAGCACCGAGGCCACCACCAGATCGATGATCAGGAACGGGATCAGGATCAGGAACCCGATCTGGAACGCCGTCTTCAGCTCACTGGTCACGAACGACGGCACCAGCAGCGACAGCGGGATGTCGTCGGGATCCTCGAAGCCGTCGATACCGTTGATCTCCGCGAACATGCGCAGATCGCTTTCGCGGGTCTGCTCCAGCATGAAACCCCGCAGCGGCTGGATACCCGTTTCCAGGGCCTCTTCGGTGCCGATCTCCTCGGCCAGGTAGGGCTCCACCGCCACCTCGTGGATCTCTTCGAACACCGGCGCCATCACGAACAGCGTGAGAAAGAACGCCAGGCCGATCAGGATCTGGTTGGACGGTGTCTGGGACGTGCCCAGGCCCTGGCGCAGGATCGCCAGCACGATCAGGATCCGGGTGAAGGCGGTCATCATGATCAGGGCCGCCGGCAGCAGGGTCAGCAGCGTCATCAGCACGAGGATCTGCAGGGTCACCGACCAGGTCTCCCCGCCGTCCTCGTCCGTGGTGATGGTCACCGCCTCGATGCCCTGCCCCACCTGAGCGCCCGCCAGGCCGGGCAGCAGCCACAGCCCCAGCAGCAGCCAGGGGAAATAGCTCCGCAGACTCACGACTCCTGACCTCCCCCGCTGGCGCGGCGCGAACGCACCGCGCGCTTCAGCACGCCGGAAAAATCGGGGCCTTCGCCGCCGGCCGGCACCTCGACCGGCGTCTCCATGGTGTGCAGCGTGCGGATCCCCGAAGGCGCCACGCCGATCAGCACCTGTTCGTCGCCCACGCGAACCAGCATCAGCCGTTCACGAGCACCCACCGAGCGGACCGACTGGACATCGATCATCTGCCGGCCGTGGCCCACGCTCCCCTGCGTGCGCCGGAGCACCCAGGCCAGCACAACGATTGCCACAATCACGATCATCAGGCCGCCGATCAGCTGCGTCAGGTAGGCCGCGGCGTTCATTGCGCCGCCGTCCTCGTCGGCCAGGGCGCCGGCCGGCAGCAGCGCCAGCAGCCACAGCGATCCGGGAAGAACACGCGAGAACATGACTATTTCAGCTTCCGGATGCGTTCGCTGGGGCTGATCACGTCGGTCAGGCGGATCCCGAATTTCTCGTTCACCACCACCACCTCGCCGTGGGCGATCAGGGTCCCGTTGACCAGCACGTCCAGCGGCTCGCCGGCCAGGCGTTCCAGCTCCACGACCGAACCCTGGTTGAGCTGCAGAAGGTTACGGATCGGGATGCGGGTGCGGCCGATCTCCATGGAGATGGTCACCGGCACGTCCAGCACCATGTCCAGATTCACGTCTTCTTCTTCGCCGCCCCCGGAATCGGTCAGTTCATCCGGTTCCAGTGGCTGTGCGTTGGGATCCGGCTTGTGCTTGCGTTCCTTTTCGCCCCCGGTAGCCGCCTTGCTGCGGCCGCCGGTGCCGGTGGACGCTGCGTTGGCCGCATCGCTCTCGTGCGAATTGGACTGTGCCTGGGCCAGCAGTGCGTCGGGGTCCTCCGCCTCGCCCCCGGAACTGTCATCCTGCTCCGCCAGGGCCGCGGCCCATTCATCGGCCAGGGCATCCTGATCCACCGACTCCTCGCCGTCGCCCTGTTCGGTTTCCTGATCCGGACGCTTGTCGTCGTCTGCCATCGTCCTGTCCTCTTTCCTATCGTTGTACGCGACCGTTGATCTTGATCGCGTTCTGGCCATTCGAAACCCCGAACTTGCCGCGCAGCAGCGGGATATCCTCGACCTTCAGAGTGACTTCTTCGGGGATGTCCACCGGAATGATGTCGCCCGGCTTGATGTCCAGCAGCTCCTGCACGGTGACCTCCGCCTCGGTGAGCACCGAGGCGATCTCCACGTCCGCGTCCTGAACCTCTTCCCGCAGGGCGTTCATCCAGCGCTGATCGACATCGGAGCGATCCGACTGGATACCGGTATCCAGCTGCTCGCGGATCGGTTCGATCATCGAATACGGCAGGGTCACGTGGAGATTGCCGCCGCCGCCATCCAGCTCGATGTGGAATTCGTTGATCACCACGATCTCGGTGGGGCTCACGATGTTCGCGAACTGGGGATTGACCTCGGAGTTGAGGAACTCGAAGTCGATGTCCATGACCGGCTCCCAGGCCTTGGTCATGTCCTCGAACGCGCCCTCGAGGATGCTGTGCACCACCCGCATTTCCATCGGGGTGAAGTCACGGCCCTCGATGCGGGTGTAGAAGCGCCCGTCGCCGCCGAAGAAGTTGTCCACCAGGATGAACACCAGCTTGGGATCGAACACGAACAGTCCGGTGCCATGCAGTGGATGCGCGCGCACCAGGTTCAGGCTGGTGGGCACGAACAGCGAGTGCATGTACTCGGAAAACTTGGTCAGCCGGGTGCCGCTGACCGAGATCTCGGCCGAACGCCGCAGCATGTTGAACAGCCGCACGCGCAGATGCCGGGCAAAGCGCTCGTTGATCATCTCGAGCGTGGGCATGCGCCCGCGCACGATCCGGTCCTGGGTAGCAAAGTTGAATTCGCGCGCCTGACCGTCGCTGGGGAACTCTTCCTCCTCGGTCTCGACGTCACCGGCATCGACGCCGTGCAGCAGCGCGTCGATCTCGTCCTGGCTCAGGATGTCGGTTTGCTGTGCCATGACGCGCGCCTTACTGCATGACCAGTTCGGTGAACACCACGCGCTCCAGATCGAAGGGCGCTTCGCGCGACTCCAGGATCACACGGACGGTGGCCGTCAGGTCCTCCGCCAGCGCTTCCTTGCCTTCCCGCGTGTTCAGCTCGGTATATTCCTGATCCGAGAGGACGCCGAGGATGTCGTTGCGGACTACGGGAAGATGATCCTCCACGGCTTCCAGGACCGCCGGGTCGGTGGACACCAGACCGATCTGCACGCGCAGGAACTGCACGCTTCCCGGGGCATCGATGTTCACCGTCATGGGATCGAGCGATGAATAGTGGCGCTCGGGCGGCAGATCTTCCGCCGTTTCGTCAGCCTCCTGAGACAGCAGAAACCAGGCGGCCGCGCCTCCGCCGCCGGCGAGCAGAACGGCGACGACCAGGAGGATGATGATCATCCATTTCTTGCCGCCGCCCCCCTTGTTCTCGAGTTCGACTTCCTTCTCCGCCATGACACACCCGCGTTGCGTGGATTCGCTGCCCGAACCCAAGCAAGCGCGGTGCCATGAACAAAGATTATTTTAGAAACAGAAGGTTGTGGTCTTTTCAGTGGAAAAGACACCCTGCGGGGTCAAGGCGCCGCCCGATTCATGCGTCAACGAACCGGTTGTTCGTCCGAGCGACGCGTCGAAATTCTGGCGGGCGGTCTGCCGGAACGGGCCTCAGGCAAAGAGGTCCACCCGACGGTTGAGGAAGGAAAGGGTGCTGCCGGGGGCGACGGGGCCTTCTTCTTCATCGCTCCCTTCGCCATCCGCACCCGTGGCGACACCGGGCTCATCCCCGCCGCCGTAACCGTCGCCGGCCATCTCGGTATCCGCGGAATCCTCCGGCGGTTCATCCGACACCGAGGCATCGGCGAGCTCGAGCCCGCTGTCGGCCAGACTGTCACGCAGGCGCGGCATTGCCGCTTCCAGCACCTCGCGGGTCACGGGGTTGGTACTGAAGAACTGTACGCTGGCACGATCCCCCTCCATGCTGACCCGCACATCCAGGACCCCCAGCTGAGGCGGATGCAGTTTCATCTCGGTGCGCCCGCCACGGGCCTGCGCCATCATCTGGATCTGCTCCGCAAGCTGGCGATCGCCCGAAGTCTGCAGCAGACGGGTCAGATCCAGCCGCATCCCGCCGCCCCGCGCGCCCTCGGCATCGGAGGCCTGGGCCGCCGGCTGAGCCAGTGCCTGCGCATTCTCACGGCCGCTGCGCGCCGATTCCGAGGCCTGCGTCAGCCACTGGGCCAGGACCTCGGTGGTCCCTTCACGCGAGCCACCGCCGGTCAGCGCCCCCGGAGCAAGTTCCTGCAGCCGCGACCCCGGGTTCTGCCCTTCCGGGCCGGCCTGCAGGAACAGGCGCATCAGGGAAACCGGGATGCCGTCGCCCGCCGCTCCGGACTCGGGCCCGTCTTCCAGCAGACTGCGCAGCTCGCGGCCGTCGATCTCTCCGTCACCTTCCTCGCCGGTGAGCCAGCCGGGCGGCAATTGCATGCCGTCCACAGCGGTCAGATCCTGCCCCTGCAGGAGATCCTGGAACCGCTGGATCAGTCCTTCCAGATCCAGCTCGGCCAGCTCGGAATCATCCACCCCGAGCGCGCCCAGCATCGCTTCCAGCTGCGGGCGGAGTGCCTTCAGGAAACCGTCTTCCCCGCCTTTTCCCTTGTCTTTCAATTCTTTGAGCCGATCCATGCCCTCGCCGCCGTCGAGCAGCTGCGCCAGCGCTCCCAGCCCCTGTCCCGATGCCTGTGCTGCGATCATGTCCCGTCCTCGCCTTGTTGCGCGCACCGCGCGCGTCCGCCCCTGCGGGGTCTGCGTACTCGTGCCTTTCAAGATTCCTGCCAGTTCACCGTACGTTCACCGGATTCCGGTTCCCGTGCGAAGGCCTGGCGGGTCGCCCACATGTCCTGCTCCACCTGCTGCCGCCGGGCCTGATGACGCTGGTCTTCGGCTCGCGTGCGTTCCAGCAGCTTTTCCAGCGACATGCAGTCGCGATGGTGTTCCAGCCATTGCTCGCGAGCCGTCTCCACCTGGCTTTCGGCCGCCTGGATGCGCAGGGCCTGCTGTTCCAGCGCCTCGCGCAGCTTCTGCCGCATGCCGGCCAGCCACTTGAGGGTGTTGGGGTCCTGCGGCATGGAGGCCGCCAGGTATTCCTGCTGGAAGGTTTCCAGCTGCTCGCGCTGGGCCTCGGCCGCGTTCAGCTGAGCGATGCGTTCGCCCAGTTCGCGAGTCGCCTCGGTCTCGCCGATCTGGCGGATGCGCAACAGCCGTTCGATGCGCTGAGGATTCATGCCCCGCCCCCGGTGAGTGCGACCAGCTGATCCCGCGCGGTGGCAAAATCCACCGCCTCGGTCGTGCCCTGTGCCAGGAACTGCTCCAGCCGGTCATGCATCGCCACGGCCTGGTCGAGGTGTGGATCGGCACCCTTGCGGTAGGCCCCCACCGAGATCAGGTCGCGGTTGCGCTGATAGGTGGCGGCCAGATCACGGAACCGCCGTGCCGCCTTCTCGTGCTCGGGCGTCGTCAGCGCACTCATCACGCGCGAGATCGNNCGATCTCGCGCGAGAGCACCACATGCCCGTCAAGGATCGCCCGCGCGGCGTCCACGATCGGATCGTTGGGGTCATCCCCCTCGGCCAGCACCGTATAAAATCCGGTGATCGAGCCCCCGCCCACGTCACCATTGCCGGCACGCTCCACCAGCTGCGGCAGGCGCGCGAACACCGAGGCCGCATACCCCTTGGAGGCCGGCGGTTCGCCGATGGCCATCGCGATCTCGCGCGCGCCCTGGGCGAAGCGGGTCAGCGAGTCCATCAGCAGCAGCACGTTCAGCCCCTGGTCACGGAACTGTTCCGCCACCGTGGTCGCCACCCAGGCCCCGTGCTGGCGCAGCAGCGGCGATTGATCGGCCGGGACCGCCACCACCACCGTACGCCGGCGGGATTCCTCGTCCAGGATCTCGTGGATGAAGTCGTTGACCTCGCGCCCGCGTTCCCCGATCAGCCCGACCACGATCACGTCGGCGCTGGTGTGGCGGGTCATCATCCCCAGCAGCACGCTCTTGCCCACGCCGGAACCGGCGAACAGCCCCAGCCGCTGGCCGCGCCCGACCGACAGCAGCGCGTTGATCGCGCGTACGCCGGTATCCAGAGGCTCGCGCACCGGGGCGCGCGACAGCGGGTTGATCGGCTGTCCGTTGAGGGTGGCGCGGTCATGCGTTCGGATCGGCCCGAGGCCGTCCAGTGGCTCGCCACGGGCGTCGATCACCCGCCCCAGCAGGCCATTGCCCACCGGGATCGAACGCTGGGTGTCCACCGGCTCGATGCGGGCCCCGGGCACCAGCCCGGCGGCCGCCTCCTCCGGCATCAGGAACGTCCGGTCGTTCTGGAATCCGACGACCTCGGCGGGCACGGTTTCGCCCCGTTCGCCATGGATCAGGGCGCGGCCGCCCAGCGGCAGGCGCAGGCCCTCGGCCTCCAGGGTCAGACCGGTCACGCGCGACAGGATCCCCTGCGACTGCGGGGCCGCCACCCGTTCGACCCGCCCGCGCGACTGCTCCAGCCGTTCGCGCAGGCCCGCGGTGAGCCCGTCGCGCTGGCGTGTATGGGCATCGCGAATACTGGCGGTCATGCCGGATCCTCCTCATCACGGGCCGACGCATCGTCCCCGGGTTCCTCTCGCTTCTCCGGGGCAGCCCTGTCATGCGCGGGGGCCTCGACCGGCTCGCGCGGCTCCGGATCCGTGTCCGGCACGTTCGCGTGGCCGTCCCAGATGGCCTCCACGGCCTGCCGCAGACGGCGCTCCAGACTGGCATCCACTTCGGACGCACCCGCCTCAACCCGACAGCCACCGCGCGCCAGTTCCGGGTCCGGGACCCAGCTGATCTCGCCCGCCTGCGCGGACCCCCATTGCTCGACCAGGGCCTGGTCCTCGGGGTTCAGATGGACCCGCACGCTGCGATTGCGCCCCGGCAGCTGCCGCATCGCCTCATCCAGTACCTCGCGGATGATCTCCGGACGGGTCTGCAGCTCCACCCGGATCACCTGGCGCGCCAGCGCGGTCACCAGCGACAGGAGTTCCGGTTCCAGGGAATCCGCGGCATCGGCCAGCGGATCGCTGAGCCCCTGACCCACCGACTCCAGGGCCGCCACGGCCTCGCGCAGCTTCTTTTCCTCGCGCGCCCGCGCCGCCTTTTCGGCCTCCTGCTTGCCCAGTTCATGGCCCTCGGCGTAGCCCCGCTCGAAACCGTTCTGGCGCGCCTCTTCCTCGATCGCCTCGATCTCGGCGGCGGTGGGCAGGCGCCGCTGTTCCGGCTCGTTGCCGTTCTCGTCGAACTCCGGCGGCTCCCACAGGGAGGCCGCGCTGGCGGACCCGGCGTCGTGCACGCTCACAGCATCTGCTCCCCGCCCTTGCCGCCAAGCACGATCTCACCGTTCTCCGCCAGGCGGCGAGCGACCTGCAGGATCTCCTTCTGCGCCCCCTCGACCTCGGACACGCGCACCGGCCCCTTGGCTTCCAGGTCCTCGCGCAGCATTTCGGCGGCGCGTTTGGACATGTTGCTGAAGATCTTGTCTTTCAGGTCGTCGTCGGCACCCTTCATCGCCAGCACCAGGGATTCGGTGGACACCTCCCGCAGCAGGGTCTGGATCCCGCGGTCGTCGACGTCGATCAGGTTGTCGAAGACGAACATCAGCTCCTCGATACGGCCGGCCAGATCCTGGTCCATCTCGCTGACCGTATCCATGATCTCCGCCTCGCGCGACCCGTCCATCAGGTTCATGATGTCCGCGGCCGTCTTCACCCCGCCGACCATCGAGGTCTTGGCGGTGTTGTTGCCGGAAAGCTGACGGTCGAGGATGTCATCCAGCTCCTGCAGTGCCGAGGGCTGCACCCCGTCCAGGGTCGCGATGCGCATCACCACGTCGGACTGTACCCGCTTGGGCAGATAGCTGAGGGTCTCGGCGGCCTGATCCGCGTCCACGTGCGACATCACGATGGCGACGATCTGCGGGTGCTCGTTGCGCAGCATGTCGGCAATCGCGCGCGGGTCCAGCCACTTCAGGGCATCGATCCCCTTGGAGTTGCGTCCCAGCAGGATACGGTCGATCAGGCCCTCGGCCTTGTCCTCGCCCAGCGCGTTCTGCAGCACGCTGCGCACGTAATCGTCGGCGCCGATACCCAGCGCGGTCTGCTCGCGCACGTGCCCGGAGAAGTCCTCCAGCACCGCGTTCACGTCGGTGCGCGAGATGCGCTCCATGTTGGCCATGGCCGCGCCGATCTTCTGGACCTCCTTGGGCCCCATGTGGCGCATGACCTCGGCGGCGGAATCCTCACCGAGGCTCATCATGAACACGGCCGCCCGTTCCGCGCCATCCAGTTTGGACTTCTTGCTATCGGCCATCTTCGTTCAACCAGGTCTTCATTACCTGCGCCACGCGCTTGGGATCTTCCTTCACCATCCCCCGCACGGCCTCGAGGTCCATCTCCTGCTGATCCTCTTCCGGCCCGGTCAGCGAAGCCACCGCGGAGCCCTCACCGCTGGGACCGCCACCACCGGCCGCGGATTCCCCGCTCTGGTCGGTCAGGGCGAGATTCTCGTCCGACTCCGCCTGCGGCTGCTGCGCCGGGCGCGCGGTTGCACCGCTCATCAGATGTTTCAGGGCCGGACGGATCACGGTCAGCAGGATGATCAGGGCCAGCAGCAGCGCCCCGATGAGCTTGGCCAGCTCCATGAACCAGGCCTGGGTCCAGAACGGGCGTTCTGCCTCGACGATTTCTTCCTCCACCGGCGCCTCGAACGGAGCACTGACCACGTTGATCGAATCCCCGCGCTGCTCGCTGAAGCCCACCGCCTGGCGGACCAGGTTCTCCAGACGCTCGATCTCCTCGGCGTCGCGTGCGACGCGCTGGACCTCGCCATCCTCGCCCACTTCCTCGCGGAAATCGACCACCACGGCGGTCGACAGCCGCTCGACGCCGCCGGGCATTTCCCGGATGTGGGCGATGCGACGATCCACCTCGTAGTTGCGCGTCGCGGACCCCGAGCGCTGACCGGCCGCCCCATTCTCACCATTTTCCGCGCCTTCGCCTTCTTCTTCGCCCACGGCGCCCCCGGCGGGCGGCTGATTGGTCAGCGCGCCCGGCACGCCCATCGGCCCTTCGCCGGCGTCCCCGCGAACATCTTCGGAGATCTGCTCCGAACGCAGCGCGATCGTGTCGGGGTCGTAGAGTTCTTCGGTACGTTCGATTTCGGAAAAATCGATGTCCGCCGACACCTGCACCCGCACGCGGTCGCCGCCAACGAGCGGCGACAGCAGGTCCCGGATCGCCTCGGCATAACGGCGCTCCACCTGGCCCTGGAACGACAGACGGTCGCCACTGCTGCGCATGCCGCCCTCTTCCATTCCGTCCTCGGTCAGCAGCCGGCCCTGCTGGTCGACCACGGTCACGTTTTCGGGCGACAGGTCCGAGGTACTGGAGGCCACCATGTGGACGATGGCCCGGACCTGCGATTCGCTCAGGGAGCGGCCCCCGTGCAGGTGCACGGTTACCGAGGCGGTCGCCGGGGTGCGTTCACGCACGAAGACCGAATCCTGTCCTTCGGCGATGTGCACGCGGGCACGCTCGACCGCGTCCAGCGAAGAGACGGTACGGCCCAGCTCGCCTTCCATCGCCCGGCGATGGCGCGCGCTTTCCATCATCCGGCTGGTGCCGATCCCGGTGTCCTCCTGCAGGAGCTCGAAGCCGACATCCCCGGAACGCGGCAGCCCTTCACCGGCCAGATGCAGGCGGGCTTCACCCACATCGCCGCGCGGCACCTTGATCTGACCGGTATTCGCATCAATGCGATAGCGGATGCCGGCCCCGTCCAGTGCGGTCACCACCTCCGCGGCCTCGTCCTGGTCGAGCGACGAATACAGCGGGACGAAGGTGGGGCTCATCGCCCAGAATACGATCCCCGCGATCACGGCCAGCGCGCCGGCCAGCATGCCGATCAGGGCCAGCTGTCGGCCGGCCGGCATGGTGCCGAAATCCTTGATGCCGCCGCTGACGACGGCGGGCAGACTTTGCTGTGCTGCGGCCATGATCACGTCTCTCCGGAGGGATTACAGGCCTACACCTGCATCCGCATGATTTCCTGATAGGCATCCAGCAGGCGGTTGCGCACCTGATTGGTGGCCTCGAACGCCAGGCTGGACTTGTTCATCGCCACCATCACCTGCGGCAGGGACACGTTTTCATCGCCCAGTTCAAAACGGGTCTGCAGATCGGTCGCCTCCTGCTGCACCTCGTTCACGTTGCGCAGCGAGTCACGCAGGACGTTCTGGAAGTCGGCGCCACCGGCCTGACCGGTTCCACCTCCGGACGCAGGAGCCTCGACGCTCCCGCTTTCCGAGAGCTGCCGCATCTGCTGCAACACGTTCTGGATCTGCATTTCACTCATGCGTTACCTCCGGCTTCCACACGGGACGACGGTGCCTCGCCCCCGCTCAACCCAATCCCAAGCAAATGCCGGGCCAGCTCTCAGACCACTCCGGTGCGGGGGACATGGATGCCCGATTCGCGCAGTCGCGCGAGCTTGTAGCGCAGGGTGCGCGGGCTGATTCCCAGCCGTTCCGCGGCCTCCTTGCGGCGCCCTCCCGCTTCTCGCAGCACGTTGAGGATCACCCGGCTTTCCTGGGTCTGCAGGGTCTGTTCCAGCAGAGGGGCCGACGGGATGTCGTCATCCGAAGCCGCCGGAACGGAAGGAGCGCCAGCCGCACTGACACCTTCGCCATGCTCCAGCATGTCGGCATCCAGCCAGATGGACTCGGCCGTGACCCGCCCGTCGCTGCGCTCGCCGGCCAGAGTGGCCGCCCGCTCCATCACGTTGGCCAGCTCGCGGGCATTCCCGGGCCAGTCATGCCCCATCAGCCGCGATTCGGCCTCCGGTGCCAGTTCCACGAGCCGGCCCTGGCTGGCACGGGTCAGCAGCGCCCGCGCCAGCGACGGAATGTCCTCCGGCCGCTCGCGCAGCGGCGGGATCCGCACCGGGAACACGCTCAGGCGGTAATACAGGTCCTCGCGGAGTACCCCCTCGGCCACCGCCTCGCGCAAATCACGATTGGAGGTTGCGATCACCCGCACGTCGACCGGACGGGTGCGCCGGCCGCCCAGCGGTTCCACTTCCCGTTCCTGCAGCACACGCAGCAGCTTGGGCTGCAGATGCACGGGGATTTCCGTCACCTCATCCAGCAGCAGCGTGCCACCGTCCGCCTGTACGAACTTGCCCGGCCGCGCCTCGATCGCGCCGGTAAAGGCCCCCTTCGCGTGCCCGAACAGCAGGGCCTCCAGCATGGCCTCGGGCAGCGCGGCGCAGTTGATCGCCTCGAACGGCCCCTGCGCACGGGCCGAGCGCGCATGGATCTGCCGCGCCAGCACCTCCTTGCCGACCCCCGACTCGCCCGTAATGAAGACCGTCGCAGCGGTTTGCGCGATCCGTTCGGCAAAGGCATCCAGCGAACGCATGCGCTCGCTGTGCGCCACCATTTCCGGGATCCGGGCCCGGGTGCCGGGGCCGGGGAGCTGATCGCGCAGCCACTGCGCCAGCGGCGCCGCCATGTCCGGGAGGCCGAAATGGGCATCCACGCCGGCGCGCATGGCGGCGATCTCGTTGTCATGGGTCGCATCCGGACTGATCACCGCGACCGGCAACCGTGCCGGGATCCGTTCACGCAGCGCGGCGGTCGCGGGATGGGCGATCAGGACGACCTCGGGGCGCTGCGCTTCCAGGGAGCGCTCGAGCTCTCCGTCGGTGCAGTCCTGGAGGCGAACCCGCGGGATGGTGGCCAGCACCTGCACCACGCGTTCACGCAGGGCGGCGTCGGCATTGACCAGAAGAAGGGTCGCTCGAGGCATCGGTGCAGTCCTGTCGATGGGATTCGGACTGCCCCAAGCAGGTAGTGTGCCACTATGAATAAACCCTTTTTATTCAGGGTCCTGCAAACAATGTTGCCGGTTTTCGTCGGGATCTCGACAGCGGCAACACCTTGCCACGGAGGCTCAGCCGTCAGAATCCCGTCCCAGTCCGAACTTGCGCATGCGCTCAACCAGCGTCGTCCGCCGCATGCCGAGCCGCCGCGCGGCCCGCGCCACCACATGACCGGTATCGGCCAGCGCCGCTTCGATCATCGAGCGTTCCAGGTCGTTGAGATAATCGCGCAGATCGACGCCTTCCGGTGGCAGGCCATCCGGTCCCGGCATGTTCGGGCCGGTGGCCGATGCCGACGACCCGGCCGATGCCCCGCCCGGTTCCGCCGCCGCACCGCTGCGATCCTCCACCCCTTCCGGACGCACGCGCGGCGGCAGCTGCCCCAGGTCCACCGGCAGATCGGGGTACATGATGGACAGCTGTTCCAGCAGATTGCCCAGTTCGCGGATGTTGCCGGTCCAGTCCAGACGTTCCAGGTGAGCCACCACCGCCGGCGTCAGGTGCGCGGGGCTGCCCCCCTGTTCGCGCAGCCGCTCCTCCAGCGCCGTGATCAGCTGCGGAATGTCACTGGCGCGTTCGCGCAACGGCGGCAGCTCAATGGGGAAGACGTTGAGACGGAAGAACAGGTCCTGACGGAAATTCCCCTCCGCCACGGCCTCGTCGAGGTTGCGATGGGTCGCCGCAATGATGCGCGCGTGGGTGGTGATGGACTTGTTCGAGCCCACGCGCTCGAACACCCGTTCCTGCAGGACCCGCAGAAGCTTGACCTGCATGGGCAGGGGCATGTCTCCGATTTCGTCGAGGAACAGCGTGCCGTCCTGCGCCAGCTCGAAGCGTCCGGTGCGCGCGGTGAAGGCCCCGGTGAACGCACCCTTCTCGTGACCGAAAAGCTCGCTTTCCAGCAGATCCGGGGGAATCGCGCCGCAGTTGACCGCGACGAACGGCTTGTCGGCACGGTCCGACGCGTCATGGATGGCCTGCGCGACCACTTCCTTGCCCGAGCCGGTCTCGCCGAGGATCAGTGCGGTGGCATCCGTGCGCGCCACCTGCGCTACGAGCCGCTTCACGCCAACCATCGTCGGGTGGTGCCCGACCAGACCCGGTACGTCGTCGTGGACGCGCTCCCCGCCGAAGCGCAGCCACTGCAGAATCTGCGTAACCCGCGATACCGATAACGGGTGTTCCACCACCCAGTCGACCGCCTGGTGCTCCACCTTTCCGCCATCGGTCGGCTGGGCCACCACCGGCAGGTTGTCCGGGGCAACGGCGGCCTGCGCCGCAACCGCCGTTGCCGGGCCGCAGAGCCAGATCGCGGCGGGTTCGCGGGTACTGTCGGTCAGGCCGTGTGCGTCAATGCGGGTCTCGGCCTCGCAGCCCATGGAGGCCAGGATGGCCCGTGTATCACGGGCAGCTTCGGGTTCGCCGCCCAGGGCGATGTGGAGTCCGTGTTCGTCGTCCGCGGATGTCGCCATGCTGTAAGGCCCGGGTCGGAGTATGAGTGGCCTCATGCGTGAAGCCGATCACAGTATTATAGCGATCACCCACCCCCGTCAACTTTCTGTCGTTTCTCCGCGACGTCGCGTCGATGCAGACGAAAAATCCAGCGCCCCAGGGCGTCGTGCATGCGGTCATCATGCGGGCTCCAGTGGATCAACTGGGCCTCGTCATGACGTGTCGGAGGTTCCACACCCAGCACCAGCGGCTGCGGCAGAAAGTCGCTCAAATACAACGCCAGGCGATCGGCATCATCAGGCAGCGTGCCCGCCGGGAGTACCACGCCACCGCGGCTGATGACCACCTGCCGAACCGGTGGCCGTTCCGGATCCAGGGATTCGGCCAGCAGGTGAACGAGCAGGTCCAGCTTGCGCTCCAGGCGCTGCAGTTCCAGCGCGGTCTCGTCCGCCGCACCGTGTGCGGGGTGGTTGCGGCTGCCACTGGCCTCGAACAGCTCGATTCCGTCCACCAGTCGCGCGGCCAGCTCGCCGTGGGTGACGGGACGCATGGTTGGCCCGACCGCCAGCGACGTACTAACCGTCAGGGTCTCGCCCAGCCAGTCACTCCAGTCCCGTTCACTCATGGTGTCACTCCCCCGCTCGATTCCTGATCAGGCTCAACCGACGAACACCCGTGCATTGCGGAAAAGCCGCATCCACGGACCGTCCTCGCCCCACTCGGCCGGATGCCAGCTGTGCTGCACCGTGCGGAACACCCGTTCGGGATGCGGCATCATGATGGTCGCGCGGCCATCCTCGCTGGTAAAGGCGGTCGCGCCGCGCGGCGAACCGTTGGGGTTGGCCGGGTAGGCCTCGGCCGGGGAGTCGTCGGCCTCCACGTAGCGCAGCGCCGCCTGGTCGTACACCGGGGCCTCGCCGGGATATTCCACGCGCCCTTCTCCGTGCGACACCACCACCGGCAGCACCGAGCCCCCCATCCCGTCCAGCAGCACCGACGGCCCCGGCTCCACCCGCACCAGCGACAGGCGCGCCTCGAACTGTTCCGAACGATTGCGCACAAAGCGGGGCCAGTGCCCGGCCCCCGGGATCAGCGGCGCCAGCCGCGACAGCATCTGGCAGCCATTGCACACCCCGAGACTGAAGGTATCGTTGCGCTCGAAAAAGGTCGCAAACTGCGTGCGCAGCCCCTCGTGATTGAGAATCGTGCGGGCCCAGCCCCCGCCGGCGCCCAGCACGTCACCGTAGGAAAACCCCCCGCAGGCCGCCAGGCCCTGCATGTCGGCCAGATCCCGCCGGCCCTCGAGCAGGTCCGTCATGTGCACGTCCACCGGCTGGAAGCCCGCCCGTTCGAAGGCCGCCGCCATCTCCAGCTGACCGTTGACACCCTGCTCGCGCAGGATCGCCACGCGTGGCCGTTCCCCGCTGGCGATGAACGGCGCCGCGATATCTTCCGAGGGATCGAAATGCAGGCGTTCGGTAAGTCCGTCATCGGCCTCGATACGTGCGTATTCCTCGTCGGCGCATTCGGGATTGTCGCGCAACCGCTGCATGTGTCGGGTGGTCGCCTGCCACTGGCGCTGGAGCCCGGCGCGCGTCGACTCCAGCAGGTTCTGCCCGGCCTGCGCGACCGTGACCGTCTCGTCCCTGCGCAGACGGGCCACCTCGTGCAGATGCGCGCCGAGACCGGCCTGTTGCATCGCCTCGCGCAGGGCCTCCTCCGCCCCGGTCCGCACCTGCAGAACCGCCCCCAGTTCCTCGTTGAACAGCCAGGCAGCCGGGTCCACCTCCGGCGGCACGTCGATGTCCAGGCCGAGACGCCCGGCAAAGCCCATCTCCAGCAGGGTCGTGATCAGGCCTCCGTCGGAACGGTCGTGGTAGGCACACAGCAGCCCCTCGCGGCGCAGGTGGCCGACCGCGTCCACGAATGCGCGCAACGCCGCCGGATCTTCCACATCCGGAGGCACTTCACCGATGCCACCCGCCGTCTGCGCCAGGGCCGAGCCGCCCAGCCGCATCTGGCCGGCCGCCAGATCCACGAACCACAGGCTGCCCCCCTCGCGGGCATCCGGCTCCGACGTCAGGGTCCGGCGCGCGTCCGTCACCGGCGCAAAGCCCGACACCACCAGGGTCACCGGCGCATGCATGTGGCGCTCGTGACCGTCGGCGTCCTGCCAGACCGTGCGCATCGACAGCGAATCCTTGCCCACCGGGATGCTGATGCCGAGCTGCGGGCACAGATCCTCGGCGACCGCCCGGACGGTATCGAACAGGCCGGCCTCCTCGCCCGACACCCCCGCTGCGGCCATCCAGTTCGCCGACAGGCGAATCGCCCGGGTGCCATCGATGTCCGCGGCGGCCAGGTTGGTCACCACCTCGCCGATCGCCATGCGTCCGGAGGCCGGCCCGGAGAGGATCGCCACCGGCGAACGTTCACCCATGGCCATGGCCTCGCCGGTATACCCATCGAAGTCGGTCAGCGTCACGGCGCAGTCGGCCACCGGCACCTGCCAGGGGCCGACCATGGGATCCCGCGCCACCAGGCCGCCCACCGAACGGTCACCGATGCTGATCAGGAAGTGCTTGGCGGCCACCGCCGGCAGATTGAGCACTCGCTCCAGCGCCTCGGCCAGATCCGTACCGGCCGTCTCCAGCGTCGTGACCGGCGCGGCCCGGCGCGCGTCCTCGCGCGTCATCTTCGGTGTGGCGCCCAGCAGCATGCCCATCGGCATGTCCACCGCCGGCTCGTTGAACAGCCGGTCATCCACTCGCAGGTGGCCGTCATCGGTCGCCTGCCCGACCACCGCGAACGGCGCGCGCTCGCGCTCGCAGATCGCGCGGAAGGTTTCGAGGGCCGCGGCGTCCACCGCCAGCACATAGCGCTCCTGCGCCTCGTTGCACCACAGTTCCATCGGCGACAGGCCGGGCTCGGCGGTGGGTACCTCGCGCAGCTCCATGTGCCCGCCCCGTCCGGCATCGTCGAGGATCTCCGGGATCGCGTTGGACAGTCCGCCGGCACCCACGTCGTGGATGGAACGGATCGGGTTGCCTTCACCCAGCGCGGTGCAGCGATCGATCACCTCCTGGCAGCGCCGCTGGATCTCGGGGTTGCCACGCTGCACCGAGGCATAATCCAGGGCCTCGCTGCTCGAGCCGCTGGCCATCGACGACGCGGCCCCACCGCCCAGTCCGATCAGCATGGCGGGACCGCCCAGCACCACGATGGGCGTCTGTGCGGGCACCTCGCCCTTGTGCACGTGTTCGGCACGCATCGACCCCACGCCGCCGGCCAGCATCACGGGCTTGTGGTAACCGTACAGGACCTCTCCACCGTCCGGCTGCGGCAACGCGGACTCCAGCGTGCGGAAATACCCGCACAGCGCCGGTCGTCCGAATTCGTTATTGAAGGCCGCGGCACCGATCGGCCCCTCCAGCATGATGTTCAGCGCACTCTCGATCCGTCCCGGGCGCCCGAAATCCCGTTCCCACGGCTGCGGATACGCCGGAATACGCAGGTTGGACACAGTAAACCCGGTCAGGCCGGCCTTGGGCTTCGACCCCCGCCCGGTGGCGCCCTCGTCCCGGATTTCGCCGCCGGAGCCCGTGGCCGCTCCCGGCCACGGCGAGATCGCGGTCGGATGATTGTGGGTTTCCACCTTCATAAGCACCGGAAGATCCAGGTCCTCGCGACGGTATTCGCCATCGGGCCCGGGCATCAGCCGCACCCCGCGATGCCCCGCGATCACCGAGGCGTTGTCGCTGTAGGCAGACAGCACCCCGTCCGGATGGAGCCGATGGGTCTCGCGGATCATTCCGAAAAGCGTGCGGTCCTGCTCCTCGCCATCCACTACCCAGCGGGCGTTGAAGATCTTGTGCCGGCAGTGTTCGGAGTTCGCCTGCGCGAACATCATCAGCTCGGCGTCGGTCGGGGCCCGCCCCAGCGCTCGATAGCCTTCGGCCAGGTAATCGATCTCCTCTTCCGACAGCGCCAGCCCCAGCTCCCCGTTGGCGCGCGCCAGCGCGCTTCGGGCATCCGGCTCCAGGCCCACCCGTTGCAGCGAACGCGGCGTCTCCGTGCGGAACAGGGCGCCCGCGTCCGCGGGATCTTCGATGACCGCCTCGGTCATGCGGTCGAACAGGGGCGCAGCCATGTCCACAAGATCCAGCCCCTGCGGCAGCTCACCACCCACGTACCAGTGGGTACCCCGTTCGATCCGCTCCACGGCGGATTCCAGCCCCGCATGACGGGCAATCTCGGTGGCCTTGGATGACCAGGCGCTGATCGTGCCCGGGCGCGGGATCACCACGGGTTCGCGCACCGCCTCGAATGCCGGAGCGGACCAGGCCTCGCCTTCGTCCAGCAGCGCGGCCAGACGCTTCTCCTCGTCCGCATGGAGCCGGCGGTGCAGATGCACGAAATACAGATGACGCGCCGCCAGGCGGACCGGCACCCCGGTGCGCTCCTCCAGCGCCGCTTCCAGCGTCCGCAGTCGAAAGGAGGAAACCGCCGTGCCGCCTTGAAAAACCCGCATCATCTTCACCCGGTGTGCCGTGGTTGGACCTGTTTCGAGCCGCGCATTGTACCGGAGCACCGCCACCTCCGGGAGAATGTCGGAGGTGCACGGGAACTCCGACTGCGGTACCCTGTCCGAGTAGTTGCAAAGGGGGCGACCTGGATTCGACGCGGGTCGCGAAACCTGAGGTGCATGCCGAGGATGTAGTGAGCCTCGTAAAAATCACTGCAAAAAAATAGTTGCCAACGACGACAACTACGCACTCGCCGCTTAAAACCCGGTAGGGTGCCGTCCGACTGGAGCCGTGCTTGTGCGTCCAGTATCGGGCGTCGACTCTCACAAGCTCGCGGTGAAGCGTGCCCGGCGCGGATCCGTTAAAACTCAACCGGGATCGCCAGACGTCTTCCCTGCCTGTCGGGTAGCGGCTGGTTAAACGCAAAGACAGGATAAGCATGTAGAGCCGAGGGCGGAGGGCCTGCGGACGCGGGTTCGATTCCCGCCGCCTCCACCAGTTAAGCAGTAAAATCAGGCACCTACGGGTGCCTTTTTCTTTTGCCCCATCACCTACCCAACAACGGCGAGACACAAAAAAAACGCCCCAACAGCCGGAGGACTGCCAGGGCGCCACGGCGCTTAAAGGTGCGCCGCAAACCTACCCGAGAACTCTACGCAGCCTTGCGGGCGCGCTCGCGGGCCGCCTGCATGGTCTGCGCCTGGTGCCCGGCCATGTTGCGCAGTTCGCGCGACAGGTCGGCCAGCGTGCCCAGGTCGGCGACCGCCTCGAAGCGCGACCGTTGTTTGAACTCGTCGCGCGGCTGGTGGGCAGCGTCGGCTGCACGATGGGCGGCGGCAATGGCACCACCGGCAGCGGAGTGAACTTGGTCCAGCTCCCGGCGCAGTTCGCTTAGATGCTGGATCGCCTCGGCCACGCGCTGGTGGCAATCGGCCTCGGCCTGAATGGCGCCCTGCGCTTCCTTCTGCGCCTGCCGGTAGGTCGGCATGGCGTCCTTCGATTCGGCTTCGGGGCGCTTGGCCTCAAGGGCATCAATGCGATCCTTCCACCGCCGGGCCTCGGCGTCGTGTTCGGCGGCTGCCGATTGGTGGGCCTTGGCATCGTCGAAGTTGCCAGCCGAAATAGCTGATTCGTATTCCGCTCGCGCCTTATCCGCCGCATCGGCGGACTGTTCGTTCAGGCGGTACGCCTCGGCAATGTCGGTTTCCAGTTTCGCGACGTGCGTTTGCTTACCCATCACTTCGCCCTCCGGTGCGCATTCTTCATCGCCTCGAACGCACTCTCGGCGCTGGCGTCGGTGGTCGTCTTCGGCTGCGCGGCACGGGTAGTACCTACGGTGGCCGCCTTGGCGTCTGCTTTGGTCATGCCTCGCGAGGGACGGCGGTGTGCGTTGCGCAGATCATCCATCGCCGCATCCTGCTTGGCGCGGATGCGGTCGGCTGCGTCATCTTGGTTTCGTTTGGTCATGGTCGGATTACCTCCATCAGTTCGGATTCCACCAGCGGGCGCGGCGTCTGCGCGTCCGAATTTACGGTGTGTGGTCATGCTGTCGTGATCGTGGATCAGTGCCCCTTCCAGGGCGTCGGCCACAATCTGTTCCAGCTTGGCGTGGCTCACGTCGCCGTGATTGCGGGCAACGTGGCCCGTTACCCATTGGGTGCGCTGCGGTGAATGTTTGAGTTTCGGTGTCATCGTCTTTCCTCGGGGTTTGCTTCGGTTACCAGGTGGTCAAGGCCACCATGCGTGAATGGGAATCGCGGCTATTCATCGCCACCAATCCGGCCACCGCATTGGCGCGATCATCGTGGCCGCCGGGGGGATGGTCGATAGAGTCACGCCCACCACGAGCGGTGCGGCGCTCCAGACTGACCAGTTGCGCCTGCAACTTGTCGTCTGGTGGAATCTCCACGCGCCCGGAATTGAAGGCGGCGAGGGCGTCGCGATATAAGTCACTTTTGGGCTTGGCCCCCTGCTCCACAGTGACGCCGTGGCGCTCGAACTCCGTGACCGGCCATTCGCCGGCGTAGCGGTCCGAATGAACGTGTCGGACTCCATACGCCTTGAACGCCTCCGCATACTCGGCTGTGATCGCGGCGGGTTCTCCTTTGCGGGCGCGCAGTACGTCCACCACCAGGCGCTCGCCTTCGCGGTGTCCAATCGCCATCGCGTATTCGTCTTGTCCGCCGCCTGCCGGGTCCACGAACCCGTGATAGCGGGCCTTGCGGCTCCAGGGCAGTTCAAGGGGGGACGCGCGCAACGCCTGGTCAACGACCTCACGCGGCAGGAACGCGGCAACATCGTCGCGAAACTGCCCCCCATACTCTGCGCGGGCGCTGGCTGCGTCGCGGTCATAGGCTTGCTGCACCACGCGCTCGGGAAGTTCCGGGTTCATTGTTCGGCTGGACGCCTGCGCCACCAGGATGGGGCCGCCCTCGCCAAAGTGCCGCGAGTACGCATTCCAAAGTTCGCCCCGCTTGGCGTAGGGGCTGGAAAGCGCAATCAGGGGGCCTTGTAGCGTGGCGAGGCCAGGGCGTACCGCGTTGATAATCTCCGCGTCAGGGTTCGCGGATTCATCCGAACGCCAGAATGCAATCTCGTCTGCGATCACGGCGGCGAAGGTGTAACCACGGGTGGCGCGGAAACTGGCCGTGGTGATCTCGATAACGGCCCGGTTCGATAGCTCGATTGCCTCCTTATCCTCGCGAACGATCATCCGCTCTAGCATCGGGTTAGAGCGCATCAGGCCGGAGACATACCGAAACACGGCCCGCGCCTGTTTGCGGTCGGCAGCGAGTACCGCGACGGTCGCCACTTCGCCGGGAGAAAGCCGGTCGGCATGGTCACGAAAGGCCGCTTCGTAGACCGCCAACAGCGCCGCACATTGGGACTTCCCGCCCCTGCGGCCTATCGCCATCCAAAGCTCGTCATGGGCGCTCTGTGGCGCGCTCTCGCGGCCTGTCAGCGCGTGCCAGTGTTCGGCCTCGGCATCGGTCAGGGGCAGGCCATAAAAGCCCACCAGCAGCGCCCTCCAGCCTTCCCAGCTATCCGCGCCGAACTGGTGCCCGAACAGGGCCGGATCGGTCATCGCGTCGCGAATCGTGACGGTCACTGCGCGGCCTCGCTGCGTTGTTGCAGGTACGTCGCCAGATCGGGCACGTCCTTTGCCTTGCGGTCCAGCCCCACCGATTTCAGCAGGCCCACCAGCGTGTTCACGTTGTTCGTGTGCCGGGCTTCGTCGATTTCCTCGCCACGGGCAAGCGCGGCTTCCCGCTGTTCAATCTGTACCTCCAGCCAAACGATCCGCTTGGCGAGGCTCCGGCGCTGATAGCTCAGGGCATCCGCACCGCCAAGATCGGCCTGCAATGCGTCCAGGCGAGCGCGGGCGGCCTGCGCCAGCCGGGTGCGCCCGTCCAGCGATTCGATCCAGTCGGATGAATACCGCGCGGGTATCTCTGCCTGTTTTGTGTTCATCGCGCGCCTTTTGGTGGGGTAGTTTGTTGGGTACGGCTTCCATTCTACGGCTCAGGCGCATCACAGCAATGGAGCGGGGCGGAGCAATTGGGAATCGAACTCGGTTTTTTGCTGGTGCGACCCTCCCCCGGTTCGGAAAGCCCCCGATATATGCGGGGCTACTCCACCGGGTGCGCTTGTTCGTCTATCCGCATAGACGCCAAAGCCGCTGCGCCAATCGGGGCGCGTAGGCACTCGGGACCACAATCGAAACGCGATCCCCTCCACCCTCCATCGTCACCATGACTTCATCCGCTCGAACCGCTATTGCGTCCAGTACGGGCGCAAGCATCGCCAGGGTGAGCGCCTCGCCTTCCGGGGGCAGTACAGAGACACGGGTGCGCTTGCTACCCAATGGCTCTACATCAATGGCGGGCCAGTGCGCCGGAATCCGGTCCCGGTACTCCCCAACGATTACGCCGGGGCCGATGGTCTGTTGCGTGTGGTTGTTCATGCCTTGCTCCTGTTCGTCTGTTTCTGTCCGGTTGCGGCGGTCTTTGCGCCGCCACCCAAGGGGGCGGGCAAAACTGCCCGTTCCCCCGTAGGGGGTTGCCCGCTGACCGTTGCCCGCCCTTGTGTGGCGCGGGCTGTGGCGTACCCACGGGCAAAATAAGGTTTTGCCCGCTGCCCTCGGGAAACGGCGCCATGACGCCAAAAACCACGGGCGGGCAGTTTTGGCGGGCAATTTGCCCGTTGCCCGTTTGCCCGTTGCCCGCCCGGTTGCCCGTTCATGCCGCCGCCTCTTGCGTGGAGGTCTCGGGCAGGCCGACAAGCTCCTTGCTGTCCTCTACGCGGGTCACTAGGTGGCCTTCCTCAATGGCGCGCTGGATCGTGTCGCGTACCTTCTTCTGCCCGGCCTTCAGGGTGTTGGTCGTGCCGCCCCAATCGTCGGCAATACGCCGTTTCGGCATCGGCCCTTTTTCGTCGATTAGCTTGGCGATCCGGCGCATCAGTTCGTGATACTCGGCATCGGCCTTCCGTTCCCGGGTGGTGGCCTTGGTGGGCTTCAGTTCGGCGGGCACCATCACGCCCCCGGCTTGCCGTTCGAGCCACAAGGCACCCCACGGCGCGGAATAGTTGGCCTTCGGCGTGCTGAACCGCACATAGCGCCCGGCCTCGGTTTCATCAATGCCGAAGTGCTTGGCCGTATCGGTTCCCATCGTTTGCAGCAGGCCAACCCAGCGCGCCCCATCCACCAGCCCGGACGCGCCGCGTACTGCCTCCTGCCCGGCCTCGCTGTCTTTCATGCTGGCTTTTGCGACGTGGTGGGGTAGTAGGACGGTGGCGCCGGTCTGTTTGCGGATTTGCTCGGCAGCCTCCACCAGTCGGGTGCCGTCCGCGTTGTCGTTAGGCTCCCCACCGTCAAAACGGCTTAGCGGGTCCAACACGATTAGACGCGGGGGTTCGGGTGCCTGGTGGGCGGTGCGGATCACGCGCTCCGCAAACTCGGTGCGCTCCGTGGTGCCGTGCACCTTCCTCGTGAGTTGGTTGTTCTCGCCTACGCGGTCGAACACGAACAGACGGCGGCGGATGCTTTCGTCGTGTTCGTTCCATGCGTGGTGGTCTAGCAGGCCGTATCCGGTCACGTTGTCCCGGTACATGCCCACCACGCGGGCAAGGCGGCGGTGTACTTCGTCCCGGTCATCCTCCGCGCTGAAGATCATCACGGTGCCGGGTTCGCCCATCGGCATTTGAAGCCAGGGCACCCCCGTGCAGACGGAAACAGCGAGTTGCAGGGTCGCCATGCTCTTACCCGTACCGCCCGCTGCGGCCAGCAGGCCCACCACGCCAAGCGGCAGGCGATCCGTGACCAGCCATTCGCGCTCGGGCGGTTCGCGGTCCAGCAGTTCGCCCACTCGGGCGGCGTCCATATCGAACGGGGCCACCGGGTCGCGGGTGTCGAACGCTTCGGCGTCAGGTTCGGGAGCACCCACGGCGGCCCGAAAGTCTCGGATGGTCCGGTCGGTACAGTGCGCATGCAGGCACTTGAACCCGCCACCCTTGAAACCGCCGGTGTAGGGTTCCCAATAAACCGAGTCGCTGCCATTGCCGGGCGTGGTGTGCTCAGCTTCCCACGGGCACCGAATGGACCACTTGCCCCCGCCCAGGTGGTGCGGCTCAAGCCCCTTAGCATGGGCGGCCTGCATGTCCGCGTTCAGATCGCCTAGCGCCGGTTTCTCGCTGCTTTCCTCGCGTGGTAGGGGCGGGAATACGCGGCGGATGGTTTCCGCGTCATACGGGCGGCCTCCGCCTTGGTGATAGGCGCGCACCTGGAACGGCTCGGCTTTGCGGTGCCAGAATCCCGGCACGCGCACCACGCGCGGCAGGTCGTGAACAGACGGATCAGAGCCGAACGTTTCCGCGATCCGGCGTTGTACGCCTTCAAACTCGGCAGGCTCTAGCCCATCCACCAGCCAGAACGCATGCCACTTGCCCGGGCTGGTCTCGTTGATCCGTTGCGGCTCCAACCCGTGCTGAAGGATCGGCCCCAATGGCGCGCCGTCCGTATCGGAAAAAACAGCGCGAACCCGCGTCATGTTTTGCGCCTTACGGCCTTGGCCGTCCGTCTCGTTTAACGAGACGAATACGCCAGCACCGAGACCGTTTAGGCGCTCAAGTTCCGGCGCGTGCTGGTCTAGCGTCCCATGCAGCGTCCGGGCGTATTTCTTTGGTCGATCTGCTTTTTTATTCGCGGCATCTTCGGCCTTGGCCTCTGGGGTATCCGCGAAGGTCTGGAATGTAAAACGCTCTGCGTCTTCATCCAGGAACGTCAAGAAGTCGCTGGCTGCTTCAAGGTCTGGCGTTAGCTTTGCAGACGTGTCCGCAGTGCTATAATCAACCCCGAGCATCCCCCCGCTCGCGTCTACCCCGTTCGCCGTTACCCCGGCGGCGGGGTTTTTAGTTTCAAGCATGGGCGCCGCCCTCCCGTTCCGCTTCCCACGCCTCAAGGTCGGCAACGCGCCACCGCGTGCAGCCGGTCGTGAGTTTTACGGGTTTGGGAAAGGTGCCTTCACGCGCCCACCGCCAAGGGGTTTTCGGGTGAACGTTGTAAAGGGCAGCGATCTGCTTATCAGAAAGGTGGGTCGGTTTTGTTTGGTTCATTTGTCTGCACTCCGTCGTTTTTGGTAGCGACGGGTGCAGTACACGCGGGGGGTTGGCGGGGACGCTTAGCGCACTTCCGCTTTTTTCAAATGCTCGCGAACTTGGCGCGCTGTGAGCCCAACGCGTTTGGCAATCACGGCAGCCCGGTTTCGTTCTTGAATTGTCGTGAGGGAGTGCCAAATCTCCACGATCTTACGGCGTGTTTCTTCAGCTTCTTCCTTTCGCAATTCTGCGGTTGTCTCTCCGCCCTGAATCTTTTTCTGTCCCATTGCGAGCATGGATGTTCCCGCCACGCGCTCCCAGCGGGTAGCACGCCGGATTTCTTCGGCCATGTCTCTGTGCTCGGCCACTGCGCGGCGCACATAGCGCCCGGTTAGCTTCACAACGCTTTCAGGCGGCACGTCGCCGGTGGCGCGCGTCCATGCCTCGTGCATTTGCGCTTCAGCGTCAAACGCACGCTGCCGCAGAAGCTCAAGGAACTGCCGCGCGCCTTCGCGGCCTAGCTCCTTTTCCAGTTTCGGCAGCGTCTTCAGAAAATCGTCACTCATCCCCGCGCCTCCCCGATTTCTCTCACTTCCGCCGACTCCGGCACTCCTTCATTCAGAAACCGCGCCCAATCGACCATCAGGCGCGACCGTTGCGGCAGTAGTTCGTCACGAGCATAGGCCGCGCGGGTGGCGTCGCTGTTCACATGGGCAAGGGCCAGTTCCGAGACTTCATCCGGGTAGGCGGTGCGGGACCGCGCCCAATCCTTGAACGATGAACGGAACCCGTGCGGGACCACCACGCGCCCCGTGGTGGGTTCGGTGTAGCCCATGCGGCGGCAGACGGCGCTAATGCTCATATCGGATAGCTCGCCACCACGCGGGGCCGTAAACAGATAGCCGCCCTCCATGCGCGGCAAAGACTCCAACAGGGCCACCGCTTGATCGCTTAGGGGCACACGGTGCGGCTTGCCTGCCTTCATCCGTTCGCCCGGCACAGTCCAAACGCGAGCATTCAGGTCTATTTCGTCCCACGTTGCTTTGCGCACTTCGCCGGAACGGGCCGCCGTCAGGATCGCGAACTCTAGCGCCCGCGCCCCTACGCCTTCGCGCGTGTGCAGGTCGGCCATGAACTCCGGCACCTGTTGCCACGGCAATGCGGGGTGGTGCTTGGTCCGCTTGCGCTTGCCCACATTCGGCATAACCTCCTTGAGGTTGCCGTCCCAGCGGGCCGGGTTCTCGCCTTCCCGGTAGCCGGAGACCGTGGCGAAGGTCAGGACCGATTCCACGCGCTGGCGCACGCGCGTGGCGGTCTCGGTCTTGCTGGTCCAGATCGGGTCCAGCACGTCTTTAACGTGCGGCAGCTCGATAGCGTCCACCGGCAGGCTGCCCAGTTTCTCGAACGCGTACCGTTCAAGGCTGCTAATCCAGTCGGCGCGGTGCTTCTCGCTTCGGAAGTCTTGCGCCTTGACGTGGTGGCATTCGCGGGCAACCTGCTCAAAGGTCTTACGCTTCGCCTGTGCGGCCCTGGTGGCGTCTCTCGCGGCTTTTCGCTCGGCAACCGGGTCGATACCCTCCCGAATCTGTTGCTTGGCCTCTCGCGCCGCGTCACGCGCCTGCGCAAGCGTCACCTCGGGAAACGGCCCCAACCCCATGTCGTGCCGGACGGCATACGCTTCCCCGCTGGCCGTGGTGCGCATCTCTCCGGTGGAGTAACGCAGCACCCAAGACGTGGCGCCGCTCTTGGTCACCTGCAACAGCAGGCCGGAGACTCCGCCCACGGCGTGCAGCCCCGGTTTAGCGGTCAGTCTCCGCACCTGCGTGGCGGTCAGTTCCTTGGCTTTCTTTGGCATTGCGTAACCTCCAACCTACCCAACAAAGGGCGTATTATCGGATGCTACGCGTCGTTACTTCACGTTACAAGGGTCAAAGGTTAAACTGTGCGCGTTCAGGGGCTTGCGTTACTTGGCGCTACTAGGCGCAGCCCCACGGCGGCGGGCGCCGCCTCCACCAAACAACCTTCCAAAGCCGCCCTCGGGCGGCTTTTTTATTGCCTTAAATCAGTGATATACGCCGTTTTGGCGTCCACCCAGGTCCATGGAGATCCGTTGACAGCCATGGGTAAGTGGGGGCAACTTTGGGGGCAACCCGGGGGCAACGGGCAGAGGTTGCCCCCACAAGCCACGGAGGTTGCCCCCATGCCCCTGACGGACACCGGCGTCCGGCAAGCCAAGCCCGCCGACAAGACCTACAAGGTCAGCGATGAGAAGGGACTGTATCTTGAGGTCACCCCCAGCGGGGGCAAGCGGTGGCGGCTGAAGTACCGCTTTGGGGGCAAGGAGAAGCGGATCAGCCTGGGGACCTACCCGGACACCAAGCTCAAAGGAGCGCGCAAAAAGAGGAATGAGGCCCGGGACCTGCTGGATGAGGGCATCGATCCGAGCGCCCATAAGCAAGCGGAAAAGGCCGCGCAGACCGTGGCAGCGGCGACCACCTTCGAAGCGGTGGCCCGGGAGTGGTACGAGACGAAGCACACCCAAGAGGTCACGGAGAGCCACGCTCATCGCAATCTGCGCCGGCTGGAGCGGCTGGCCTTCCCAGCCCTGGGCCGCCGCCCCATCGCGGAGATCACGGCCCCGGAGGTCCTCCAGGTTCTGCGCCGCGTGGCCAACCAGGGGCATACGGAGACCGCCCATCGAGTGAAGGCACTGACCGGGCAGGTCATGCGGTACGCCATCGCCACCGGACGAGCCGAGCGAGACGTGACGGCCGATCTCCGGGATGCACTGGCACCGGCAAGCACCAAACACCACGCCGCCGTGGTAGATCCGGAGGAAGTCGGCCCCCTCCTCCGGGCAATCGAGAGTTACTGTCGAAAGTGG
>NZ_MUZR01000002.1 GCF_001995255.1 Thioalkalivibrio halophilus | reverse complement strand
GCGGCCCACGAGCAGGTGAGCGCGAAGCTCGCCTGCCCCGTGTACTTCGCTCGGCCGTATCACAGCTGGGAACGCGGCTCGAACGAGAACACCAACGGTCTGATCCGGGAGTACTTCCCGAAGGGGACCGACTTCGCTCATGTCAGCGAAGAACGAATCCAGGAGATCGAAGACAAGCTCAACCTTCGACCGCGCAAGCGGCTCGGCTACCGGGCTCCGATCGAGGTCCTGGAGCAATCCTTATCGCGGCGACGCGCCGCATGACGTGGCGTTGCACTTATTGGTTGAATTCAGGGAGTATAAAGAGGGGGATCAGGGGTGTTCGCGGGACCGGTGGACGATGGAAGGTTGCGACCATATATGATGTTTTCCCATTGGATGTCGCGCACGAAGTGCGCTTTGTATCCGGCCTGGTGGCGGGTAGCGGCCATTGCCGTGGCAGGGGGGCTTCTGGGGACGCCTGCCACGGCGGATCCGGCGGATATCTTCATGGCCGTTGAGGGCTATGAGGCGGTGGACGAGAAGCAGATCGAGGATCGCTCCTCGGGACCGCAGCCGGGGATGATGTCGAAACCGTTCGCGCGATGAACAGCCTTGTACCGATGACGCGTGCGCTTCTGATTCTCGAGGGAGAAGAAGGTCCTCAGGTCCATGCGCGATACCGGATCCGTTACGGGATGGATGAGCTGGGGTCCTTCCCGCCGAAGGGCTGTACGGCCCCGATCAGCTTCGTGCAGATCGACCGGTTCAACATGGGCCCGCAAAGGATGAAAGCGCTGCCTCGGGAAAAGACAGGGGAAGAACCGGACCCGCATGTGTCCTATCGCATGGTGCTGGACACCATTCAGGCGCGCACGGCCTGGATTTTGCGGGTCTCGCGTGCCGAGATCGATGACGAGACGGCGGCTGCAATGAGCTGCCTGGGCATCTCCTGCCTGTCGATGGAGTCGCCAGCCGATCAGGCCCCTGGATCCTGGGAGACGGATCCGGAAGCCGAGATGACGTTGACGCCACCCTACGACCCGATGGGGCCGGATGGCACGCACAGCCCGGCCACGGTGCTGGACCAGTTGCAGGTTCAGCACGGTTGTCTCGGAGAGCAGCAGAATGGCGGTGTGAGGTGGTCCTGTCCGGAACCGCGTGAAGCGGTCGGCTTGGGTGCACCGTTCATCGAGGTCGTCATCGATGTCAATCTGGCGCAGGACTTTGCCACCCAGGGCGTGCTGCGCGACGCTGACCCGGGCGATGACGAGATCGCGGCTCTGTGGCTCAAGGTAAGTTCCATCGCTTCGGGCGACCCGGGGGCACCGGTCGTTTCGCAGTCCATCCAGCGCGAGCGTCATCCTTCCCGTCGCGATTAAGCGCGTGTCGGGCCGGGTGCGAGAAGGTCCCGGCCCTGGTCTCTCGTCCGGCTCAGCTTTTGCGGCTGCCGTAGGTGACGACGGACTCGATGCGTTCAGCGCGTTCGGGGTCGAGGACGTCGGTCCGGGCGAGGGTAGCGGCGTCGGCGTTGATCACGTCGCGCACGCTGCCAACGTGGCGCAGCAGGTCGCGGGCTTCGTCCGCGGCGACGCCGGGCAGGCCGCTGAGGATGAATTCGGCGACCTTGCGCCGATTGTCGGACTCGGCCTCACGGTCGACGGGATCCGGCTCGATCTGTGCGTTCAGGCCGGTCAGGTAGATGAGCATGCCGCTGTTGTCGGCATCGGGGCTGGGCAGCACGCTGATGCCGAGGGCGATGGTCAGGTGGGCCAGGGCGCGGTGGATGTCCAGCGCCTGCTGGTAGAAGCGCGGCTCGTACAGGTCCCCTTCGACGATGTAGATCACCTGCCGGTAGTTGGCCTTCAGCTTCGCGGCGTTCTCCCACAGGCTCTTGTCAACCACGCTCAGGACCATGTCGGCCGCGGATTTGCGTTCGATCACGACGCCGTTGGGCAAGACGTAATCGCCCACGTCCAGATCGGTGAATTCCAGTTCCACGCCCTCCAGCTCTTCGATGCGCTGGATGATCTTGCCCTTTTCGCGCTTGTCGACGCGGATCGGCAGATGAAGATTTTCCATTGGGGACTCCGGTTGTGTGACCCGCACGCAGTCTAGGCGGAGCGCAGGGGGTAACTCGCAATCCCTCATGCAGTCTCGGATACCACCGGGGAGGGCGCCGGTTCGTTGCCCTCCCCGGTGTTCCTGCCCGAGCTGCCCGAGCGGTTCTGTCCGGGCCACCGATCGAATCCTCACCCCGGTTACGCGGGCTCGTCGTCCAGCGATGCACCGCCCTGTTCGAGGAAGCGGCGTACTTGCTCTTGCCGGCGGAAGGCGCCCTGGCCTGATCTGCGCGTTCGCGTGAGGGGGATGGATTCCCCGGATTTCAGATAGATGACCGGCCTGTGCGCGGGTTTGCTATGGCCGGAACGCTGTGACCTCGACCAGGTCGTCTCTACGGCCACCCGGCTGATGTCCTGCAAGGGGATGTCGCGGATCTTGCCGGGGCTCCCCGGCTGCCACCAGCGCCGTTCGGCGACCTGTAGCTGGTTAACTCCGGGCGGCAGCCACAGGGCCACCACATTGCGCTGGAACAGCAGCAGGTAGAGACCCAGCACGCCCATCGCCAGGGGCATCCACAGGCCGAACGTGACCTGGTGGCTCATGTGGAAGTCTCCGCCCTGACGGACATCGTCGAGGCCGGTGTTGACCTCGTCCACGATGGATTGAACGCCCGATCGGCCGCTCCGGCTGTAGCCCAGGATATCCACCGAGCCGTCGTCCAGCTGCAGGTTGGCGGAGTAGGTGCGGTCGCCGTCGCTGTTCCGACTCTCGCCCAGTGTGGCCTGCTGGATCTCTTCCAGGGGGTAGCGGCCCTCGGTGGATTCATGGATGCCGAACGGGGCCGATCGGGTGAGTTCGCAGTAGCGCTCCTCCGCCCCGCAGGCGAGATGCGTGCTGCGGCCGAACGTGGTCAGGAAGATCACGCTCATCACGAGCACGAAGAGCCCCATGAGCGGGGTGCCCCAGTTCTTGAATACCAGTTGGTTACCCACGGTTTCGCTTCTCCTTGTGGCTGGCCTGAGCATGTGCGTCGGGGCGTGGCGTGAACCGCACCATCGACCGACCAATGAAACCGGATGTCAGCCGGACGGAGAAACCTCCGTTTGGAGGGGGCGATGTTGCCTGCCGGTTTTTGGTGATTTCACCCGAAATTCGGAAGCCCCGGGGTTTGTTCGGGCACTCGGTCGGATTCGCCTCCGGCAGCAACACTGTCGCGCGCCATCTTCCGCGGCTGCCGACGGTGCTTGAGGTTCGGAGGAGGCTGCGGTAGAAAGCCCCTGTAATGGAAGAGGTTGTGTGATATGGATATCGGGGAGGAGCGTTGATGAACATCAATATCCACATGTTGATCGGCGGCGTGTTAGTGCTGCTGGTAGTGCTGTGGGTGTGGCAACGGCACCGTCTGCTCCGGCGTGCCGAGGTCGAGCAGGCCGAATGGGAGGCGCAAAGCCGCCAGGTAGACGCGATCCATGCGGCCATGAAGGAGCGGGACGACGTCGCCAACCGGCTGGCGGAGCTGGAGCGATCCGGCGGCGACGAGGACGCCCTGAAGTCCCTGCGCGTCGAGCTGGAAGCCATCGACGTCCGGTTGACGGAGCAACTGGAAGCGATGACCGGCCGTAGCGAAGGCGCTGCAGCTGGAAAGCCTCGCGGCTGACTGGGACGCCCGTGCGAGGCCTGCGTCGATACGGGCTGTGCACATTCGGGGATGTCGACAGGTTGCGGGCCCGGGATCGAGTCCGGGTGTCTTTGGGTCCGCCCCCCGCCTGTGGGATACTCCCGCACCTAACCGCCCGAGCATTATCCATTCCGGAGGCAAACCGTGGACGAGAATCGCAAGAAGGCCCTGACGGCCGCGCTGGGTCAGATCGAGAAACAGTTCGGCAAGGGTGCCGTGATGCGCATGGGGGACCGCCAGGCGGTGGATGTGCCCTCGATCTCCACCGGTTCGCTGGCGCTGGACGTGGCGCTGGGCATTGGCGGCGTGCCGCGCGGGCGCGTGGTCGAAGTCTACGGGCCGGAATCCTCGGGCAAGACGACCCTGACCCTGCAGGTGGTGGCCGAGGCGCAGAAGGCCGGCGGTACGGCGGCGTTCGTGGACGCCGAGCATGCGCTGGACCCGACCTATGCGGAGAAGCTGGGCGTGAACGTGGACGATCTGCTGGTCTCGCAGCCGGATACCGGCGAGCAGGCCCTGGAGATCGCCGACATGCTGGTGCGCTCCGGCGCGGTGGACGTGGTGATCGTCGACTCGGTGGCGGCGCTGACACCCAAGGCCGAGATCGAGGGCGAGATGGGCGATTCGCACGTCGGTCTGCAGGCGCGCCTGATGTCGCAGGCGCTGCGCAAGCTAACGGCCAACATCAAGCGTTCGAACACGCTGGTGGTGTTCATCAACCAGATCCGCATGAAGATCGGCGTGATGTTCGGCAGCCCGGAAACCACCACCGGCGGCAACGCGCTCAAGTTCTATTCCTCGGTGCGCATGGATATCCGCCGCATCGGTGCGATCAAGAAGGGCGACGAGGTGATCGGCAACGAGACCCGCGTGAAGGTGGTGAAGAACAAGATGGCGCCGCCGTTCAAGGAGGCGCATTTCGAGATCCTGTACGGCGAGGGGATCTCGCGCGTGGGTGAGCTGATCGAGATGGGCGTGAAGGAAGGCCTGATCGACAAGGCCGGGGCCTGGTACAGCTACAACGGCGAACGTATCGGGCAGGGCAAGGAGAATGCCCGGCAGTTCCTGAAGGACAACCCGGACAAGGCCGAGGAGCTCGAACGCAACCTGCGCGAGCGTTATCTGCCGTCGGCCGGCGGCAAGGGGACGGACGAAGACGCCGAGGCGGCGGTCGAGGATGCCGAAAGCCCGTCGTAAGGGCGGGGCGCCGGTCGACCCGGCCGATCCCGAGGCGGCCCTGGAGGCCGGACTCAAGCTCCTGGTACGGCGCGAACACGCCGCGCAGGAGCTGGCGCGCAAGCTGGCGGAGCGCGGCTTCGAACGGGACGCGGTGGATGCCGCGCTGGAGCGTGCGCGCGAACTGGACTACCTCAACGAGACCCGTTACGCCGAGTCCATGGCGCGCCACCGGGTCGGCCAGGGGTACGGCGAACAGCGCATCCGCGCCGAGCTCGCGCACAACGGGATCGATGGCGACACCGTGAGCCTCGCCATCGAGGCGCTGGAGGTCGACTGGGTCGAACAGGCCCGCGGCCAGCTCGAACGCCATTTCCGTCATCCCCCCGCGGCCCGCGAGGACGAGGCCCGCATGCTGCGTCACCTGGCCGGTCGCGGCTTCCCCGGCGATGTCGCCCACCGGGCGCTGGCCGCCTGGAAGGACGAGACCCCATAGGACGCAGGACGCAGGAGGCCAGCCCCCCTGGCCGATTCGACGTCAATAATGCCCCATCGGCCAGGGGCTGGGCTCCTGCGGTTCCGGGGTCTCGGGTCATGCTGTAGGAGGCCAGCCGCCTGGCCGATTGGGCATCACCAACGCCCCATCGCGCAGGGGGCTGCGCTCCTGCAGCATGGCCCGAGGCTGCGGGCGGCAATACGCGGGTCGGGGGCGAGCGTGATACGATTCCGCTTTTGACCCCATACCCGACCGGACACGCATGAAGAGCGCCGACATACGCCGGAGTTTCCTCGATTTCTTTGCGCAGCACGACCACACCGTGGTGCCGTCCAGCCCGCTGGTGCCTGCCAACGATCCCACCCTGCTGTTCACCAACGCGGGGATGGTCCAGTTCAAGGATGTGTTCCTCGGCCGCGAGAAGCGCCCGTACAGCCGCGCGGCGACCAGCCAGCGCTGTGTGCGCGCCGGCGGCAAGCACAACGACCTGGAGAACGTGGGCTACACCGCCCGGCACCACACGTTTTTCGAGATGCTGGGCAACTTCTCCTTTGGCGACTACTTCAAGCGCGACGCGATCCACTACGCCTGGGATTTTCTGACGGATGTCCTCGGCCTGACGCCGGAGCGGCTGTGGGTCACGGTCTACGAGACCGATGACGACGCCTACAACGTCTGGGCCAACGAGATCAAGGTCCCGGCCGAACGCATCATTCGCATCGGCGACGATCCGGACGGTGGCTCGGACAACTTCTGGCAGATGGGCGACACCGGGCCCTGCGGTCCCTGCACCGAGATCTTCTATGACCACGGTCCGGAAGTGGCGGGCGGACCGCCCGGTTCGCCGGATGAAGATGGCGATCGTTACATCGAGGTCTGGAACCTGGTGTTCATGCAGTACGACCGCGACGCGGACGGCACGCTGAATCCGCTGCCCAGTCCGTCGGTGGATACCGGCATGGGGCTGGAGCGCCTGTCGGCCGTGCTGCAGGGCGTGCATTCCAACTACGAGATCGACCTGTTCCAGGATCTCATCGCCGCGGCGCGGCGGGTGACCGGCGCGCAGGAAGCCGATTCCGCCTCGCTGCGCGTGATCGCGGACCATATCCGGTCGATTGCTTTCCTTATTACCGATGGCGTGCTGCCCTCCAACGAGGGGCGCGGCTACGTGTTGCGGCGCATCATCCGGCGCGCGGCGCGTCATGGCTTCCAGATCGGCTCCGAGGATGCGTTCCTCTACCGTCTGGTGCGCCCGCTGATCGACACCATGGGCGAGGCCTACCCAGAGCTGGTCAAGGCCGGCGAGCAGGTGGAGAAGGTCCTGGAGAAGGAGGAGCGCAAGTTCCTCGAAACCCTGGACCACGGCATGAAGATCCTCGAGGAGGACCTCAAGGATCTGCAGGGACGGGTGATCCCGGGCGAGACCATCTTCCTGCTCTACGACACCTACGGCTTCCCGGTGGACCTGACCGGCGACATCGCGCGCGAACGTGGCCTGGAACTGGACATGGCCGGTTTCGAGGCGGAGATGGAGAAGCAGCGCGAACGGGCGCGGGCCGCCTCCCGCTTCAGCATGGATACCGGCAATCTGCCGGGGCTGGAAGACCACACGACCGAGTTCTGCGGCTATGAATACCTGGAGGGCGAGGGCCGCGTGGTGGCGCTGTTCCGCGAGGGCGAGGCCGTGGACCGCCTGGAGGTTGGCGAAGAGGGCATCGTGGTGCTCGACCGCACGCCGTTCTACGCCGAGTCCGGCGGCCAGGTGGGCGACATCGGCACCCTGTCGGGCTCCGGCGTCCGCTTCCAGGTGCAGGACACCCGCAAGCAGGCCGCGGCGCATCTGCATGTGGGTCAGGTCCGCGCCGGTACCCTGGAGGTCGGCCAGACCCTGTCCGGCTCGGTGGAGGGGCCGCGGCGCGAGGCCATCAAGCGCCATCATTCGGCCACGCATCTGCTGCACAAGGCCCTGCGCGACCAGCTGGGCGACCACGTTCAGCAGAAGGGCTCGCTGGTGGATTCCGAGCGCCTGCGGTTCGACTTCACCCACATGGAGCCGCTGACGGCCGAGCAGCTGAAATCGATCGAGGATCAGGTCAACGCCGAGATCCTGGCGAACGAGGCCACCGACACCCGCATCATGGACATCGACTCGGCCATGGAGTCGGGTGCCGTGGCCCTGTTCGGGGAGAAATACGGCGACGAGGTGCGGGTGCTGAAGATCGGTTCCTCGGTCGAGCTGTGCGGTGGCACCCACGTGGAGCGCACCGGCGACATCGGGCCGTTCCGGATTACCGTCGAAGGCGGGGTCGCCGCCGGGATCCGCCGCATCGAGGCGGTGGCCGGCGAGGTGGCCCTGCGCTGGATGGACCAGCAGCTGGGCCATCTGGATGCGGTGGCGGACCGCCTGCGGGCCGGCCGCGCCGACGCCCCGGACAAGGTGCGCCAGCTGCAGGAGCGCAATCGCGAGCTGGAGAAGGAGATCGAGCGCCTGAAGGGCAAGCTCGCCAGCCAGGCCGGCGACGACCTCTCCAGCCGTGCGGTGGAGGTCGACGGGCTCAAGGTTCTGGCGGCCCCGGTGGAGGGCGTGGAGCCCAAGGCCCTGCGCGACATGGTCGATCAGCTCAAACAGAAGCTCGGCCGTGCCGTGGTGGTGCTGGGCACCGCCACCGAGGAAGGCAAGGTCTCGCTGGTCGCCGGGGTCACCAAGGAGGAAACCGGCCGGATCCGCGCCGGGGATGTGGTGGGCCGCGTGGCCGCTCAGGTCGACGGCAAGGGCGGTGGCCGGCCGGACATGGCCATGGCCGGCGGGCAGAGCCCCGAGAAACTCGACGCGGCGCTGGCCTCGGTGGAGGACACCGTTCGCGAATTGCTGGGCTGACCAAATTCCGGATTGGAAGGGCGGGTTTGCTTTGGATGCAACCCGATTTCGTGTTTAATGCGCCGCCTTCGGGCCGGACAGGGATTCTGCAATGGCGTTGCTGGTACTGAAATTTGGCGGCACCTCGGTCGGGACGACCGAACGCATCCGGGCGGTGGCCGAACGCGCGCTCCATCTGCGCGAGGAGGGCCATCAGCTGGTGATCGTGGTGTCCGCGATGAGCGGCGAGACCGATCGCCTGCTGGGGCTGGCGAACGAACTCAACCCGCGGGTCGACGGGCGCGAGCTGGATGTCCTGCTGTCCACCGGGGAGCAGGTCACCATCGCCCTGCTGGCGATGGCACTGGAGGCGAAAGGCTGTCCGGCGCGCTCCTATACCGGTGCCCAGGTGACCATCCGGACCGATAGCGCCTACAACAAGGCGCGGATCCGCAGTATCGACGACGCCCGCGTGCGTGATGACCTGGAGGCCGGCCGCATCGTGGTCGTGGCCGGCTTCCAGGGCGTGGACGAGGACGGGGCGATCACGACCCTGGGGCGTGGTGGCTCCGACACCACGGCGGTGGCGCTGGCCGCGGCCTTGAAAGCGGACGAATGTCGCATCTATACGGATGTGGACGGAGTCTACACCACCGATCCGCGACTGGTGCCCCAGGCCCGGCGCCTCGAACGAGTGACCTTCGAGGAGATGCTGGAGATGGCGAGCCTCGGTTCGAAGGTGCTACAGATCCGGGCAGTGGAATTTGCGGGCAAGTATAACGTCCCCTTACGTGTCCTTTCGTCGTTTGGCGAGGGGCCCGGGACACTCATCACCACGGAGGAGGATGCAGCGGTGGAACAGGCGCTGGTCGCGGGAATCGCGTTCAATCAGAACGAAGCGCAGCTGACGGTGGGCGGCGTGCCGGACCAGCCCGGGGTCGCGCATCGCATCCTCGGGCCGGTGGCGGATGCCAACATCGAGGTGGACATGATCGTGCAGAACGTTGGCGAGGACGGCCGCACGACCGATTTCACCTTCACCGTGCATCGCAACGACTACGAGAAGGCGCTGGAGCTGCTGCAGGGGGCAGCGGACGAACTGGGCGCCCGCGAGGTCTCCGGCGACGTCCATATCGTCAAGATCTCGGTCGTGGGTGTCGGCATGCGGTCGCATGCGGGTATTGCCAGCCGGATGTTCGAGGCCCTGTCGCGGGAAAACATCAACATCCGGATGATCTCGACGTCGGAGATCAAGATCTCGGTGGTCGTGGACGAAAAATACCTCGAACTGGCGGTGCGTGCGCTGCACGATGCCTTTGAACTCGAAGAGGAGCCAGCCGGTCTACCAAAGGAGCAGCAGGGGTGACGACTCAATCAACGGATTCCGGGCGACCGACCTCGTCCGACACAGGTACTGTGGAGAAAAGCATGCTCATACTGACGCGTCGGGTGGGGGAGACCCTCATGATCGGCGATGACGTCTCCGTCACCGTTCTGGGTGTGAAGGGCAACCAGGTCCGGATCGGCATCAATGCGCCCCCGGACGTGGCGGTTCATCGCGAAGAGATCTTTCAGCGGATTCAGGACGAAGATTCGGAACACGGCTCCGACGACAATCGCGGGAACGAGTGACGTTCGACGCTGCGATCTCCGCGCGGCCCGAATGAAGGTAAAATCATCAATTCGGGGCCGCGCGGGCTTTCATTCCGCGGCGTGAATCCGTATCCTCTGCACCGCAGTTACGGAGAGTTGGCCGAGTGGTTGAAGGCGCTCCCCTGCTAAGGGAGTATGGGTCAAAAGCCCATCGAGGGTTCGAATCCCTCACTCTCCGCCAGAACGCAAAAGGCCCGCACGGCAAGTGATGCTCGTGCGGGCCTTTTTTGTGGGCACGGAAGCCGGGGTCAGTCAGTTCATCGCGCGGCGGCGTTCCTCACGCTGATAGAACAGCAGGGCGACGTTGATGGCACGTTCCAGGCGGGCCGACATCTCGATGATCGCGCAGCCGGCATACGAGTGGCCTTTGCGAGTGGAAGGGCGCGAGTTGGCCAGCCTGGCCGCGCCGGAGACCCTTTCCTGCACGTCCGGGAGCATCAAATTGGTGAACTCCAGTCGGCTTCCATAGGGGATGTCCTGCAGCACTTCATTCGGCAGTTCCACGCACATCCCTTCGGCCGAAAGGTCCACCACCGATCCCTCGATCGGTTCTTCGTGCATCTCGCCCTGGATCTGCAGGGTCGGGCGATTGCTCAGGGGGATATGAACGCGGAAGGTTTCCCGACGCTGCAGGTATTGCAGTTCGGCGGGATACGGGCATTCGTAGAGATCCCCCGGCGATTCGCTCACGATCTGGCGGACCTCGGTGGTAAACCGCACGGCCACGCCGCGCAGGGTCGCGAATACGCGCAGGGGCTGGCCGGGTCGGATCCGCTGGTGCAGGGAGGGAGGTTGCAGCTGGTCGAGGTAGAGACGCCGCGCGTCGGCATCCAGACGGATCAGCGCCGAGGTGTGCAGCGGGCCGCTTTCTTCCAGGCGGATACTGACCAGGGTCAGGCCATGGTCCAGGTCGCGCAGGATCTGGCCGATGCGTTCCGGGGTGTCGACGGTATAATCGTTGTCATCCATGAGGGCACGTCGCGTCCGAAGTGGGTTCGCGCATCATACACCCTGTGACGGAGTTCACGCCTGTTCGGTCCCGTTCGGGCTAGGCGCGGGTGATGGTCTGGCCGGTGGTACGACGGTGACGGGCCTTGCCGTAGGGATCGTAGGTCGTGGCCGGGCCGCTGTCCTCGCCGCGCAGGATCTGCATGGACATCTGCACCCGGCGCTGGTTGCGTTCGATCAGCCGGGCATTGCCCTGGTTGAGTTCGTTGCAGCGTTCGATCGTCGCCCGCAGCGCCTGCCAGCGGTCATTGAGGTGCTCCCCTCCCTCCAGACGCGCGAACAGCCGCGCCACCCCTTCCGGGGTGAACTCGGCACCGCGGGCTTCGATCCATTGCTGCTGTTTGCGGGTTTCGGTTTCCAGTGCCTGCAGCAGTTCCTGCTTGCGCTGGACCGCGGCCTGCAGCCGATCCGGTTCCCGTGACTCGATGGCCCGGGTTTCCTCCAGCAGGATATCCTCCAGCCGTTGTCCGAGACGGATGGATTCCTCCAGGGAAGGACGAATTCCGGTTTCGTCGGTCACCACCGGATCACCGCAGCAGGCCTTCGATTTCCATCATGCGATCGGCCAGTTCTTCGTTGTCGATCGGGTAGTTCCCCTGAGCGATCGCCTCGCGGATCTCGGCCACCTTCGCCTCGTTGAACGGCGCGGCCTCGCTGGCTTCGCCGCTGCCGTTCATGGCCTGGGCGGCACCGGTCAGGGTGACGGCGTCGCCATTGGCGGCCCCGCCATTGCCGGCGCGGTCCACCCCGTTGCCGCCGGTGCGGGCGTCGTCGTCACGGCCGCGGACCCCGCCGTTCTGGCTGTCGGGGCGCAGGCCATTGATGTTGGGGCCTTTGATATCCATGACTTTGTCCTGTCGTTTTACTGGTCTACCGCGTGTATCGGCCGGAATGCCCGAAACTGTAGGGTCAGTTGCGGGATTTCCGTCACATTTTACTACAGGGCGACGCGAACCGTGCCCGATGGCTGGACCTCGCCCTCGATCTCGCGTCCCGAGGACGTGTTGCGCACGCGGATCCAGTCGCCGGCCGTGGCGTCCTCCAGGGCTTCGCCCTGCATGCGGATAGTGACGCTGCCGCTGCTGGCGAGGATGGTAACGCGCTGGCCGCGCTGGATCACCTGGCGTTCGTTGACGTGCTGCTGGCCGATGACCTGGCCCTGGCGGATCGCGCGGCGGGTCTGCAGACCGACGACCTCGGATGCGTCCTCGAAATAATGGGTGGCCTGGCGCGACGTCTCGATGCGTTCCATGCGCAGATCGCCCGGTCCCAGGGTCTGCTGGCGCGACAGGTTGCGTCGGGCCACCACCACCTCGGCGTGGCGTTCCACGGCGGCCGGAACGTACACCGACCAGGTCACCGGCCCGGGGCAGCGGATGTTGACCGCGGTATTGCCCCTCGGGCGTCCGCCGGGCGGCAGCGAGGCCTCCAGGGGCTCGTCGCAGCGCTTGAGGCGCAGGCGCTCGTCGACATGACCGAGTTGCACCTCCACATCGTCACCGTTGTGCTCCCCCAGCTGCTGGTGCAGGAACCGTTCCGCGCTGTCACGGATGTTCTGCACCGGCTCGATCTCCGCTTGCGCGCCCGGGGCGAGGAGCGCGAGCATCAGGAGAAGCGCACCCCCGCTGCGGCCCGGGCTGCGGTACGGGAGCAAAGCCTGTAACTTGAGAAGGTGCATGTCCGGTCACCGTTGACCCTGTGTCTTCGTAGCGGGATGCATGCAGATTCCGTGCCATGGTATCCGGGCCTGTCCTGCACGCCCGATGCGTGGTTCAAGCTCCCGCCGGCGCGGCCGTTAGCAGGGAGAACAACCCAGGGGGCGAGAACCGTGAGTCAGTTTATTGACGACGTGAACCAGCGCACGCAGATGGTCGGGCAGAACCGGATGGAGCTTCTGCTGTTCTATCTGGGCGGCACGCAGACCTTCGGGATCAACGTGTTCAAGGTGCGCGAGGTGATTCCGCTGCCGCAGTTGCGCCAGATTCCCGGGTCCGCCGGGGTGGTGCGGGGCGTCACCACCCTGCGCGACAAGACCGTGCCGATCATCGATCTGGCGCGGGCGATGGGCATGCAGTCGACCCGGGCCGGGGCGGACGGGCAGCAGAAGGTTGTGATCACGGAGTTCAACCGCTCGGTGCAGGGCTTCATGGTATCGGCGGTGGATCGCATCGTGAACGTCAACTGGGACCAGGTGAAGTCGCCCCCGCGCGGCACCGGTCGCGAGTCGTTTCTGGTGGCGGTCACCGAACTCGACGACAAGCTGGTGGAGATCATCGACGTGGAGCGCGTGCTGTCGCTGGTCAATCCGCTGCCGACCGAGGTGTCGGAAAGCGTGCGCTCCGCGGTGGCCGAGCAGACACCCGAGCGTCGGGAAATCGTCATCGCCGACGATTCGGTGGTGGCCCGCCGCCAGATCGAAAGCGCCATCCAGGGGCTCGAGTGGCCCTACGTGCTGTGCAAGGACGGGCGTGAAGCCCTGGATTACCTGGAGGAGAAAGCCGCAGAGGGCCCGATCCACGACACGGTCGAGCTGGTGATCTCGGATATCGAAATGCCGCGCATGGACGGTTACACCCTGACGGCAAAGATCCGCGAGAACGAGCGGCTGCGGCCGCTGCGGGTGCTGCTGCATTCCTCGCTCAGCGGCGAATTCAATACCGACATGGTGCGTCGGGCCGGTGCGGATGCGTTCCTCTCCAAGTTCAACCCGGACGAACTGGCCAGTGCGGTCCTGGAACAGATCAACAAGACCGCCTGAGATGTCGGTGGTTGCCGGGGGCGAACGGTTGCCGGCCCGGCCGGGGCGGGTGGCCGGCGCTTGCCGCCCCTTTGCATGCTGCGGACTCCCGCAAGGTCGCTCTGAAGCCCTATACTGTGGCGGCATGGAATCATCGAACCGAACAACCAGCGGACGGCGGACGGGCCCGGCACGCGTCAAGGCGGAGATGTGTGCGTGATCGATTCCCGTGACTACGAAGAATTCGCGCGCTTTCTCTCCGAGTGCTGTGGTCTGGTGCTGGGCGACAGCCGGCAGTACCTGGTGTCCAGCCGTTTATCCCGCCTGCTGGATGAATTCGGCTACAAGGACGTGCCGGAACTGCTGCACGCCCTGCGCAAGGCGCCCAGCCCGAAGCTGCGCACGCGCGTCATCGACGCGATGACCACCAACGAAACCTCCTGGTTTCGCGACGGTTTTCCGTTCGAGATCCTGCGCCACGTGATCCTCCCGGAGCTGGCGTCCACTCGGTCGTCGATCAAGGTCTGGTCGGCCGGGTGTTCCAGTGGACAGGAGCCCTACAGCATCTCGATGGTGGTCTCGGAATGGGAGGCGTCGCGCCCGCGCCGGGTGGTGCCCGTCAGCATTCTCGGGACGGACCTGTCGGAAGGCGTGCTGGACGATGCGCGCAAGGCCGTCTATGACGGTCTGAGCATCGTGCGCGGGCTGAGCGAGTCGCGGCGGTCCCGGTTCTTCCAGACCGTGCCCGAGGGGCACAAGATCATCCCCGAGGTGCAGCGCCGCTGCCGGTTCCAGAAACTCAACCTGGTCGACAGTTACGCAGCGCTGGGCAAGTTCGACATCGTGTTCTGCCGTAACGTCCTGATCTATTTCTCCGCCGAGACCAAGCGTCAGGTCCTTGACGGTATTGCGAAGCAGCTGAACCCCGGCGGGTATCTGTTTCTTGGCGCTTCCGAGACCGTTGGCCCGTACAGCAAGGCCTACGAGACCGTGCGCACCGAGTACGGCTCGGTCCTGCGGCTGAAGGGCTGAACCCCTCCACGCCGGGCCTGCAACGGGCCCGGCGGTCGTTTCCGGCGCGGTGATTCGCCGCGTGGCCGGCCGCGCGCCGGTGTCCCTCCCAATCCTTTTCCCCGTTGCCGGAAGCCAATGGCACGGCGATTGCATCGTCGTGGTCAGGCAACGGATGCCCGCCATGCGCGGGCCGGACGGAACGGGATGAGCATATCGCTGGACAAGGCACTCGGGATTCTGCCGGAGTCGGTGAACCTGCGTTCGCAGCGCATGGAGGTTCTGAGCTCGAACATTGCCAATGCCGATACCCCCGGCTACAAGGCGCGGGACCTGGATTTTCGCAGCCAGCTGGAGGCGGCTTCGGGTGGTGGTGGCCAGCTGCAGCTCAGCCAGACCCGGGCCGGTCATCAGGACCCGGGGACGGCCGCCGCAGGCACCGGGGCCGAGCTCAAGTACCGCATCCCCTCGCAGCCGTCTCTGGACGGCAACACCGTGGATCCGCAGATGGAACGGGCGGCGTTCGCCGAGAACTCGGTCAAGTACCAGAGCAGCCTCGAATTTCTCAATCGCCGGGTTTCCGGCATTCGCGATGCCTTCCGGGGCAATCGCTGAACCTGACGGGAGGCTACTGCCGTGAGTGATCTGTTCAATCTGTTCAATACCTCGGCTTCGGCGTTGACGGCACAGTCGGCGCGGCTGAATACGGTGTCTTCGAACCTGGCCAACGCCAACACGGCGGCCGGCAGCGCGGAGGAGGCCTATCGCGGGAAACACGTGCTGTTCCAGGCGGCGATGGACCAGGCCAACCGCGACGGTACTGCGACGCCGGTGCGGGTGGCCGGGATCGAGGAGTCGGACGCCGAGCCGCAGATGCATTACGAGCCCCATCACCCGAAGGCAAACGACGATGGCTACATCTTTCGCCCGGCGGTCAGCGTGGTCGAGGAGATGGCCAACATGATGTCGGCCTCGCGCAATTACGAAGCCAACGTCGAAGTCATGGACACCACCCGCCAGTTGATGATGCGCACGCTGCAGATGGGCGGACAAGGCTAGGAGACCGGAAATGAACGGATTGACACCCGACATGCTGGAAGGGGCGGGGATTCGCACTGACCGCCAGGCCCAGCGAGACCGTCAGGAGAAGGAAGGCGGGCCGGATCAGCTGGGACAGGAGGACTTTCTCAAGCTGATGACCACCCAGCTGCAGAACCAGGACCCGTTCGAGCCGATGGAAAACGGGGACTTCATCGCGCAGATGGCGCAGTTTTCCAGCGTCACCGGGATCCAGGAGCTGAACGAGTCCTTCGAGGGCTTCGCCCAGTCGATGGGTCAGAACCAGGCGGTGCAGGGCGCCAACCTGGTCGGCAAGGACGTGCTGGTACCGGTGGAGTTCGGCCAGCTGGGCCCCGAGGGCGGCATGAGCGGCGCGTTCGAGCTGGGGGCCTCGGCCGAGTCGGTGGAGGTCGAGATCATGAACGGGGCCGGCGAGCGCGTGCGGCGCACGAATCTAGGCGCGATGGGCGCCGGGCTGCAGGACTTCCAGTGGGATGGCATGACCGACAACGGCCAGCGCGCGCCGGCGGGAATCTACGAGGTACGCGCGACCGCGCGTAGCGGGGAGCGCACCGAATCGCTGGAGACCTTTCTTAACCAGCGCGTGGACAGCGTCTCCATGGGCGGGGAGAAAAACGGCCTGGCACTGAATGTGCAGGGTGTGGGCGAGATCGATTTTTCGGACGTACGCCGGATTTCCGGCTGACGCCCGAAGCAAAGATAACCGGAGGAACGGAACATGCCTTTCAATATTGGATTGAGCGGACTGAACTCGGCCCAGGCCGACCTGGATGTGACGGGCAACAACGTCGCCAACGCGGGTACCACGGGATTCAAGCAGTCGCGCGCGGAGTTCGGGGATGTCTACGCCCAGTCGTTCGGTGGCACCAACCAGACAACGGTTGGCGCGGGTTCGCGCCTGCTGGCCGTAACCCAGCAGTTCTCGCAGGGACAGACGGAGTTCACCGAAAACGGACTGGATCTGGCGATCGATGGTGAGGGTTTCTTCCAGCTGGATGACCGTGGCAACACGGTGTACAGCCGCGCCGGAGAATTCCAGGTCGATCGCGAAGGGTTCATCGTCAACAGCCAGGGCCAGAACCTGCAGGGCTATATCGCCGAGGACGGCGATGCGGAGCCGGCGGATCTCGGCGGTACCCCCGGCAATCTGCGGCTGGACACGGGCGAGGGCGCGCCGCGGCGGACCGAGGAGATCGACGCCCAGCTGAATCTGCGTTCCGACGCCGAGGTTATTGCGGGTGGTTTCGAGACCGACAACGGCGCGGCCGTGCCGGACAGCTACAACTTCTCCACTTCGCTGACGGTGTACAACGGCCAGGGCGAGGCCCAGGACGCTGAGGTGTATTTCACGAAGGTGGATGACAACGAGTGGGAGGCCTACGTCGCGGTCAACGGCGAGGTGGTTAACGAGAACGATCCCAAGGAGCTGGTTTTTGATGCTAACGGAGAACTGGATTTCGACGAGATGCCGGATGACGATGCGACGTTCACCTTCGATCCCGGTGATGCATTTGATGACGGCACCGAGATCGAGATCGACTTTGCCGGCACGACCCAGTACGGCACCGATTTCGGCGTCAGCGACCTGAGCCAGGACGGCTATGCCCCCGGCACGCTGACCGACATCGACATCGATAACGAAGGGGTGGTGTTCGCGCGTTACAGCAACGGCCAGTCGGACGTACTGGGCCAGGTGGTGCTGGCGAACTTCGACAATCCCCAGGGCCTGGAGCAGCTCGGCAACAACAACTGGGCGGAGACCTTTGCTTCCGGCGGGCCGACGGTCAATGCCCCGGGAGCGGCTGGTACGGGGTTGCTGCAGGCCGGGGCCCTCGAGGCCTCCAACGTGGATATCGCACAGGAGCTGGTGAACCTGATCACCGCCCAGCGCAACTTCCAGGCCAATTCCCAGACGATCTCCACGGCCGACACCGTGACCCAGACCATCATCAACATCCGCTAGGGCGGTAACCGGAGCATCCTGCGGGAGGCCGAACCATGGATCGTTTTCTCTACATCGCGATGTCGGGGGCCCGGGAGGTCGAGCACGCCCAGGCCGTCAACAATCACAACCTGGCGAACGCCAATACCGACGGCTTCCGGCAGGCGCTTGCCACCGCGGACACCGTCCCGGTGCGCGGCCCGGTCTACGACACGCGCGACTACGTACAGGTGGGGAACGAGGCGGCCGACTTCTCTCACGGGACGCTGCGCAGTACGGGGCGCGATCTGGACGTGGCCATCCAGGGTGAGGGCTTCATCGCCGTGCAGGGGCCGGACGGGCAGGAAGGCTACACCCGCGCCGGCAACCTGCAGGTGGATGGCTTCGGTCTGCTGCGCACCGCGGACGGGATGCAGGTGATGGGTGACGGCGGGCCGATCGCGATTCCGCCGGCGGAGAAGGTGGAGATCGGCACCGACGGGACCATCAGCGTCCGGCCCCAGGGTGCCCCGGCGGATGCCCTCGCGGCGGTGGAGCGCATCCGGCTGGTCAATCCGGATGTCGAGGATCTCGAACGGGGCGAGGACGGACTGTTCCGCCTGCCGGACGGTGAAGAGGCCGCGGCGGACGCGGACGTGACGCTGGTATCCGGCACGCTCGAGAGCAGCAACGTGAACACCGTCGAGGCGTTGACGCGGATGATCGAGCTGTCGCGAACCTTCGAGACCCAGATCAAGATGATGGACACCGCCAACACGCTGGAACAGAGCAGCAACCGGCTGCTCGGCATGGGCTGACCGGGATGATCCCGACGCGGCCCCGACTGACAGGAGAAACGCCATGAACCAGGCACTGTGGATCGCCAAGACCGGACTCGACGCGCAGGACACGCGCATGTCGACCGTGGCCAACAACCTGGCCAACTCGAGCACCACCGGCTTCAAGAAGGACCGGGCGGTGTTCGAGGATCTGATTTACCAGACCGTGCGCCAGCCGGGCGCTCAGGCCACCCAGGACCAGCAGCTGCCCTCGGGCCTGCAGATCGGCACCGGCGTGCGCACGGTCAGCACCGAGAAGATGTTCGAACAGGGCAACCTGCAGCAGACCGAGAACTCGCTGGATGTCGCCATCGAGGGGGACGGTTTCTTCCAGGTGCTGATGCCCAACGGCGACATCGGCTACACCCGCGATGGCAGCTTCCAGGTGAATTCCGACGGCCAGGTGGTGATGTCCAACGGCTATCCGCTGCAGCCGGGCCTGTTCGTGCCGGATGATGCCGAGTCGATCGACATCGGCAAGGACGGCACCGTGACCGCGCGCATTACGGGGCAGGCCGAACCGGTGGACCTGGGGCAGATCCAGCTGGCGGACTTCGTGAACCCCGCGGGCCTGGAGGCGGTGGGCGAGAACATCTTCAAGGAGACCGCGGCTTCCGGCGTGGCGCAGCAGGCCAACCCCGGGCTCAACGGCGTGGGCACGGTGATCCAGGGCTCGCTGGAGACCTCCAACGTGAATATCGCCGAGGAGCTGGTGAACATGATCGAGACCCAGCGGGCCTACGAGGTCAACTCCAAGGCCATCTCCAGCGCCGACCAGTCGCTGCAGTTCATCAACCAGACCATCGGGTGATCGCATGAACCGCGCGACGCTGTCCCTCATCCGCTGGCTGGCTCCGCTGGCCCTGGTCCTGCTCGGCGGCTGCGCCAGCATGCCGCACGACACCGAGGCCGGGGATGCGCCCGAATATCACGCCGTGCAGCCGCCGGAACCGGTCCCGCAGGCACAGAACAATGGCAGCATCTACCAGGCTTCGCATTCGCACGGGCTGTTTACCGACCCCAAGGCCGCCCGGGTGGGCGACATCCTGACCGTGGTCCTGGCGGAGAGCACCGACGCGCAGAAGTCGTCGTCCACCAGCACCAACAAGGACTCGGACCTGAATCTGGGGACCCTGGAAGCCTTTGGCGGCGAGGCGACCCGTGGCGGGCGGCCGCTGTTCGGGGTGAGCAACAACAGCTCGCGCGGCTTCGACGGCGGCGGCGATTCGAGCCAGAGCAACCAGCTGGAGGGGGAGATTACGGTCACCGTGGCCGAGGTCCTGCCCAACGGCAACCTGGTGATCCAGGGCGAGAAATGGCTGGGTATCAATCAGGGCGAGGAATACGTGCGGCTGCGCGGGATCGTGCGGCCGCAGGACGTCAATGCCGACAACACGGTGCTGTCGGGACAGGTGGCCGACGCCCGGATTTCCTATGGCGGCAGCGGCTTCATTGCCGACAGCAACACCCCCGGGTGGATCACCCGTTTCTTCAACAGCCCGCTGTGGCCCTTTTAGGACGAGGTGGACATGAACGCACAAACGCGCAACGGGTTTCGTGAGGGGATCCGCGAACGGATGCGTCAGGTCGCGTGGCTGGCGGGCTCCGCCGGTTTCCTGGTGGCCCTCGGGCTGCAGGGTGCGGCCGCGCAGACCGCGATCCAGCAGCAGGCCATGGCACAGCAGCCGCACCACGGCGGTTCGGGCATCGTCGAGCGGGTGAAGGACCTGGCCAGCGTGTCCGGCGTGCGCGAGAACCAGCTGATTGGCTATGGCCTGGTGGTGGGGCTGGATGGTACCGGTGACCAGACGACCCAGACCCCGTTCACGGTGCAGAGCCTCAACAACATGCTCACCCAGCTCGGTCTGACCCCGGACGAGGGGGCCAACCCGCAGCTGCAGAATGCCGCGTCGGTGATGGTGACCGCGGACCTCCCGCCATTCGCCAAGCCGGGCCAGGAGATCGACGTAACGGTGTCGTCCATGGGTAATGCCGACTCCCTGCGCGGGGGTACCCTGCTGATGACCCCGCTGAAGGGCGCCGATGGCGAGACCTACGGCATCGCCCAGGGCAACCTGATCGTCGGCGGTTTCGATGCCGAGGGTGCCGACGGGTCGAGCATCACGGTCAACGTGCCGAGTGTCGGGCGCATCCCCAACGGGGCCACGGTGGAACGTGAGGTGCCGACCGCGTTCGCCTCCGGCGACACCGTGACCCTGGATCTCAACCGGCCCGATTTCACCACGGCCACGCGCCTGACGGAGACGGTCAACGAGACCTTCGGGCCGGGCACCGCTCGGGCGCTGGACGGTTCGTCGGTGCAGGTTCGGGCGCCGTCGGATCCCAGTCAGCGGGTCAGCTTCGTCGCGGAACTGGAAAACCTGCCGGTGGAGCGCGGCGAGGCCCCGGCCCGGGTGATCGTCAACTCGCGCACCGGCACCGTGGTGATCGGTTCCAGCGTGCAGGTATCGCCGGCGGCGGTGTCGCACGGCAGCCTCACGGTGACCATCACCGAATCGCCGGAAGTGGTGCAGCCGCTGCCGCTGGCCCCGGGCGAGACCGCGATCCAGCCGGAGACCGACATCGCGATCGAGGAGGAGAACAACCCGATGTTCCTGTTTGACGCGGGGACCTCGCTGGACGAGATCGTGCGTGCGGTGAACAACGTCGGCGCGGCTCCCAGCGACCTGGTGGCCATCCTGCAGGCCCTGCGCGAGGCAGGCTCGCTGCGGGCGGAGCTGGTGGTGATCTGATGATCGGGCCGAGCGGAGAAAGCCGGATGCAGGCGCAGTCGGCGATGGCGTCCGATCCGTCGGGGCTGCACGAGCTTTCGCGAGCCGCGCGCGGCGGGGGTCGCGAGGGCATGGAAGCGGTCGCGCGCGAGTTCGAGGCGATGCTGGTCGGCCAGATGCTCAAGCAGATGCGCGAGGCTTCTCTGGGCGACGGGATCTTCGAGAACGAACAGACCGAAATGTATCAGGAGATGTTCGACCAGGAGGTCGCGCGGTCGGTCAGTCAGGGTGAGGGTCTCGGGCTGCGCGAGGCGTTGATCCGTGACATGGAGCGCAATGCACCCACCGATCCCGAGGTCCTGCACGATCCGGAACGCCAGCAGAACCTCGAGGCGCCACGGCGCAACGAGAGCCTGCCCCCCATGCAGCCGCGCGAGGACGGGGAACGGCCCGCGGCGCCTGCGAATGCGGCGGATGCGGCGGGCCCCGGCGGGACGGCGGAACAGGCCGGGGCGGAGGATGCGCCGCGGTCGATGCCGGAGGCTGCCGGCGGGGCCCGGGTCGACTGGCCGCCGCGCAATCCGGACGAATTCCTGGAAAAGCTCGGGCCGGCGGCTGAACGGGCCGCGGCCGAGCTGGGTGTGGATGCATCGGTGCTGCTGGCGCAGAGCGCGCTGGAAACCGGCTGGGGGCAGCATGTGCCCAGCCGTACGGACGGCGAGCCCAGCTTCAACCTGTTCGGCATCAAGGCCGATCGTTCGTGGAGCGGGGAGGCGGTCTCGGTCGGTACCCTGGAGTACCGCGACGGTGTGGCGCAGCGCGAACAGGCGCGTTTCCGCGCCTATGACGATCCGGAACGCTCGTTCGCGGACTACGTCGACTTCATCCGCAGCAATCCGCGCTACGAGCGGGCCCTGCAGGCAGGTGACGACGCGACCTACGTGCGCGAGCTGCAGGCGGCGGGTTATGCCACCGATCCGCGCTATGCGGAAAAGATCCTGGATCTGCGTGACCGGGTGGCGCAGGCCCGCGAGCCGGTCCATGCTCAAGTCTCGGCCGGCACGGCCGATAACCCGGCCGAGGGGTGAAGCATGCATAACACGGATCGCGTACAACAGGGTTGCCACCGGCCACGGAGGATGGCGTCATGAGTTCCCTCAACATCGGGACGTCGGGGCTGCTTGCCTATCAGCGGGCGATCAGCACCACCAGCAACAACATCGCCAATGCCTCCACCGAAGGCTACTCCCGGCAGTCGACCTCGCTGGCGAACCGGCCGCCGCAGTTCCTGGGCGGCAACTTCCAGGGTCAGGGTGTCGAGGTCGACAACGTCCGCCGGATCTCCGACCAGTTCGTGAACAACCAGCTGCGGGATGCGACCTCGGAGAACGCGAACGCCGAGACGCGGGTGCAGATCGCCAACCGGATCGACAACCTGCTGGCGGATGAGGCCTCGGGGCTGCAGCCGGTGCTGCAGAGCTTTTTCGACGCGGCCCAGGACGTCAGCAGCGATCCGACTTCCAGCGCCGCGCGCGAGGTATTCCGCACCGAGGCGGAATCCCTGGTGGAGCGACTGGGCTCCATCGACAGCCGCCTGCAGGAACAGCGCCAGATCGTCAACGGCCAGATCGAGACCGGGGTGCAGGAGGTCAACGACCTGGCCGACGCGCTGGCCGACGTGAACCGTGCGATCGTCTCGGGTTCGACCCAGGGCACGCCCAACGACCTGCTGGATCAGCGCGACCGGCTGATCAATGACCTCGCGGAAAAGGTCGACGTGCGCACCGTGGAGCAGGATGACGGGGCTCTGAACGTGTTCGTCGGCAACGGACAGGCGCTGGTGCTGGGGGGCGATGCGCGCGAACTGCGCGCCGAACCGCTGTCCGGTGATCCGGAACGCCTCGACATCGGCGTTGCCAGCGGCGACGGCACCGCGAGCATCTCGCGCTTCATCCGGGGTGGCGAGCTCGGCGGCCTGCTGGAGATGCGCGGCGGCATGCTGGACGAGGCGCAGAACACGCTGGGCCAGATCGCGCATGCGGTGGGCGAGAGCTTCAACGAACAGAACCGGCGCGGGCTGGACCTCAACGGCGAGCAGGGCGAGGCGATCTTCGGCCTGGGCGAGCCGCGGGTCTGGGGAGCCGGGGATCCGAAGCCGGAGAGCAATCCCGAGGTGAGCATCGCGGACGCCGGGGCTCTGACCACCAATGACTACCGCCTGCGGCGCGACGAAAACGGGGATTACGAGCTGCGTCGGCTGCCGGACAATCGGGTCATTGATGACGATGATTACGAAATCGACGATGTTAATGACGAGATCCGCGTGGATGGCATGGTCATCGACGTCGGCGAGCTCGAAGACGATGGCGTCACGGGGGAGTGGCTGATTCAGCCGACCCGTAGCGGCGCCAGTCAGATGGAAGTCCTGATGCAGGACGGCGACGAGCTCGCCGCCGCGGCGGCGCTGCGGGCCCGGGAGGGCGACGGGAATCAGGGTGATGCCACGGTGAGCTCGATCGCGGCCACGGATCCGGATTCCGAGGCGTTCGACGGCAGCATCGACGGTCTCGAGGTGAGTTTCAACGGTACCGACTTCGAGCGAGGGGACGGCGGCACCATTGATATGGAAGAGGTGGATGATGGCGTCTACCGGGTCAGCGGCGACGGCTGGGAGATGGAGGTCCGCGGAACTCCCGAAGATGGCGATACGTTCCAGGTGTTCACCAACGAGAACCGCGAGGGTGACAACCGCAACATGCAGGCGATGAACGCGCTGGCCGAGGAGGACCTCGTCGAGGGGCGGCGCAATTTCGGCGACGCCTACAACAGCCTGATCGCCAGTGTCGGCACGCAGACCCGTCAGGCGCAGGTGGCGGAGGAATCGGCCAGTGCCCAGCTCGATCAGGCGCGGGAGCAACGCGAGGCGGTGTCCGGCGTGAACCTGGACGAGGAGGCGGCGGACCTGCTGCGCTATCAGCAGGCCTATCAGGCGTCGGCGCAGGTGATCCAGATCGGCAACAGTCTGTTCGACAGCCTGCTGGGCGCGGTGCGCGGCTGATGACCCTGCCCGCGGGCGGCAATGACAAGAAGCGGACGGGATGCCACGGCATCCGGGGATGAAACGATGCGTGTATCGACGACCCAGATCTTCCAGACCGGAATCGACCAGATCCAGCGCAATCAGGCGGAACTCAACCGCACGTCGCTGCAGCTGGGCTCGGGGGAGCGCATCCTGACGCCCTCCGATGATCCGAGCGGGGCGACCCAGACCAACCAGTTCGAACGCATCATCAAGGCCACCGAGCAGTACCAGCGCAACATCGACAATTCCCAGCCGCGGCTGCAGCAGCAGGAATCCCTGATGCAGTCGGGCACCGATGCCCTGCAGCGGGCGCGCGAGCTGGTCATCGCCGGCAACAACGACAGCCAGACCGACGAGACGCGGCGCTACCAGGCGAACGAGCTGCGCCAGCTGCGCGACGAACTGTTCGAGATTGCCAACACCCGCGATCCCAACGGCGAGTACATCTTTGCCGGGACCAATTCGCTGGAGCAGCCGTTCAAGCAGGATGGCGAGGGGACGGTCCGTTACGAGGGTGCCGAGGGCACCGGCAGCGTGCGTGAGGTCGAGATCTCGCCGACCCGAACGGTCCCCGTCGGCGATACCGGCGCCGACGTGTTCATGAACGTCCCGGAAAATGACGGCCGCACCACCGCCGAGGTGACCAACCGTGAAGCGGACAGTCTGCTGATCGTCGACAAGGCCGAGGTGTACGACGTACGCGAACTGGACCGGGAGGAATACACCATCGAGTTCGCAGAGGATGGCGCCGGCGGGATCACCTACAGCGTGCTGGACGAGAACGGCGACGCCATCGAGGGCCGGGACGGGGACCTCCTGGAAGATCAGCCGTTCGTGCCGGGTGAATCCATCGATTTCGCCGGGCGTTCGGTGACGATCAGCGGGGATCCGGTCGACGGCGACGAAGTGGTTTCGCGACCGGCCGTAAACAAGGATATCTTCTCCACCCTGGACGACATCATCGCCGCGCTGGAGGAAGGGACGGGGACCCGCGAGGCCCGGGCCAACCTGGCCACCGCCACCAATACGGCGCTGGGCGACATGGACGCCGCCATCGAGAATTTTAATGACATCCGGGCCGACGTGGGCTCGCGGCTGAAGACCATGGACGACCAGAGCGAGCTCAACGAGGACCGGCTACTGGATCTGGAGACCGCCGTTTCGGAGATCCGCGATCTGGATTATGCCGAGGCCATCAGCCGCTTCAACCAGCAGCAGGTGGCGCTGCAGGCCGCGCAGCAGACCTACAGCGAGACCAGCCGGCTGTCGCTGTTCGATTTCATTTGACGCGCCGCGAGCCCGGGCCGATGATGCCGGCGGACCTTCCTCGAGATCCCTGACATGGCTCAACGTGATTCCTCCGGCAAGGGTGTGGCCGGCTCCACCGGCCGCCCGCCGCGCTATCTTCTGATCCTGCTCGGCCTGGCGATCATCTGGGCGGGCTTCTGGGGCTGGGTGCAGTTGCAGTCCGGCGAGCCGAAGTCCGTGGAACTGGATGTTGTGGAGCAGGAGGCGCTGGACGAGAAGCTGCAGGCCCTGGAACGTACGCGTGAACCGGCGCGGCCGCGCCCGGATGCGGATCGCGGCGAGGCCATCGTGGACCTGGACGATCCCGATGCCGAACCGCTGGTGCCCGAACTCTATGAAGAAAAGCCGGCTGCCCGGCGCATCTCGTTCTCCGAGCGCGAACTCAACGCCCTGATCGCCCGTGATCCGGACCTGGCCAACCGGGTGTCGGTGCGGCTGACGCCGGGGCAGGTCAGCACGCGGGTGCGCGTGGATGTCCCCCCGGATGTACCTCTGCTGGGCGGGCGCACACTGAACGTCAATTCCGGCGTACATTTCGAGACCACCGAAGACGAAGGCGTGCGTGCGCGCCTGGTCGGGGTCAGCGTGGCCGGGATCCCGCTGCCGGATGCCTGGCTGGGCGGGCTGAAGGACGAGGACCTGCTGGCCCTGGAGCCGTTTCGGGGCCTGGGCGCCGGGATCGAGTCGGTGGAGGTCGACGAGGGGGCGATGACCCTGCAGCTCGCCCCCTGACCCTTCCGGCCCGGACGGATCAGGCCCGGACGACTCAGGCCCTGAAGAGTCAGGTAATCACGTCGGGGCGTTCGCGCCCCGTCAGCGCCGGGATGTCGCCCAGGTCGCCGGCGGCGTCGATCAGTGGCCGCAGCACCTCCTGCGGATCCAGGTCGAGCCTTGCCGGGTCGGTTTCGTGCTGTTCGATGTACAGGCGCAGCGTCGCCCCCTCGGTGCCGGTGCCCGACAGCCGGAAGACGATGCGCGCACCGCTCTCGAACATCACCCGCAACCCCTGGCCCTCGGCCACCGAGCCGTCCACCGGATCGGTGTAGGCGAAGTCGTCGGCCGCGCGCACCGTCTGTCCGGCGAGCGACTGTCCCGGCAGGGTGGCCAGCCGGTCGCGCACGCGATCCATCACCGCCTCGGCGTGTTCGCTGCGGATCCCCTCGTAATCGTGCCGAGTGTAGTAGTGCCGGCCGAAACGCTCCCAGTGCTCGCGCACGATGGTCTCCACCGACTGCCGGCGCACGGCGAGCAGGTTGAGCCAGAACAGGACCGCCCACAGGCCGTCCTTCTCGCGGACGTGGTCGGAGCTGGTGCCGAAGCTCTCCTCGCCGCACAGGCGGATGCGCCCGTCGTCCAGCAGGTTGCCGAAGAACTTCCAGCCGGTGGGCGTCTCGTAGCAGGGGATGCCCAGGGCCTCGGCCACGGTGTCCACCGCCTGGCTGGTGGGCATGCTGCGCGCCACCCCGCGCAGGCCATCGGCGAAGGCCGGGATGTGGTGGGCGTTGGCCGCCATGATGGCGAGACTGTCCGACGGGGTGACAAAGAAATGCCGCCCGAGGATCAGGTTGCGGTCCCCGTCGCCGTCGGAGGCGGCGCCAAAGTCCGGGGCGTCGCGGCCGAACATCGCCTCGCGCAGCTGGCGCGCGTGGGCCAGGTTGGGGTCGGGGTGTCCGCCGCCGAAATCGCCCAGTGGTTCTGCCCGCAGGATGCTTTCCGGGGCCGCCCCCAGGCGGTCCACGAGCAGGGTTTCCGCATACGGGCCGGTCACCGCGTGCATGGCATCGAAGCGGAGTCGGAAGTCGCCGGCCAGCAGCTCGCGAATGGCGTGGAAATCGAACAGCTCGTCCATCAGATCCGCGTAGGCGGCGACCGGATCGACCACCTCCACGTCCATGCCGTTCAGGGTGGTCGCCTGCAGATGATCCAGGTCCACGTGCACCGCTTCCTTCAGGATGCGGTAATGGGTGATGGCCTGGCTGCGGGCGTGGATGGCGTCGGTGACCGAGGGCGGGGCCGGGCCGCCGGCGGCGGTATTGAACTTGATGCCGAAGTCGCCCTCCGGCCCGCCAGGATTGTGCGAGGCGGAAAGGATCAGGGCCCCGGTGGCACCGCGGCTGCGGATGAGGTGGCTGGCGGCCGGCGTGGACAGCAGCCCGCCGCGCCCGACCACCACCCGGCCGACGCCGTTGGCGGCGGCCATGCGCAGGATGGTCTGGATCGCCTCGCGGTTGTGGAAACGGCCGTCCCCGCCCAGCACCAGTTCGGCCCCTTCCAGCGCGGGCTGGCTGTCGAATACGGCCTGGACGAAGTTCTCCAGGTAATGCGGCTGGCGGAAGCGGCTGACGCGCTTGCGCAGACCCGACGTGCCTGGCTTCTGGTCTTCGAACGGATGGGTGGTGACGACGCTGATGTCCATGTGCTGCGTGACTCCCCTGACTTTATCCCGACGGTAGCAGAAACGTACGGGGGTGTCCGCTCTGAGCGCCGGGATGCCGGACGGTGGCGGCGCAGGGCTGTTAGACTCCGCCGCCATGTTGCTGGACAGCCGTACCCCCGCGTACCTCCAGCCGCGGCCCGTCACCTTCGCCGCGTTGATGGAGCTCTACGAGGACAACTATCTGCAGTTGCGCCGCCTGTGTCCCGATCCCGCCGCCGTGGGCGGAGGGGCCGTATCGCGCGTGGACGGGGCCCTCGATCTTCATCTGGAGGTGCTGGAGCGCACCCGTTACACCACCACGTTGCGCCTGACCTACCGCTTCGGCGAAGGCGACCGGGTGCGCGAGCAGCCGGACGTGCGGGTGCGCATGTTCCACGACGCCCGCCAGGCCGAGGTGCTGGGGCGCTACTGCCGCAGCACCGGGGAAGACCGCATGATCGATACCCTCGCGGGCCAGCCGGGCCTGGGGTGTCGCTGGCGGCACAACCGTTTCCTGTACAAGTGGCTGCGCTACTGCCTGCGTCAGGGGCATCGTTTCGTGGCCGACGGCTCGGCGGCCCCGGCCGCGCCGGTCAGTGGCGAGACCCCGGAGGTCTGAGCGCCGCCCGGATCATCCCGGGGAATAGTCCAGCGGGAGCGCGGTGCGGTCCAGCACCCGGCGCAGCACGAAGCTGGAGTGCACGCTGTCCACCCCCTCCAGCCTTGTGATGCGCCGCAGCAGGAATTCCTGATAGGCATCCATGTCCGGGACCACCACCTGCAGCATGTAGTCGGCTGCCTGGCCGGTGATCAGGTAGCAGCGCTGCACCTCGGGGTAGGTGGCGACCGTTTCCTCGAAATGGGCGAAACGTTCCGGGGTGTGCCGATCCATGCCGATATGGATCAGCGCGGTCAGCTCCAGCCCCAGACGCCTCCGGTCCAGCAGGGCCACGCGCTGCAGGATGATCCCCGCATTCTCCAGCGCGCGCACCCGGCGCAGGCAGGGCGAGGGACTGAGCCCCACGCGCTCGGCCAGCGCCTGGTTGGAGATGCCGGCATCCTCCTGCAGGATCTCGAGGATGCGGCGGTCGTAGCGATCGAGGCGGTGCAGTTCGTTTTCCATGAGCCGAATCTTGCGCGCATGAGCCATCCGGCGCAATCCCGTGGCGAAAAGAAAGCGGCATGGGAGTAATTCGCAATTCCCTGCGGCGAACTCTGCGTTATTCTGTTGTCCCAAGAAGAAAGCCGTAAGTATCCGGATTCAGGAGACCGATCGTCATGAGTTTCGATCACACCAAGTACGCCCCCTTCCCGCCGATCGACAAGGCGGACCGGCGCTGGCCGGCGCAGCGCACGACCGCGGCCCCGCGTTTCTGCGCGGTGGACCTGCGCGATGGCAACCAGGCGCTGGTGCACCCGATGAGCGTGGAGCAGAAGATGCGCTTCTTCGAGGTGCTCGTGGACATCGGGCTCAAGGAGATCGAGATCGGCTTCCCGGCCGCTTCGCAGATCGACTTCGACTTCACCCGCCGACTGGTGGACGAGCAGCGCATCCCCGAGGGCGTGTACGTACAGGTGCTGACCCAGGCGCGCGAGGATCTGATCGCGCGGACCTTCGAGGCCCTGGAGGGCGCGCCGCGCGCGGTGGTCCATGTGTACAACTCCACCAACCCGGCGCAGCGCGAGCAGGTCTTCCGCATGGACCGCGACGGCATCCGTGGCATCGCCGAGAACGGCGCGCGCTGGGTGCGCGACTACGCCGCGAAGTACCCGCAGACCGACTGGATCTTCCAGTACTCGCCGGAGAGCTTCTCCACCACCGAGCTGGACTACGCGGTCGAGGTGGTCGACGCGGTGACCGCGATCTGGCGCCCGGATCGGGGCCAGAAGGTGGTCATCAACCTGCCGGCCACGGTGGAGTCGGCCACGCCCAACGTGTTCGCCGACCAGGTGGAGTGGTTCTGCGACCACGTGCAGCACCGCGAACATATCTGCGTGTCGCTGCATACGCACAATGACCGCGGCACCGGCGTGGCCGCGGCCGAACTGGGCCTGCTGGCCGGGGCCGACCGCCTGGAGGGCACGCTGTTCGGCAACGGCGAGCGCACCGGCAACATGGACCTGGTCACCGTCGGCATGAACCTGTATTCGCAGGGCATCGACCCGACCATCGACCTGTCCGACATGGAGCGGTTGATGGAGGTGTACAAGGAATGCACCGACATGCCGATCCATCCGCGCCATCCGTGGGCCGGCGAGCTGGTCTACACGGCCTTCTCCGGCAGCCACCAGGATGCGATCCGCAAGGGTCTGGCGCATTACCGCGAGCATGGCGGCCACTGGAACGTGCCCTACCTGCCGATCGACCCGGGCGATCTGGGACGGCGCTACGAAGAGGTGGTGCGCATCAACTCGCAGTCCGGCAAGGGCGGGGTGACCCACGTGCTGGAGCGCGACTACGGCATCGAGCTGCCGCGCTGGCTGGCGGTGGAGTTTGCCCGCATCGTGCAGCAGGACGCCGAGGCCTCCGGCGAGGAAGTGACCTCGCAGCGCATCCACGAGCTGTTCGAGAAGCACTACCTGGCGCCGGTGCCGGGCTGGGATCTGGTGCGCTACGAAATGGAGAAGGAAGGCCCGGTGGTGCGCCTGGATGCCACCGTGGGCCCGCCCGGACAGGAGACCCGCCTGAACGGGGCCGGCCACGGCGCGGTGGAGGCGCTGGCCGAGGCGCTGCACGCCAGCCGCGGCGTGGAGGTGCGCGTCAGCCACTTCGACGAGCACGCGGTGGAGGCCGGGACCGAGGCGCGCGCGATGGCCGCGGTGGATGTCTCGGTGGACGGCGAGCGCTCGGTGGGCGTGGCCCTGGGGGAGGACACCACGGCCGCGACCCTGCAGGCGGTCCTGAACGCCGCCGGCCGGCGCCTGGGTCACGAGGCCCCGCGCATTCCGGATGCGGTGATGGCCGCGGCCAGCGCCTGACCCCCCCCCGGCGCAGACGGCCCGAGCGATCGTGGTGCCGCGGTCGCAGGGGCTTCATGGCAAACCCCGTGTCGCACGAGCGGCACGGGGTTTTTTGGTGGTCTGGCGCCCGTGTTCCGGTGAGTGGTCTACCTTCGATAAAGCGGCCGGGGGCCGCGCAACGGCGGGAGGTGGAACATGAAACGGTGGATTCTGTTTTTGCTGCTGCTGGGCTGGACTCCGAGCCTGATGGCTTCGGCGCCGGATGCGGCGCCGGAACCGGAACTCGATCGCGAAACGCTTCAGCAGATGGTACGGCACAGCGCCGAGGTGTTCCGGATCGAGGACGGGGTGAGCGTCGAGGAGGCGGTGGAGTCAATGCAGCTGCGGGCCAATCTGCGCAACTTTCAGGAAGTGGCGAACCTGCCGCTTTCCGAGCAGGTGACGGCCATGGGCGGCGAGGGCAACTACATGCGCATACTGGCGTTCTGTGATGCCCTGATCGCGAATCAAATGGTGCAGCACGACATCATCTTTGCCAGTTTCCTGCCGTGTCGCATCGCGGTGGTGGAGGACGACGAGGGCCAGGGCTGGATCGTGACCACCAACATGGACATGATGATGCATGCCACGGATCTGCCCGAGGATCTGGAAGAAGTTGCCCGCGAGGTGAGAGACACCATCTACAGCATCGTCGAAGCCGGCCGCACCGGCGATTTCTGAGCATGAGTCGACGGCCACGGCGGGGTGCGCGTTGCCCCGCCGTGGCGTAATGCGGCGTTCATGCTTTTTCTCTACACTCCCCGCCGCGATGAGCAAGGCGGCCCCCAGGGAAACACTGATCCATGTACACGCTCGCGTTGGCACCCCGGGTTTCCCGGACAAGGCGCGGTGCGCAGCCGGTAGTGGTTCTACCGGCAAGGGCCGCAACGCAGGATCGGGGAACCCGGGGTGCCAACCCCGAAGGGGCTCGGCCGCTTTGGCGCGCGCACGGCGTTGCGGCTGCCTTGTGCAGAATGACTGCATGGCGGTCGCCGCGCCTTGTTCGCACGCAAAAGCGACTCGAGCGCGAGCGTGTACATGAATCAGTGTTTCCCTGGTCCCGATTCTGACGCTTCGCCGGTACTCGGCGTGGGCGCCTACGCGCGCATCACCGCGAACTACTGGGCGTTCACCATCACCGACGGCGCGATCCGCATGCTGGTCGTGCTGTTCTTCCACCAGCTGGGCTACAGCCCGCTGGAGATCGCCTTCCTGTTCCTGTTCTACGAGCTGTTCGGGGTGGTCACCAACCTGACCGGTGGCTGGCTGGCCGCGCGGCTGGGGGTGAACATCACGATGATCGGCGGGACGCTGTTGCAGGTAGCGGCCCTGTTGATGCTCACGGTGCCCGAGGCCTGGCTGGGGGTGGCGTACGTGATGTTCGCGCAGGCCCTGTCGGGGATCGCCAAGGACCTGAACAAGATGAGCGCGAAATCCGGCGTGAAGCTGGTCGCCGGCGACGGCGAAGGGCGTCTGTTTCGCTGGGTCGCGGTGCTCACCGGCTCCAAGAACGCGCTGAAGGGGGTCGGTTTCTTCGTCGGTGGGGCGCTGCTGTACTCGATCGGATTCCAGCTGGCGCTGGTGGTCCTGGCCGGGATGCTCGCCTTGGTGATGCTGTTCTCGGTGGTCGGGCTGCCGCGTGGCCTTGGCAAGGTCGGCGGCAAGCCGAAGTTCACCCGGATGTTCTCCAACTCCAGCACGATCAACGTGCTGTCGGCCGCGCGCTTTTTCCTGTTTGGCGCGCGCGATGTCTGGTTCGTGGTCGCGCTGCCGGTGTTCCTGAGCGCGACCCTGGACTGGAACCACATGCAGGTGGGGGCGTTTCTGGCACTGTGGGTGATCGGTTACGGCATCGTGCAGGCGTCGGTGCCGCGCCTGCTGGGCCGGGGCGGGGTGCATCCGACCGGGCTGACCGCGCGTCTGTGGGCGTTCGTTCTCATGCTGCTGCCGCTGGCCATCGTGATCGGCCTGGAGGCCGGCCTGGACCCGGCGTGGGTGCTGATGGTCGGGCTGGGCCTGTTCGGCGTCGTGTTCGCCATCAACTCGGCCGTGCACTCCTTCCTGATCCTCGACTACGCCGAGGCCGACCGCGTGGCGATGAAGGTTGGCTTCTACTACATGGCCAATGCCGGGGGGCGTCTGGTCGGGACCGTCGCCTCCGGTGCCATCTTCATGCTCTGGGGGCTGGAGGGGGCGCTTGTGGCCTCCACGCTGTTTGTCTTTGCCGCCTGGATGATTTCCTCGGCGCTGCCGCGCGAGGCCCTGCACGCCTGAACGATCCGGCGTGCCGGTCACGGTATGCCTCTGGTACGCTCACACCTGTCGTGGGATCCTGCACTGTCAATATCCATTCGAAGGGGAAGCGGGTGGCCGATCATCGAGGCTACATGACGCACGGCCACCTTCCGGTTCCGCTGCCGCGACCGTCACCCTGGACTGCGGCGTTCGCCGACGATGTGCTGGAGGCGCGGTTCCGCAGCGAGCGATCCCGCGGGATGCGAGTGACGTTTCTGGTGGTGCTCGCACTGATCCTGGCGATGCTGGCGGCGCTGGTGCCGCTGGATCTGGCGCAGCTGGAAGGCGGGTGGCTGGAAGTGGCGTTCGTGTTGCGGGGGGTATTCGCGGCGATGCTGCTCGGGGCGGCTCTGAGCGTATGGCGCTGGCCGGAGGGTCTGCTGACCATCGCGCCGCTGACGGGGCTCGGGGTAGCGTTGCTGACGCTGGCCCTGACTTTCGTCCACGGACTGGAGCACTCCAGTCCGGTCCTGGATACCAGCCAGTTCGCCTTTGTCGGGATGGTGTTCGTGCTGCTGTTGCCTAACACCGGGCGCTGGCGCTGGGGCCTGACCGGAGTTCTGCTGCTGGCGACGTGGGCGGTTGCGCTGGGCAAGACCGACGATGTGCAGGGGAGCGAGGCCCATCTGGCGGGACTGTTCGTCTCCTTCGTGCTGCTGGTCCTTCTGGCCATCGCCCATCGCGAGGACGTGCTGCGGCACTGGCAGTTTGCGGCGCTTGACCGGCTGGTGCGCATGTCCACCACGGATCCGCTGACCGGAGTGGCCAACCGGCGCGGATTCTTCGATGCCGCCGAGGCGGCCCGCCATCGCGCGCGTCTGGAGGAGGAGCCGCTGACGGTCGTGCTGCTGGATCTGGACCACTTCAAGGGCGTGAACGATCGTCACGGTCATGCAGTGGGCGACGAGGTCCTGCGCAGCGTGGCGCGCGTGCTCAGAGATACCCTGAAGCCCGGGGAGACCCTGGCGCGGCTCGGCGGTGAGGAGTTCGGCGTGCTGTTGCCGGGGATGTCCCTGGAGCAGGCGGAAAAGCGCGCCCAGGGCCTGCGCTCGGAGGTTCAGGCCCTTTGCGTACAGAGCGGGAGCGCGGTGGTGCGCATGACCGCGAGCGTGGGGGTCGCCGCCTGGATGCCGGAGGAGTCGATCGATGCGGCCCTCGGCCGGGCGGATCTGGGCATGTACGAAGCCAAGTCCGCCGGACGCAACTGCGTGCGCGCGGCTGCCGGAGACGCCGCCAGACCCGTGGCCAACTGAGCCGTGTCAGGCGGGCGGGCCGGAACCCTCCAGTTTCTCGATCACCGCCTGCAGGGCCCGCGAATGGTAGCGCGCGGCATGACGCACCCAGCCCAGTGAACGCAGGACGGGCGGCCCGGGCCAGTCGAGCACCGCGAGCTCCTCGGTGGCCATGTCGCGCGGGAGAAAGCCGATGCCGAGGCCGGCGGCGATCATCATGCGGATGACCTCCAGATAGGGACTCTCCTGGGCGGCGGCCGGGCGCAGCTCCGCCGTGGCCAGGGCCTGTTCAATCCGCCGACGGGTGGTGGAATCCACCGGGGGAAGGATGGCCGGCCAGTCCCGCAGGCGCGCGAGGGTGTCGCCGGGCGTACGGATGGCCTGCGCGCGGGCGATCATGGGCACCAGTTCGTCGGTCCACACGGTCCGGGCCTCGATTCCGTCGGGCAGCGACTCGGGCAGCGTGGCGAGGGCCAGGTCGGCGTCGCCGTGCAGCACGGCCTGGATACCCGCTTCGGAGTCCATGAATGCCAGCTCGAGTTCGAGGTCCGGGTAGCGCCCGCCCAGCGCGGCCAGCGGGTCGGGCAGGCGGTGCAGCGCGATGTGATGGGAAGTGGCCAGGCGGATGCGACCGCGTACCACGGTGTCCAGATCGGCGATCTGCTGTTCGATCGCCCGCAGCCGGGCGAGGATCTCGCGCGCCTCGGGCAGCAGGCGTTCGGCCACCTCGGTCGGGCGCACGCGCCGTCCCTGGCGCTCGAACAGCGGGCGTTCCAGGGTGGCCTCCAGGGCCTGAATGCGCTTGCTGATCGCTGGTTGCGTCAGGTGCAGACGTTCGGCTGCCGCGGAGAACGCACCCGTGTCGACCACCGCGACGAAGGCCTGAAGGGATTCGACACTCAGTTGTTCCGGGCGCATGCCTGTCTCTCCAGGGGCTGCGTGCGATAATGGTTGGTTCGATGGGCGAATCCGGCTCGTTCGCCGCCGATTGATAACCGTGTGGAATGATACGGATAAGAAATCGGATTTGAAAGAATATCGCGGCAGCCGCAGACTGACGATGTGATCGGCATGCCCGCCCGTAGGAGGCCAGCCCTCTGGCCGATTTGCCCCAACGTCGAATCGGCCAGAGGGCTGGCCTCCTACAGGGGGCTTTGGCGGCCGCTCACCGAAAATATGGCAGGAACATCGCGGCGCGGCCGCGGGAGTGAGGAATGGCAGGCAAGACCCTGTACGACAAGTTGTGGGAGGCGCATGTGGTACGCGAGGAGCCGGATGGCTCCACGCTGCTCTACATTGATCGCCATCTGGTGCACGAGGTGACCAGCCCGCAGGCCTTCGAGGGTCTGCGCCTGGCCGGGCGCAAGCCGTGGCGCGGCGATTCCGTGCTGGCGGTGCCGGACCACAACGTGCCCACCACCAATCGGGATGCCGGGATCGAGGATCCGGTCTCGCGCACCCAGGTGGAGACGCTGGAGAGTAACGTGTCCGGCTTCGGGCTGAAGTTCTTCCCTATGGCCGACGTGCGCCAGGGCATCGTGCACGTGATCGGGCCGGAGCAGGGCGCGACCCTGCCGGGCATGACCGTGGTCTGCGGCGACTCGCACACCTCCACCCACGGCGCGCTGGGCGCGCTGGCCTTCGGTATCGGCACCTCCGAGGTGGAACACGTGCTGGCCACCCAGTGCCTGTGGCAGAAAAAGACGAAGGCCATGCAGATCCGCGTGGAGGGCGAGCTGCGCCCGGGCGTGACCGCCAAGGATATCGTGCTGGCGATCATCGGCCGTATCGGCACCGCGGGCGGCACCGGCTACGCGATCGAGTTCGCCGGCTCGGCGATCCGCAGCCTGTCGATCGAGGGCCGCATGAGTATCTGCAACATGTCCATCGAGGCCGGGGCCCGCGCGGGCATGGTCGCGGTGGACGAGAAGACCATCGAATACGTGCGTGGCAAGCCGCAGGCGCCCACCGGCGAGATGTTCGAACGCGCGGCCGAGTACTGGCGCACGCTGGTTTCCGACCCGGATGCCGAGTTCGACGCGGTGGTGGAGCTGGATGCCGCCGAGATCGCCCCGCAGGTCAGCTGGGGCACCTCGCCGGAGATGGTCGCGCCGATCGACGGGCGGGTGCCGGACCCGGCGGCCGAGTCCGACCCGGTACGTGCCGAGGGCATGCAGCGCGCGCTGGAGTACATGGACCTGAAGGCGAATACCCCGATGACGGAGATCCGCCCGGACAAGGTGTTCATCGGCTCCTGCACCAATTCGCGCATCGAGGACCTGCGTGCTGCCGCCGAGGTGGTGAAGGGGCGCAGGAAGGCCGATAACATCAAGCTGGCGATGGTGGTGCCGGGCTCCGGGCTGGTGAAGCAGCAGGCGGAACAGGAAGGGCTGGACCGCATCTTCCTGGACGCCGGCTTCGAGTGGCGCGAGCCGGGCTGCTCGATGTGCCTGGCGATGAACGCCGACCGCCTGGAGCCGGGCGAGCGCTGCGCCTCGACCTCGAACCGCAACTTCGAGGGCCGCCAGGGGCAGGGCGGACGTACGCATCTGGTCAGCCCCGCGCTGGCCGCGGCCGCTGCCGTGGCCGGGCATTTCATCGAACCGTCCGAGCTGGAGGGCTGAGCGATGCAGGCCTTTACCGTACACAAGGGCATTGTCGCGCCGCTGGACCGCTCCAATGTGGATACCGACGCGATCATCCCCAAGCAGTATCTGAAGTCGGTCAAGCGCACCGGCTTCGGCCCCAACGCGTTCGATGACTGGCGCTACCTGGACCCGGGCGAGCCGGGCATGGACCACTCGCAGCGCCAGCCGAACCCCGACTTCGTGCTCAACCGGCCGCCGTATGACCAGGCGACCATCCTGCTGGCGCGCAAGAACTTCGGCTGCGGTTCCTCGCGCGAGCACGCGGTGTGGGCGCTGACCGACTTCGGCTTTCGCGCGGTGATCGCGCCGTCGTTCGCCGACATCTTTTTCTCCAACAGCTGCAAGAACGGGCTGCTGCCGGTGGTGCTGGCCGAGGACGAGGTGCAGAACCTGTTCGAGCAGGTCGAAGCGAATCCGGGCGCGCAGGTCGAGGTCAACCTGGAAGAGATGACCGTGACCGCGCCGGACGCTACGGTGTTCCGCTTCACGCTGGATGAGGACCGCCGCCACCGCCTGCTGCACGGGCTGGACGACATTGCCCTGACCCTGCAGTTCGCGGACGATATTCGTGCCTATGAAGAACGCCTGCGGCAGGAACGCCCGTGGATGGTGGAATAACGGTCTGGCCGACCGGGCGCCGGGACGGGGTTACCCCCGTAGGAGGCCAGCCCTCTGGCCGATGGAGCCTGTCCTGGCGCCCAATCGGCCAGAGGGCTGGCCTCCTGCGGGTGGAAAAGAAATTCGATAGATCTGATGGTTAGGAGAGGTTTGTGAACCGAATTCTGGTATTGCCCGGTGACGGGATCGGGCCCGAGATCGTGGCCGAGGCGCTGAAGGTGCTGGAACGCGTCGCCGAGATCGGCGGCCTCGAACTGGAGATCGAACAGGGCCTGATCGGCGGGGCGGCGCATGATGCGGCCGGGCACCCCTACCCCGAGGCGACGCGGGAGCAGGCGCGCCGCGCCGATGCGATCCTGCTGGGCGCGGTCGGCGGCCCGCAGTACGAATCCCTGGAACGCGATCTGCGCCCCGAGCGCGGCCTGCTGGGGATCCGTTCCGATCTCGAACTGTTCGCCAATCTGCGCCCGGCGATCCTCTACCCGCAGCTGGCTTCGGCCTCCACCCTCAAGCCCGAGGTGGTGAGCGGGCTGGATCTGCTGATCGTGCGCGAACTGACCGGGGGTATCTACTTCAGCCAGCCGCGCGGCATCGAACAGCGCGACGGGCAGCGCTACGGTTACAACACCGCCGGCTACACCGAATCCGAGATCGAGCGCATCGCGCGGGTCGGATTCGAGGCCGCGATGAAGCGCAACAAGCGCCTGTGCTCGGTGGACAAGGCCAATGTGCTGGAGGTCTCGGAGCTGTGGCGCGAGGTGGTCGAGCGCGTCGGGCAGGAGTTCCCCGAGGTCGAGCTGTCCCACATGTATGTGGACAACGCGGCCATGCAGCTGGTGCGCGATCCGAAGCAGTTCGACGTGATGGTGACCAGCAACATGTTCGGTGACATCCTGTCGGATGCGGCCGCGATGCTGACCGGCTCCATCGGCATGCTGCCGTCCGCCTCGCTGAACAGCGAGGGCGTTGGTCTGTACGAACCGATCCATGGCTCCGCGCCGGACATTGCCGGGCAGGGCAAGGCCAATCCGATGGCGACCGTGCTGTCGATTGCCATGATGCTGCGGCACAGCCTCAACCGCAACGACCTTGCCGAACGTCTGGAAGCCGCGGTGGGGCGGGTGCTCGATCAGGGCCTGCGGACCCCGGACATCCATGGCGACGGCATGCAGCTGGTGTCGACCCAGGGTATGGGGGATGCCCTGGTCGCTGCGCTGGACGACGCCTGACACCCTTTTTAACGTTACAGGACCCCGACATGAGTGATCGCAAGTTCAACGTGGCCGTCGTCGGCGCCACCGGTGCCGTCGGCGAGACCCTGCTCTCCATCCTGGCCGAGCGGGACCTGCCGCTGGACCGGGTGCATGCCCTGGCCAGCGAACGCTCGGCCGGCAGCACCGTCTCCTACGGGAACCGCGAGCTGATTGTGGAGGACCTCGCGCAGTTCGATTTTTCGCAGGTGGATATCGGGCTGTTCTCGCCGGGAGCGTCGGTGTCGAAGGAATACGCGCCAAAGGCGGCCGCGGCCGGATGCGTGGTGATCGACAACACCTCGCAGTTCCGTTATGACCCCGAGATCCCGCTGGTGATCCCGGAGGTCAATCCGGATGCGGTGGGCGACTACGAGCGCCACGGGATCATCGCCAATCCCAACTGCTCCACCATCCAGATGCTGGTCGCGCTCAAGCCTCTGCACGACGCGGTGGGGGTCGAACGCGTGAATGTCGCGACCTACCAGGCGGTCTCAGGAACCGGCAAGGACGCGATCGAGGAGCTGGCGCACCAGACTGCGGCCCTGCTGAACGGTCGCCCGGTGGAATGCAGCGTCTACCCCAAGCAGATCGCGTTCAACGCGCTGCCGCATATCGATGTCTTCCAGGATAACGGCTACACCAAGGAAGAAATGAAGATGGTCTGGGAGACCCGCAAGATCATGGGCGACGAGTCCATCCAGATGAACCCCACGGCGGTGCGCATCCCGGTGTTCTACGGGCATTCCGAAGCGCTGCACATCGAAACCCGCGAGAAGATCTCGGCCGAACGCGCGCGCGAATTGCTGGTGGCCGCACCGGGCATCGAGGTGCTGGATCGCCACGAGGACGGAGGGTACCCGACCGCCGTGACCGAAAGCAGCGGCACCGATGCGGTGTACGTCGGCCGTATCCGCGAGGACATTTCGCATCCCCGCGGACTGGATATGTGGGTGGTTTCCGATAATGTGCGCAAGGGCGCAGCCTTGAACACGATCCAGATCGCCGAGGTTTTGATCCGCGATTACCTGTGATTAAATCCCACAATATGCCGGGGATCTGGTAGCCTCATTGTTCAAGGGGCCGGGCAACAGCCCGTGTCGGCGGGCCGGGCAACAGCCCGTGTCGGCAGAGACACGGGCTGCCCCGGACAGCAACCACGCACACACAGGGGGACGTTCGTGCGCAAGTTACTATTCGGGCTCATTATTCTTTTGCTGGTCGCGCCGGCCTCTTCCAGCTCCGTGGGGCTGGGCGATCCCCAGATCCGGTCCACGTTGAACCAGGCGCTGGATGTCCGGGTGGCGCTGCGCGGAGAGGCGGCGACCGATGAATCGCTGCAGGTGCGTCAGGCCTCCGAAGAACGGTACCGCCGGGCGGGACTGGACCGGGGCCGCGTGCCGGGGGACCTGCGGGTTGAACTGCGTGGCGAAGGGCAGGATCGCGAGGTCGTCCTGCGCACCCGCGAGCCCGTGCGCGAGCCCTACATCGGGATCCTTCTGGAAGCCCGCTGGGACGGGGGGCGCAGTTATCGTGAACTCAACCTGCTGCTGGATCCTCCGGGAACGCTTCCGGATGATCGTGCGGCGGCACGCACCACCGCGACCGATGACGACCGCCGGGCCCCGCAGGACACCTATCGCGTACGCTCGGGCGACACGCTGTATGCGATCGTGCAGCGGGCCGGGCTGAGCGGGGTCAGCAACGAGCAGGCCATGCTCGCATTCCTGCGGGAAAATCCCGATGCCTTTATCGATGGCAACGTCAATGCGCTGCGTGCCGACGTGGAACTGAGCGCGCCCGATCGTGCGGCGCTGGAAGCGGTGGACGCCGCCGGGGCGCGCGAAGAGATCCAGCGTCAGACCGAAGACTGGCAGGCGCGTACGCGTCCCGAACCGGAGCCGGAGCCCGAGCCCGAGGTCGCCGAAGAGGTGACCGAGGAGGCGGATCCGGACGCGGCCGAAGAAGCCGTCGAGGAAGAGGTGAGAGACGAGCCCGAGGAAGACGCCGAAGCTCGTGAAGAGGAATCCGAACGCGAAGACGGCGAAGCCGTGGCGGCCGAAGACGATGCGGACGCAGTGGATGACCGTCTCGAAATCGTTACCGACGTGCTGCCGGAAGGTGAGGAAGCGGCGCTGATCGCCGAATCGCCCGAAGTCGTCCAGGAGGCCCTGATCTCGCAGCGTGCCGAAATGGACGAAATGCGGGAAGAAATCGCTCGCATGCGCGAATCCCTGCAGGATCGCGAACAGGTGGCCGAGATCGCCAGCGAGGAACTGGCCACGCTGGAAGGCCAGCTCGCGGAGCTGCAGGACGAGCGGGCGGAACTGCGGGCGCGCATGGAAGAGGCCGAGGCCGAACGTGACGCTCCGCTGCACCAGCGGATCATGAACGACCCGCTGCTGATGATGATGGCCATCGCCCTGGTCGTGTTGCTGGTGCTGGTTCTGCTGGCATTCGCCCGCGGCGGTCGTGGTGGCGGCCCGGGTGGCCCGGGTGGCGACCGCAATGCCCGGGTGGACAACTCCGGCGTGAAGGCGACCCCGGATCCGCGCAGCGGCTACGAGGCCCGCGAGGAGGCGTCCGAGGCGTCCGTTTCGGGCGCCGCGGTGGCGGGTGCCACGGGGGTGGCTGCTGGAGGCGCCGTTGCCGCCTCGGCCGGTGGCACCGGTGCGGAACCGCAGGACGAGACCCCGGCCACGCCTGCGCGCCCGGGCGACGGGGACGATGGGGGGATGAGCCAGCCGGAAGAAGCGGTGGGCGAGCCGACCCCGGCTGGTGAAAGCGGGGCGTCGGAAACCGCGGGCATGAGCGCCGACGATGTGCTGGCCGAAGTGGATGTCTGCCTCGCCTACGGCATGAACGATCAGGCCGTCGATACCCTGTCCTCGGCCATCGACGATGAGCCCGGCAATCTCCAGTACCGCCTGAAGCTGGTGGAAGCCTTCGCGGCTCAGGGGCGCGACTCCGAGATGCGCCAGGCCGCCGCCAGCCTGCGCGAACGCCTGGGTCCGGAAGACGGCGAGATCCGCGAGAAACTCGCGGACCTGGAAGCCGGATCGGGCGACGCTTCTGCGGCCTCGGGTACGCCGTCCGCGGATACCGCAGCCAGCGATTCGGCCGACGAACCCGGGGAGTTTGACCTGTCCGGTTTTGCCGAGGAACAGGAGGCCTCGGGTGCGGACGAGCCGACGGCGCCGGAAAAGGCGGCCGGTGAGCTCGATGGCGGCATGGATTTCGAGGCCGATACCGGGCTCGACGAAGAACTGGCCGCTGCCAGCCAGGGTTCGGAAGCCGGGAATGCGGCGGGGGATCTCGACGACCTCGACAATCTGTCCTTTGATATCGAGGAGTCGGATCTGCCGTCCTCCGATGACAGTCAGCCTGCCGGTGGCGATGCCGGCGGCGATGTGCCGTCCATGGATCTGGACGAGTTGCTGGGCGACGAAGCAGGCGCTGGCGAGCCACCGGTTGCGTCCGCGGAAGCAGACGAACCGGCGGCGGAGGAACCCGCGGCTCCGGCGGCCGAAGGCGAAGATGATAACGAGACCCGGCTGAATCTGGCCCAGGCCTATGCGGACATGGGTGACCAGGAAGGTGCGCAGGACCTGATCGACGAGATCATGGCCTCCGGGTCGGATGAAGAGAAAGAGCGGGCCCGGGCGATCCAGGACCAGCTGAAAGACGCCTGACGGGGTGGTCGGTCGGCGGGTTCGCCCGCGGTCCGGACCGTACCGGCGAGAGGGGCCTGCGGGCCCCTTTTCGCGTTGGGGAGGTGGTCATGCAACTGGCGATCGGGGCCCTGGGGGCCGTTCTGCTCTTGTCGGGGGCCGTGCTGACGGCATCCCCGGTGGCCGTCTCCGTGACGGTGCCGGCCCTGCTGCTGGCCCCGGGGCTGCGAGCGTTCCCGTGGGAACGTGCGGTGCGCATGTGGTGGCGCATGAAATGGTTCTACCTGTCACTGGCCCTTTTCTTCGGGCTGTGGCCCGTGGGTGGAGGCACCGCGGCGGGGCTGCTGGAGGCAGCTACGCGGATCGTGGCGCTGATGCTGGTGGTGCTGGCCGTGGTCTGGCTGACGGATCGGTACGCGCGCACGGAACTGGTGCCGGCCCTGGGCAGCGTGCTGGGCGGTCGGCGGGGTTCAGCGCTGGGGGCCGGACACTCTTTCGCGCGCCGGCTGTTCCTGGCGCTGGAGGCGTTCGAACGCGACCGGGCCGGAATCGAAGCTCGGCGGGGCCGGCTGTCGGGGGACCGCAGGGCGAGGGTGGATGCGGTGCGTGAATGGCTGGTGCAGCGGCTGGACGCGGCCCTGGATCCGGCCGAATCGGAACAGCCCGCTCCGGGCTCCCCGATGCCGGTGCGCGAGGATCGCTGGCGGGGAGTGGAGACCGGCTGGATGGCGCTGGTGGGAATGGTCGCACTGGGGTTGCAGTGGGGCGGTTGGGTGACGGGATGAACCGGCACCGAGGAAAGACGGGGAGTACGGGCAGCGGATGGGCGAGACAAGGGAACCGGAGGCGGGCTTGCAGCGCTGGGCGGCCGGGGTCGAATACGACGGTACGCCGTGGCTGGGCTGGCAGCGGCAGAAGGACGGGCCCAGTGTGCAGGAGAAACTGGAGAAGGCGCTTGGCTTTGTCGCGGATCACCCGCTGGAACTGACCTGCGCCGGAAGAACCGATGCGGGGGTGCATGCCACGGCTCAGGTGGTGCATTTCGACACCGCGAGCCGGCGTGAGGCGCATGCCTGGATCCTGGGGGGCAACACCAACCTGCCGGATTCGATTGCGATTCGCTGGGCGCAGCCGGTCGCACCGGCGTTCCATGCCCGTTTCGCGGCGCGTTCCCGCCGGTATCGCTACGTGATCGCGAACCGACCCGTGCGGCCGGGTCTGGAGGCGGGCCGCGTGGCCTGGTGGCGGCGGCCGCTGGATGTCGCGCGGATGCAGGAGGCGGCGCGGCATTTTGTCGGCGAGCAGGATTTCACCAGTCTGCGCGCGGCGGCCTGTCAGGCGAAGTCGCCGGTGCGCCGCGTGCACGAAGTGACGGTCCGGCGGCGCGGTGAGTACGTGCTGGTGGACGTGCATGCCAATGCGTTTCTGCATCATATGGTGCGTAACATCGCGGGCGTACTGCTGGCGGTGGGCGACGGCCGAGCGGAGCTGGACTGGCCCCGCGAGGTGCTGGCGGCGCGGGATCGGCGCCAGTCGGGGATCACGGCGCCGGCCGGGGGGCTGTACTTCGTGCAGGTGGAATACCCGCCGGAATTTGCGATGCCGGACCAGGAGGCGCCGGTTCTGGGACCGGTGCCGGCCAGTGTGTAAGGGTGATCCCGGGCAGGGTATCCGCGGGAATCCGGCGCGTTCTGGTAGGCTTGGCGAATGCGTTATCGGATCAAGATCTGCGGGGTCACGACCCCGGAACAGGCGCGCGCGGCGGCTGAGGCCGGGGCCGATGCCGTGGGCCTGGTGTTTCACCCGGCCAGTCGGCGTTGCGTGGGCGCGGAGCAGGCCGCAGGGATTGCCGCGGCGCTGCCGCCGCTGGTGAGCGCCGTGGGTCTGTTCGTGGATCCGGATCCCCGGCGGGTGGAGGAGGTCCTGGACGTCGTGCCGCTGGACTGCCTGCAGTTCCACGGGAACGAGGAGGCGGCGGACTGTACGCGGTTCGGCCGGCCGTATCTGAAGGCGGTCGCGATGGCCGGCGATGCGGATCCGCGCCGGGCGATGGACGCGCACCCGCAGGCACGCGGGTTCCTGCTCGACAGCCACGGTGGCGGGCGTACCGGCGGAACCGGCCACCGCTTCGACTGGTCGCGGATCCCGCCCGACCTGCCACGGCCGTGGCTGCTGGCCGGCGGGCTGGATCCCGAGTCGGTACAGGCGGCATTGAACGTAACGTGCCCCTGGGGGGTCGACGTGAGCTCCGGGGTGGAGTCCGCACCCGGGATCAAGGAACCGGAACGCATGCGCGCCTTCGTGCGCGCGGTGCGACGCAACGAGGTGACACTGAATGAGTGAAGCGATCGACTGGGGGGCGTTCCCGGATGCCCGCGGGCATTTCGGCGTGTACGGCGGGCGGTTCGTGTCGGAGACCCTGATGGGGGCGCTGGACGAACTGCAGGACGTGTACGAACGCTACATGAAGGACCCGGCATTTCTGGCCGAGCTGGATCGCGATCTGCGGCAGTTCGTGGGGCGGCCGAATCCGCTCTATCACGCGGAGCGGCTGTCGCGCGAGCTGGGCGGCGCGCAGATCTATCTCAAGCGCGAGGATCTCAACCACACCGGCGCGCACAAGGTGAACAACACCATTGGCCAGGCACTGCTGGCGCGGCATCTCGGCAAGAAGCGCATCATCGCCGAGACCGGGGCCGGGCAGCACGGCGTGGCCACCGCCACCGTCGCGGCTCGCCTGGGGCTGGAGTGCGTGATCTACATGGGCGAGGAAGATACCCGCCGCCAGGCCCCCAACGTCTATCGCATGCGCCTGCTGGGCGCGGAGGTGGTGCCGGTGACCTCCGGGACCCGCACCCTGAAGGATGCCCTCAACGAGGCGATGCGCGACTGGGTCACCAACGTCGACGACACGTTCTACATCATTGGCACGGTCGCCGGTCCGCACCCGTATCCGGCCATGGTCCGCGACTTTCAGGCGGTGATCGGACGCGAGGCCCGTGAGCAGCACGTGGAAGCGACCGGTCGCCTCCCCGATACCCTGGTGGCCTGCGTGGGTGGCGGTTCCAACGCCATCGGTCTGTTCCATCCGTTTCTGGCGGATGAGTCCGTGGAGATGGTCGGCGTGGAAGCCGGCGGCGAGGGCGTGGATACCGGGCGCCATTCCGCGCCGCTGGGCGCCGGGCGCCCCGGCGTGCTGCACGGCAACCGCACCTACCTGATGGAAGACGACAACGGCCAGATCATCGGCACGCACTCCATCTCGGCCGGGCTGGACTACCCCGGCGTGGGGCCGGAGCATGCGTGGCTGAAGGACATCGGCCGGGCGAGCTACGTGTCGGTGACCGACGATCAGGCTCTGGCCGGCTTCCATCGCCTGACCCGCACCGAGGGCATCATCCCGGCGCTGGAAACCAGCCATGCGATCGCGCACGTGCTCGAGCTGGCGCCCACCATGCGCCCGGACCAGAGCATCATCGTCAACCTGTCCGGCCGTGGCGACAAGGACCTCGCCACCGTGGCCGACCGCGAGGGGATTACGCTGTGAGCCGCATCCAGCAACGCTTCGAACAATGCCGTGGGGCCGGGCGCGCAGCCCTGGTGCCCTACATCACCGCGGGCGACCCGGAGCCGGGAGCGACGGTCGACCTGATGCATGCGCTGGTCGACGCCGGCGCCGACCTGGTCGAGCTGGGGGTCCCGTTCTCCGACCCGATGGCCGACGGGCCGGTGATCCAGCGCGCGCACGAGCGGGCCCTGCAGCATGGCACCGGGCTGCGCGACGTGCTGGAGATGGTGCGTCAGTTCCGGGAACGCGACGCGGATACGCCGGTGGTGCTGATGGGCTATCTCAACCCGGTGGAACGCATGGGCTTCGAGGCATTCGCCGAGGCTGCGGCTGCCGCTGGCCTGGACGGCCTGCTGACGGTGGACCTGCCGCCGGAGGAATGCGACGAGGTGACCGGCCTGCTCGATCGGGCGGGAATTGACCCGATCTTCCTGGTGGCACCGACGACCTCCAGCGAGCGTATCGGTCACCTGGCCCGCGCTGCGCGCGGGTTTGTGTATTACGTCTCGCTCAAGGGTGTAACCGGTTCGCAGAGTCTGGACCCCTCGGCGCTGAATGAGCGTCTGGACGCGATCCGCCAATACACCGATCTGCCCCTGGGCGTGGGCTTCGGGATCCGCGACGCGGAATCCGCGGCGGCCGTGGCGCGGGTGGCCGATGCGGTGGTGGTTGGCAGTGCGCTGGTCAGCTTGGCGGAGGCCCATCCGGGGGATTCGGCGGGCTTCATCCGTGCGGCGGCGGACAAACTCGGTGAGATGCGTCGCGCGATGGATGCGGCACGCTCCACGAGTGCCGCCGGCTCGGTGTAGAATGCGCGTTTTGCGTCCGTGACGGAGTCGGCATGAGCTGGTTCGAAAAGTTGATGCCCTCGCGCATCCGCACCGACAACGCGAACAAGCGCGGGGTCCCGGAAGGTCTGTGGGTGCGTTGCGAAGGTTGTGATGCCACGCTCTACCGTCCCGAGGTGGAGCGCAATCTGGATGTCTGCCCCAAGTGCGGGCATCACCGGCGCATGCACGCGCGGCGGCGTCTGGAGACCTTCCTCGACGAACAGGGACGCGAGGAGATTGCGGAAAACATCGAATCCTCGGATGTCCTCAAGTTCCGCGATTCCAAGAAATACAAGGACCGCCTCGCGGCCGCGCAGAAATCCACCGGTGAGCGCGACGCCCTGGTGGTGATGGAAGGGCAGCTGCTGGGTCGGCCACTGGTGGCCTCGGCCTTCGATTTTCGTTTCATGGGCGGCTCCATGGGCTCGGCGGTCGGCGAGCGCTTCGTGCGCGGTGCGGATCGGGCGCTGGAGAAACAGATCCCGCTGGTCTGCTTCAGCGCATCGGGCGGAGCGCGCATGCAGGAGGCGCTGTTCTCGCTGCTGCAGATGGCCAAGACCAGCGCGGTACTGGCGCGCCTGCGCGAGGAGCGCATCCCGTTCGTCTCGGTGATGACCGACCCCACCATGGGCGGGGTTTCGGCCAGTCTGGCCATGCTGGGCGATGTCAACGCGGCGGAACCCCAGGCGCTGATCGGTTTTGCCGGTCCGCGGGTGATCGAGCAGACGGTGCGCGAGACCCTGCCGGAGGGCTTTCAGCGCTCGGAATTCCTGCTGGATCATGGCGCCATCGACATGATTGTCGACCGTCGTGAGATGCGCACCCGCATGGCGTCCATCCTGGGCATGATGATGCACGCGCCGGCCCCGGGCGAGGATCCCGAGCCCGGAAGCCGCGAAGCCCATTCCGGTTCCGTGGACGCGGCCGTGCCGGCCACCGCGGGAGCGGACGAAAGCCGCGGCCGGCCGGCCGACTGAGGCCGTGCGCTTCGAACGTCTCGACGACTGGCTGAGCTGGCAGGAGACCCTGCACCCGGTCGCCATGGATCTGACCCTGGAGCGGGCGACCCGGGTCGCCGATCGCCTGGGGCTGTGCCGGCATGCGCCGCGTACGGTGCTGGTGGCCGGGACCAACGGCAAGGGCAGCGTGGCCACGCGAACCGCGGGCCTGCTGCAGGCGATGGGTCTGCGCACCGGTCTGTTCACCTCCCCCCATCTGGTTCGCTACAACGAACGCATTCGCATCAACGGCGTCGAAGCCGAGGACGATGCGCTGTGCCGGGCCTTTGACGCGGTGGATCGGGCGCGGGGCGAGGACTCGCTGACCTATTTCGAATTCGCCGCGCTCGCCGCCGGCTGGCTTTTTCGCGAGGCCGCGGTGGACGTGCAGGTGCTGGAGGTGGGCCTGGGCGGGCGGCTGGACGCGACCAATATCTGGGACGCCGACATTGCCGTCATTACCGCGGTGGATCTGGATCATCAGAAATGGTTGGGTGACACCCGCGAGGCGATCGGGGCCGAAAAGGCGGGGATCCTGCGCGAGGCTCGCCCGCTGATGCTGGGCGACCCGGATCCGCCCGACAGCGTGCAGGCCAGGGCTCGCTTGCTCGACGTGCCGGTACGTCGGGTGGGCGAGGACTACGACCTGCAGCCTGCCGTGGGACGTGCGGATGCGCTGCAGTGGTGCTTCGAAGCCGAGGAGACCCTGCTGGAACTCGCGCCGGAGGCGGTCGCGACCGTGGATGGCGCCGCACGCGTGAACCTGGCCACGGCCATGGCCGTGGTGGCGGGTCTCGGGCTGGAATACCGCCTGGACGGCGCCGTGGTGGAAGCCGCGTTGCGCAGCCAGGCGCCGGGTCGGCTGCAGCGGGTTCGCCCGGGTGGGGCCGAGCCCGAATGGTTGCTCGACGTAGCCCATAACGGGCATGCGGTCGCAGAACTGGCCCGCTGGCTGCGGGCGCGACCGGTATCGGGTCCGGTGGTCGCCGCCGTGGCGGTGATGGCCGACAAGGAGCGCGCCGCGATGTGGGCGGCCCTCGACGAGGTGGTCGACCACTGGGTGCCGCTGTCCCTGGATCTTCCGCGCGCGCTGCCGGCGGCCGATATGGCCGCGGAACTGGCCGCAGCCGGTGTCGACCGGGTCGAAGCCCCGGCGGCGAGCGTGGCGCAGGGGCTGGACCGGGCGCGGGAGCTGGCCGGGGCGTCGGGACGCGTGGTGGTGTTCGGGTCGTTCCACACCGTGGCTGCCGCCGCGACCGAAGGGCCCGCGTTCCTGGCCGAGGCGGCAGCCACGGCGACGCGCCCGGTGGAGCCGGTATGCGCGGGCGAGGTGTCACCGTGAGCGACGAGCCGGTTGTGCGTTATCGCCTGGTCGGCGCGGTGATCCTGATCGCGCTCGCGGTGATTTTCCTGCCATGGGTGTTCGACGGGGCGGGTTACCAGTACATGACGGACGCGGAAGACCCGGTCCCCGAGGCACCGCAGTTCGCCGAGCCGGACGTGCCGTTGCCGTCGGAACGTGACATGCGCATGCGCGATGAAGCACCGGAGGACGAGATGGAAACGCCCGGTATGGATACGTCGCGCGTTGCGGAGGCGCGGAGATTGCCATCGGACCGTGACGCGGAAGATGACGAAGATGACATGGCCGGGGACGACTCTGTGGCCAGTCCCGAAACCGAGGCGGCGCAGGGGCCGGAGCCGCTGCGGCGCGAGGGGGAGCCGACGCAGGAGGTCACCAGTGGATGGGCGGTCCAGGTCGGCAGTTACCGGGACGGGGACAATGCGCGCGAACAGGAACAGGCCCTGCGGGATGCCGGTCTGGCGGCGTTTGTCGAGGACGTGACGGTGGACGGCGAGACCGTCTACCGGGTCAAGGTCGGGCCTCGGGCCGATCGCGAAGCGGCGATCCGCCTGCGCGAGGACCTGGAAGAAGAACGGGATTTGTCCGGGATCGTGGTGACCTTCCCCTGAAGGCCGCCACGCATCGATGTACGTGTTCCAGCAAGCCTGCGATAGACTGACACCGTGAACTGGATCGACCTTGTCATTATTGCCCTGATCGCCGTATCAGGGGTGATCAGCCTGTTCCGCGGATTCGTGCGCGAGACCTTCTCGCTGGCGACGTGGATCGTGGGCGTATGGGTGGGCATCCGCTTTGCCGCTGACGTCGCCGTGATCCTGCCGGACGCCGTCCCGGACGAGACCGTGCGGCTCGCAATCGGCTTCGCGGTGCTGTTCATTGCCGTGCTGATCGTGGGCGGCCTGCTGGGCGTGCTGGCGGGCAAGCTGGTGAAGGGGACCGGGCTCACCGGGACCGACCGTGCCCTGGGCATCATCTTTGGTGCTCTGCGCGGTGTGGTGCTGGTGGCCATGCTGGTGTTCCTCGCCTCGCTGACCCTGATGCCGGAGGAGGGCTGGTGGGAGCGCAGCATGCTCATCCCGCATTTCGAGCGCGTGGTCGACTGGATGCTGGGACTGCTCCCCGAAGACTGGCGGGAACATCTGGAGGGTCTGCTGTCCGGAGGCGAGACGGACGCGGGCGCCCACGGGGAGGCCCCGTTCCCGTTCGAGTCCGGGGTCGAACCGGATGCCGGACCGCCGGATACGCCGCAATAGGACGTCAGCCGTAAATTACATCACCCGTCGAAACGAATCACCGATCCGGCCCGATCACGCAAGGGCCATCCCGAACCCCCTGGAGTCAGTATGTGCGGAGTTGTCGGAATCGTTGGCCGTTCCCCGGTCAATCAGCCCATTTATGATGCCCTGCTGGTGCTGCAGCACCGTGGCCAGGATGCCGCGGGCATCGTGACCTGCGACGATGACGGGCGGCTGCATTTGCGCAAGGACAACGGGCTGGTGCGCGATGTGTTCAACAATCACCACATGCAGACGCTGACCGGCAATATGGGGATCGGCCATGTGCGTTATCCCACCGCCGGTTCCTCGTCTTCGGCCGAGGCCCAGCCCTTCTACGTGAATTCGCCGTTCGGCATCACGCTGGGGCACAACGGTAATCTGACCAATGCCGGGGAGCTCAAGCACGAGCTGTTCGCCACCGACCGCCGCCACATCAATACCGACTCCGACTCCGAGATCCTGCTCAATGTCTTCGCCCAGGAGCTGCTCCGTTTCATCGACAACGGCCTGACGCCGGACTCTGTCTTTGATGCGGTGGAACGGGTGCACCAGCGGGCGCGCGGGGCGTACGGCGTGGTGGCCATGATCGCCGGCCGCGGGATGCTGGCGTTCCGCGACCCGCAGGGGATCCGGCCGCTGGTCTACGGCTCGCGCGAAGCCGAAGACGGGCAAGGCCTTGAATGGATGGCGGCCTCGGAAAGCGCGGCGCTGGAATCCCTGGGTTTCGAACTGGAGCGCGATCTGGCACCGGGCGAGGCTCTGTTCATCACCCCCGACGGCGAGGTGTACACGCGGGAATGTGCGGAAAACACGCGGCTGACGCCCTGCATCTTCGAGCACGTCTATTTCGCCCGGCCCGATTCGGTGATCGACAACGTATTCGTTCATCGCGCACGCATGCGCATGGGCACGGCGCTGGGCGAGAAGATCCGCCGCGAGTGGCCGGATCACGATATCGACGTGATTGTGCCCATCCCCGACACGGGGCGCACCGTCGCGCTGGAGATGGCCCACGAGCTGGACATCAAGTACCGCGAGGGCTTCATCAAGAACCGCTACATCGGCCGGACCTTCATCATGCCGGGGCAGACCAAGCGGCAGAAGTCGGTACGGCAGAAGCTCAATGCCATCTCGCTGGAGTTCCGCGGCAAGAACGTGATGCTGGTGGACGATTCCATCGTGCGCGGGACCACCTCGCGCGAGATCGTGCTGATGGCACGCGAGGCCGGGGCGAGGAAGGTGTATTTTGCCTCCGCCGCGCCGCCGGTGCGCTATCCCAATGTCTACGGGATCGACATGCCGGCCGCACACGAGCTGATCGCCCACGGACGCGACGAGGACGAGGTCTGCGAGGCCATTGCCGCCGATCGGCTGATCTACCAGGACCTGGATGACCTGAAGGCTGCGGTGTGGCGCGGAAACCGCTCGATCGACGAATTCGACTGCTCGGTATTTACCGGCGAATACGTGACCGAGCTGCCGGATGGCTATCTGGACCAGCTGGCCGCGGCCCGCGCCGACGGCGTGAAAAACACGCCGGTCGCGGGCGAAGTCCTTGATCTGGCCAACAAGAAGTAGGCGACGTGACATTGCCCTCGCTCGAATGGATCGAACCGGTGGTGGCCGACGCCCGCGAGCGGGCGCGGGCCTCCGCCGATCTGCCGGTGGTCGTGGTCCGCGTCGACCAGCAGCGCCTCTACGTGTGGGAGGACGGCCGGGTGACCGACATCTTCGAGGTGTCCACCGCCGAGAACGGCGTGGGTAACGAGGACGGGAGCCTCAAGACCCCGCCGGGTCTGCATCGCATCGCCGAGCGCTTCGGCGAGGGGGCCCCGAAGGGCACCATCTTCCGCGCCCGGGGCAATACCGGGCAGACGGCCGAGATCCTCACCGGCCCTGATGAGCGCAGTCCGCGTGACAACATCACCTCGCGGATCCTGTGGCTGGAAGGTCTGGAAGATGGCGTGAACCGGGGCGAGGGCATCGACTCGCTGCAGCGTTACATCTACATCCACGGTACCGATGAGGAGGGCCGCATCGGACAGCCGGCCTCGCACGGGTGTGTGCGCATGCGCAATGACGAGGTGATCGAGCTGTTCCCGCGGCTTCCCGTGGGGACCCCGGTCCAGATCCTCCCCTGACTCGATTTCGTCCCGCCGCACGGCGCTCTCCGTTAGGGAAACACTGATCAGTGTTTCCCTGGTCGGGCGCGGTTGCGCTGCAGTTGGTCCCCGACTCCTCGTTCGATTCCACTCCCTCCCTGGCAAGGGTTCGATTGCCGAGGCCGCGGCGTCGAAAAACTTTACGCATTTTGTGCCTTTCTGTATTGCGTCCAGCATAGTCTCGGCCTGAAAGAGGAAAAAAGTCCCTTCTACCTCTGGAACTTTGGCGATTTTTGAATATCCTAATGAGTAGAACCGTTAGAAAAGCGTGAAATCTGTCAAAACGCTTGTTAGGATAACGGAATTATTCCTGACCATGGTTGTCGGGAACTAGGAACGGAATCTGTTGCCATAAGGACTGGGAAAAGGAACAAGGCGACATACCGACCACGATTTCGGAGGCGAAAGACATGAAACTCTCGACCAAGGGCCGCTATGCGGTGACAGCAATGATGGACCTGGCGATTCACGACCGGATCGGTCCGGTGACCCTCGCCGACATTTCCCAGTGCCAGGGGATCTCCCTGTCCTATCTGGAGCAGCTGTTCGCGAAGCTGCGCAAGGCGGGTCTGGTCGAAGGGGTCCGCGGTCCCGGCGGTGGTTACCGCCTGGCCAAGCGTGCTGACCAGATCAGCGTCGCCAACATCATCACGGCGGTGGATGAGTCGGTGGACGTGACCCGCTGCAAGGGTCACAAGGACTGCCAGGAAGGCGATCGCTGCCTGACCCACGAGCTGTGGGACGAGCTGAGCCAGCAGCTGTACGATTTTCTCGACGGCATCACCCTGGCGCAGTTCGCCAACCGTCCGGAAGTGCAGAAGGTGGCGCGGCAGCAGGACGAGCGTCGCGGCGCCCGGCACCACTTCATCTTCCGTAACGACGCCGCCTGATCACGATCCCCGGTGCGGCCCGCTCTCGCGGGTCGCGCCGGGCTCGTGGTCCGGTACCCTTTCCGCCCCGTCGGTCTTCTCCCCCCGGAAGTCCGTCGGGGCGGTCCTCATTCAGGGGCGTTCCCGCTCGGGATGGCAGGCGGGGTCCAGCAGGCCGTCCACGACATCCGCCAGATCGCCCGCCAGTCCCGCGCCGGGGTGACCGCACAGGTTCTCGTCGCCGGGCTGGTACTTGCCCGTCTGCACCAGGCAGGCGGCCATGCCCGCGTCCAGAGCCCCTTCGACGTCCGACGTGACGTCGTCTCCCACAACCAGGACCTCTTCCGGGCTCAAGTCGAGATCGGCGACGGCCGTATGGAACAGCCGGGGGTCGGGTTTGCCGAAGTTCTCGGCGGTCACGTCCGCTGCGAATTCCAGCGCCCGCACGAAGGGACCCAGATCCAGGGACAGGCCGTCCGCCTCGCGAAAATACCGGTTAACGCCCATCACCCACAGGGGGGCGCCCTGCATCAGCGTGCGGAATGCACGGTTGAGATGGGCATAGTCGAAGGCCTCTCCCATGTCGCCGAGGACGACGACATCGGGATCATCCGTGGCCATATCCTCGAACTCCGGCGCCAGATCCGGGTTGAGCAGCAGGAGCGGTCGCCGCCCTTCGGCCTGCAGGCGCGTATGGATGGCCGCGGGGGCGGTCGCCAGGTGTTCGGGCGGGATGGTAAAGCCGATGGACGAGAGTTCGCGCACGATGCGGGCGCGCGAATGGCGCGTGGTATTGGTCACGTAGCGCAGGGGATATCCGGCGGTCTGCAGTCGCCGGAGGGCTTCGGCGACCCCGGGGATCGCGCGGTCGCCCACATACAGCACGCCGGAGAGATCCAGGAGCACCGCGCGGATGCCGTTGAGGCCACTGGGTGGCTGCAGGAACATGGTCACCTCCCGGCCGTCGGGCGGCCCGTGTCAGCGCCGGATCAGCCGGCGCAGGATTTCATGCTTGCCGTTGAAGTGCTCCGTGGCCCCGGCGTCGTCGCGCCAGATCCAGTGCTCCTCCGGAAACAGTGCCTGCATGTCGGGCAGCGCGCAATGATAGGGTGGCCCGCCATCGCGTCCGGTCTGCATGAAGCAGGCGAACAGCTCGCCACCCGGGCGCAGCCAGCGCCGCAGGCGATCGGCGTACGCCTCCCACTGCGCGGGCGGCAGGGCACACAGCGAGGTCTGTTCGTAGATGGCGTCCGCGGGCGCCTCCGGCATCCAGTCGAGCATGTCGACCTGTACGGCCGCCGCGTGTGCCTGCAGGCCCCGGTGTTCCAGCTCCGCCTGCAGGTGCTCGACCGGCGTGGGCGCCACGTCCAGGCCGGTGACCCGGAAGCCGCGTTCGGCCAGCTCCGGCACCTCGTGGCCATAGCCGCAGCCCGGCACCAGCACATGGGCGCCGGGCGCGAGATCGGTGAGCGCCAGCCAGCGCTCCAGAGAAGGGCTGGGTTCGCCCCGGTCCCAGCGGGTCGAACCCGCGTCATAACGGGCCTGCCAGTGCTGTTCGGGGTTTTCGGCTCCGGGCGCGGAACTTTGCATGACGTTTCGGAAATCCACAGGATGTAGGTTTACTCCCTTATGGTAGCCGGCTCGCGTTCCGGGCCGGAATCGCGACAGCATTACCACGGACATCACCACGGAGACAGCCAATGCCCCAGTCCAGTGCGCTTCCCTATCGGATCCATCGCCAGGAACTCGGTCCCATGGAGAACTTCGTCTACCTGATCGAAGATGTGGGCAGCCGGCGCGCCGCCGTGGTGGATCCGGCCTGGGACCCCGACGCGATCCTGCGCCAGGCGCGGGAACAGGACGTGGAGATCAGCGACATCCTGCTGACCCACAGCCATCACGACCACATCAATGGCATCGAGGCGATCCTCGAGTACAACCCCTCGGCGCGTCTGCACCTGCTCAAGCCCGAGGCGGAGTTCTGGGGCCGCGACCTGGAACAGCCGCAGCTGCACCACGGTGGCGATCGCTTCATGCTCGGCGACACCGAGATCCGCCTGCTGCACACCCCCGGTCATACCCCGGGCTCGACCTGCTTCCACATGCCGGCCGGCGACGACCTCATCACCGGGGATACCCTGTTCGTGTTCGGCTGCGGCCGTTGCGATCTGCACGGCGGGGACCCCGAGCAGATGTTCCACACCCTGAAGGGCCTGCGCGAGGGCCTTCCGGAGCACACCTGCATCCATCCCGGGCACAACTACGCGGAAAAGCCCGAATCCACGCTGGCCGAGGAAGAAGAGGGCAATCCGTTCATGCACTTCGATGCGGTGGACGACTTCGTCCACTACCGCATGCACGAACATGACCGCGTTCGCAGCCAGCCGTATCACCCCGTGCCGCGCAAGCGCTGAAAGGATTCGTTCGGGGGGCTTGCATCACTCCGTCCGGATCCCCATAATTCGCGTTTCAGTCGACGCGCCCGTAGCTCAGCTGGATAGAGTACCTGGCTACGAACCAGGCGGTCGGAGGTTCGAATCCTCCCGGGCGCGCCATTATTTCGAGAAAGGGATCAGTGACTTACAGTCGCTGGTCCCTTTTTCATTTGGGGCCTCGAAAGCCTCTGTGACCATTGTGTGACTACCCAGTGACGGGCCGGGATTGGTGCTGTCTTCCAGCCCGGGGAAAGGGCCGCCTGTCTTTGTGACCGAACACGGCGGCGCGGGAGACGCAGCTCTTCTCGGAATCACACATCAAGGCAAGGGCTCGGCCGGTGACGGAATATCTGGTGGGCGGAACCCGCCGCCCGTTTCTGCATGCACAGCTGCGGATCCAGCCGGGCCGTTCACCAGAGCAACGCCGAATGCTCAGCGAGCATGTGCTGGACGTCCTCTGCTCGAGGGCCCAACAGGCCGTGGTGACCGTGGAAGTGGTCGAAATGGAAGCGGCGAGCTACGCTTGGCATTATCCCGAGACATCGACCGGCCGTTTGCAGGCCCGGGGATTCGCGGGCAGAGCCATGTGTGGCAACGCCGGCTTCAGCCCAGCCCGGCAGGCAGCCTGCTTGAGTCAAACGCATCGGCACCGTCGAACATGTCGTCGGTATTGGCCTCCTCGGGGAAGGTCCAGGCGCTCAGGTCCTGGTTGAAGGCCCCGGCATCACGGAACATCTGACGTGCATTGAGGACGCTGGAGACATCCCAGCCGCTGATGTCCTGATCAAAGGATGCGGCTTCGGCGAACATCAGCCAGGTGTTGGTCACGCTGGATACAGCCCAGTCACCGATGTCGCGGTTGAAGGATTCCGCCTTCCAGAACATGCGCCCCATGACCTCGACGCTCGACACGTCCCAGTCACCGATGGCCCCGTCAAAAGTCCGCGCGCCCCAGAACATGCCGTTCATGTTGGTCACCGCGGAGACGTCCCAGTCGTTCAGATCCTGGTTGAAGGCGATGGCGTCCTTGAACATCGAGCGCATGTCAGTCACGCCGGACACATCCCAGTCGCCCAGGTCCTGGTTGAAGGACTCAGTGCCGGAAAAAACCTGATTCATGCTGGATACCCCGGATACGTCCCAGCCGCCGATGTCCTGGTTGAAGTCGCGGGCACCGGCGAACATGCTTTCCATTCTTTCCACGCCGGACAGATTCCAGTCGCCGATGTCCTGGTTGAAGGAGTCCGCGCCGCCGAACAGGCTCCTGACATCGCCAACACCGGAGACGTCCCAGTCACTGATATCCTGATTGAAGCTCTCGGCCCGGCTGAACATGCCGCGAAGGGTGGTCGCCGCGGACAGGTCCCAGTCGCCGATATCCTGGTTGAAGGACTCAGCCTCTCCGAACATGTAGCTCAGGTCCTCGACGCTGGAGACATCCCAGCTGCCGATGTCCTGGTTGAAAGAGCTGGCTCCGTCGAACATGCCGCTCATGTCGGTCACGCTGGAGACGTCCCACCCACCGATGTCCTGGTTGAATGCGGTGGCCTGCCCGAACTGCCTGTTGAACATGCGGCTCATTCTGGTGACGCTGGAGACGTCCCAGTCACCAATGTCCTGGTTGAAGGAGTTGGCTCCGTCGAACATGCCGCTCATGTCGGTCACGCTGGAGACATCCCACTTGCCGATGTCCTGATTGAACGAAGAGGCCTGTTCGAACAGGTGGCTCATGTCCTCGATGCCGGAGACGTCCCAATGACCGATGTCGCCATCGAAGGAATGGCCCAGCGCAAACATACGGCTCAGGGAGCTCACGTCGGACAGATCGGGCGCATCGGTGGCATCGAGCGTCAGATTGACCGCGCCGGCGAAGGCGCCTTCCATGCTGGTCCACTCGATCGTCCCCCATTGCTCGACGGCCACCAGTCGTTGCGCGTTGTCCCCGGGGTGGATGTCGCCCCGCGCGGGCCTCTGGAAGTCCATTTGCGAGAGATCGAAATGAATGCGCGGAAACCTCCCGGTAATGGCGACCTGGTAGATACCGGGCTCGGCGTAAGCATGCGTCGGATCCGGGTCGGTGCCGGAGATCTCCTCGACGGTCCCGTCGCCCCAGTCGATGGTGAAGTGGTACTCGGTGGCCGGTGCCGTCGGGATGAAGATCTCATCGCCGGGTTCGCCGATTTCCCAGGTGGTGATGAAGGCGTCGGGGTCCTGCGCCGCGGCTGGCCGGGCAAGCGCCCCGCTCAGAAGGACGAGGGCCATGGCGATCCATGCAACATGGATCATGAAGCCGGAGCGTTGTTCGGACGGGGCGGAACGCGGGAAAGAGGCCATAAGCGGTTCGAGCTCCTGGGTCGATTTGGCGGTCCGGAATTCCGGGGTGGAGAAAACGCAAAGCGATGACGCGTGCCGGCATCGGCAGGCTGTTTCGAGCGATACTTGCACGCATGCAACGCCGTTGTGACTACATGAATGGAGGGGGTGTCAGCATGATCCGGAAGGCACTCCCCGGGACGTCCATCCCCCGTGGCCCGGAAACGACTGCCTGGCCGAGGCCGGCAGCGGCGGGCGATTCCGCCTCCCGCGCGTGTTCATGAAGGGCCCTCGTGGCCCGGCAAAGAACCGTGGGGGAACTTCAGGCCTCCGGACGGGGACGATCTGGTAGCCATCTCTGCATCGTGCGAGGCATCCCATGATTGATCGCCGGCGCTCGCGCCGTTCCTTTCTGAAGCTCGCCGCTGCCTCTGCAGCCGGTTGGTGGGCCAGCCTTTCGCCGGCGGGTTTTGCCGCCGAGCGCGAGCCCCATCGCAAGCCGATTCCGTCTTCTGGCGAGCGCATCCCGGTGATCGGGATGGGGACGTGGATTACCTTTAATGTCCCGGACGCGCCGGGTCCGATGGCGGTACGTCGCGAGATCCTGGGACGTTTTTTTGCCCGGGGCGGGGGCATGATCGACTCGTCGCCCATGTATGGCCGAGCGGAGGCAGTGGTGGGGGACTGCCTGCGTGCGCTGGATCGTCCCGAGGCCCTGTTCTCGGCGACCAAGATCTGGACCCGCAGTACCTCCACCGGTCGTGAGCAGCATGCGGATTCCCTGGATCTGTGGGGCGCGGGCCGCCTGGACCTGCAGCAGGTGCACAACCTGCAGAACTGGCAGGCGCATCTGGAGACCCTGCGTGAGCGACGCGAGGCCGGGGAGGTTCGCTACATCGGGATCACCACGTCGCACGGGCGGCGGCATGACGAGATGGAGCGCATCATGCGCTCGGAAGACCTCGATTTCGTCCAGCTTACCTACAATATCCTCGACCGCGAGGCGGAGCAGCGCCTGCTGCCACTGGCAACCGAGCGCGGTATTGCCGTGATCGCCAACCGCCCGTTCCGGCAAAAGGCCCTGATCGAGCGGTTCGAAGACCACCCGCTGCCGGACTGGGCGGCCGAGATCGAATGCGAGAACTGGCCCCAGTTCCTTCTCAAGTTCATCGTGTCCCATCCGGACGTGACCTGCGCGATCCCGGCGACCTCGGTCGTGGCCCACATGGGGGAGAACATGGGCGCGCTGTACGGGCCCATGCCCGATGCAGCAATGCGCGAACGCATGGTTGCCTGGGTCGGCGACCTGTAGGCGGCCAGAGGGCTGGCCTCCTGCAGAACCGGTTCTGAACCCACGGACATGGGAGTTGGTCAATGCTGCCGTTTGACGGACCCACCTGGCTGGCGATCCTCGAGCAATACAACCAGGCGATCTGGCCCCTGCACGGGGTGGCTGCGCTGTGCGTCCTGGCTGCGATCGCCCTGGCGTTCTCCGGGGCGCGTTTCGCCGGGCATGCGATTGGCGTGCTGCTGGGCGTGTTGTGGATCTGGATCGGGCTGATCTTCTTCGGTGGTTCGGTGGCGCCGTTTCACTTTGCCGCCGAGGAGCTGGCGGGCGTGTTCGTGGCGCAGGGTCTGATGATGGTGCTGGCCCTGACCGTGATGGGGCGGGGGGGCATCTTCGGCTGGCCCGGTGGCCGGACGGGTGTACTGGCGGTCGTGCTGGTGGTCTACGCTGTGGCCGCGCACCCACTACTCGGGCATCTGCTGACGGATACGCCCTGGTCGCAGCTGTCGTATGTCGGGGTGGCACCGGCTCCCACCATGCTGCTGACCCTGGCACTGTTGCTGCTGGCGCTTCCGCGGCCGCCGCTCATTGTGGCCATCATCCCGTTTCTGTGGGCGCTGGTCACGGGCTACATGGCCGCGGGCCTGGGGCTGGCCCTGGAGTACATCCCCGCGACGCTGGGTGTGGCGGCCTTTGCGGTCATGGTGGTGCGTCGTTTTCAGCGCAGCGAACCGTGGCTGGACGGTTGATCGTCGGATGCGGGGGCGTTGCCACGATGGCGGGTTGCGACATGCGGCGGGCAGGTCTCCGACCCAACCCGTCTCCCCGGTATTCGGGGGCTCCTCTTCGGTACTTGGCATGTGATGGTGGCACTCTCGAGCCGGGTGCTCGTACCCCTCTCATAACACCGCCACGAAAATCGGACCGTCTCACGGCACCCTCGGGGAAAATCGGGACTACACTCAGAGAGACACCCCGGGAACGCCGAGAGGAAAACGAAATGCCCTGGCTCATTGGAACCAGGCGTGGCCTCGCCGCCATCTCCGCCGTGTGTTCTGCAAGGAACGGGATCGCCCTGTCCGCGGTGTGGCTCGTCCTCGCCGGCCTGTTGCTTCAGCCGCTCCAGGCCGAAACCCTGCCCGAAACGGTCGAGCGTGTTGAGGGCTCCGTGCTGGGCATCGCCACCTTCCAGCCGACCCGCAGTCCGCGGATCGAATATCTGGCCACGGGTTTCGTCGTGGACGACGGCCGGCTGGTCGTGACCAATCGGCATGCGGTCCCGGAATCCCTGAATGATGACCAGCGCGAGCGGCTGGTCGTGGTCAGTGGTCAGGGCCGCGATACCGTGATCCGCAATGCCCGGGTGGTGGCACAGTCGCGCGAGCACGACCTGGCCTTGCTGCACATCGCTTCGCCGTCATTGCCGGCGCTGGAGCTGGGTTCTTCCGATTCCGTACGGGTCGGCGAGGAGGTTGCCTTCACCGGTTATCCTATCGGCATGATTCTGGGGCTGTATCCGGCCACTCACCGGGCCACGATCGCCGCGTGGACCCCGATGGTCATCCCGGCTCGCAGCTCCGGTGAACTGGATGCGAGGCGCATCCGCGCCTTGCGCGATGATCCCCCCATGGTGTTTCAACTGGATGGAACCGCCTACCCCGGGAACAGCGGCAGCCCGCTGTATCGCAAGCACGATGGCAAGGTGATCGGCGTAATCAATCAGACCTTCGTGCAGGGCGGCCGGGAGGCGGCGGTCGAGCGGCCGAGCGGGATCACCTACGCGATTCCGGCGGAACAGATTCGTCCCCTGATCCGCGAGTATCACTCCAGCGGGCAGTGATCCCGGTCACCCGTGCCGCTCCGGTTCGGGGCGGACATCCCCGTCGTCTTCCTTTTCGGCCAGGAACGCCTTGTAGAAGAGATGACGGGCCAGCAGGCCCGGCGGCATCTTGAGCCAGTGTCCCCGCAGGAACAGCAGTCCGCGCGCGGTGGCATCCCGCCAGGGGGTTACCGAGGCCGCGCGGGTGCGGATCCCGTGCCGAAACGCCCAGCGCGCCCAGGGGGATATGGGGCGGCCCGTGCGGGCCTGTTCAAGCCCCTGTATGACCGCGTTCGGTACCGGGGTCAGCAGCACCCGCCGGCTGAGCCACAGGGCCCGTTGCGCCAGCCACGCCAGTTCCAGCGCCTGTGCCTCCGCGACGAATGCCTGCCAGAAGGCCTCGCCCTCGCGTTCGGCGAAATGGCCGGCCAGCATGTGGATGTCGTAGAGATCGCGCAGTCCGCGGTCCCAGTCGGTCTCGGAGAACAGGTGCACGATGGCATGCAGCACCATGTGGGCGGGGGCCAGCATGCGAAAGCGCCAGGGCCCGGGCAGGGCGACGCTGTGCTCGCGCAGTCGCTCGGGGTCGGTGCGCACGCGGAAGGTCTCCGGCAGGATGTTGTGATGCAGATCCAGGGTGGTGCCCCGCTGGCGGTGGGTCAGGGGAGGCAGCTCGTGCATCCACTCGCGGTAGTACCGCTGGTCGTACGCGTTGTGATGGGCCCCCGTCCATCCTTCGAAGAACAGCAACGCCTCCGCGCGCTCGACTTGCGCGCGGGGGAAGAGCAGGTCGATGTCGTTGGCCATGCGACCCGGCGCGTTCGGGAGTCCGGCCAGCGCATACGCCGCGCCCTTGAGCAGGACCGGGGGCTGCATGCGGGTGAGCAGCCCGCGATCCAGGCCTTCCAGCTCCCAGTGCAGGGCCTCCGCGCGGCGCTGTGCGACCATGGCTGCGCCCTCCAGATGGGCGGCGACCGGTTCGCACAGCCGATCCAGGACACCGGCCGCGCGGGCGCTGTGCCAGAGCGTGCCCTGCAGCGACGTCTCGCGCGCGGCGCCCAGCATGGCTGCCCACTCTGCATCGTTGCGTTCCGCCATGCTTTCCGGGCGGGCGAGGGCGAGACCAAGGGCGCTATTGCCGTCCATCCGCCAGCGCCTCGAAGGTGGCCATCGCCTCGTCGAGGCGGCTGTAGGTGAAGTCGAACGCCCGCGTCCGGTCGACCAGATCCCCGATGGCATGAAAGGCCCGTCCGCCCAGTGCCGCATAATTGAATGCATTCGCCACCAGACCCATGAACGCCTCGCCCGGGGCGCGATCAATCAGCCGGGTATCGGCACCGGGGCGGAAACGGGGGAACACGACCCAGGCGGGCGGGGCGCGCTGCCTGGCCCGTTCGACCGCATCCCGGGGCGGGCGCATGTGCGCGACCGTTCCCTTGAGGGTGTCGTGCACCGGGGTATTCACGTTCGCTTCGGAACAGAAGTCGCGGATCACGTTGATCGAGGCATTCTTGAGGCTGATCGGACGCGCCGGCCCGGAAATCTCCGCCGTATCCAGTGCCACCAGCACGGATTCGTCGGTCATCAGGCGCCAGCCATGGCTGGCCAGGGCCGCGCACAGTGTGCTCTTGCCGGAGCCGGGCGGCGCCGGAAGGATCAGCGCCCGGCCATTGCGTTCCAGTGCCGCGGCGTGCAGCACCAGGCGGTTCTGGACGTGGCTGGCGATGCACCAGTTCATGCCCCATTCGAGCATGGGGTAGGCCTGGTGCCGGGGCAGCGGCTTGAACACCACGCGCTGATCCGAGAGGAACACCACCTGCGGGCGATAGAACCGGCGCAAGGACCGGGGCGGGCGCAATTCGCAGTCAAAGTCGTAAAAGCTGTCGGCGTTGTGTACCTCGCAATCGGGATACAGCGAATTTATCCCCTCCGCAACGCTCGGGATGCGGCTGCGAATCCGGGTCACGAAGGGGCCCGTGGCGAGCAGGAGCCCGTCTGCGGAAAGCCGTCGGCGCAGGCCGGCATGGCCAAGCTCGCTGACTCGCACTAGGCGTCGTCCCGCACCAGGCCGCTGTCGCGAAGCCCGGCCAGCCAGCCGGTCATTGCGCCGGCAGGCGTGTCGCTTTCCGGGCCCAGACGGGCTGCGAGTGCCGGCAGGTCGAGGCCCGGCTCGCGTTGCAGGCATGCGAGAACACGTCCGGCCCCGGCGTCCACGAGATGCGTCGTGCCGCGTCCGGAATGGAAGGCGACCCACTGGTCGCCGCAGCGCCGCAGGTGCAGTTCCGGGACCAGTCGCCAGCGCGGAGAGTCCAATCCAGCAGGGGGGCGCTGATCGGTGTGCACGTCCGCGCTTGCGTCGCCCTTTTTCAAGGGCCCCAGGTTGGCACGTTCATGGTGTTTTCGAGGAACGCCTTGACCTGTTCCGGCTCCAGGCGATCCCCGCTGTCGGCGACGTAATAGCCGTCATTCAGTGTGTCGGTCACGATATCCCGCACCTGTTGCTCCGACAGCGGATATCCGGAGATGTAGCGTGCATTCAGCAGGGCTGCCATGCCGAAGCGGATGATCTGGCGCTCGTGCGGGAGGCCGACGAGCCCGAGTACTTCCACTGAAGCGGCAACGGCCCCCAGAGCCGTGAGAGGTATCTCGCCGTGGGACGAGCCATCCGGCACATCCGGGTTGGCCGAGTGGCCCGGTTCGCTGTCGCCGCCGGTGTCTTCAACGGCATATTCCCGGTAGTTGTTGCCAATCCCCGGAAAGCCGTATTCGGAAACGAACGCTTCTCCCTCTTCCACCGCCTGGTGCCAGCCCGGATGGTTCTGGAAAGATGCACTGCTCGGGTTCAGGTCGCCGGCGTTGGCCGAACCGCTCCAGTACCCGGGCGTCCGTCCGCCGCACTCCTCGGGCTCATCGTGTTTTGATGTGTTGCCGGAAACCCAGCCCGAAGCCATGCAGTTCGCCCCCGCCGCCTTGAGTGGCGCGGAGTGGAGGGTCATCAGAACCGGCGCGGTTCCCAGCGCGGCCTTGCCCAGCCGCCGTCGTGTACGCCCGCGCGTTCCCAGCTGCTCGGTTTCATGTTCGGGGCCCGGGGGGCGGTTTGGTCTTGTGTTCATCATTTTCCTCCGGGGCTGGCGTCCGGCGTCGCGGTATCGAGGACGCCTTGTACCACGCGGTCTCGCGGCCAATTTTCCAGCAAGGTCTTTCCTTTTATCCTGGCGCGCGGCTGGCCAGCCTCTAATGACAAATATCGGTTATTACTCTTGAGCAAGTCAATGCGCGGAAGGCAAAAGGTTCTGAAAGAAAACAAAGCAAAATCGGGACCATCGATGCGGAATTGCTTAAGTGCAGGTTCTCAGGGGGTTATTTCGGCGCGCCAGGATGTTGTGTCAGCCCCGGTTCGCAAAAGTGTAAAAGAATATGACAACACGACGGGGCCGCAAGCATGCGCAAGGACCGTTTCGTCCATCGTGTTGCAACAGGAGCATCTTTTTCAACAGGGGGATGTTGCCTTTGGTAAATCCGCCCGGCATCCGTCAGGAGAAAGGCCGGGAAACCGGCCTTACACACGGCGCGCGCGAAGGATGAACGAGTGGCTCAGGCCGGCGGCCAGCGGGGGCAGGGCCTGCAGCAGGCCGCGCATGGGCCGGCTTTCCAGCACCTTCTGCATGCCCGCCAGGCGCCCGGGTGCCAGCGGCAGCCAGTACAGCGCCAGTACTTCCAGCCCCGCTTCGCGCGCGGCCTGCTCCAGGTCTGTGTGGCTGTCATAGCGCAGATGCGGGGCCCGGCCCGCGCGCCTGCGGCGGTGCTCGCTTACCCGGGTCGGCAGGCAACCTGCATTCAGCGCATCCACCCAAAGTTCGCCGCCCGGTCGCAGTACGCGTGCCATGTCGTTCAATGCGGGTCCCGGCGCCGCGAGCGCCTGCATCACGCCAAAGCACAGGATGCCGTCGGCGCTTCCTTCCGGCAGGGGCAGGTGGTGCACGTCCGCCGCCAGCCACGGGATCTCCGCAGGACTTCGATCCCGTGCCTTCTGCACCGACGGTGCCGAGTAATCGAGCCCGATCGGGCGTCGGCCCTCGGCACGCAGCATGCGCGTGTAAGTACCGGCACCGCAGCCGATGTCCAGCCAGATCTCGCCCACCGGCTGCGCCCGGTGCCACAGTTGCTCGAACTGGCGCACGCGGCTTGCCAGGCCCGTGGAGGTCCAGCCTGCAATGGCCGCATCGTCGTCGTACTGGCTGCCTCGTTCGGTAAAGCGCCGGCGCCAGCGTTTTTCGAAATCCCCATCCTGCATGTGGCCTCCGTAAAGGCGCTGTCATCGAGTCGCGCGTTGGCGCCGCGATGGTGTCAATGTTGTCCCTGATGCCCGGATTCGCTTGCCTGCTCTCCGGGTCCCCCACTAGTCTTCAGATGAAACGTCAGTTCATGGATGCGTGCGCACTTCCGCTTCCCCGCTTTCCACAGCCGTCCGGGGCACCTTGACCAATATCCTGCACCGCTTTCTTGACCGCCGCCGCGAGCTGGGCCTGACCAATGCGCTGCTGCTGGCGCTGAACGGTGGCCTGCGCCGGCTGAACCAGCGCCTGGGAGTCGCCCGCTATTACCTCATCGCCCAGCCCGTCGGCCAGCCGGGGCGCTTCGGCAACCAGCGGGCCCGGTTCGACGTGCGCGAGATCACCCGGGACGCCGAGGCCCTGCAGGCACTCCCGCGTTCTGCGGAACAGATCCGTTACCGCCAGACCGCCGGCGGTATCTGCCTTGGGGTATTCCCGCGGGAGGGCGGGGCCATGCGGGGGTTTATCTGGCTGCTGTTCGGGCCCTATCAGGAAGACGAGCATCGCTGTGTGTTGCAGCCGCCACCCGCTCCTCCCTGCGCCCTGGACGTGGATGTGTATGTCTTTCCGGAGGCCCGGGGCGGCCTGGTGTTCGCCGAACTCTGGCGGGCGGCCGACCGCGCCCTGCAGGAACGCGGGATCGAATGGAGCCTGAGCCGTATCTCCGCTTTCAACGGCAGCTCCCTGCGGGCCCATCAGCGGCTGGGCGCCCGGCGCATCGGCAGCCTCTACTTTCTGCAACTGGGTCATGCCGAACTCCTGTTCACCGGCCGGCGCCCTTTCCTCGCCCTGAGTCGACCCCGCGGGCCCGCACCGGCGATCACCCTGCATCCCCCTGACCGTTCATCCTGACCGGTTTTTCGCCGTGTCGACCGGGCGCCGCGTGACCCGCATCCGGATCCGTGCCGGCCCTGGCCCACGCGTGCAAGGCGCGCTCCAGACGGAATCGCAGGCGTGGCCGTTGTAACCGGATCTGAAGCATCTCGGTCACGCCATTGGCGAGGCTGCGCTTGTACTGGCTGTCACCCATCAGGAAATCATAGCGCCCGCAGCCATCCGTGGCCGCGCGGCCGATCGCGAGGGCATGGCCGACCAGTCCCGGCTTCAGCTTCGGGTCTTCGCTGTAGCGAAAGCCGCTCTGATAATTGCAGACGTAATCGCCCGCGTGCAGGTTGTAGAGATACCCGAGTGGCTCTTCCGGCCCCGAAATCCGCAGTACCCGGGCGGCGCCCGAGACGGTCTCGTGGACCACCAGGTGCTCGTGGAAGCGCTGCATGAAATCGCCGGCGAACGCACCGGTTCGGCCGCGCGCATTCCAGTTCGCCTGGTGCCAGCTCACCAGCGCCCGAAACCAGGTGGCCGCCTGTTCGGGGTCCTTCGCCTGTTCCAGCCGGACGCTGCCCCCATTCCCGTATCCCCGGATCGCTCGCCGGATCTGATAGCGCGTATTGCGGCTCAGGCCGGCCAGGTAATCGTCCAGCCCCCGTATGCCGTCCAGAGCAACGTAGTAGCAGGGTTTGCGGTCGATCACGTTGACGTGCAGGGGCAGGTCGGCGAGGGCGGGGGCCAGCGCCTGCCAGCGCTCCGCGGAAAGCCACCCGAGCGACAGTTCATCCCAGCCTGCATCGTTCTCCAGCAATTCCGTCAGCAGGGCATGCAGGGCCATTGGTTCGGTCTCCTCGGAGCCGGCCAGTCCGTTGTGCTCAAGCGTCAGGCGATCCAGCTCGGGGTCACCCGTCTGATTCAGGAACAGGGTCCGGCTGGGGATGACCTGTGCGCGGCGCACGCGCCGCCGGCCGATGCAACCAAACGCCCGCATGCCCGCGCCGGCTTCGATCCGGTAACAGGCAAGCCCCGCCCGTTCACCCGCCACCGACACCAGTGCGTCGAACCAGGCATGCGAGAGGAATGGCGTGCGGGGCGCGTACGCCTCGAGCTTGCGCCAGGCGTCCCGCGCGGCGGCAATGGAGAGAGGCGACAGGTTCCAGTCTTGCATCAGTCTTCCGCCTGAGGGGCAAGGGAAAGCCCCGGATGGGTCTTGTAATCGAATCATTCCCAGTCTCGCACAAGACACGCGGAGGGCGGGCTTTACGGGCTTCCTTAAGGAAACACTGATCAATGTACACGCTCGCGTTGGTGCCCCGGGTTTTCCGAGACAAGGCGCGTCGTGCAGCGGGTAGTGGTTCTACCCGCAAGCGGCGCAACGCCGGATCGGGGAACCCGGGGCCCAACCCCGTAGGGACTCGGCCGCTTTTGTGCGCGCACGGCGTTGCGGCTCCCTTGTGCAGAATGACTGCACGGCGGTCGCCGCGCCTTGTTCGCACGCAAAAGCGACTCGAGCGCGAGCGTGTACATTGATCAGTGTTTCCTTAACGAAAAAAGGGAGCCCGGAGGCTCCCGTTGAGAAGTGGATCGACTGAGTGCGGAACTTCAGTCTTCGCGCCGGCGACGACCGGCAACCGCCCCCAGGGCCAGCAGTCCGGTACCGAACAATGCCAGCATGGCCGGGTTGGGTACTTCTACCGCCTCGATGCCGAAGCCGAACTGCAGGGTGGTGAACTCGCCTTCCGGCGTGGTCAGACCATAACAGCCCGCGGGCGCGTCTGCGGCGGCACAGGTATCGTCATCCAGCAACCCGAGCCCTTCTTCGACCACGATGGTGTTGTACGTGACACCCTCCAGCGTGAACGTGTCATCGAGGGCTTCGAACTGGACGGTGAAGACGTCGTCGCACACAGTCGCCGACTCGAAGCCACAAGGCTCGGTGTTGGGTGTTTCGGTGAACGTCGTTTTGAACGCCAGCGTGAGCGGAGCCAGGGGCTCTCCAACGGTCACCGGCGGTACGCTCGGTGTCAGGATCAGGTTGGTCATCAGTGTTGCGGTGTCCAGCGTTGCGAACTCGCTGGCGATCGCACTGTTGAAATGCGTGACACCAACCGTGTCCACTTCATCCCCGGTATCGACCGATCCCGACGAGGGCGAATCGATGATTTGCAGCCCGCTCCGCTGGTCATTGATTTCCGGGTCAATGTCTCCTTCGCTACTGCCCCAGCTCAGCCGTTCGGAAGTGACTTCCTGGGTTCCGGTGCCGGGGTTGAAGGTCGGGGCTTCTGCTCCGTCCGTGAGCCACACCAGATCAACGTCAAAGTCCCAGGTCTCCACAAGTGCTGCGCTGGCGTGCGAGGACGCAAGGCCCACCGCTGCCAACACCGCCAGACTCAGTGCCGTCGTTTTCGTCTTCATGTCCTGTTCCTCGTGTAGGTAGAACGTGTGCGAGCCCGAGGTCTCCCGGACTCTGCCCTGATGCCTAGCAAAGCGCAGGCCATATATGTATCTAGCGGTTTTTGAGGAATAAATGGTTTGCGTTCTGGTTCGGGTTCGGGGGGCACGTAAAGGCTTCGGACATTGGGACATCCGGACTCCGGTTTCCCTATGTGTCGTAACGCACATACGCCGCCAATACGGTGGTTCAGTCTGATCCCTGACGGCTGTGGCGCTTCTTCACGCGGCCAGTGTTGCATCGCTTGCCGGTAGAGCCACCAAGGCGTTCGTGTCGAGCCATCTGCAATCTCCGGGGATCCGATATGGACCAACAGACTGATCCAGTCCTGATCGTAGGCAGCGGTCGTTCCGGAACGACCTTCCTGGCCAAGCTTCTGGACAGCCATACGCGGGTCCTCTATCGCCATGAACCGGACTGGGCACGGGTCGATACCTCCCTGCCGTTCCTTCCACCTCCCGGGGCGCGGGAAAAATTTTCTCGCCAGGCCGGAGAGTATCTCCGTGACCTTGCTCAGGTGCGGGCGCCAAAGGTGACTGGCAAGGAACCCCGATTCCGCAAGTCGTATCGCTCCGGGCCGCGAGAGGTGGCTTACCGCCTGAACGTAGCCGCAGCACGCACGCTCGCGAAACTGGGGGGTGCGCGAAAACGGGATGTCGTATGGGACATGATCGGCAATGCCTCGCGAGGCGATGTGGTCACCGTAATCAAAAGTGTCAATTCCGTCGCGCGGGCGCCATTGTTCGTGGATGCATTACCCGGTATTCGGCTCGTCCACTTGATCCGGCACCCGGCCGGGGTGGTCGCATCCAGAATGCGCGGGGTCGAACTGGGGCTGATGGGTACGGAAGTCTATATCGACGCCCTTTTTGATTCGGGTTATGCGGATGGCTGGAAATGGAAGCGCGAGGAAGTCAAGGCCTGGCCGATTGAAAAGCAGATGGCCTTTGAATGGATGGCCGTCAACGAAGCCGTTTATCGATCGCTCGAGGGGCACGACGCTTATTTGTGTGTGACGCACGATGCGCTGTCCCGGTCGACCGAGGAGGAGACCAGGAAGGTTTTTGCCCACGTCGGACTGGACTGGAGCGAGCAGACGGACCGGTTCATTGAGTCGTTGCGCACCGGCGCCAGCCAATCGGGTTACTTCGGCGTACAGCGTGCGCCCCGGACAGAGATTGGCAAGTGGCGTAAAGAACTGACCACCGGGCAGATCGACCGGATTCATGAGGTGGTGGAACGGTCGATGATAGGGGAGAAGCTGTGGCAGGCGTGAAGCGGTTTTCCGGTCGGGCCGCGTTAGTGCAGCGTGGCTCCCCGTCCGGCTTGAAACAAAGCAAGGGTTTCGGGGTGAGCGGTGTCCTTACGGCCATCCGGCTTGTGTGGGCCGGGGTCCAGCCCGGCCAGCGGCTGTCCATCCTGCTCTATCACCAGGTGCTGGACACACCGGATGCCCTCAAGCCGGACAACCCCGATTGTGTCGAATTCGACCGCCAGGTGGGCCTGCTGGCCCGGTACACCAACGTGCTGCCTCTGGCCGAGGCGCTGCAGCGCATGGATGCCGGGATGCTGCCCCCGCGGGCGACCGCGATCACCTTCGACGACGGGTATGCGGATAACCGCCGTAATGCACTGCCCATACTGCAAAGGCACGGGGTAACCGCCACGTTCTTCATTGCCGCGGGCTACCTTAACGGCGGGCGCATGTTCAACGACACCCTGCTCGAGACGATCCGGCGGCTGCCCGCGGGCCGCCTGGATTTGCGCGACCTTGGACTGGGGCAGCACTCGATATCGGATGCGAACAGTCGCCGTGAGGCGTTCCGTTCGATCATCCGCGAGATCAAATGGCAGCCGTGTCAGGAACACCAGGCCGTGGTGCAGGCCATGGCCAAACGGATCGGCGCCGACTTGCCGGACGATCTGATGATGACCGATGCCCAGGTCCGCGAACTGCACCGGGCGGGGATGGGGATCGGCGGCCACACCCTTACACATCCGATCCTGGCCCAGGAAGACGAAGCCACGGCCGCGCACGAAATTCGGGAAGGCCGGGAGCGTTTGCAGCTGATCACCGGCGGCCCGGTGGACCTGTTCGCCTATCCCAACGGCAAGCCGGGGCAGGACTACGGGCCCCGCGATGTGCAGCTGGTCCGCAAGGCCGGGTTCTCCGCCGCCGTATCGACCTCCATGGGGGCCGGCGGACGCGGGCAGGACCGCTTCCAGTTACCACGTTTCATGCCCTGGTCACGGCATCCGGCCAAGTTTCTGGCTCAGTTGCTTCGCAACACCCGCCATCCCGTGATGACCACCTGATCGATCCCGTCAGCAGGCGACCTGGTAGCCCCTATGCGCGATATCGTCTTTTTCATCCTCATTTTTGGCCTGATCCCGTTCATTTTGTGGCGCCCGTGGATCGGGATCCCGGCCTGGTACTGGGTGGGGCTGATGAACCCTCATCGGCTGGCCTGGGGATTCCTGCCAGGCATGCCCGTCGCCATGGCGGTCGGACTGACGACGCTCGTTGCCCTGTTGTTCGCCCGGGAACGGCGTCCGCCACCCCTGACGCGTGAAACCGTGGTGCTGATTGCCTTGTTCGCGCATATCACGGTCATTTCGCTGTTTTTCGCCTGGCAGCCGGAAGTCGCGTTCGAGCGCTGGGATACCGTGATGAAGATCATGCTCATGACGGTGGTCGCGACCATGCTGGTATCCGGCCAGGCACGCGTCATGGTGCTGCTCGCCGTCATCACCCTCTCGGTCGCGTTTTTCGGGTTCAAGGGCGGCCCCTATACCCTCGCGACTGGCTTTGGCGGGATGGTGCTGGGCCCGCCGGGTACCTTCATCGGCGGGAACACCGACATCGGGCTGGCGCTGGTCATGACCCTTCCTCTGGTGCTGGTGCTGGCACGACAGGTCCACCAGGGTCATTTCCGGCTCCCGTTTCACTCTCCGTTCTTCGAGCGCTGGCATCGACTCATCGGGCTCGCGTTGTATGCCGGCTTCTGGCTGCACCTGATCTCAATAGTGGGGACGCACTCGCGAGGTGCCTGGGTCGCGACCGCGGTCATCTTCCCCCTGATCTTTCTGAGTATGCGCCACAAGGCGGCCATGGTCGGGGCCGGGCTGCTGGTCGTCGCCGTTGTGGGATTCACCGTTCCGGAGAAGGTCGAGCACCAGATCGACACTCTGATCCACTACCAGGAAGACGCCTCTGCCGGCGGACGCCTGGATGCCTGGAACGTCTCCTGGAATCTTGCCCTCGATCACCCCTTTACCGGCTCGGGCATGAGCATTCAGCGGCTCCCCGCACCGATCTGGCTGAGCTATCTGGACCGGGACGATGCCGTGGTAACCGGCCCGATCGCGGCGCACAGCATCTACTTCCAGATGCTGGGCGAGCACGGCTTCCTCGGGCTGGGGCTGTTTCTTGCGCTGCTGGGCTTTTCGCTGCTGACCCTGCTGCGGCTTTACCGCCAGGGACGCCAGCATGCGGAAACCGTCTGGATCAGCCAGTGGGCCTGGGCGCTCGCGCTGGGTCTGGTCGGATACATGGTCGGTGGCGCCTTCCTGAGTCTGGCCTATTTCGATCTGTATCTGGCCTTTGTCGCGCTGGCCATCATCCTGCGACGCGAGCTGAAGGAGACGGTTGTCGCTGCCGCCCCGGCGGTCGCGTCGACAGCGCAGCCCCGGACGTCCCCCGCAAGTCCGCCCGAGGGCAGCAGGCCGCCCGAGGTACCCGGAACCATCATGGCTGCCGGCCGCCTCCGGTAAAGGATGAATTCGCCCGTGGCTCACACCCTGCTCACATCGGACCGGCCGCCGCTGACGGATCACCCGTGTGTATCCGTCATCGTCCCGGCGTGCAACTGCGCCGTCTATCTGGAAGAGGCGCTGCAGAGCGTGATGGATCAGGGGCACGAAGCCATCGAAATCCTGGTGATCGATGACGGTTCGAGCGACCACACCCGGCAGGTTGCCGCGCGTTTCGACGGGCCCGTCCGGCTGCTGGAAACCGCCCGGGCATCCAGTGGAGCCGGTGCCAGCCGCAATGTAGGCCTGCGCGAGGCGAAAGGCGAACTGATTGCGTATCTCGATGGCGATGACGTCTGGCTACCGGGCAAGTTGCAGGCACAGATCCGTTGCCTGAGAAACCACCCGGAATCCGCCATGGTCGCGAGCAATTTCATCCGCTGGTATCCGGATGATTCGGGGCAGTGGTCCAGCCCGAACCGACATGCGGCCGCAACGCAGGCGCAAGACTCCGACGCCCTCGATCCCGAACGCTCGGGCTGGATCTATCACCGCCTGTTGCTGGACACCATGGTCTGGACCGGAACGGTGCTGATGCGCCGCGAACTGGCCGATATGGTGGGCGAATTCCGCGAGGATCTGCGCCTGGCACAGGATTACGATTACTGGATTCGCGCTTCCCGCCTGACGCCCATCCTGACCCTGGCGCGGCCCTATGCCCTGTACCGGCGGCATGCCGAAAGCGCGACCCGGCGCTGGGCGCCCGTCAATTACGCGCTGATGGTGCTGGAGTCCGCCATCGCCCGCTGGGGTCGGGTCGGGCCGGATGGCAGCGCCATCACCCCCGAAGAACTGCGGCACCGTCGATTCCGGCTCCATTTCGCTATGGGCTACAACCTGTTCTGGAACGGGCAGAAGGCTGCGGCCGCACCTTCCTTCATCGGCGCCTGGCGGGCCCGTCCCGGACACGTGAGGACGGCCCTTTACGCAATCCTCGCCAGTGGGGTCCGGAGCGGGCGATTCCTGCTTCCCGGTGCAGGCCGGAGCGATTCGACAACCGGAGCATCGAGATGAGCGGGGCCACCGAGATCTTCTGGACCGGGGGCTGGGACTCGACCTTCCGGGTGATGGAGTTGCTGACCACCACAGTGGGGCCCATACAGCCCCGTTACGTGATCGATCCCCGTCGCGCCTCGTCCGCGATGGAGCTCGCCACCATCCGGCAGCTCACGCAGCACCTGGAGGCTGGCGGCTACGCGGAGCCCGGCCGGATCCGGGAACCGGTCCTGTATCGGCGTGAAGAGATCCCTCCCGATCCGGACATCGATGAAGCCTTTCTGACCATCACCCGACAGAACCGCCTCGGCAATCAGTATCGCTGGCTCGCGATGCTGGTGAAGGCTGAAGGTCTGGACGGGATTGAACTGAGCGTGGAGAAGGGAAGCCTGTACCCCATCGTCGGGCCGTTCCTGGTGCCCGTCGGGCAAGACACGGTTCCGGCTTTTCGGGTGGCGCCCGACGCGGGGGCTGTCGCCGTCCTGCTGGGCGGGTTCGTCTTGCCGCTTATCCAGCGTAGCGACGCCCGGTTGCGGCAGGAGGCGACGGAACGGGGCTGGGACGAGGTGCTGGCGAAAACCTGTTTCTGTCACAGCCCCGTTCGGGGACGTCATCCCTGCGGCACATGCCGCCCATGCGTCCTGATGCTTGAGCGCAAGGAGGAGGGCGCGAGACTGGGATGGATCGGAAAAACGCGCTACTGGGCGATCGAGCGGGCGGTACGCACCCTGCCCGTCGGGCTCCAGTGGCGCTGCCGTCAATGGCAGGAGACCCGCGCCACACGCAAGGTCAGGGGGCAGTAGGGCATGGATAGCCCCGCACTGCCATCAACGTCCGAGAAGCGGAAGTGCTCGCAGCCAGAAGCGGTTGCGTGGCCGCATCGGCAGGTCCAGGAGGTCCAGCATTGCGGCACCCGGGCGTCCGCGGCGGCTTTTGTAGTAGGCCATCAGCGCATGGTAGCGAGCTTCCCGCCAGCTTCTCCCGAGCCACGCGCGCCGCAACTGCCGGGAGGACCGCAGTACCGCACAGCGGCCGGCAAAATCCCGCAGGGCGGTCTCGCGCGGCGCTCCCTCGATGGGTTCCGGCCGATGATCGTCCGCAATCCACACCGGCTCCATGTCCCAGCCGGTCACGCCATGGGTGGCGGGATCCAGATCCACCGAAAGGATCCACCCGTAACGGGCCTCGGGAAAACCTTCCTGATAGGCGTTGCCACGGACGTTGAACACAAAGTTGCCCAGCGAGTACGCGATGAGGCCGTTCCGGTAACGCTCCACGCCCTGGACCACATGTGGATGGTGCTGGATCACCAGCGTGGCCCCGTGGTCGATCAGCGCGCGGCTGAGCTTCACCCGGTACGGCGCCGGCGCGTAGCTGAACTCGAGGTCCGCATGCAGCTGCACCACGACGATGTCGGCCTGTTCTGCAGCCTCCCGGGTGCGCTGGAGAAGGTCCCCGAAGGGTTCCATCGGGGCCACGCCGGGAGTCTCCGGCCCGGCGTAATCGTGAGAGTTGTCGCCCGCTCCAATGAAGGCCAATGTCCGCCCGCCACGTTCCAGCCATGCCGGCGCGATCGCCTGCCCGTGCCCGCGGCCCGCCCCCGACCACGGAAGGCCGATCCGGTTCAGGGTGTCCGTGGTTGTCTCCAGTCCCTGAGGCCCGCCGTCCATCATATGGTTGTTGGCGAGATTCAGGATGCTGAATCCGGCCTCCACCAGGGTCGTCGCCATCGCGGGGTCGGCACGCAGGACTTTCGGGTGTTTCCACAGTCCCTTCTGGTTCTCGAGGTCCTCGGTGAAGAAGCATTCAAGGTTCCCGGAGAGGACATCCGCGCCCTGCAAAAGGTGCTGCACGCGTGCGAAGGGCGATTGCGGTTTGCCTGCCTGTTCCGTGCCGGGAGTTCGAATCAGTCGGGTATCACCGGTGAATATCAGTTTCAATTTGGACTCCCCCGAGTTTCGGTCGCCAGTACATGGCTGGGGTTCCATTATAACGATAACAGACCCGGTGGGATCCCCGTGTGTGTTCCGAAGGTGAAAAATATATTCAACTGCGTGGCTCACTTCAGGAGATTGTTGCATTGACTAACGCAACTCCCAAAGCTCGATCGGCCGGGTTCCCGCAGCCGGACGGTTCATCCTCCGGTTCACCGCCCCCGCGCAGGATATTCTGGACCGGTGGCTGGGACTCGACTTTCCGGGTGCTGGATCTGGTTCTTCATTACGGGGAAACGGTTGAGCCCTGGTATGTACGTGACGAGAACCGACAGTCGATCGGCCAGGAACTCGCCGTCATGGATCGCTTGCGTCTTGCAATCAACGAACGTGCCACGGGCGGGCGTCTTCTGGCATTACAGGTCCTTCACGCCGCCGCCGCACGGCCGGATCCGGTGTTGCAAAAGAAATTCGAGAAGCTGCAGGAAACCCGGGGGATCGGCCCGCAATATATATGGCTGGCGGAGCTGGTGCGGCAGAACGCACTGGAGGGCATCGAAGTCTGCGTCCAGCATAATGAGGATTTCTATTTTCTTGATCCCCGACTGAATAGCGGAATACGTGAATACAAACGGGAACCTGTACGCCCGTACCTGGACGAGGAGGCGCCGGAAAGTCTGTTCAATCTGTTCAGTTTTCCGACACTGCATATCGGCAAGGCCGAGATGCGCGAACACGCCCGAGACCACGGATTCCTGGATCTGCTGGAGCAGACCTGGTTCTGCCACATGCCGACGCGTGCGGGGCAGCCATGCGGGTTTTGCGTGCCGTGCCGCATGACAATCTCAAAGGGGGTGGGGTATCGCCTGCCGTGGCGATCCCGGCTGAACAACAGGATTGCCCGCATGCTCGAGTTTCTGCCGCGAGGGTATCGCGCAAAACGCTGGGCCCGACTGAAACTGCGCGGTTATTGATCATGTTTCCCGTGACAAGAACCGGACGGGACAGGTCATGAAGGACCTCGGCGACAAGGTGGCGGGTGGTGCCGCCTGGATGATGGGCCTGCGCACCTTCCAGCGCTTCATGGGCCTGATCAGTACGGTGATCCTCGCGCGGCTGCTGGTGCCGGAGGACTTCGGCCTGGTGGCGATGGCCTTCGCCCTGTACGCCCTGATCGAGATGGTCGGTGCCTTCGGGCTGGATCTGGCCCTGATCCGCGACCAGAAGGCGGAACGGCGGCATTACGACACGGCCTGGACCATCAAGCTGGTGTACCAGTCAATGGGTGCGCTGGCGCTGGTGCTGGCGGCGCCGCATGCGGCGGTGTTCTTTGATGATGCCCGGGTGGAGATGATTGTCTACGCCTTTGCCGCCATCTCGTTCATGCACGGGTTCGAGAACATCGGCATCGTCGCCTTCCGCAAGGAGCTCACGTTCCGCAAGGAATTCCTGTTCGGCTTCGGCAAGAAGGCGTCGGCGGTGGCCGTGACCATTGCCATGGGGTTCTACCTTCAGAGCTACTGGGCACTGGTCCTCGGCTCCCTGACGTCGGCGTTCGTGGGGTTGAGCCTGAGCTACGCGATGCACCCGTTCCGGCCGCGTTCGGACTTGTCCGGCTGGCGGGACCTGATCGGATTTTCCGCCTGGGTCACGTTCAACAACGTGGCCATGTACGCGCAGGGCAGGGGGCCGGACTGGATTGTCGGCCGTCTCGTGGGGGCGGATGGTCTCGGTGCCTACCGGGTCGCATCGGATATCGCAAAACTCCCGTCCTCGGAGCTTTATGCGCCGATCATGCGGGCCGTGTTCCCCGGCTTTGCAAAGGTGGCGCACGACTTGCCGCGCCTGCGCCGGGGCTATCTGCTGGCCCAGGGCCTGGTGACCCTGGTTACCGTCCCCGCAGCGCTCGGCATGGTGGGCGTGGCCGAACCCATGGTATGGCTTCTTCTGGGCGAGAACTGGCTGGTGACCATCCCACTGATCCAGGTGCTGGCCATTCTGGGTGCCACGCGGATCCTGCATGGCAATCGTTTTTCACTGTTCATGGCCCTCAACAAGCCGTACTGGGTCGGCATTTTCATCCTGGCCGATGTCCTGTTGACGCTGCCTCTGATGGCGTACCTGTTGTGGGCCGGTCACGGGCTGGAAATCGCCGTGTGGTCGAAGGTCTTCGCCTCCAGCGCCCTGATGCCTTTCGGCGTGATGCTGGTTTCGCATTTCCTCCGGATGCCGAGCAGGGATTTCTTCGCTGTGATCTGGCGCCCGGTGCTGGCTTCGCTGGTGATGCTGGCGACCTTGCTGGGCACCGTCGCCGCACTCCCGGGCGTCACCAGTTCCGCCATCGCCGCCCTGCATCTGCTGTTGCTGATCCCTCTCGGGGGGCTCACGTATGCCCTTGTGCTGGCAGGGCTCTGGTTTGCATCCGGGCGGCCGGAAGGACCCGAAATGCGTGCCCTTCAGATGGCCGTGGACCGGAATGTCCTGAACCGACGCTGGGCGTGTCGACTGTCCGGCAATCAATCCCACTTCGGAGAGGTGTCGTAATGGGGGCATCATCATGTTGAAACTGCGCGGCACTTTTGGACCCGGAGCCGCTGAAACGGCTCCGGCGGTACCCGCCGGCTGGTGTTGGGAAACGGGGCCGGGTTTTCACCTGCAGTACGAGCCGGGTCACCCTTCCTGCACCGTTCGCAGGGACCCGACGGGCGTGGTGATCGGGGAACGCCACCTGATCCAGGACCAGCCATCCGATCCCGCGCGGCGCGACGGCTCGTGGCTGGAGCTGCGCTGGACGCCCGCCGGCATGGAGATCATTACGGACCGCCTCGGGACCATCCCGGTCCACTGGGCCGTCCGCGGCAGGACCTTCTATTTCGCCACCCGTCTTGCCGACGTCGCCCGGCTCCTGCCGGGAGCGGTCGAACCCGACCCGGCGGCGGTGCTGACCACGATCTTCCTGGATCACCCATGGGGCAGCCGCACCCTGCTGCGGGATGTGCACCTGTTGCCCCCGGCCAGCCGCTGCCGTATCCCGGGCACCGGGGCCGACCCGGTATGTGATCGCTACTGGCTGCCGCCCGTCCCGGAGGTCGGCGACCCGGGGTCGGTCGAGCCGTGGCTGGAAGCCGCCACCGAACGGCTCCGGCAGGCCCATGTCCGGCACGCGGCGGACCTCGATCCGGAGACGGTGGCCATGCCGGTGACCGCCGGTCTGGACTCGCGCTGCAATCTGGCGTTACATCCGGACCTGGCCTTGTGCGCACGGCTCTTTCATTGCCACGACCTGGCCAATGTGGAATGGCCCTATGCCCGCCGGATCGGGCGTCATCTCCGCCGCCCGATCGAACGTTTCGATTCGGCCGACGACATGCGCCATGCGCCTGGTTTCAACCCCGACCTGGGCCCCGGCGACTTCAATATCGGCCACTGGCGTCTGGTCGGGACGGCGCGAAGACTTGCCGCCACCGGGTCACGCGCCACGGTCGACGGGTTCCTGCAGGATCTGCTGTTCAAGGCCACGTTTCTGTGCGAGCAATCGCGGGAACAGCAGATCCAGGGACATCTGGCGCGCCTTCGCTACAACGCTGCGGCCCTGGGTTTTGGCCCCGACAGCCCGCAAGTGCGTCGGGTCGAGGAATGCATACGCGAGGACTTCCCCGCCGGTGACACCGGCCTGGAGGCCAGTCAGCGACACTATCTGGAGAACCGCAGCCGACGCCTGGTCTACAACATCGTCCGCCTGAATCAGAACTATCTGGATGTGCGCACCCCGGCGCTCGACCACGCGCTGATGGACTTTGCTCTGGCCCTGCCCTGGCAACTGCGCAAGGGCTCGTGGCTTTACCGGCGGATCATCCAGCGGCTCAGCCCCGAACTGGCGGGCATCCCATATGACAAGACCGGGCTGCCGCTGCTGAGTCCGCGTCCACGTTCGCTCGGCAAGGCCACGGTGCGCCAGCTCCGCCCGTTCCTGAACCGGGTCTGGCCGGGCCGGCAGTTTTTCCAGCCGCCGGAAGGCAATTTCGCCCGGCTGGCGCGGCATGACCCCCTTTTTCGTGCCACTGCGCGGGGAACACTCTCCGGTTCCGAATGGCTGCGCGCGATCCTCGCGACCGATTCCCCCGAAGATGTGCTGCGCACACCGCGGAACATGGGCCCGCAGCGGATCGACTGCCTGGGGGGCATGCTGACGGCCTCGCGTCTGGAGTCCGCGACCCGGCAGTCGAGGCAGGCCGCAACGGCAGTGCCGGAAGCGAGCGCGACCCCCTCGACCGGATACCACCAGGGGGTCCTCCCATGAACCCACGGGCCAGACTGCACAAGATGCGAGTCCTGGGCAGTGGCTTCAAGAGTTCGGAGTATGAGCTCTACCGGCTCGGTGACCGGACTCCGGAGGCATGTGTGCGGTTCATGAACCACCGCCAGCTTCATCGCCTGTATCGAACGCATGTCAATCAGGGTGGCCAGAAGCACATTCTGGAAGACAAATGGCTGAGCCATTTCGTTTTCGCGGGCCTAGGCATCCCCACGCCCGAAACTCTGGGTCTCTACCATCCGGTCTTCGGCCGGACCGTCAGCGAGGAAGCGCTGACCACGGAAAGAGATTTCGTGGGGCTCGCCCCTCCCGGGGGCGAGGTCGACTGGATCTTCAAGCCCAGGGGGGGGCAGCAGGGTGAGCAGATCCATCGATTTTGCGGAACCGTGGACAACCTGGGGGCATTCCTCGAGCGCCTGGGAAACACGACCAGGCGTTACTATGGAACCCGTTACGACGGCTGGATTGTACAACAGCGGCTGCAGCAGCACGCCGACCTGCAGAAGATCAATTCAAGCTGCATTAACTGCGTTCGGATCGTCACCTTTCATGACACCTCGGGCACGATCACCGTTGATTTTTCCATCCTGCGGCTGGGCACGGCCGGATCGATGGCAGACAACTGGTACAAGGGAAGTCTGTCCGTTCATGTCGATCCGGATACCGGACGCATGGGTCAGGGAGTGTCCTGTCCCACCTCCGGGAGCCGTTGGTACCAGGTCCACCCCGATTCGAAAGTCCATTTTACGGGAACCCGGGTCCCGTACTGGGAGGATTGCGTCGAGTTGTCCAGGAGGGTGGCCGCCAATTTCTCCGGCACCCCGTCCGTGGGCTGGGACATTGTGGTAACCCCCGAGGGGCCGGTGTTGGTCGAGGGCAACGCCAACTGGGGCCTGGAGTCCGTGCAGATTCATTCGGATGGCTATCTGACGGATCCGGTGCGCGAGAGACTCAAAACCTATGACCTCGAATTTCCGGACCAGCTTCGCAGGCTTCCCGCGGCGGTGTTCGCCGTCCTGCTGAACCATCTTCGCCGTTCCCGTTTCGGGAGACGGTGGAATCGCCCGGGGCCTGTGTTTTGAACATGAAAATCGCAAACGTAAAGCGGGTGCATTATCCGGGCAGGCCAGGGGTGATGCGGGAGGTCCGCCGGGATCGGGCCCGCACGGGAGGTGAACCGAGATGATGTGGCTGAATCAGGAAACGTTGCAGCGGGGTTTCCGGCTCCTGGTATGGGTGCTCGCCGGTTTGCCTCTGGCCCTCATGGCCGAACCGCGCGTGGTGGAAGATGCCGATGGGCTGGCCCGCGCCGTAACCCAGGCCGAGGCCGGCGATGTCATCGAACTGCGCCCGGGTGACTACCGGCTTGGCGAGCGGCTCAACCTGCGCGCGGACGGAACCGAGTCGGAGCCCATCGTGATCCGGGCGGGCACCCCCGGGACGGCGGTCATCCACTCCAGCCGGACCACCGCCTTCAAGCTGTTCGCTCCGCACTGGGAGATCCGGGGTCTGGACTTCCAGGGGGAGGGTAGCGGCAACCATGCCCTGCATATCGTGCGGCGGGCCGACCATGCGGTGATCGAGGGAAACCGTTTTCGTAACTTTCACGCGGCGATCAAGGCCAATGGCGAAGGCGACCCGCGGCGCTTTCCGGACAATGTGCATGTCCGGCGCAACGTGTTCGTGAATGATGGGATCCACACTACGCGCTGGCCGGTGGTTGCCATCGACATCGTCGGCGGGCAGGGCTGGCGGATCGAGGAGAACTTCATTGCGGACATGGCACAGGGGCAACGCGGACGCCACGGCTCGCCCGGGTTCGTGAAGGGCGGGGCGGCCGATGCCCTGTTCGATCGCAACCTGGTGATCTGCGAATGGCGCCATACGGGCGAACGGCGCATCGGCCTGTCGCTGGGCGGGGGTGGCACCAGCCCCGGGGTCCTGGACCGGCGCAGGATCGGGGATTGCGAGACCTGTCCGGAGACCCTCGACAGCCGCATGACCAACAACATCATCCTCAACTGCCCGGACGAGCCGGGGATCTATGTGAATCGCGGGCGCGATGCGCTGGTGGCGAACAACACGGTGTTCAACGCCTACGGGATCCAGGGCCGGTTCCCGGAGACGCGCGCCCGGGTGGTGGACAACCTGATGACCGGGACAGTCTGGGCACGCGACGATGCCGAACTGGAGAAAACCGGCAACATCGAGACGGGGTGGTTCGACAAGGCGTCGTATATCCCCGGGCTGCGGGATCATTTGACGCATCGCATCTCCGACTATCACGTGCTCTACCCGAGCTGGATCAGCGAGGGGGCCGTTCGCTGGACGCAGGACTTCATCGAAGCAAGCCTGAACCAGGTGCGCGGGAGTTTCCTGGGGCAGCACTCCCGCCCGGTGGAGCGCTGGCTGCTGGCGCCCGAATTCGGCGACCTGCGGCTGGAAGACATGGATGCCCGGCCCCTGGGCGCGGGGTCGGCGCCACCCGAGGTCGACCACGACTTCTGCGGGCAGCCACGGGAAGGGCGCGCGGACGTGGGGGCGATTCAGTATTCCGCCGGCACCTGCCACCTGCCCGACGAACTGGAACGCCGGCATGGTCGCCTGTTCACGGATCTGTGATCGAGCGCGAGCGTGGACACCGATCAGCAGATAGCGAAATGACGCACCTCCGGCACCCTGCGCTGGAAGACGTCGCTGACGAGCAGGCAGCCCGTCCGCAGCCCCTACAAAGCCAGCGGGCCGGGATAGGTCTGCCGGAGCCAGTGAACGCCTTGCACCAGGTCCTGCCGCCAGATATTCCCGCGCGCGTTGGAGAAGTCACCCCCACTGTCGCCGCAGCCATAGGGGTCCGGCATCAGCACGGCAAATCCCTGGCCGGCCAGTTGCCGCGCCTGCAAAGCCGCCATCCGCCGGGACTTGTTCATCTCCTCGGCAAAGGGTTGCACATAAAGCACCGTTCCTCTGCAGGGCGTGACCCCCGGAGGGTGCAGGACCTCAAAGACCGGTCCCGCGGTTCCGGAACGGAATCCAGCCAGCATGACGGGCTCAGGCGGCAGCGAGCTTGAAATCGACGAAATCCACCAGATCGCCCAGCGTCGCGAAGGTCTCGGCGCTCACTTCATCGTCCTCCACGACGATGTCGAACTGCTCTTCCATGGTGGTCATGAGATTTACGACAGCCATGGAGTCCAGTTCGGGGATGTCCCCCAGCAAAGGAGTCTCCCGGCCGAAGGCCCGTGCGCGTCCGCCAAGCTCCAGTGTGGAGTCGATGATTGTCTTCACCTGTTCAATGCTGGACATGTTCGATTCCGTTTGCCGGTTTGATTCGGAGACATTGTATATCAACAAGGGTTGAGGACTTATAAGAACGCTCTGATTGAGTTCGCATCCGAGTGTCAGTTTTTTTTACAAAATGGTTGGCCGGGGGGGTGAGTGCAGTGTCTCCGATATCGAGTGCTGTGCCAAGTCAAGAAAAATACGGGGGGTCAGCGCGAGCTTGCACCGAGATTTGCATTGTTGGGAAAAGCACGAGAAAGTCGTATGTATCGTCCCGTGCTTTCAGGTGTTCTACGGTGAGGGGGTCAACATCTACATGTCGTCCATTCAGTGGGGAGGAGAGAAGGTTCTGAACCGGGTGCATTACGAGCTGATCCTGAGAAAGAAATGGCAGAGGCGATTCCGGCTCTCGGAAAATCAGCAGGAGACGGTGCGGACCAGCATCGGAAGAAAGCGGAAAGAGTTTGCAGCCGTGCTGGTGCATAACCTGCGTCAGCGTGTTCGTGTCGACCGGGGCGTCCTGAGGCGTCCTGAGGCGGCATGCGGCGTGGGATCTGCCGACGTATATGTTGTTGCCGCTCAATCTCGTACGGGTCATGAAGGGACGCGCAAGGAGCCAGCAGTCATGAGGGGTCTGCAGCGCAGCCGGCACGGGGTGGAGACGAGGAATCTCGGCCGTGGCAAAAGGGTGTATGGCGAGGAGCGTCGGCGGTAATGGCCCATCTGCTGCACGAACTGATCCTGGCCTCCGCGCGGCGGCGTCCGGATGCCCCCGCGTTGACGCACGGAGATCAGCAGCGCTCGTATCGGGAACTGTCCGGTGACGTGATGCGGCAGGCAGCCGCGTTGAGGCGCAACGGTGTACAGCCGAATGATCGCGTTGCCGTGTTCCTGGACAAGAGGCCGGAGACGGTCGTCGCGTTGTTTGCAGCCATGGCGGCCGGCGGCGTGGCGGTGCCGGTCAATCCGACTCTCAAGCCGCACCAGGTCGCGCACATCCTGCAGGATGCCGGTGCAATGGCCCTGGTCACCTCGCGCGGCAGGCTTGGACCGCTGGCGGAGTTCCTGAACGGGTGTCCCGATCTGCAACAGGTCTACACGGCGGACACGGGGCCGGATACGGACGACATCGTTCCCCCGGGGATGCGTCTGTTCGCCTGGGATTCGTCGTCAACGGACAGGGAGGCTCCGCCGGCGCCGGTCCGGCGGATCGAGTCGGACATGGCCGCGATCCTGTATACCTCGGGCAGCACCGGGCGGCCCAAGGGGGTCGTACTGTCGCATCGGAACATGGTGGCGGGTGCCAGGAGCGTCAGCGAGTACCTGGAAAACACGGCCGCGGACCGGATCCTCAGCGTACTGCCCCTCAGCTTCGATTATGGCCTCAGCCAGCTGACCACCGCGTTCCGGGTAGGGGCCGAAGCCGTTCTGCTCAACTACCTGATGCCGCGTGACGTGGTGCGGGCGGTCGAAAGGCACTCGATTACCGGGCTGGCTGCGGTGCCTCCCCTGTGGGTTGAGCTCGCGGGTCTGGAGTGGTCCGAGGGCGCGCGCCGGAGTCTCCGCTATTTCACCAATTCGGGGGGCGCGATGCCCCTGACTACCCTGACCGCCCTGCGCGAGCAGTTGCCGAATGCAGCGCCCTATCTGATGTACGGGCTGACAGAGGCATTCCGCTCGACCTATCTGCCGCCGGAGGAAATCGACGCGCGCCCGACCTCCATGGGCAAGGCCATCCCGAATGCCGAGGTGATGGTGGTACGCGCGGATGGTGAGCCGTGCGCCCCCGGTGAACCCGGTGAACTGGTTCATCGGGGGCCACTGGTGAGCCTGGGGTACTGGAATGCGCCGGAAGCGACGGCCCGGCGCTTTCGCCCGGTGCCCGGGCAGCGTCCGGAGCTGGGCCTTCCGGAACGGGCCGTGTGGTCGGGCGACACGGTGCGACGCGACGAAGACGGGTTTTTGTATTTCGTCGGGCGCCGGGACGAGATGATCAAGACTTCCGGTTACCGCGTCAGCCCCCGGGAGATCGAGGAGGTGTTCGACGGGATGGAGGGGGTGCGCGAGGCGGTGGCGTTCGGTCTGCCACATGAGCGACTGGGCGAGGAGATCGTCGTGGTCGTCGCCGGAGAACCGGGCCGCGAGCCGCCTGTTGAGTCACTGACGGCCGCGTGTCGTGCGGCCCTGCCGGCCTTCATGGTCCCGTCCCGATTCATCGTCCGGGCCGAGGCCCTGCCCCGCAATTCCAACGGCAAGATCGACCGTGCAGGGCTGCGCACCTTCTACCGGGACGCCTTCACCGAGGATCCAGCATGACGCCACACGTCACGGAACTCCCCTGCATGAAGCAATTCCGGCTCGTCGACGGCTGTCTGGCGCTGGGTGGCAGGCCCGTCACCGAACTGGCCCGGGAGGCCGGCGGCACGCCCTTTTACGCCTATGACCGCGGGATGCTGGACGCCCGCCTGGCGGAGCTGCGTGGCTGCCTGCCCCGCGCCGTGCACCTGCACTACGCCGTGAAGGCCAATCCGATGCCCGCCGTCGTGGAGTACATGGCGGAGCGTGTTGATGGCCTCGATGTGGCCTCGGCCGCGGAACTCGAGCTGGCCCTGAATACCGGTACCTCGCCGGGCGATATCAGTTTCGCCGGGCCCGGCAAGCGCGACGGGGAGCTTGCGGCGGCATTGCAGGCCGGCATCGTGATCAACCTGGAATCCTTCGGCGAGATGGAACGCGTCCATCGCCTGGCCGAGGCGGCGGGCCAGCCGGCCCGTGTGGCCGTGCGGGTCAATCCCGATTTCGAATTGAAGTCCTCGGGCATGCGCATGGGCGGGGGGTCCCGTCCGTTCGGTGTGGATGCCGAACAGGTCCCCGAGCTGTTGCAGCGCATTGGCGATTACGGGTTGTCGTTCCAGGGCTTTCAGATCTTTGCCGGCTCGCAGAACCTGAGCACCGAGGCACTGACCGCGGCTCAGGACGGCATCTTCGAACTCGCCTACCGTCTGGCGGAGCAGGCGCCAGGCCCGGTCAAGCTGCTGAACGTTGGCGGTGGCCTGGGTATCCCCTATTTCCCCAATGACCGGCCGCTGGACCTGAACGTGGTGACCGATCACCTGGCCGGGCATGTCGAGACCTGTGCCCGACGGCTGGGCGATGCCCGGGTGGTGCTGGAGCTGGGCCGCTATCTGGTGGGCGAGGCGGGGGTCTATGTGGCGCGCGTCATTGATCGCAAGGTTTCCCGGGGCCGGGTCTACCTGGTGACGGACGGCGGCATGCATCACCACCTGGCGGCGTCGGGGAACCTGGGGCAGGTGATCCGGAAGAATTATCCGGTCGCGGTTGCCACGCGCATGACCGAGGCCGAAACCGGGAAGGCTTCGATCGTCGGCCCGCTCTGCACTCCGCTGGATATTCTGGCCGAACAGATTGATGTGCCTGCAGCGGAACCGGGCGATCTCATTGCCGTCTTCCAGTCCGGCGCGTATGGCCTGTCGGCGAGTCCGGTGGGCTTTCTCGGTCAGCCGATGGCCGCTGAGTTGCTGGTTTGAGCGATGGCCTCGAAGTACATCAGCCGGAGGGATATCGGATGACTTCGCCGGCCGGGGAAGCCGCGATGCCGGAGCAACAGGGGCGCCCCCGTGATGACCGGGCCACCCCGGATTTCTCCGTGGTGGTACCCGCCTTCAACTGCGCGGCGTTTCTCGCTGATGCCCTGGACAGCATCCTCGCTCAGGAGGGCGTGAGTGTAGAGGTGCTGGTGGTAGACGACGGCTCCACCGACAACACCGCGGAGCGGGCCCGCACCTACGATGACCGGGTCCGTCTGCTGTCCACGGCCCGGCCTCGCTCGGGGCCCGGCGCGGCCCGTAATGTGGGGATGCGGCATGCGCGGGCGCCGGTGGTGGCGTTCCTCGACGGGGATGACGTGTGGTTGCCGGGGAAGCTGGCACTGCAGAAGCGGGTCCTGGACGAGAATCCCGATGTGGCCCTGGTCTGCACCCGGGGTGCGCACTGGTTTCCCGAAAGCGAAAGTGATGCAGCCTGGCAACAGGAAGCTACGCCCGAAAGCCCCGCCTCCGGCGAGATCCCGTTCCGGCCGGCCGGGTGGATCTATCACCTCCTGCTGCTCAGGCCCGCGTGGGTATGGACCTCCACGGTCGTGATGCGGCGGGAACTGATCGACCGGATGGGGGAGTTCGACGAAACACTCCGGCTGGGCCAGGACTACGACTACTGGCTGCGGGCCTCCCGGGAAACCCGGATATTGCGCATCGACCGCATCCTCGCTCTTTACCGCCAGCATGCGGACAATTCCACCCATACCCCCCGCGCGCGCAATTTCGAGCTCGAGATCCTCCAGCGCGCCCTGGCCCGCTGGGGCCGTGCGGGTCCGGACGGGTCCACGGTAACCGCAACGCAGTTGCGCGAACGGCTCGCCGGGCTCAGCTTCCGTTTTGGCTACAAGCATTTCTGGTCCGGAGACCCCCGAATCGCCCTCGGCGCTTTCGGGTACGCGTTTCGGAACCAACCCCTGGCGTGGCGCACATGGGCCTACATCGGGGTTTCAGTCATGCGCAGTCTCTGGCCTCCCGGCCGCCGGTGACCGCCCATGCCACTGTCCTCCGGTCCTCACTCGCGCGCGCCGACATTGCTGATCGGTAATGCACCACGGGTTGTGGTGCCAGTGGCACGCTGCCTGGTGGCGCATGGGGTAGCGGTCCGCGGGGCCGGCGTGCGGCCCGTCGAGCCGCCGGTGCGGTCCCGGGAGGTGATCCCGCGAATGGATCTCGCGACACCGGCTCAGCTCCACGACCTGCCGGAATCGCTCGCCTTCCCGGTACTGGCGCAGCCCCTGGACGGCCGCCGGGCCCGGGGCCGCCATGTTCGTGTGTTCCGGCAGCGGTGGCAACTGTTCCAGCCCAGCCAGGCACCCCTTGGCCCGATCATGCTGGATCATGAGCGGGTCGACACAACCAGGGCCGTGAGCGAATTGATGAAGGCCCTGCCGGGCTTCGTGTTGCAGCTGGACCTCACGTTGCTGGACCCCGCCTTTTGCAAGCTGTCCGAGGACGGCGGCAGAGCCGAATTGCTGCAGCATTGCACCACCATGGCGGTAGCCAACGAGGGATCTTTCGAGGAGTACTTCAACACCCGTCCGCGCAAGCTCCGGTCGAATCTGCGGCGGTATGCCAAACGCCTTCAGCAGGACGGTTTCAACGAGCGCCTCGAGCGGGTTGCCGACCCGGAGGCCGTCGCTCATGCGGTGGATCAGCACGGCGATATCGAGACTGCGGGCTGGAAGGGCTGTGAAGGCACCGCAATGCATCCGACACGTGCTCCTGCGCCACGGGCGGCAGGCGGCCCGCCGGGCTCGTTCTCAACTGCGCGCACAGTCAGGGAAAGACTGAGGCGGCAGCATCCGACGGGGTGAGGCGTAGCTGCCATTTGCGGGTTGTGCCCGCGGCGGGCCACAGGGCCGGGGGATCGGCCCGACATTCGGCGGGTCCCAGGGTGGACAGGTGCACGTCGCCGGATGGTTCGCTGTCGCCCGCCAGACGGCGGATCCCGTGCGGGTTCAGCCAGCGTGCAGGTACGTCCGCGGAGGTCGGCTGCAACTGCAGCCGATAGTGCAGGGTGGCCTCCTGGTCGTCGATGGTCAGTTGTGCCTGCCACCGGTGGTCCGCCAGGGTTGCGGGGCGAAGGGCCTGCCGGCGGCCCAGCCGCCCGCCGAACAGCCGCCAGTCCAGGGTCGCCTGCAGGCGGTCGAGGGTTGTGCGTTCCGGCGCCCGCGTCAGGCGCACCGGCGCTCCGGAGCCAGTGAGGGTGACCCCCGAATCCGTCGGCTCTACCGAGAGGACATCCAGCCGGGTGAGGCCGAAGAGCCCGCCAGCGGACTCCACCATCGGGGTCCAGCCAGCCACCGCCGGTTCATCCTGAAGGTGCGACGCCGCCATCCGGACCGGTGGTGCGACCACCGGGCGACCGTCCACCTCCACATGGAAGGGGCACAGGGCCGCCTGGCGCAGATCGGCGACCGCGCGTCCGAACCCCTGGACGGCCTGGCCACGGGTAGAGATCCGGGCATCCACGCGTGCGCCGCGATAGCGCAGCAGCCCCGCCTCGGCGTCTTCGGTTACTCCGGGCCCCGGGTTCCAGGCCGGCGACCAGTCGGGCAGGCCGGTGCCCGAAAGCCAGGGATGGCCGGCCAGGGTTGCGGACAGCAACCCCGCGAACCAGGCGTTGTACACCGTCAGGTACATGTAGCCATCCCAGCCGGCGGCCTCGCCACAGCCTCCGCCCGGCGTCAGCCACAGCAGGCCGTCGTCGCGCTGCTGGCGTTCGAGGCGCTGGCGGAGGTTGCGGGCGACCTGCAGGACCTCGGTTGCCGTGTCCGGCCGCAGCGCCCCCGGACGCAGCAGCAGTCCGTGCAGCACCGTCAGCAGGCAGGCATCGCCGAACAGGGCATGGTTGCTGCGCCCGAGCCCGCCACAATAGCCGGAGTCGGTCAGAAACAACCCCAGCCAGTCCAGGCCGCGCATCAGTGCGGTTTCCAGTTCGGCATCCGGCGCCCGCCCCAGCGCAAGATGCAGGCACAGGAGAAATTTCAGATGGTAGGCCACCGGCGTGGCGATGCCCCGTTGCGGGTCGGGATGCCGCGGGAAATCGATGAACCCCCCCGCCCGGGTGGTCCATGCCCGCACCTGACTGCGCAACCGGTGCTGTTCGCGCGGAAGCCGATCCGGGCTCGCCTCACGCACCCGCAGGGCCTGCGCCAGCAGGCTCCAGTTGTTTGACGGGTACCCGCGGGCCAGCGGACATTGGGTGCGTGCCGCGGCCACCCGGTCGGATTCCGTCGTTTGCTCCAGCGTCCCGGCCAGCAGCCCCAGCCCGAGCCGGTTGAACGGTTCGTGTCCGCGCTGCGCTGCGGGGAGTGCGGACCACTGTCGCAGCAGGACATGGGCTGTTTCGTTCCGGTCATGATGGGTCAGGGCCAGGGCCGCCAGCACCGCGCCATAGTGGTCGGTGGGTGTGGAGCGGTCGGCACAGGGGTCATGCAGGACACCATCGGATGTCACAAGGGCTTCCAGCGCCCCGGTGACACCGCCGGCAAGCGATCGCAGACGCGCACGCTCGTCTGCCGAAGAGGCTGCATAAGTTGTCCGCGACATGACCTCATAGTCCCTTGTGGTCGGACACCACCGCAAGCACAGCCCCCCGCGGGCCTGCCGAAAAAAACAGCCCGCCCGCATTGGCTGCAGGCAGGCTGAATCCGGAATCGCAACTGGCCTTGACGAGAGAGAAGGCCAACCTGGGAGTGTGATGCAGATCCGGAATGCTCGGAGGGAGCATGTCCCTGACGCTACCCGGAGAACGGGCCTCCGTATGTGCGCCAGCGAACCATGCCCCGTATTTTTGAACCCTGTCCCTTGCGGTTTCGGGTTCGGGTGTTTTAGTTGCGTTCGTACTCGGGTGCGTCCTGCAGGGTTTCTTCGTCCATGTCGACGTAGAGCTTGATGTCATCGCCGTCCATTTCGTGGCTGACGCGGTCCCAGGAGAGGGCGATGTCTTTTTCGCCGAGGCCCAGGACTCCGCCGGTGCCAACGATGACCGCGACGATGTTCCCGTCCCGGTCGATCACGAGGTCGCTGACTTCGCCGATGTCCGTGTCGTCGCTGCGACTGTGGATGTTCGCACCGATAATGTCGCCGGCATGCTGCGCGCCCTCCGGGGCGCGGTCAAAATGGGGCGCACTCGCGTGATCGGCCCCCCGGGCACCCGGTTCATCCATGCCGGCTTCGGGTCCGTTCATGGCCCCGTGATCCGGTCCTTCATCGTTGTGTTCGCCGGCGAAAGCGCTGCCGCCCATGCCCAGGGCAAGGACGGGAACGATGGCGGCGGTCAGTTTCAGTTTGGTAAAGGTCTTCATGATTGTTTCCTCTCAAGATCGGTGTTCGTACCGGATGAATCGCCGCGTTCATGCCGCGGGCCGGTTCGCCCGAGGAGATGAACGCGTAGAGGATTCTGGGAGTTGCGGCGCAGGGGCTCCGTACGGTGAGACACAAAGGGGGTACGTATGCGGCCTTGATGGCCTGGAACGTGATCCAGCCTGCAGAAAGAGGCGGAAGGGCGAGGGGCCGTTTTATAGATCGGTGGAACCCTGACGCTCGGCGTGGGTGGCCTCGTGAAGGCGACGCACGAGCGTCGGGATGCGCATCTCCCAGCGGTTCTCGCGGGCGTAGGCGATGATCGCTTCGTGGTCCCACCGGGCCTCCAGGGCGTCGGCGATCGCGTCGCGCAGGGCATCGCCGTCGCCCAGTTCGACCAGGCGGCCGAGCCAGTCGGCGTGAATCACCTCGGCGTTGCCGCCGACGCGGGTGGTCACTGTCGGCAGGCCGCAGGCGGCGGCTTCCAGGAACACGTTGGCCCAGCCCTCGAAACGGGTGGCGAGCACGAACAGGTCGGCGGCGGAGTAGTAATCGCGCAGGCGTTCCGGGGCGACCGCGCCGGTGAAATGCACCCGTTCGCTCACCCCTTTCTCCTCCGCCAGCCCCTGCAGCCAGGCCAGCTCGTTGCCGTCCGGACCGCCGCCGCCCACGCACAGATAGTGCAGGTCCGGGTGTCGCTGGAGCAGGGCGGGCATCTGCTCGATCACGCGGTGGAAACCCTTGCGCTCGTTCAGGCCGCCTACGGTGATCATGATCTTCGCCGCCTGCGGCAGGCCCAGTGCTCGCCGGCAGGCCTCGCGATCCTCGGGGCGGAAGTGCTCGAGATTGATGCCGTTGGGCATCACCTCGACCTGGTGGGGCGGGATGCCCATCTCCAGGGCGAGGCGGCGCAGGTCATCCGACACGGAAAATACCCTGGCGGCGCCGTGCATCGCACGCAGGGCGAGCCAGCGGCAGGCACGCGTGCGCGAGATCCGCAGCAGGGTGCCGCGCAGGGTGATGGTCCACGGGAGACCGAGCCAGCGGCCCAGCAGCCAGGCGGTGACGCCGTCGGGGTAGATGAAGTGGCTGTCGATGGCGGTAATGCCCTGTTCGCGCTTCAGGCGGCGCACCAGCGGCAGGATGCCGAGGGCCAGGAACGGCGCGTCGGTCCATTTCATGATGCCGGGGATGCACAGGAAGCGGGGGTGGTACACATCGATCCCGTCCTGCACCTCGTGACGCGGGATGGGCGGACGAAAGTGCGGCTTCCAGAACCGGCGGATCAGCCCCTGTCCGGGGAACCAGGCGACCGGGGCGACCACCACCAGCGGGATGTGTTCGGCGACGCGGAACATGCGCTCGCGCACGAATACGCCATAGGTCGGCTGCACCGCGTTGGGGAACACCCGCGACAGCACCAGCAGCTTCATGTGGCAACCCCGACCGAGGGGGCCGCCTGCCGCACGCTCTCGATCACGTGCCGGGCGTTGGCCTGCCAGGTACAGCCCTGCGACTCCACCAGTGCGGCGGCCTGATCGCCCAGTTGTTTCCGCCAGGCATCGTCCGCCAGCAGGCGGTGCAGCTGTTCCGCCAGCGCATCCCAGTCGCGCGGCGGGAACAGCAGGGCGCCGTTTTCGTGTTGCACGACCTCGCGGATGTTCGGCTTGTCCGGGGCGACCACGGCGCGCCCCAGGGCCAGGTATTCGAACAGCTTGATCGGGGAGGCATAGTCGGTCACGTCCGGTTGCACGGCGATATCCAGGGCGGCGATATGGGCCGGGATCGCGGCGCGCTCGACCGGCCCGGTGAAATGCACGCAGGCCTCCAGCCCGGCCTGTTCGACCTGCTGGCGCAGCGCCGGAACGGCCGGACCGTCGCCGACGATCAGCAGGTGCAGATCCGGGTGGCGGGCGCGCAGGCCGGCCACGGCATGGATCAGCCCGTCGACCCCGTGCCAGGGGCGGATCCAGCCGACGAAGCCGACCACCCGGGCCCGCTGCAGGCCGTAGTGTGCGCGCACCGTCGAGCCCTCCACGCCGGGATGGAAGTGCGCCCCGTCGACGCCGTTGGGCATTACCAGCAGGCGTTCCCGCGGCACGCCGCGCGCGGCGAAGATATCCGCCATGGCCCGAGTGACCACGATGGTCCGGTTGGCGCGGCGGCAAAGCCAGTCCTCGAGCCACTGGGCCAGGCGGCGGAAGACCAGGTCGCCGTGGGTCTGCAGTTCGAGGCTGAGCGGGGCATTCACCTCCAGCACCAGGGGGCGGCGGGTCAGCCACGCCACCAGACGACCGGCGAAGCTGAACAGGCTGTAGCGTTCGTAGATGAAATCCGGCCGGTGACGCAGGACTGCCACCAGCAGCAGGACCATCGCCGGGCCGTTGTAGGCCAGCGACAGCAGCTCGTAGACCCAGAAGGGGATGGGCACGCCTCCCAGCGTGGGGCGTGCATCTCCGTCGTCGGAGGATTTCGCCGCCGGGGCCGGCGGGATATCGTCGTCGTCCGTGTGTTCCGGCAGACGCCGCTGCAGCGGCGCCACCATGTGGACCTCGTGGCCCAGCTCGCGAAACGCATCGCACAGCGCACGGATGTGAACGCCCTGGGCGTCCTCGCCGCGGGTGCGATGGTGGTAGAGGATCTTCATGATTCCAGGGCCTCGCTCTCGACCCAGCGGTACTTCCCGGAGGGGGAGGGGGCGATGTGATCCACCAGCTGCAGCCGCACCGGTACCTCGGCATGCAGGATGCCCTGCATGCCCCGCGTCACGGCCCGGGTTTCGTCCGCGCCCCAGGGGCCGCTGGCGATCACCTCGATATCCAGGCTCAGATCCGCGCGCTGCACCAGCCGGTACTGCGCGACCTGCGGCATGTCGCGCATGACGTAGTTGGCGGCCGAACCGTGCACCCGGCGCCCGGCGGCCCCGACCAGGAAGTCGTTGCGTCGTCCCTCCAGGCGGTCCAGCGTCGGCAGCGGCGAGCCACACGGGCAGTCCGTGCCATCGCCCAGGCGCCCGCGATCGCCCACTCGGTAGCGCACGAAGGGCATGCTGTAGCCATCCAGATTGGTGATCAGCAGATCCCCGATGCCGTCGGCATCCGGCTGGTCGACCTCCACATGCACATGTTCGGTGGCGATATGCAGGCGCCCGTGCCGGCACTCGTGCGCGACCAGGCCGCCATCGCGCGAGCCGTATTCGTTGGCCACGGGACATTGCAGGATGCTCGCGATCTGTTCGCGTACCTGCGGGTAAAGCATCTCCGAGGTGCAGACCACCACCCGTGGGCGCCAGCCGCGTGCCAGTCCCGGGTTCGCCTCCAGCGTCCGGGCCACGCGCAGGATCACGGTGGGGTAGCCGTAGACGAGTCGTGGCCGGAAGCGCCCGAGGAAGCGCGCATAGGCCTCCAGGCGCTCCGGCGTCAGCTCGTGCGCCGACAGCACCACCTGGTTGAGGAAGTAGCGATCCTTGATCACGCGCAGGCGCGAGGCCTTGCCCAGCTCGATTGGCGAGCCCCAGAAATCCACCTGGCGATCGCCCGGCCGGATGCCGAACCAGCCGCGAAAGCGCAGCTTCTGTGCGTTGTGGCGTGCCTCCTTGACCCGGTCCGACCAGAACACCAGCGGCCGCCCGGTGGAGCCGCCGGTGCTGGAGGGCAGCAACGGGCCGGCGGCGTTGTCGGCCAGCAGATCGCGCCCGCGCTCGCGCACCGTGTCGCGCTCCAGCACCGGGAACGCGGCGAGCTCCGGGGAAGCCCCCGCCAGGATCTCGCGGTAGTACGGAACGTGGCAGGTGCAATGCTCGAGCAGGGCCTGCAGTCTGATCCTGTGTTCGCGCGACACTGCTGCCGCGCCGGCCTGCTCGCCCTGGCGCAAGCTCCGCAGATGAGCGGCCGTCTCGCGCCCGCGTAACTGCTCGTGGACCGGCCACAGCAGGTGTCTTGCCAGTGGCTGCGGCATGCGCAGCGGCCAGTCGGGCTGTGGCAGAAGACGTGCAGGGCGGGCGGAGTCGTTCATGGGGCATGGCTCCTCACGCGATGCGCTCGGCGGGTACGTCGACTCGCTGGCGCAGGAAGGATTCGAACATCAGCAGGGCCCACAGCGGGCGCGAGTGGTCGGAGCGTCCGCTCTGGTGCTCGTCCACCAGCTGGCGCAGGCGTTCGGGGTTGAACCAGCCGGAATCGGCCAGCCGCTCGCCCAGCACCGCCTGGCGCAGGGTGTCGCGCAACGGGCCGCGGAACCAGTCGGCGATCGGCATGACGAAGCCCTGCTTGCGCCGGTACAGCACGTCGTGCGGCAGGTCCTGCTCGAACGCACGCTTGAGCAGGTACTTGCCCTCGCCCTGATGCAGGCGCAGGTTGGCCGGCAGGGTCGCCGCCCATTCGACGAACGGGTGATCGAGGATCGGCACCCGCACCTCCAGACCGTGCGCCATGCTGGCGCGATCGACCTTGGTCAGGATGTCGCCCGGCAGCCAGGTCTTCAGGTCCAGGTACTGGACGAAATCCAGCGGTTCCTCGCGCGGGGCACGGGCGGCGTGCGCGTGCAGCACCTCGCTGGCCGCGTAGCCCTGGAGCTCGCGGCGAAAGCGCGGGGAAAAGAGCCGGGCACGGCTGGCATCGTCGACCACGGTCACGCTGCGCAGATAGCCCTCCACCGCGTCCCTGGCCAGCGCCTGAAAGGTCGCCTTGGCGCGGAACGCGCGCGGGGCCCAGTCGGCCTTGGGGTACAGTGCCGCCAGGGTGCCAAACAGCGGCCGGCGCAGTCCGCCCGGCAGCAGGCCGCGCAGGCGTTCCTCCTGGCGAAACCCCCGGTAACGCCGATACCCGGTCAGGGTCTCGTCCCCGCCATCCCCGGACAGCGCGACGGTGACGTGCTGCCGGGTCAGGCGGGAAAGCTCGTAGGTCGGCAGCGCGGAGCTGTCGGCAAAGGGTTCGTCATACAGCTGGGCGAGGGGGTCGATCAGCTGCATGCGGTCGACGTCCACCTGATCCAGGAAATGCCGGGCACCGACGCGCCCGGCCACTGCACGGGCATGATCGCTCTCGTTGAAACGGGGATCGCCGAACCCGATGGAGCAGGCATTCACCGGGTCCTCCGAGAGCTGGCTCATGGTGGCCACCACCGCGCTGGAATCCACCCCGCCGGACAGGAAGGCCCCCAGTGGCACCTCCGAGACCATGCGGATGTCCACCGCCTCGTGCAGCCGCGCCCGCAGTTCGTCCTGTGCCGCCTGCGTGCTGGCCGGACTCGAGGCCGCGAACTGGAGATCCCAGTACGGGCGCGGTCGCGCGTCTTCCGTGCCGGGCTGCAGGCTCAGGGTGTGGCCCGGCGGCAGCTTGCGGATGGCGGCGAAGATGCTGCGCGGATCGGGTACGTAGCCATAGGCGAAATATTCTTCCACCGCTTTGGGGTCGAGATCGCGCGGCAGCTCCGGACAGGTCAGCAGCGACTTGATCTCGGAGGCGAACAGCCAGCGCCCGTCGGGCAGACGGGCGTAGTGCAGCGGCTTGATGCCGAGGCGATCGCGGGCGAGAAACAGGGTCTGGCGCTTGCGGTCCCAGATGGCGAAGGCGAACATCCCGCGGAAGTGTTCGACACAGGCCTCGCCCCATTCCTCCCAGGCATGCACGATCACCTCGGTGTCGCAGTGGGTGCGGAAGTGATGCCCGCAGGCCTGGAGTTCCCGCATCAGCTCGGGGAAGTTGTAGATCTCGCCGTTGTAGACGGTCAGTACGCTGCCGTCCGCGTTGGCCAGCGGCTGGCGGCCACCCGCAAGGTCGATGATCGCCAGCCGCCGATGTCCCAGGGCGATCCCGGGTTCCTGGTGCTGGCCATCGTCGTCCGGACCGCGATGGAACTGCACGACATTCATGCGTTCCAGGAGCGCGTGCCCGGGCGTGACATCGGCTTGCGCGGCGAGGATGCCGACCAGACCACACATGGTCAGGCCCCTCCCGCGGACGGGTGGCGGGGTCGGCGAGCAGCTGGCAACAGGGAGCGGTAGAGCTCGGCGTAGGCCGTCACCATGCGTCCCAGGCCAAAGGTGCTTTCGGCCCGTTCGCGTGCCCGGGCGCCTTCGAGTTGCAGGCGCCCGGGATCCCGGACGTAGTCCGCCAGGGTGCTGCACAGGGCGTCGGGATCGCCCGGTTCCAGCAGCGTGCCGGTGCGGCCGTCCTCGACCAGTTCCGGGAGCCCGCCGACGCGCGAGGCGACCACCGGCAGGCCGCTGGCCATCGCCTCGAGGACCGTGACCGGGATGCCCTCGGCCAGCGAAGGCAGGACGAACAGGTCCATCGCCCGCAGTTGTTCCGGCATGTCGGTCCGGTTGCCGGGCATCCAGGTCTGCTCCTCGATCCCCAGTGCCGCGACCTGCTCGCGCAGACGTGCTGCCTCGGGGCCGTCGCCCAGCAGTACCAGGCGCAGGCGTGGAAAGTGCTCGGGCAGCCGCTCGCGCAGACCGGCAAAGGCCGCGACCAGGGTGGCTTGATCCTTGACTGGCGACAGCCGCCCCACGGTGCCGATCACCAACGGCGCGTCCGGCGAGCGCTGCGTGTGGTCGTGCGGGCGGAAGCGCCGGGTATCCACGCCGTTCACGATGTGCTGCACCCGCGTCCGGGGGATCCCCGCGGTGGTGGTCAGGTAGTCGGCCAGGTGCGCGGAAACCGTGACGTGGCGATGGACCCATGGGCTCAGCCACTGACGCAGGCGGCGGTACTTGGGGTTGCTGCCGTCGAGGTCTGCCATGTCCCAGCCATGTTCGGCATGCACCCTTGCGGGCACCCCGGCCAGCGTAACGGTCGGCTGACATTCCAGCGCGGCCAGGTTGGAGCTGTGGACGATGTCCGGGCGCAACTGGTACAGCAGCCGCCACAGGCGCAGGAACATGCCCGGACCGATCCCCGGTCGCTTGTGCAGGGCGTAGATCTCGACGCCCTCCGGCAGGCGGGCACTGAAATCCGTGTAGTCGGCGATGCAGATGATTACGTGGCGAAAGGCATCGCGGGGCAGATTGCGCACGAGTTCGATCAGGATGTTCTCGAGCCCGCCCACGTCCAGGCGATAGACGATATGCGCGACCAGCGGCCGGGTATCGCGACCGTCGCGTGCCAGGGCCGGGGCGGGGGTGGTTTCCGTCACTGCGCCCGCACCCGTTCCAGCCGTTCCAGGACCGCCGGCAGCGCGTCTTCGGCATAGCGCTGCAGGCTGGCTTCGACCTCGGAGGGGTCCTGGTCGAATTCGGCATAAAAGGCGACCAGTGCGGCATCGTCCCGTCCGCCCAGCAGGCGATGTACCGCCTCGCGCGCCTTGACCTCGTGGGCCCGGGTCGTCAGTGTCCCGTTGACCCAGTAAAGCCGCCAGACCACGAATTGCCGCTCGGGCCCGCGCACCAGGAAGCGCTCCGCCCGCGGCCCGTCGTTTACCGTCACCGATCCGGCGCGCTGCTGCGACCAGTCGGAGCGCTCTCGCCCGGCCAGGGTGTTGTCCCAGCCCACCATGCTGCCGTGGCGGTGCTGCTCGCGGTAATAGGCGACATGCAGGCCCACGGCGGGGACGCCCTCGTTGTCCGCGACCCAGCCGCCACGCTCGGCCCGGGCAAAGCGATACCCCGGTTGCCAGGGGTCCGGTTCGGTGCCGGCGGAGACCGCGTGCCAGTCGTCGGTGACGATGGCGCCGTCACCCAGCCCCGCGACCTCACCTAGGTCGCGCTCGTTCATCCACTGGCTCCAGGCCGGCCCGGCGCTGACGAGGATGATCCCCAGCAGCGTGATCGCGAACAGCAAGGCGGTGCCCGCCGTTACCGTAGCGCCACCGGCGGTGTCGACCGGAGCGGGCGACGAGGGTGTATCCGCCCGGGGTTCGTCTTCGCGCCACAGGGCGCCGATCCAGAACATCAGGAAGATCACCACGCCGAAGAAGATCCAGCCGTAGATCAGGTGATCCACGCCGGCCGCATGCTCCATGCCGCTGAGGTGGCCGATCATCACGATCATGTAGGCGCGCAGGCCGTTGGCGATGATCGGCACTACAATGGCGACGGCGATGAAGAGCAGACGCCGCGACAGGCTGCGGTACATGATGTACGCATACAGCGTCCCCAGCGCGACCGAGGCGATCAGGTAGCGCACGCCGGAGCAGGCCTCGACCACCGACCAGCTCCCGGTGGGCAGTTCGAACTGCAACCCGTCTCGATAGATCGGGATACCCGACAACTGCACCGCGTAGACGGTGAAATCGGCGGTGAAGTCCATCAGCGGCGGCACCAGGAACTCGCCGAACGGCACTGCGAACAGCAGGTAGGCGAGAGGAAACATCAACACCCGGATCGCGGCGCTGCCCAGCACCAGCCATACCACCGCCGGGATCATCAGGGTGGCCGCGAACTGGCGTACCGAGGAGACATCCACCAGGTCGCCCATCACCCAGGCCATGCCCAGCAACAGGACAGGTGCCACGGCCAGGGCATTCGGTCGGGGTACCACGGTCGCCAGCTCGCTGCGCTTGAGCCAGACCAGGAACAGCACGATCGGGACGATCAGGAACCCGTGGGTGAAGGTCTCCGAGCGCGACCAGGTCTCCACCATGGAGAGCCAGGTCGGGGCAAACACCACAAGGGTGATGGCCAGCACCAGCACGAATGCGGTCAGTGGCCACTGCCAGGCGGGTGCCGGCAGGGGCCATCGGGAAGCGAGAGCCTCGTTCATGCCGTCTCCGTGCCGGAGGTGACCACCGACGGGTGAGTGGAGGCGTTCAGATGCCGGTCGAGCATCGCGAGGTTGCGTCCCCAGTTGTAATCCGCCTCCACCCGCGCTCGCGCGCAAGCGCCGCGGTGGCCCCCCGTGTCGTGCAGTGCGCGCAACACGGCGGCGGCGAAGGTCTCCGGATCGGTGTCGGCCTCGATCACTTCATGCTCGCGCTCCGCGGTCAGGCCCTCCAGGGCCTGGGGGGAAGCCACTACCGTGCGCGCCAGGGCCATGGCCTCCAGCACCTTGTTCTGGATGCCGCGGGCAATCCGCAGGGGGGCCACGGCCAGTTCCGCATGGCCGATCCACGGTCGCATGTCCTCTACGAATCCGGTGACCTCGACGCCCGGCAGGGCGCCGAGTTCCTGCACCGCGGGTGTGGGGCGGCTGCCGACGATGTGGAACTCGGCGGTCGGTTCGGTCTCGCGGATCCGCGGGAACACGGAGCGGGCGAACCAGATCGCGGCATCGACGTTGGGCCAGTAGTCCATCGCCCCGCTGAAGACCAGGGCCCGCGCATCGGGTGCATAGGGGATTTGCGGGGGAATGCGGGCCGGGGCGAAGAAATCGGTATCCACACCGTTGTTCATTGCGTGCACCCGGCCGGCACGTTCCGGTGCGAGTTTGCGGAAGGATTCGGCCTCGGCCGGAGATACGAACAGGCTGGCATCGCTGCTGCGTGCGAGGCGTCGTTCGTAGTCCAGCAGCTTGCGGCCTTCGCGCCGGTAGACCGCATTCATCGGCCAGCGCCGGGTCTGCGCATACTGGGTCCACTTGTCGGAGTCGACATCGACGAAATCGGTGACCCGCGTCAGTCCCGGGCGGTGGTCGACATATTGCCCCATTGCCGAGGAGAAGATCAGCGCACGTTCGACAGGGTGGGCCTCCAGGGTACGGTCGACCCAGTGCTGGAGCGCGGGATCGCGGTACCACGGCAGCGTCAGCGCCTCGCCGGTGGCAAAACCGCGCAGTGCCCGCAGCCGCGCGCGGCGACCGGGCAGGGGACGCACGCAGACACTGGCGCACAGTGCCTCCAGCTCGCCGATGTACGTCCGGTCGGCCGGGTCGTCGATGAACGTTCCCAGGTGCACACGGTAGTGCCGCACGAGGTAGTGCAGGATGTGATACGAGCGGATCTTGTCGCCCTTGTTCGGCGGCCACGGAATCCGGTGCACGAGATACAGAAGATCATCCATAGGAGCACTCCGTGCTAGCCGAGGGAGCGGGAGAGCCGGGGGCCCAGCCAGTTGGCGACCGGCCGCGGCAGGTGTTGCCAGGCCTTGATGAAGTAGCGGTATTTGGGGTTGAGCGGATTGACGTCGGGCATCTCGCGGGCGCGCACCAGGTGGTATTCGTAGTGCAGCGGCTGTGGCTCGAACCCCCAGTTCTTCTTGAAGCTGAAGGAGCCGGTATCGCGCTTGCTGCGGCCGAAGTCGTAGATGCGATAGCCGTCCTCGCAGGCGCGGCGCATCAGTTCCCAGTAGAGGAAATCGTAGCCCGCCACCTGGCGCGCCTCGGGCGTCCCGGCGCCGTAGTAGGGCAGTACCTCATCGCGGAAATAGAACGTCATCACCGTGGCGACCGGGTTGCCATTGCGGGTCGCGGTCAGTAGGCGGCAGTCGTCGCCGAACACGTCCAGCAGGGTCCGGAAATAGAGCCGGCTGAAGACGGGTGTGCCCATGCGATGCACGCTGGCGGCATAAATGGGGAAGAAACGTTCGATGCCGGCGTCGAATTCGCTCGCCAGACCGGCCTTGATGCCTTTGCGCACCATGCGCCGTTGCTTGCGCGGAATCGCGTTCATGTTGGCCTCGACGTCGGCCTCCAGCGGCTTGCGGAAGGTGACGTAGAGATCCTTGGTGGGCCGCTCGGGGTAGTGGGGCTCGCGGTGGCGGTACTCGAGGTAGTCGACGCCCAGGCTATCCGCCAGTCGGCAGGCGTGCCGGTCCAGCGCCGCAAAGGCGTCCGGGGTGCGCGCGGCGATGCCGCCGTAGACACCGAAAGCCATCGACGTCAGGGCGTCGCCGAACAGGCGGGAGCGCACCCGTGCCAGCGGGAGCACGCCGACGATCGTCCCGCCCTGCTCGACATACAGGAAAAAGGTCCGGTGACCGAAGGCGCGGCGCATGACATCGGCCCAGCCCGCACGATGGAAGAACGTCGCGTCCGGGCACTCCTGGACGAAGGCGTCCCAGCGCGACCGGTTCTGCGCATCCAGCTCGTGTATCCGCAGCTCGGTGTTGCCCGCAGGCGGTCCCAGGTTGTCAGGCGATTGATACACGAGCGATCTCCGTTGTCAGCGCGGGGCGCGGCGTGGCTGCGAGCTGGTCGGCGAATACGCGATCCATGCGATCCCATTCGAAATCCTGGAGCAGACGTTCCAGACGCGGCGCCATGCGCTTGAGGTTCAGGTAGTGACGAAAACGGGTCTTCGCATCGATGCCGGGGATGCGGGGCTGATCCGGATCGATCTCCCAGGGGTGGAAGTAGAACACCGCCGGCATGCCATCGACCCGTGCGATGTGGCGCAGGGCATGACGCGAGACCGCATAGGGCAGCAGGCGGAAATAGCCGCCGCCTGCGACTGGCAGATTGCGGCCGCCCATGCGCAGAGTGGCGGGCGGCAGCTCCAGGATGCCGCCTTCCAGCGGCCTGTGAGGTTCGCGCGGGGCATCCGGCATACCGTAATGGTCATGGTGGACAGGGTAGATGCTCGAGCTGTAGGCGTGCCCGGTCTCGGCCAGGACGTCGTGGGCCCAGAGATTGTCCTCGCCGATCGAGAAACTCGGCGCGCGATAACCACGGATGACGGTTCCCGAGAGGTCCTGCAGGATCCTCCGGGCGCGCGTGATGTCTTCGCGGAACGCCCAGGGCGTCAGGTCGGTCACCCGCTGATGGCCGTAGCCATGGCTGGCCAGTTCGTGTCCGGCTTCGACAATGCGCCGAATCGCCCGGGGGTAGCGTTCCGCGATCCATCCCAGGGTGAAGAAGGTGGCCCGTGCCCCGTTGCGTTCGAACAGCTCGAGAATCCGGTCCAGATTGCGCTCGATCCGGCATTCGCGAGTGTCCCAGCTGCTGCGCGGGATGCTGGGGGCCAGTGCGGAGACCTGAAAGTAGTCTTCGACATCGACGGTGAGGGCGTTGGCGGCCCGGTTTCGGATTGGCGACATGAGTGTACCCCGCGGGTCTGTCATGAATGCGTGCCGTCGGCCCTGTGGACCCGCGGCTCGCATTGTTCGCCCAGGAGTTCCAGAATCTCCTGGGACAGGCGGAAGTTGATCGAAAGGTTGCGTTCCATCCGCTGGAGGCGTTCGTGCAGGGCTTCGATGTCCAGTTCCATGCGCAGCAACGCCACCTGGCCGGCGACCATGGTGGTGTTGCTGCCCGGGACGTCGGTCTGCTCGGTGGCTGCAGCCTGCGCGTCGGTTGCCGCCCCGTCCTCCACCGGGTTCTGTCCCAGGTCCTCTTCGATCTCGTCGATGACCATCCGGGCATGAGCGGCGTCCAGTTCGGCCCTTTCCTCGAGGTAGCCCATCAACAGAAGGCGGTCGCAGAAGGTGTTGACCTTGCGCGGGATGCCGCCGGTGTAGTCATGGATGCGAGGCCAGATGTCGTCCGCAAAATGCGGACGGTCCTGCCAGCCGACACGGGCGAGGCGATGTTCGATGTAGGCGCGCGTGTCGTCCTCGTCCATCGGCCCCAGGTGGTAGGTCGCGATCACGCGCTGGCGCAGCTGCTGCATGTTTTCGCTGCGCAGGAGTTGCCGGAATTCCGGCTGCCCCAGGAGGAAGCTCTGCAGCAACGGACCATCCGTCCCCTGGAAATTCGAGAGCATGCGCAACTCCTCGACCGCGTCGGGACCGAGATTCTGCGCCTCGTCCACCACCAGGAGGGCGCGCTGGCCCCGTGCCCGGGTGTCGTTGAGGAACCCGTCGAGGCGTCGTAGCTGCCCGGCCTTGTGACTGGGCGCGTCCTCCAGGCCGAAGGCCAGACAGACCGAACGCAGAAGGTCCTCGGCATCCAGCTGGGTACTCACCAGCTGGGCGGCGACCAGCGGCTTGTCGCCCAGGGTCTCGAACAGGCTGCGCACCAGGGTGGTCTTGCCCGCACCGACCTCGCCGGTGATGACGATGAAGCCTTCCTCCAGCTGGACCCCGTATTCGAGGTAGGCCATCGCCCGGCTGTGGCCCTTGCTGGCGTAAAAGAAACGCGGGTCGGGGCTGAGGGCGAAGGGGCGGGCTTCGAGTCCGTAGAATTCCTCGTACATGACTCAGAATTCCTTGATCAGCATGCCGATGATCGAGTTTTCCCGGTACTCGTTGGCGCGGCTGTCCGAATCGCGGCGCTGATGCCGCAAGGCGAGACGCGCTGTCAATACCGGGGTGATTTCGCGGCTTACACTGGCGCGTAGATACCAGCGGTCATCCTCGCGATCGACCCCCAGAAACTCGGTATTACTGAACCCGCTGCTCAGCTCGCTGGTCGTGCGCGGACCGAGGTTCCACTGCCAGGAGGCATTGATCCCCGTGCGCCGGCGATTGTCCTGGAACAGGCCCAGGCCGCTTTCCAGTTCCGACTCGCGCTGGGTCTGGAATGCGTTGACTCCGAACACGCTGCGCCCGGTGTCGTAACTCCAGGAGGCGCGCCAGGTCCGGGTGAAGAAGTAGTTGGCCACCACGGCTTCTTCGGTCAGCCCGGAGATCGCCAGGAGGAAACTGACTTCCTCGAGCGTGAACTGGTCGAACAGCTCATCGACCGTCATACCCAGTTGCTGCGACAACTCGTTGAACTGAGCCCCGCGCCGTTCCCGGGTGGAGGTGATGCCTTCGTTGAAACTCAGGCGGTAGCTGGCGCGACGGCTGCGGTGATCCAGCGAGAAGGCGCGCGTCTTGCCGAAATAGCGCTCGCCATAGCGGCCATCGATCCGGGTGACGCGGGTGGGTGCCCAGCCGGCCCCGACTTCCCAGAAGCCGCCGTCCACGTCCTCGCGGGTGGTCGGAAAGTCGTTGTCTTCGTAGCCGGCCACACCGAAAAGCCGCAGCGACCGCCCGAAGCGATAGCCCAGGGTCCCGCTGACCTCGCTGAATTCGCCCTCGGGGCCCGACTCGAAGCGTTCCTTTTCGTGGGAGGCCGCGACCTGCCAGAACGGGCGGTTGAAGGCCGCGCCACTGTCCAGGGTGTATTCCACGCGGTGGGCATCGCTGTTGGGACGGTCGCTGCCGTGGTAGCGGATCTCGTCATAGGTGTAGCGGAGTTCCTGCTCGGCAAAGCTGCCGAAGCGGGTCCGCAACACCGGGGACAGGCTGTAGCGCGTGGTTTCCTCCAGGTTGCCGCGCGGCGTGCTGCCATCGATGCCTACTGGTGCCAGCAGTGACGAGACGTTTTCCCGTCGTGATGCGCGCGCCTCGATGAAGAAGGTATCCGGTATCACCTCCCAGTCATTGCGCGCGCGCAGATGGTGGCTGACCCGGTCCTCCTGCGATTCGCTGGCGTGGTAACGGGAATTCAGGCGGTAGCTGACTCGCGTTTCCATCCGCGGACTGATCCGCCGCAGGTTGACCCCCGGATTGATACGGCCGATCAGATCCGACGACTCTTCGCCGCGTGGAGCGAGGGTCACGTTGTCGGTGATCTCCACCGAGCCACTGATCCGCGGGGTCACTTCCCAGTCGGCCGCCAGCGCGGGCGACGACGTCAGGCACAAGACGGGCAAAATCCATCCACGGGCTGACGGGACCCGCTTCGCGATGGCGCCCGGCATGCGCTCAGGCCCCGGCACGGGCTTGTACCTCGTGTTCACGTCCATGGTAGTAGCTCCCGCCATAGTAGTAGCCCAGTCCCGGCAGGGCGGGGGCCCGATTGAGAGCGGAAAGGACAACATCACACGACTGGAGTTGCTCCATGGCCTGCTCGACCGAAGCGGCGGGCGTGCGGTCGGCATCCACGACCATGATCACCTGGCCCATGTGACTCGCCAGTACGCCGGGTTCGCTGGTCGCCAGCAGCGGCGGGGAGTCGAACAGGATGACGCGATCGTCATAACGCTCGTGAAGGTCATTGATGAGCCGCATCATCACGTCGCTCGCGAGGATTTCGGTGGAGCGGCCGTGCGGGCGCCCGGCGGGCAGGATCGTGAGGTTTTCCAGGTTCGTGCGCAGCAGGACATCCGGGAGGTCGATCCCGGGGTCCGTCAGGACGTCCATCAGGCCGCGGTCCGCCTCGAAGCCCATGGTGATCGGAATCGCGGGCCGGGCTACATCGGCGTCCACCAGCAGGACCGTACGGTCGAGCTCCTGCGCAATGCTCAACGCGAGATTGGTGGCCGTGAACGTCTTGCCTTCCCGGGGCAGGGCGCTGGTGACCATGATCAGCCGCCCCCTGGGGATCTGCATCGCGGAATGTCGGCCGAAGGCATTGTTGAGCAGCGGCCGCTTCATGATCCGGAATTCCTCGGCGATCGAGGAACGCTCCTCCCCCGGAATGACGATGCCCTGCTTGCGCAGCCAGGCAAAATCGATGTGCACCTGTTTCGAACGCGATGGCTCCGGTGCGGGGGCCGCCACCCCGAAGGGGGCGCTGCGCTCGTCGCCGGACCCCGTACCCTGGCGAGGACGGGTTCGGCTCTTGTCCAGGGCCTTTTCGATAATACTCATGAGGCGCATCCTTCGGTTGGGTACGAGTCTGGCTGGCGCGCGGCCTTTACCCCCGCGCCGCCGGGCCGCGGTGGCTCGGTCACTGCGTTCGGGGTCGGAGCGGTCATGGCAGGAAACCGGTCACGTTATCCAGCAGACTGGCCGTGTCCGTCAGATAGAGGGTCATCACGATCGCGAACGCCAGCAGCAGACTGCCGACCCCCAGTGCGAAGAAGAACAGCTCCGAATAACGGCGTCGCCTGTGCACCGCGGTGCGCACGCGCGATATCGAACCCAGCACGGGGCGGCCGGTGACTTCCGCGAGCTGACGGGTGTCGCTGATCGTGCGCCGCACTTGCGAGAGCAGGAACGCGAACCCGCTGCCCGCCCCCAGCCCCAGGAGCAGGATTCCGGCCGCCAGCAACGGTCGGTCCGGAAAGGCCGCCTGGTCCGGACGCCGCGGGGGTTCGAGGACACGGAAATCGACGGCGTCGGTCTGCATTTCCACCTCGCCCGACATCACCGCCTGTTCACGGCGATTCTGCAGCTGGCGGAAGGAATCGCGCATGACGTTGTAGTTGCGGGTCAGGGAGGTCAGCTCGGACTCCACTGCGGGGGCACGATGGACATCCCCCTCAAGGCGCTCGACGCGATCCTCGAAATCCTCGATCCGGGTCCGCAGGGACGCGAGCTCGCTCCGGGCCTCGGTAATCGCTACCTGCAGGGGATCATTGCCCCAACCGCCGCCGGACTCCGGTAGCGCTTGCGGGTTCTGCGCATAGGCCTCGGCCTCACGCTCACGCCGTTGCTCAAGTTCTTCCAGCATGCGGCGCGCGGAACGGACATCCGGATGTTCGTCCGTATAGCGCTGGCGCATGGCATCGAGGTTGTCCTGCAGGTCGCTGATGCGCCGCTCCAGCTCCGGGTTCTGATAACGGGCCTGGCCGCCGGCGCCAGCCTCTGCCGCGCGGCGCTGCAGGGCTTGCAGGCGGCTTTGCGCCTCGCGCTCCTGCAAGCGCGCTTGCCGCAGCTGCTCGCGCGCCTGCTCCATCCGGCTGTAAAAGTTGCCGTCCCCGCTGAGGAAACGCGCATTGTCGCGCTTGAACTCCTCGATCTCCGCCTCTTTTTCCTGCAACTGCTGTTCGTAGTTTTCGAGCTGACGTTCGATGAACTGTTGCGAGGTCGACAGATCGAGGCGCGAATCGCCCATGCCGCGTTCCATGAACAGGTTGACCGTCTGCCGGACCACCCGATGGGCCACATCGGGGTCGTGATGACGGAAACCGACCTGGTAGATGTTGTCCCGCTGCCCGCCCTCGAGGGTGATTTCCTCGCGCAACATGGCGACCTGGTCATCCAGGCTGGAGTTGCCTTCCACCACGTCGAGATCGCTGTTCCGCGCGATCTGTTCGAGATTGTCGCGACTGAGGAGCGTGTGGGTGATCATCCGGAGCCGCTGTTCGGTGTCCGGCCTTACGGTCATGCCGCGCAGTAACGGGTCGAGCACCGACTGGGTGTTTACATAGACCCGCGCGTCCGCCTCGTAGATGTCCGGCAGGTTGTGAATATATGCCCAGCCGCCCAGGGAGATGATCCAGGCAACCGGAAGGATCCACCATCGGCGGTTCCAGGTGGCGCGCGCGTGATGAAGGAATTCGTAGATTATCTTTTCCATAGAATCCGGCTTGTGGCCATACCCCCCAAAGGTGGCTAAAAGACGACCCATGGCTGAGCGGGAGTGGTATCCCGTTCTTTACCCGGCGGTATCGTTTGCGGCTGGTTTTGATTGTCAATGTCACCATTGAAGATGGTTTCTGGGGCTTTGTCCACATTTGTCGGAAATGTTTACACAAGGGGCTTCTCGGGCGTTATTCGGTTCCGTGGACGTCAAATACTTTTACAGCGGAAGTGTTTCAGGGAAGTGGTGACCGTGTTGTTTTTGTTTACATGAGCGGCCTTATTCCAGCGGTCAGCCGGAGACACGCAGTCTTCTGTTTCTTGTTATCAGGGTGTTATGTGGCCTGGTCCGTTTTTTGCTGAGTCTTCGCAGACAGGGCCATGTGCCCCGGCATTGAGCGGAGACACCGCATGAACCATGAAGAACTCGCCCGTGAGCTGGCCGATTTCTGGCTGCCAACCCTGCAGGAACGTGACTGGGAAGGGCGGCGCGAGGTCGTGAACGAGGTTCGCGCCGAGCTCTGTGAGTATTTGCCCACGGGCGAGGAATACGAGTCAGTCTCCGCGAGTTTTGTTGCGGCGGTGATTGACGCGCTGGGTGCTCCCCCGGTCATCCGGTCGGCGCAAGCCTCCATCTATTGCTTCTCTTCCGACCAGGACCATTGGGGGGCGGCGTTTGCCTGGCAATACGTCCAGGGCGAGGAAACCGAGGATCTGTCGAAATTCATGGAGACCGTCTGCAAGGACCGCAGGCGCTGGCCTCGCTACCTGATCGACATGATCACCCGGATATGGGTCCGGGGCGAGGCTCTGCGTTGCCGTCTGGTCGACCTGTCGCGGGGTGGTGCGCGCATTGCCGCGCCGACCGGCTACCGGGCGCTTCCCGGGCCGGGCACCCCGATCCGCGTTGCGGTACCCAACGGCAACGTGCGTGAGGCGGTGGTTGTGTTTGCCGGCCAGGGGAGGGCCGGCCTGCAGTTTTACCGATCCGAATATTTGTGAACCCACCAGACAAGCAGGGCCGGGGCAGTTCCGGACAACACCCGTGCGGCTGCTTGCAAACATCATGTCTGATTGAGGTCCGGTCTGCACCGGATATTCGACTATCAGGCGGGGAGTCAGTGAATACCATGCATCCAGAAGCACCAATTCGGGTCTATCTGGCACGTTCGGAGTCGCTGCGCCGCGTGCATTTCGGCCTGCGTTACCGAATTTACTGTGTAGAAAACGGCTATGAACCGCCAAGTCGGTATCGGGACGGTCTGGAGCGCGACGCCCTCGATCAGCGCTCGGAACACTTCGTCGTGCGTGTCGGCTCGTTTCACGGTCGCGGGCGGTGGGTGGGAACCATGCGCCTGATCCTCCCGGATGGACCGCATGATCCGGGCAAGGTGCCACCCCTGGAGATCTCGCGGCTGATCGCCTGTGATGCGCAGCATCTCGAATCGTCGAGGGTGCTTTACCATCTGTCCCAGGCGGCTCAGGCCTACGCCGTCGAACATGGATATCCGCATCTCCAGTTTCTGATCCGGCCGGCGCTGGCCCGCTTGCTGTGCCGGTTCGGACTGCCACTGGAACAGTGCGGGGAGGCACGCGATCATCGTGGCCTGCGGATCCCGTACCGGGTGGACGCGGCGGCCGCCGCGGACCGGCTCAGGAACTGGCGCCAGCGCTATGGTCTCCCTGCAGTCACTACCGGTGCACACTACATTCCCATGTACTGGCCCCTGGAGACTCACCCCCCTGACGTACAGGACGTACAGGACGTTCAGGGCGCCAGCGGGATGGACTGCCCGCAACTGCAAGATAGCTGAAGGGGGCTCCGGCGTGGACCAGGATCCGCTGACCACTGCGTTTCACCGGGACTTCGACCTGTTCGAGCCCCTTGATGCCGCTGCTCTGAGAGCGGTCTTTCGCCTGCGCTACGAGGTCTACTGCCGCGAATTCCACTTTGAACGCGAGGAGGACTGCCCGGAGGAACAGGAAATCGACGAGTATGATGCGGACTCCTGGCACTGCGTCCTGCAACACCGTTCCAGCGGGACCGCTGCCGGGTGTGTGCGCATTGTCCCCGCCAGTGGCAGAGGTTCCCACACCGAGCTCCCGATGGAGAAATACTGTCGGGGCAGTTTCCTGGATGTTCCCGAGCGTCCGGATCGTCTGGATCGCGGCCTGGTCTGTGAGGTCTCGCGCCTGGCTGTACACGGCCGGTTCCGACGCCGTCGTGGGGAGGCGGCAACCCCGCGGGGGGACGTGCGCACCCGGCAGATCGCGGCGGAGCAGTACCGCTCTTTCCCCATGCTTGCGCTCGGGCTTTTCATGGGCGCCACCGCGATGGCGACGCTGCACGGCAAGGAGCATGCCTTTGCCATGATGGAACCGTCCCTGGCGCGCATCCTGCGACGCACCGGGCTGCCCATGGCACAAGTGGGCAGGCTGCAGGAATACCATGGCCGGCGGGCTGCCTTTTACATTCACCGCGAGACGGCCAGCGAAGGCATCGAACGCTCGGAATTTCTGCGAGACCTGTATCACCACGCCTATGACATCTTCACCGGGAACATGGAGCCTCCGGCGGATCGGGTGTCGCGGGTCCGGGCTGCCTGATGTCCGGGTTCGATTACAACGTCGCCTTCGTTCGCACGATCGGCTGGGTGACCCGGACCGAACTGGAGCGCCTGCGCAACGCCCGGATCGCCATCGCGGGGCTGGGGGGCGTGGGCGGCAGCCATCTGCTGACCCTCGCCCGGCTGGGTGTCGGGCATTTCCACATCGCCGACTTCGACCACTTCGAGTTGCACAACATGAACCGCCAGGCCGGGGCGAGCATGTCGCGAATGGGCTGGCCCAAAGTGGACGCGTTGCGGGACCTGGCGCTGGACATCAATCCGCAACTGGAGATCCGCAGCTTTCCGGAAGGTGTCCATACCGGCAACCTGGATGCGTTCCTTCAGGGGATCGACGTCTATGTCGACGGACTCGATTTCTTCGCCTTCCAGATTCGCCGCGAAGTCTTCGCCGCCTGTGATCGCATGGGCATCCCTGCCGTGACCGTGGCACCGCTCGGCTTCGGAGCTGCGCTGCTTAATTTTCGTCCCGGGGGCATGAGCTTTGATCGTTATTTCGATCTGCGCGATGACCTGTCCGACACCGAGCTGTCGATACGCTTCATGGTGGGTCTGGCGCCGGCGATGCTGCACACGGGCTACCTGGTCGACCCCGACGCGGTGGACTTCGAGGCCCGGCGCGGGCCCTCGACGCCGATGGCGTGCGAGCTGTGTGCCGGGGTCATGGGGACCGAAGTCCTGAAAACCCTGCTGGGCCGCGGTAGAAGCACCTGGGTCCCGCGCGGGGTGCACTATGATGCCTATCGTCAGCGCCTGGCACGGACCTGGCGACCGGGTGGCAACCGCAATCCGGTCCAGCGACTGCTGATTCATTTCGCGCGCCGCCGGCTCGCTCGACTGCAGCGACGGCGCGCGACCGCTTCACCTTCGGGAACGGGGTAACCGCATGCAACGAATGAAAACGAACCTCATGGCCCTTGGCATGCTGGCCGTCGGACCGGTACTCGCCCCGGTGGCCGCGGCCGACGACGCGGGCCGCGAACTGGCAGAGGCCGTCCACGAGCGGCCCGAAGGCAACGACGTCGTGACCCGGGGAACCATGACCCTGACCGGGGAGGGCCGCCGCGAGCGCGTGCGCGAGAGCTATGAATACCGCCTGGATGGCGATGAGCCCGGCGAGAGCTGGAACCTAATTCGCTTCACCTCGCCCGGGAACATCGCCGATACCGCCCTGCTGATTCACAACCACCCCGGTGGCGATGTGGACCAGTGGCTGTACCTGCCCGCAACGCAGCGTGAGCGCCGGGTCTCCGGCGAGAACCGGGGCGGGAGTTTCGTTCAGTCCGAGCTGTATTTCGAGGATCTCGAAGACCGCGAGCCGCACAAGGATGATCATCGGATCCTGGGTCAGGACACGTTCCAGGAAGTCGAGGTCACGATCCTGGAAAGCGTGCCGGTCGATCCCGGCAACTCGACCTACAGCAAGCGCGTGAGCTGGATACACGAAGAGACCCTGATCCCGCTGCGCATTGACCTGTACGAGGGCGGGGAAGAGCCGTCCAAACGCATGGAGGTTCAGGAAATGGAAGAAATCCAGGGCTACTGGACGGTCATGCGCAGCAGCATGACCGATCTCGACAGCGGCCGCATTACGATCCTCGGAGTTCAGGATGTGGTCTACGACAATGACCTGCCGCGTGACCTGTTCACCACGCGTGGTCTGGCGGATCCGCAGCGTGCGCGCCCCTATCGGCCCTGAACGGGCGCGGCCGCGCCGGCATCCGGGCCGGGCGGGGCTGTTCCTTGCCGTGCTGGGGGTCGTCGTGCCGCCAACGGCCGTCGGCGAGACGGCCGCGACGGAGGGTATGACGGAGAGTCCGCCGGAAGAGGCTCCCGTCCGCTTTACCTTCGGAGTTCAGGGGGAGGCCGGAGACGCTGAAAGCGAGGCACCCGAACCGGACTCGCCCTGGCGGACACGGGTGGATGATGCGAACGTGGAGGCGGGGATCCTCGCGACCTCCGATCGTCCCGTGGATTTCACCCAGCATGGCCGTGCCGTGGTCTCCGCCGCCCGCCCTCTGGGGGAGGCCTGGGAACTGCGTCTGGGTGCGCGCGTCGATGCGCATCTGCAGCAAGGCGGTGACTATCCGGGGGTCTCGCGGCTGAGGGCCGACTACGACGAGACCTACCTGCGTTATCGCGGGGACCGGACACGCTTCACGTTCGGGGCGCAGCAGATCCTCTGGGGGCGCGTCGACGAGATCCCGCCGACCGACCGCCTGAGCACGAAGGATCTGACTCGCTTCGGTCTGGATGACTATGCGGATCGGCGGCGCGCCAGCCCGGCGATCCGCGCGGAGTTTTTCCAGGGCGCCTGGCATGCGGATCTGGTGTTTCTCCCGCTGTTTCGCGAGGCCGAACTGCCGCACCGGGACAGCCTGTGGCACCCGGTGGATCGCAATCGCGGCGAACTGCTGGGCCTCCCGGCACAACCGGAGCTGGCCCCCTTCATTCGCCAGGCCGATGTCGACGATGATCTCTCCGGCAACGGGGGCGGGGGTATCCGTCTGGCGCGTGCCGGGCGCGGTGCCGATTTCGCCGTCACCCTGCAGCGGGCGCGTCACTCGGAACCCTATTATCGGTTTGACGAAGCAACACGCCAGGCGATCCTCGCCGGCATGCCTCCGCCGGAAGAGGCGACCCTGGAGGCCATCCATCCGCGAACCTGGGTCGCCGGGGGAGATATCGCCTTTGCCGCGGGGGCGTGGACCTGGCGCGCGGAGGCGGCCTGGCTGAGCGATGTTCCCGTGACTCGCGCGGACGATCTGCGCCAGGAAACGACCGAAGGCTTCGACTGGGTGATCGGTGTCGAGGGGTTCCCCGGCGATGGCGATTTCCGCATGACCACTCAGCTGACCGGGCAGCACCTGATGGGCGCCGGCGACGTGCTCGATGACACGGAGAGCTATTTCCTGACCGGCGAGTTCGAACTGCCGTTCGCGGGTCACGCGTGGAACGCGCGGCTGCGGTACTCGCTGGGACTGAACCGGCGCGACGTCTACCTGCATCCGGAACTGGCATGGACCGCCCGCGAGCCCATGGAGTTCTTCATCGGCGCTCACTGGCTGGACGGCGCGGACGGAACCGCCGGTGACTTCTATCGCGACAACCGGATGCTGGTCATTGGCTGGCGGGGCCAGTTCTGATGCACTGGATGCTGCGGCATCCGTCCCTGGCACTGGTTCTCCTGACCCTCCTGGTCGTCCTGCCCGGGCCCGTCCTGCTGCAGGTCGATTTCAACAACGCCCCCGAGATCTATTTCCCCGAGGACGCACCGGCCGTGGTCTTCGACCGCGAGCTGCGCGAGCATTTTCCCCAGGACCAGGTGATTGTCGCCCTGTTTTCCGGAGAGGGCGTCTACCAGACCGAATTCCTGCAACGCATCGGGGCGCTCTCGCAGGCGCTGGCAGCCGCCCCGGCGGTCGAGCGGGTGCTGTCGGTCACCACCCTGGACCACATCCGTGCGACGCCAGCCGGCTTTTCGGTCGAGCCACTGATCGATCCGCGGGAACTGGACAGCCGTACGCCGGAGGCCTGGCGGACGCGAGCGCTGGAGGACCGCTTCGCACCCGGGCTGGTGGTGGCCGACTCGGGCGAGGCGACCGCGCTGGTGGTCCGTCCGCACGCCCTCGACAACAGCCTCCAGCGGCTCCAGCTGGAACAGTTGCTGCGGGCGGGGATCGCGGAACACGGGCTCGCGGACGACCTGTCCGCGGTCGCCGGCCATATCGCCCTGGACGTGGCTCAGCTGCGCGCGATGCTGACCGACCTGGCGCTGCTGGTGCCGGGCACCATGACAATCGGACTTTTGCTGCTGTGGTGGCTGTTCCGGCGCTGGCTGGTGGTGGGAGTCGCGGCCGCCACCATCAGCGCCGTGACCGGTCCCGCCATCGCACTGCTGATCCTGCTCGAGCGGCCGTTCACGCTGATCTCCGCGATTCTGCCACCGCTGCTGACGGCCCTGACCGTGGCCATGCTGATGCACTTCTTCAATGCCCAGCTGCATGCGGCGCAGCGGGGTTATCTCGGGCGCGATCGGGTGGTGGCGGCCCTGCAGGCGGTGGCGCGCCCGATTCTTTTCATGGCGTTGACCACCGCGGCGGGTCTGGCTTCGCTGAACGTGAGCAGTATCCGGCCGATTGGCGGCTTCGGGCTGGTCGGGGCATTCGGCGTATTGCTGGCGGCGGCCATTGTTCTGTGGCTGTTGCCAGCTCTGATGGCCCGCTGGGACCGGGGCCCGTGGCATGCGCCCCGACGGAGCCTGCGCCTGCTGGACCGCGTCACCGGCTTCGCGGCCCATCTGGCCATCCGCCGCGCCGGCTGGGTGGTGGCCATCGCCGCAGTGCTGATCGCGATCGCGCTGCCGCAGATCCGGCATGTCGAGGTCGAGACCGATCTGTATGCCTTCTTTGACGATCACCACCCCATCACTCAGTCGACCCGGCAGGTCGAGGAGGAGCTTTCCGGCGTGATGGCCCTTGAGGTGGTGTTCCAGGGGCCGGAATGGGACAGCCTGCAGGCCCCGGACCGCCTGCAGGCCATCCATTCGGTGCAGGAATGGCTGGATGCTCGGCCGGAGGTGGATTACAGCATGTCGCTCCCGGACCTGGTCGCGGAGATGCACTGGGCCTTCAACGAAGAGGATCCGGCCTTCCGGACGATCCCGGACAGCAGCGACCTGGTGGCGCAGTATCTGTTTATCTACGACGGTCGCGACCTGTACGACGTGGTCGACCGGGATTTCGGGCGCAGTCGGCTGCTGGTCAACCTGAATGCTCACGGGGCCCGCGAGATCAATGCGCTGATGGATGATCTGCGCGACCGCCTGGAGGCGCACCCCCCGGCGGACATGCAGTGGGATCTTGCGGGGATGGCACGGCTGTTCGCCGATCAGGAACGCCTGCTGATTCAGGGGCAGCTCCACAGCCTGTACGCCGTGGCCGGCATGCTCGCGCTGCTGATGCTGGTGATGTGGCGCTCGGTCCCGCTGGCCGCCGTGAGCATGCTCCCGAACCTTGCTCCACTGGCCTTGATCTTTGCGGTGATGGGGGTTCTCGGCATCTGGCTGGACATGGCTACGGCGATGATCGCCAGTGTCGCGATCGGTATCGCCGTGGACGACACCATTCATCTGTTGTACGGCTATCGCCAGCGCCGTCTGGCCGGCAGTTCGGTCGCCTGGGCCCTGGCCCGTACGTTCCGCCGCACGGGCCGCGCGATTACGGCCACCACCATCGTGCTGGTCGGGCAGTTCCTGTTGCTGGCCCTGTCCGACTTTCAGCCGACCGCCGCCTTCGGTTTGCTCACGGCCTTCGGGCTGGTCGCCGCGCTGATCTTCGACCTGCTGGTGCTGCCCGCACTGCTGGTCCTGGGCCACCGTCTGAGGAACCGCCCGGTTCTCTCCTGACTGGCGGCGCGTAGATCCCTGTAACCGGCACAAAAAAAGACCCCGTCCGGAGACGGGGCCGAAAAGGGGCCTTTCCTTGAGGGGGGGGGCAAGGAAGGCCCGGGCTACACCTGCGGGACTTGCGCCCGCAGGTTGTTGTCGTTCGTCTGCCGGCGGCCACGGATGGCGATGAAGCCCAGGAACAGCAGACCGGTGCCCAGCAGGATCAGCATGCCCGGCTCCGGCACTTCGTAGCGTACGGTGCTGTTCAGCTGGGTCTGGCGAACCAGAGCGCCGCTCTCCAGCTCCACCAGCTGGTCAGCCGTCGGGATGGGCGGATCCACGTTGGTGTCAAGGCGCCAGCTGATGGGGATGCCGGCACCGCCCTCTTCGCTCGCAATGTCGTAGAAGCTCTCGCCGGATTCGTGATCGATGAAGAAGTTCCGGACGAACTCGTTGTCGGCCCATTCGTCGTCGAAACTCACCTTGCCCATGATGTCGAGATTGGCGGCCTGGATCACGGAGCCCTCGACGTCCATGCGCATCACCTTGGTCCGGTCACCGGAGGCGCCGTCTTCAAAGTAGGTGTCGAAAAAGCCATCGGTGTAGCGAATGCTCAGGTCGCCGTTGTCCGTCTCGTAGACCTCCCCCTGGATCTCGTAATCGAAGGTGAGTCCCCAGCCGGTGTCGTCGTAGAACCATTCGTCGGAGGAGAAGCCGTTATTGGCCTGCGTGCCACCGACGCCGCTCACGAAGTTGAGATTCACGACATTCTTGTCGGCGACATCGTCCGGATATTTCAGCGATACCGATGATTCACCGTCGATTGCCGTGAAGTTGCCCTCCGAGAATCCGAAACCATCCATGGTGCTTTCGAGATTGGTGTCCACGAACTGGGTACCCGCGGTATTCGGGTCGCCCAGGTAGAAGGACGAGGCCAGCGTGTTACTGGTTCCGAGTGTGTCGATCTCGCCGGTCTGCGTGCTGCTGTTGCCACTGAAGTCCTGCTCAACATCAATGACAAAGGATCCGGCGAGGGCAGGGGATGTCATCGCCATGCCCAGTGCTGTTGTCAAAAGGAGATTCTTGTAGTTCATCGTCATTTCCTTTGAAAGGTCTGAATGGGTACCGCAAGGATACTTATGCAGACCTCGTGCCAAAGGATGAATAGTTGCAGAAAAAGGCCTAATTACAGGAGGTTAAAAGAACCTGTCTCCAGTGGTCCAGGTGCACCGGGCGGGTTTTCCGGGCCCGGTGTAAACCTTCTGTACGGGCCTGCCGGATCCCCTCAGCGGGCCAGCTGATCGTGAAGCGCCCGCGCCTCGTTGCGCTCAGGGAAATCGCCTCCTTCCTGCAGGATGGCTTCCAGCAGGGTGCGTGCGCCCGTGGAATCGCCGGCCCGGTCGCGTGCCCGCGCCAGGTTGTAGCCGATGTCCGGGGTGGAAGCGGCATCGTCGAAGGCGGTCTCCAGCACTTCGCGGGCCTCGCCGGGCTGATCGCCGTAAAGCAGTACAACACCCAGGGTGTCGAGGACCACGGAATGGTCGGGCGCCAGGTCCCGTGCCCGGCGGGCGTGATCCAGCGCCTGCTCGTTGTCGCGTTCCCGCAGCAGCCAGGCAAGGTTGTTGAGCGCGATCACGTCGTCCTCGTGCCGGGCGAGCAGGACCCGGTAGGTGCTGATGGCGCTCTCCTCCTCGCCCAGCTCCACCAGGGTCGACCCGAGCAGGTGGCGTGCGCCCGGGTCCTCGGGATTGCGCTGTAACCATTCCTCCAGTTCGCTCAGCGCCTGTTCGGTCTGCCCGGCTGCCATGCGTACCTGATGACGTTCGGCCAGCCATTCCCGTCGTGGCTGCTGCTCGATCGCCGCAGAATAGGATTTCGCAGCGGCCTCGTGGTCCCCGGCGCGGGCCTCGAACCAGGCCCGCTGAGCCTTCACGGCCGGCAAGTCGGGCCCGGCCTCTTCCAGCGGGCCAAAGGCCTCCCGGGCCTCATCCACTTGCCCCATGAGGCTGAGCTGGCGCACCAGGGCCTGCCGTGCGTCCATGCGCTCGGGGTTCAGGGACAGGACCTCGCGTAGCGCGACCACGGATTCCTCCGGGGCGCCACTGGCGGCGAGAACGCGTGCCAGGCGGAACTGGAAGGTCGCGTTGTCGGGTCGCAGTGAAGTCAGCCGGCGCATTGGATCCACCGCTTCCTCCGGCGCTCCGCGGCGCTCCTGCACGTCGGCCATGGCGAACAGGGCCTCCGGTTCTTCGGGGTGGCGTTCCAGGGTTTGTGCCAGGGTCTCAACGGCAGCATCCGGGCGGTCCTGTGCGAGCTGAGCACGGGCCATAATGAGGCGCGGCTGCAGCTGATCGGGGGCCTGTTCGATGGCCGGTTCAAGCCACTCGGCCGCCTGTTCCGGGCGTCCATCGCTGAGGGCCATCCCCGCGAGGCGCATGGCTGACCCGGGATGGCCGGGTTGCCGGCGTTGCAATTCCTCGAACACCTCGGTGGCTGCATCGCGATGGCCCATCCGCAGCTCCAGCGAGCCCAGGTTCATGGCCAGACTGATGCTGTCGGGGACCTTCTGCAGGCCTTCCTGGAATGTCAGTCGGGCCTCCTCCACACGGTCCAGCCCCAGCAGGGCCGCACCCTTGACGTTGTAGCCCTGGGCCGCGTCCGGCGCGTCCGCGATCATCTCGCGCGTGAGTTCCAGCGCCCGAGAATAGCGGCCGGCCCCGAGATGGGTCATGGCTTCCGCCTCGGCCGTGTTCCCGGATTCGCCGGCCGTGCTCTCGCGGACGGCGGCGGCCTCGTCTTCCTCGCCGCGCTCGACAAGCACCTGTGCCAGCATGCGGCGCATGGTCGGCGTGGCGTGACCTTCTTCGATGGAGGTCCGCAGCAGGGCTTCGCCCTGCTCGGTGTGGCCGGTCTCCAGGTAAACTGCGGCCAGCAGGTTACCCAGCTCCGGCGTGAGTTCCGGGCGGCTCTCCAGGGCGTTCGCCAGCACTCGGCGTGCGTGATCGGTTTCATCGCGCTCCAGGTGGATCCGGGCCTGCAGCTGATAGGTCATGGAGGTGCTTTCACCCAGCGCGCGGTGGCGCTGGAGCTGGTGTTCCGCCTGGGTCAGGTTGCCGTTCTCCAGGTGAATGGCCGCCAGGTAGGGCATCGCCGCGCGGTAATTGCGGGCAGCGGAAAGGCTTTCTTCCAGATACGCCTGAGCCTGGTCGTATTCGTCCTGGTGGAAATGGATCATGCCCTGCAGAAAATGGCCGCCGGGATGCCCGGGTGCGCCGGTCCGCAGGACCTCGGCATCGGCCGCCGCCGCTTCCATGTTTTCCAGGTGGAAGTGCGCAAAACCTCTCTTGAGACGCTCGGTGATCTGGTCCGGACGCAGCTCCACGGAACGGTCATAGGCGGCGAGGGCAGCATCGACATCCCCCTCCACACGTTTCAGGTCTCCCTTCAGGCTCCATGCGGCACCCAGCTCTTCGTCGGCGTCGAGGGCGGCCCGCACTGCGGTGAAGGCTGCCTCGATATCACCGTCACGAAAGGCCTTCTCGGCCTCGGTCAGGTGCAGAATGGCCAGGCCGGGATCCAGCGAACGAGCCTGTTCGAGACGTTCGTGGCCGGACTCCGTATCTCCGGCTCGTACCAGGCCCAGGGCCTGATAGCTCAGGAATTCCGCTTTCTCCGTGTCGGTCAGATGCGCCGGAGGGTCCAGGTCCTCGATCTCCTCCAGCCGGTTCAGGTGAAAGAGGCTGCGGGCCAGCGGCAATACGAGATCGGGCTGCTCCTGCTGGTGCCACGCGCGCTCAAGATGGCTCACGGCGTTGTCGTGCTGGCCGTGATGGTGGTAGGCGAGGCCGAGACCGGCGCGGGTTGGGGCCCGGCTTTCCTCGCGCAGGGCATTGCGGTATTCGATGATCGCCGCAGCGTAATCACCCCGTTCCATGTACTGGTCGGCACGCTCGAGGTAGTCGGCCTCGCTGGCCCCGCCCAGTCCATCGCAGCCGGTGGCGGCCAGCAGGGCCAGTGTCAGAAGAGCGGTCGGGAACGCCGGGCGCGAGTGACGAAAACGCGCGGGGCGTTGCGGGTACGGATTCTTCATCGGGTTTCCCTCAAGCCAAGTTTGTCGAGCAGGCTGTAGACGGTCGGGCGGGTGACGCCCAGGAGGTCCGCGGCCTGGGCGATGTTCTGATTGCTGCGCGCCATGGCGCGCAGGATGGCTTCGCGTTCGGCGCTGTTGCGGACCTCGCGCAGTCGGGGAGAGGGCGCCTCTTCCGTCAGGTGATCCAGTCCAAGGTCGCGGGCGGTAAGCAGTGGCCCGTCGGCCATGATCACGGCGCGGCGGACCACGTTCTCCATCTCGCGCACATTGCCGGGCCAGTCGTAGGCTTCGATCGCATCCGTTGCGTCACGCGTGAAGCCGCGGTGGGGCTTCCTCTGTTCCCGTGCGAACTGTTTCAGCAGGGCGTGAGCAATCAGGCTGGCGTCGCCCTGGCGGTCTTTCAGGGGCGGGATCCGGATCTCGATTTCGCCGATCCGGTAGTAGAGGTCCTCGCGGAACGATCCGTCACGAATCAGATCCGCGAGGTTCTGGTTGGTGGCCCCGATGATGCGCACATTGACCGGGATTTCGGCGCGGCCGCCGAGGCGTTCCACCTTGCGTTCCTGCAGGAATCGCAGGAGCTTCGCCTGCAGGCTTTGCGGCAAGTCCCCGATCTCGTCAAGAAACAGGGTCCCGTTATTGGCGTGTTCGATCTTGCCGATGGTCTGGCGGGAGGCGCCGGTGAAGGCGCCCTTCTCGTAACCGAACAGTTCGCTTTCCAGCAGGTTCTCCGGAATCGCCGCGCAATTGATGGCGACAAAGCGCTCGTTCGCCCGGTCGCTCAGATCGTGCAGCGCGCGTGCCAGTACCTCCTTGCCGGTGCCACTGCTGCCCAGCAGCAGGACTGTCGCGTCGGATGGCGCCACGCGTTCCACCATGCGACAGACCTTGAGCATGTCGGGGTCCGAGGTAATCAATCCGGACAACGGGCTGTTCGAGTGGAGGGCCAGGGCGCGGTTCTCCGCCTCGAGCGCGTAGAGCCGTGCCGCACGATCCACGATCATGCGCAACAGATCGGACTCGACCGGCTTGATGTAGAAATCGTAGGCCCCGAGGGCCACGGCCTTGAGGGCATTGGACCGATCATCGTTGCCGGTCACCACGATCACCTTGGTTCCTGGTGCCTCGGCCAGGATTTCCTGCAATAGTTCCAGGCCCTCGGAGGCATTGGCCGAATCCGGGGGCAGGCCCAGATCCAGCGTGACCAGGCCGGGGGCATGGCGCCGGATTTCGGTCATCGCCGAAGATCGATCCTCCGCTTCCAGGATTTCGTAACCATCGAAACACCAGCGCAACTGATTGCGCAGGCCCTCGTCGTCTTCCACGATCAGTAATTTGGGCAGTGAGCTCACGCAACGCCTCCGGTTATCGGGATCTGGGTTTCGGGCGCCACGGCAGTCGGCAACGGGAGTCGCAATGTGAACTGCGTCCCCTCACCCCGCGCGCTCTGGACATCGATACGGCCACCCATGACGACAATGTGGTCACGGGCCTCGTACAGGCCTATGCCCATGCCGGCGTTCCCCTTGGTGGTCTGAAAAGGCCGGAACAGGCGGTGTTTGAGAAAATCCTGGTCCATTCCCTGACCGTTGTCGGTCACGGTCACCACGGCCCAGGGCTCCTGAGCATGCAGACCCAGCATTACGCTGCCGTCGTCCGGGGTCGCTTCCTGGGCATTGCGCACCAGGTGCATCAGCACATTGCGGAGCCCTTCGGGGTCGGCGGTCACCCGGACCGGTTCCGTGGTGGTCAGAAGAGGTTCCGGCTGCAGCTCCCGACTGGCAGTGATCACCTCCTGCAGGAGGGCCTGCAGATCTAGGGTCCGCGGCGCGACCGCCGGCCCGGGCTGGCCCTGTCGCAGCTGTTGCAGGGTGCGTTCGAGACGCTCGCGGGCACCGGCCACGGTGCGGAAGGCATCGCGCACGAATGCCGGGTTCTCCGCATGGCGGTCGGCGTTCGAGCAGACCAGGGACAGCTGTGCGGAGACGTTCTTGAGGTCATGGACCAGGTAGGCGGCCAGCCGATGGAAAGTCTCGAACTGACGCGCCTCCAGCAGCGCCTCGTCGGTTTGCACCAGGGCCACGTAAACCGCGAGCTGGCGGGCTGCCGTCTTGAGGAGGTCGCGCTCTTCCCAGTCGATCTTGCGGGGTGCACGCGGGCGTGCCAGCACTACAAACCCCTGCAGGTCTTCGCCCTTGAGAAGGGGCACGATCAGCCAGTGTCGGGGGTTCCGGAGCAACCATTCGGGTAACTCGAGAAGGTCGTACAACCCCGGATCGCGACGATACTCGTCCAGGCTGACAACCCAGCCGGTCCGCCGCAGGAATTCCGCCAGCGCGCTCTCGGGAGGCTCGGAGGGGTAGTCCGGCTCGCCCATGTTGAGCACTCCGTCCAGACGACAGGAGCCGTCCCGCTCGCGCGTCCACAGGAGCCCTCCCGGACTTTCCACCAGTTCGCCGATCGCCTGAATTGCGCGCTGCCGGAATGGCAGGTCGTCATCCTCGGCCGACAAGGTGCTGGTGAAACGCAGCCATTCCTCGCGATAGTCGAACGAATCATGAAAGAAATGCTTGGAGAGAAAGACCCGCAGACGAGCACGAAGACTGCCCGAGGTGAGGATGACTCCCAGGATAACCACCGCCCCGAACAGGAAGGTGACCTGCAGCAGCGCACCCAGGTCGCCCCCGACATGACGGAGGTAGTATCCGGCCGCACCCACCGCCAGCAAGTACAGCCCGGCCCCGGTAAGGGCCGCGGTGTGGAACAGAAGCTTGCGGGAGACGGTCGGCGCGTCGAGTCTTACCGGGCGCCGGGCCAGGGAGATCGCGATCAGAGGCACCACGATGGCGTTGACCAGTCCGCGCGCCTGCCAGGCGGGTCCGTCCACCGCCTGAAACAGCACCAGCTCGGCGAACAGGAACAGGTCAAAGGCGAACACCCCTCCCAGGCCCAGGGTCAGAAACTTGATCTCCCAGCGACGGTGAGGGGGGGTGTTGCGATAGACCTGCTCCACCAGCACCAGGCCGAGGACCGCCATCGCCAGCACCGCGACCGCGGGCCAGGGACCAAGCAGCTCGACCGCCGGCCAGGTGAGCAAGAACAGCGCACCCAGCAGGAACACGAGGATGGCGAGGGTGACGGAGCGCAGGGCACCGAAGAGTCGGGCCGGCTGGTCATCACGCCCGCTGAGAAGCGCCAGCAGCAGCGCAAACCAGCCGGCATTGCGCAGGACCTCGAAGGCCCCGCCGCCGAGCGGGGTGACCCCCGAGCCCAGCGCGAGCAGACCCATGTAGGTCGCCCAGATCAGCGAGAGCCCGGCAGCCCCCGTAACCCAGAAACTGCCCGGACGCTCGCGCCATCGACCCAGTGCCAGGGCGATGAGTACGGCAAAGGCCAGGGCGGCGATGAAATAGCTGGCGGCGGCCAGATCCATGACCTGCAACCTAGCGCGCGCCGCGCCCGAACAGCACGACCTGGACTGTCTCGAACAGGATCAGTATGTCCAGGAAAAGGGTGTGGTTTTTTACGTAATAAAGGTCGTACTGCAGCTTTTGCCGGGCATCCTCGACCGAAGCACCGTAGGGATATCGCACCTGGGCCCAGCCGGTAATGCCGGGACGGATCGTATGGCGGGTCGGGAAGTAGGGGATCAGTTCGGTCAGTTCCTGCACGAACACCGGCCGTTCGGGGCGCGGTCCCACGAACGACATGCTGCCTTCAAAGACGTTGATGACCTGCGGCAGCTCGTCGATCCGCAACTTGCGGATCAGTCGCCCCACGCGGGTGACCCGGTCATCGTCCTGTACCGCCCAGCGGGCGACGCCGTCGACTTCGGCATCCTCGCGCATGCTGCGAAACTTGCAGACTTCGAATGGCTGGTTGCCCAGGCCGACCCGGGTCTGCCAGAAGAAAACCGGTCCACGACTCTCCAGCTTGATCGCGGCCGCGGTCACCAGCATCACCGGAAGTGTCACCAGCAGCAGCAGCGAGCTGGCCATGATGTCGAAAGTCCGTTTGACGGCATTGCGAGTCCTGCCCTGACGGAAACCTTCGCCAAAGACGAGCCAGCTGGCATTGAGCGAATCGAGCCGCACCCGTTGCTGCTCGCGTTCAAAGAACGTGGAAATGTCCGTAATGGCCACCCCTCGCAGCTTGCATTCCAGCAGCTGTTTCATCGGCAGGTTCGAGCGGCGATCGCGAATGGCAACGACCACCTCCTGAGCGCGATGCTGGCGGATCAGATCGATCAGGCTGGTCTCGCCGTCCAGAGTGAGGTGGCGCTCCGGGTCCTCGGGGCGGTCTTTCTCGCCGTCGGTCGCGATGTATCCGAGGATGCGGTACGGGAGTGCAGCCGCGTCGATCGACTCGATGGCGCGAGCGCGACTTCCGGTGCCGAGCACCAGGATCCGGCGCTTGAATGCGTCCACCGAAGAAACATTGCCCCACAGGCTGCGTTCCGCCGCCAGACCGCCCAGTAACACGAGCGCCGCGCCGGCTGCTGCAGCGGGCGAGAACAGGGCGCTGGGCGTTGTCAGGCCATACAGCGCGAGTACCCCGGCCACGACCAGCAGGGCAGGAACCAGGCGGGGCAGCGAACCGCGCACGCCATGGGTCGAAAGATAATCCGATTCGTAAAGCCCCGCGAGCATCAGTACCAGCAGCACCACGGCCGTGGCGCCTATCAATACGGGATCGAGCAGGCTGAGCCCCTCGGGCTCGAACGGGGGCAGCGTGAGCACCAGATACAGGCAGAGATACGCCATCAGGAGTTCTGCCGCGGCCAGCGCCAGAACCCGGCGAGGGATGTAATGACTGAAGATGCGCACAGCTAATACCTCCGCGCAAGCGCGCACGAACGAACGTGCCGGAGAAGGCGCGTTCCGCTGTTTCCGTACGCCCTCGAGTCGTTTGCGTTTCCTGGCGGGTGCGGTGAGAGCGGTGTGGCCGGACAGCAACGACCGGGCCGCAACGCTGTCACCGGGGCAGGCTGCCGGCGGCGGGCAAGGTGGTCGATTCTCACGTTCCCCTTTTCTCCCACTTGTTCCGCGGAGTCGTGCGGGGCGTGGAGGACAACCCCCAGCCCACTCGTCGAGCCCCCGCCCTGGTGGCCTGTTGTTCTCCGTTCCGCGATGGGTCAGTCCGTGGCTTTCTTGATGTCGCTCTTGAGATCCCCGTAGGCGGCCTCGGCCTTCCCGCCGTATTTTTTCATCTTGCCCTCCTGCTCCGTTTTCTTGTCACCAGTAATGTCTCCGGCGATTTCCTGGACCTTGCCTTTGGCAGCGTCTGTCCTGCCCTTGATCTGATTCTTGTTCATTTCAATTCCTCCATATGAACAGCAGTACCCGGTTCTCCACATCCCGTCATGGATCGGGGGCTGCGTTGAGTAGAAAACTAATGGTCTGCGGAGGGGGCGTCTGTGCGCTACCGAACAAATCCCGGCTCTCGGGAGAATTCGGTTCGTCTTTGCAGGCGGTCGGTTTCCCGGCGACCTGGCGGGTGACTGAGGCGGAAAAAACCGGCAGTTGCGTTCTTATGGGGCTCTTCCCAAACTGGCGACGCCGTTTCGGCAAGGAGAATGAATCGGCCACATTGAACATCTCCGGTGTCGCATTGATCGGGTTCGCCAACATGCGTCCGCGGGTGTCCAATGTAAAATTTATTGACATTAATTCTGCTCTGGAAATGTTCCCTTAAGTTGGACTATGCTCGATCTGAAAGCTGGCTGTTAACCAGAACAAAAACCCCGGCATCATGGCCGATCGTTGTTTTCGATTGCGGATCGATTTCAGGTTCGGGGGTGCGGCGAGGCAGGGGTGTTCTTAGCCATTTTTTGAAATACTGAAAGCCAGGGGAGAAATCACAATGTCCATTTCATACTTTCGAAACGCCGGGCCGGCTCTGATCATTCTCGTGCCACTGCTGCTGGCCGGCTGTGCCATGAATGATTCACCGGATGCTCCGAGCGAGGTTGAACAGGCCGTGCTGGATCAGTACGTGATTGGTCCGGGGGATTCCCTCCAGGTATCGGTGCGTGGCAATCCGGACCTCTCCACCGGGGTGTCCGTGCGGCCCGACGGGCAGATCACGACACCCCTGGTAGAGGACGTGCAGGCCAGCGGCCGGACCCCGACCGAACTGGCCCGGGAGATGGAAGAAGAACTCTCGCGTTTGCTGCGCGACCCGATCGTGACCGTGATGGTGACCGGCTTTGCAGGCCCGTATGACCGCCAGATTCGCGTGATCGGACAGGCGGCGGAGCCTCAGGCACTGCAGTACCGCGAAGACATGAGCGTGATGGACGTGATGATCGCCGTCGGGGGTATTACCGACTTCGCCGCCGGCAATCGCGCACTGATCGTGCGTCAGGAGGATGGTGAGCGGCAGCAATACCGGGTGCGTCTCGATGACCTGGTCAACGGGGGGGACATCTCGGCCAACGTCGACATGGTCCCGGGCGACACCCTGATTATCCCCGAACGGCGTTTCTGAGGTGCCTGTCGGGTGCGGTTTCTCCGGGTGCGCGACGTCCCCGTGGCCAGTGCTGGCCCGGGACAGCGCTCCCCGCAGGTTTCATCTGACGATGAAGGGGGCACATTCTGGAGATCTTCTCGTTGCGCGCGCTGGCCGCCTGGTTTCTGCCTCCCGCGGGACCTCTGGTGCTGGCCATGGTCGGGTTGTTGCTTTGGCACCGGCCGGCGGGTCGATGGCTCGCCGTGGCCGGGGTCCTGCTGCTCTATCTCTTTTCCATTCCGCCAGTGGGCTACGCACTGATGGCACCGCTGCAGACCCCGTATGAGCCTCCCGATGATCCGGTGCTGGTCAAGGCCGACGCCATCGTGGTGCTGGGGGCGGGTTACCGCAGCGGTGCGGCGGAGTTTTCCGGGGAGACGGTCAATGACCTCGCCCTGGTCCGCCTGCGCTATGCGGCGGTGCTGCATCGACGTACGGGACTTCCGGTGATCGCTTCCGGGGGTGCCGCGAAAGGTCGCGAGCCGGAGGCGCGGTGGATGGCCGAGGTGCTCGAAGAATTCGGCGTGAGTTCGATCCTGCGGGAGGACCGGTCCCGCGATACGCGGGGCAATGCGCTGCATTCGGCCCGGCTGTTGCGCGAGGCCGGGCTGGAGCGCCCGTTGCTGGTGACCCACGCCCACCACCTGCCGCGGGCCATACGGGCGTTCGAACAAGCGGGGGTCGAGGTGATCCCGGCCCCGACCGGGGCGTTCATAGCCCCGGACAACGGGATGTCGCCCGGGGTGTTCCGGCCCCGGGCCAGTGCACTGCGTATGAGCTGGCTGGCAATGCACGAATATCTGGGCATCCAGTGGTATCGGTGGCGGTCCCGGGACCGCCCGGCAACGCCTGCGAATGCGGAACAGCCATCCGGAGGCCGGGAACAGGGGATATCATCATGAAACTGTTGGTAACAGGCGGCGCCGGCTATATCGGCAGCCACGTGGTGCGGCATCTGCGCGAAGCGGGGCATGCGGTCACCGTTTACGACAACCTCTCGACCGGCCATGCATGGGCCGTGGGTGACGCCGAGCTGGTGGTCGCGGATCTTGCCGACAGCGAGAGCCTGTGGCGGGTTCTGGCGCGCGGATTCGAAGGTGTGCTGCACTTTGCCGCCCACATCGTGGTTCCGGAATCAGTGGCCGAACCACTCAAGTACTACGACAACAACACCCGCAACACCCTGAACCTGCTGCGGGGATGCGCGGATACCGGCGTGGGCTATTTCGTGTTCTCCTCCACCGCCGCCGTCTACGGTATCCCGGATACGTCCGCGGTGGCGGAGGATGCCCCGCTGCAGCCGATTAATCCCTACGGCGCCTCCAAGATGATGTCCGAACGGATGCTGATGGATCTGGGGGCCGCTTCCCGCCTGCGCTATGTCAGTCTGCGCTATTTCAACGTGGCCGGTGCCGATCCCCGCGGGCGCCTCGGTCAGGCCACACCCGACGCCACCCATTTGATCAAGGTCGCCTGTCAGGCCGCCACCGCCCAGCGCGACGGCATCACCGTGTTCGGCACCGACTACGACACCCGCGATGGCACCTGCGAACGGGATTACATCCACGTCGAGGATCTGGCGGCCGCCCATGTGCGTGCCCTCGAATTCCTGCAGCGCGGCGGCGATTCGCAGGTCCTCAACTGTGGCTATGGCCATGGCTACAGCGTGCTCGAAGTGCTCGACGCCGTGAAGCGCGCGAGCGGTGTCGATTTCGCGGTGACCTTCGGCGGGCGTCGGGAAGGCGATCCGCCCGCGTTGCTGGCCAACGCCGAGCGCATCCGCGGGACCCTGGTCTGGCAACCGCAATACGCCAATCTTGACCTGATCGTACGTCATGCCCTGGCCTGGGAGGAGAAAGTCGCGGCATTTCTGGCCACGGCCCACCCCGGGGCGCACCGGCGATTCGAGCGCAAACACGCACATTGATCAGCGTTTCCCGGAGGTGTTTGTATGCATATCGTCATCATTGCGGGGGGCGTCGGTTCGCGACTGTGGCCGGTCTCCCGGGAAACCAACCCGAAACCCTTCATCCGGATGGAAGACGGGCGGTCGCTCCTGCAGAAGACCTGTCTGCGTGCAGTGGCCACCGGCAGCGTGGAGAGTCTGACCACGGTGACCAATCGCGATCTGTTCTTCCGCACCGAGGACGAATACCGCGAGCTGGCGCTGTCCGTGCCGCTGCACTACCTGCTGGAGCCCTTCGGACGCAACACGGCGCCTGCCGTGTGTGCCGCGGGGCTGGAGCTGCAGGCCCGCTACGGCGACGACGCGCTGATGCTGGTGCTTCCGGCCGATCACCTGGTGACGGACGAGGACGCCTTCGTGCGGGCGGTGGCGCGCGCGTCAGCGGCGGCCGCGAACGGGCGCCTGGTGACTTTCGGCATCCCGCCGTCGCGCGCGGAAACCGCTTTCGGCTATATCCAGGTCCCGGAGGGCAGCGATCTGTCCGGCAGCCATGTCCTCGAGGTCGAACGTTTCGTGGAGAAGCCCGATCGCGAGCAGGCGGAGCAGTATCTCGCCGGTGGCCGGCATCTGTGGAACGCGGGTATGTTCTGCTTTCGTGCGGGCACCCTGCTCGAAGAGCTGAACCGGCACGCGCCGGCTCTGCTGCAGGCCGTGACCGCTGCCCTGGAGGCCGCCGGCCGCAGCGAAGGGGAGGGGCACAGCGTAACTCGGCTTGCGCCGGAGAGCTTCGGTGCGGTCGAGGATGACTCCATCGACTACGCCCTGATGGAAAAATCCTCGCGGGTCTCCGTGGTGCCCTGCGACCCGGGCTGGAGCGATATCGGGTCGTGGCAGGCGATGGCCGGGCTGGTGGAGCCGGATGCGGCGGGCAATCGCGTCGTCGGCCAGGCCGAACTGGAAGACTGCCGCGATACCTATGTTCGCAGCCCGCATCGTCTGGTCGCCGCCGTGGGCGTGGAGGACCTGGTGATCGTGGATACCGCTGATGCATTGCTGGTGGCCCGCAAGGAGCACAGCGAGGACGTAAAGAAGATCGTCCAGCGTCTCAAGGCCAATGGCGGTGAGCTGCATCACCACCACGTGACCGTGCATCGCCCCTGGGGCACCTACACCGTGCTGGAGGAGGGCGAACGCTTCAAGATGAAACGGATCGAGGTGAAGCCGGGGGCGTCGCTGTCCCTGCAGATGCATCACCATCGCAGCGAGCACTGGGTGGTGGTGCGCGGAACGGCCAGGGTGGTCAACGGCGAAAGCGAGCACCTGCTGAGAACGGACGAGTCGACGTACATCGCGGCCGGTCACCAGCACCGCCTGGAGAACCCCGGCATTCTTCCGCTGGTGATGGTCGAGGTGCAAAGCGGGGAATACCTGGGCGAGGATGACATCGTGCGCCTGGACGACAGCTACGGACGGAGCTGAGCATGCCCGCCGGACAACATGGACCCGGTCGCTCGAGCGCAAGCGGGCGGGTGGATTCGCGCCGCCCCCGGATCGACGAAGTCCTGGCCCGCAGTGGCGTGGCCTTCGGGACCAGCGGAGCGCGGGGCCGGGTCGAGCAATTCGGTGATCCGGTCTGTGCGGCCTTCACGGCGGCGTTCCTGACCGTGATGCGCGAGCGGGGCGAGGTGCGGCAGCTGGTGCTGGGGCTCGACCGGCGCCCCGCGAGCTCGCCGATGGCCGCAGCCTGCACCGCAGCGGCACACGCAATGGGGGTGGAAGTGATCGACTGTGGCGTGCTGCCGACCCCGGCACTGGCCCTGGAGGCCATGGCCGGGGGCATGCCCGGCATCATGATTACCGGCAGTCATATCCCCTTCGATCGCAACGGCATCAAGTTCTATCGGCCGGACGGCGAGATCACCAAGGCCGACGAGCAGGCGATCATGGCCGTGAGCAGCGCGCTGCCCGAATGCGGACCCGGCGAGCGCATGCCCCTGAGTGAGCATGCCGCACGCCGCTATACGGCCCGCTATACGGACTGGTTCCCGGGGCAGCCTCTGACCGGCAGGCGCATCGGGCTGTATCAGCACTCCGCCGCCGGGCGCGCACTGAATCGGCAGGTTCTGCAGGCCCTGGGGGCCGAGGTGGTGGTACTGGGGCGCAGCGAACGCTTTGTCCCGGTGGATACGGAGGCGGTCAGTGACGCGGATCGCCGCAACGGTGAAGTCTGGGCCCGCCGCTACCAGCTGGATGCCCTGTTCACCACGGATGGTGACGGCGATCGCCCGCTGCTGGCGGACGAGCGGGGGCACTGGCTGCATGGCGATATCGTGGGTCTGCTGTGTGCCCGGGCGCTGGGCATTCAGGCACTGGCCGTGCCGGTGAGCTGCAACACCGCCATCGAGGCCTGCAGTGACTTCCAAAGGGTCGTTCGCACGCAGATCGGTTCGCCCCATGTGCTGGCCGGGATGGAGCGGCTGGGAGCGCAGTTTGACCGCGTGGCCGGGTTCGAAGCCAATGGTGGCTTTCTCCTGGGCACCGCAGTGGAGGAAAACGGGCGCCGGCTGGAGCCGTTGCCGACCCGTGACGCGCTGCTTCCCGCCCTGGCCTTGATGGTGGCGGCAGCCCGGGCGGATGTCCCGCTTTCGGCCCTGATGGCGGATTTGCCGGCACGTTACACCGCCAGTGACCGGCTCCGGGATTTCCCCTCTGAACGCAGCCGGGGCCTTTTGAATCGGTGGCAAGAGGACGGGGCGGCGTTCCAGCGTTCCCTCGGGTTGCCCGCTTCGGTCACGGCGCTCGACACCACCGATGGTCTGCGCGCGACCCTCGCCAACGGCGACATCGTACACCTGCGACCCTCGGGCAACGCCCCGGAGCTGCGTTGTTACGCGGAAGCAGACCGCGAGGATCGGGCGCGGGACCTGGTCAGCACAGCCCTTTCAAATCTGGCCGTTTTGTCCGGATAACCGTTCACCGGCACCACATCCCCGTGGTCGACGGCGGTCTCTGCTCGCAGTGAGCCCGCTCAGAACGTGAGCCCAGAGGCGTCGACCCGCCTTACGCCGCGCAGTTGTTCGGCCAGCTCGATCGCCATCTGGTGCTCCGCTTCGCTGTCCACCTCACCGCTGAGGGTGACGATACCATCCTCGGTGCTCACCGAGATGTCCCTGGCGCTTACGCCGCTGGACCAGATGAAGGTAGACCGTACCTTGGTGGTGATCCAGGTGTCACTGATGTAGTCTCCGGTGTCAGACGCAGTCTCCCGGGGCCCGGCCACGGGGCCGTCATCCGTGTCGGGTGCTTCGGCGGTGTCCGGATCCCGGATTTCCAGCCGGTTTTCCACCGAGATCACGCCGGTGGTGGTCATGGCCAGCCGCTCGGCGAGCTCACTCGCCTCCTCCGATTCAGCCGTCCCCTCCAGCGTGACGTGACCGGAGGTGGTGCTCACGTCGGTGGCCAGCCCTTCCGCGTGCCGCGACCACATCAGCCGGGATTTTACCGCGGCGGTGATCGTCGCATCGGCGATCCGTTCGCCGAAGCCGGGCGAGTCTGTCGTTTCCGGAGGAACGTACTCCGCATCGACAATCAGCTGGTTGTCCACTTCGGTGACACCCTCAACGTTTCGTGCGAACTGTTCCGCCATCTCCTTGTGGATGTCTTCCGGTACCGTTCCCGTCAGCGTGGCCTTGCCATCCGCCACCGACACCGTGATATCGCCCTCCTGCAGGTGCGGATCCAGGGCGTAGGTCGTCGAGATCCGCTCCTCCAGCCGGATGTCGCTCGGGTTGCCGGACGGCGAGTCCTCGGTGGCAGCACCGCTCGTGGCACCAAGCGCGAGTGCGACACCCGAGGCAATGATCAGTTTTCGAAACGTTGTGTTCATGGCGTGATCCCGTTTCCAGTTTTGGCTGCATCGCCAGACTGACGCAGCGTCTTCGTGGTGTCCGTACGTTATCCCACTCATCCCCTCGTATTCGCCGACGCAAGTGCAATGCGTGGCCGCATGCTCCTCCTTTTTTACCGTTTCAAAACGGACTGGTATGTCAATAAAATTTACATTCTTTCATTGGTTTTATTTCATCAGTCCATAAAAGCTTTTTTTATTAACCCCTTGGGTGCGCTATCTGTCAAGGTAGA
>NZ_MUZR01000001.1 GCF_001995255.1 Thioalkalivibrio halophilus | reverse complement strand
CCCCCCCCTCTGGTCTGGCTCAGGGGGGTGGGACAGTGCCCCCCCCCTCTGGTCTGGCTCAGCGATCCCAAACCGCGTCCACGCGGCGCTGGATCTCCTCCTTCACCTCCAGGGGGCGTCGGATCCCGTGCAGCCGGATCTCGCCGGTTTCGCCACCGCCCGCCGAGGACACTCGGACCTCGCCGATTCCGATCAGGCGATCGATGACCCCCTGTTCCAGGGTCGGGATCCGGGCATTGGCATAGCGCATCGTGCGGCGATGGCGCGCGATGATCCCGGTCTGCACCGTCACGCGGTCGGGGTCGAGGGTGAATCGGTAGTAGTAGATCGCGAACACGATGCGGATCGCGGTGAGCACCATCCAGATCCCGAGGACCATCGACAGTGCTGCCTGCACGATGGGCAGCTCGCCGATGCCCGGGATGGTCATGCGCCACTCGGCAATGCTCGCGCCTACTGGATCGGGCAACTGCCCCAGCCAAGCCACGATCTCCGGCGTCCAGGCCAGTACGGCGAGGAGCAGCACAAACTTGAGCACCGTGGGCCATACGCTGCGCAGCGCCGGCCGCAAGGTGTAGGTCGGCACCTCGGCGTCCGCGTCGGCGGGGTGGTCCCGGGGTGGCTCCCCGGCCGACGCCGGGCGGTGTTCCCGTGCGGCCTGTCGCAGTGATTCGCTCGGTTCCTCGTCGTCCGGTGGGCGAGGAGGGGGCTCGGGTGGTGAATCGGGATCGACCTGTTCCACGCCATACCCCGCGTGATGGTCGCCCCAATACACTTCGACCAACTCGTACCGCTGGTCGGTCTCGCGATTCAGCGCATCCCGGACCACGCGAGCCCGGCCGTGGCTGAACGGCATGTCGTGTTCATCGAGGATCATGCCCTTGGCTCCTTGGATCGGTGGGTGCTGCGACTGCGGGCCTTCTCCAATCGCTGCACCAGTTCGTTGTTCGCATCGGGCTCGACCGTGACCACCTGCGCCTCGGCTTGCTGGACGCTCGCCTGGTCGATCCGTCGTTCGCGCTCCGCCTGCTCGGCCTTGCGCCGGCGTCGTTCGGCCGCGTCCACGGCGTAGCTCGGCAGGAAATCGCCGCTGCGCGCCCGCTTGGCGACGGCACTCAGGTAGCGCAAGGGGTTGCGGATCGGATCCGTTTGAGCGCGATCCCGGATGGCACCGGCGACCTCGTCCAGGACCTGCTGGGCCTGGTCGGCGGGTAACCCCTGCAGACATCGGTCCGCGAGCTTGCGGTGATCGGCGCCGAAGCTCTCGGGATAGTGCAGCTCAGCAGCGGCCTCCTCGCTGTCGCGCGCGCCCGGTGGTTCCAATACCTCAGAGGTGGGTTTTGTAGTAGTAGGTTTATATAAACTACTACTACCCCCGCGCGCGCGAGCCGAGTTAAGATTCTTAACTTGGTACGAAGTTTCTGTTTTTGAAGGATTTTCTTCGGGTGGGTCCACCGAGTTAAGATTCTTTACTCGGTGATGGGCGACCGAGTTAAGATTCTTTACTTGGCGCTCACCCGAGTTAGCCTCCTTAACTTGGGCACCGCAGGCCCGTCCCGAGGGGCTCGCGGCGGCTCGCACGGCCGGGTCGGCGCTCAGGGTGGCGAGGCGGCGCTCAAAGCGACCGCCGGTGTCCACGGGATCCGTGAGGTCGCGGTCGGCATCGAGGCGCTGATGGATCGTGGACAGCACCTGCTGCGCGGTCTCGCGTACCCGTCGATGGCCGTGATCGGCCAGGCTCTCCAGATAGGTGATGTACTCCGGATCGAGGTACATCGCCTCGGTGACCGATACCGCCTCGTCGTGGATCGCGTACACGCTCCCCCGGTATCGGCCCTGACCGTCACGGACGCGATCGCACAGCGAGATCCATCGAGTGATGCGCAGCATGGCGATCGCGGCGGCGATGGTGGGCCGGGACCCAAGCCCCGCACGCCCGAACTCGTCATACGACGGGAATCCGGCGGGGGCCTTGGGATCGGAGTTCGCCTGGATCACCATCCAGGCGAGCTTGTCCGTCGGCCCCAGCTCGTCCGCGTATAGCAGTGCCCGGGGGTGGGAGTCATGCCAGTTCCCGAAATACAGGACTGCGCCTTCCTCCTCGCCGCCGGGGTCCGGCGGCCGATCCCGTAGCTGGCGCGCGGCGTCCTCCAGGTACGCCTTGAGCCCTCGGATGCGGGGTGTGATCTCCTCCGTCATGACGAGCCCCCGGCGGAATAGAGGTGGGTCCCGAACTGGTGATGCACCAGGTCGACCACGGGTTGCGCCGTCTTGGCGGGATACGTTGGGGCCCGATCAGTGAGCGTGTGCTGACACTCCGCGACGAGCCGGTAGACCGCAGCGGCCGAGGCGCCCGTGCTGCGCGCGACGTGGAGATAGCGATCCGGATCGGGTAGGTCCTTCGGGGCGGCCCGCCATGCGTCCCACATCGCCTGAGCCTGTTCGGGCGTGGGTGATCGCGGCCGACCGGGCTGCGAAGGCAGCCCGAGCACTCGCCGACGTCGGGCCACATCCGTCGTGGTCATCCCGAATAGCGCCTCCATCATCCGGGCGTCCGCCTGGTGCCTCAGCAGCTCGTCCTGGACCTGGCGGGACTGGACCTCGCCCCGCGCTCGTTCGAGCAGCTGATCGAACCGATCGGCGTCGATCTGCAGATCAATGAACAGATGCCCGAGTCGCGCGATCTCGACCAACTCGTCGAAGGTCATGTCGGCGAGGGTCGAGGCTTGGTCCGGTGTGAGGCCCAATACGCTGAGGGCGTTCATGTCGGCGTCCTGCAGCCGGGACATGGCGTAGCGCAGGACATGGAGGGTGAGATCCGCTGTGCTGCTCATGGCTCAGCCCTCCCACGGATCGAGATCGTCCGCGTCCGCCTGGTGCTGCAGGTCCCGGCAGGCCTGGACGAGGGCGACGAAGTCGGCGAAATCGCGCTCGCGAAGGCACGAACTGACCATCCCGCCCAGCGCGCGCCAGGGTGGCTCGGGGATGTGCCGCGCGATGACCTCCTCCTCGTCGCCTCGGTGAATGGCTGAGGCCAGGCGATGGATGGGGGCGGTCTGCAGGACGCGGTCCGGGTGCAGGCCGATCTGCGACCAGCTGAACAGCAGCCACCAGGTCCAGAGGCGGTAGTCGTTCTCCACCCCGTTCATCCGGGCCGGCGCCTCCTCGACCGTCTCGCTCGGCAGGTCGATGAAGTAGCCATAGCCGATGTCTACGGGCTGGATCTGATCGGCGTAGTGGTAGCGGGTGGCGATCTGCCGGGCCAGCGTGTAGATCCGATCCCGTAGCTCGGCCACGGTTGGCGCGGGTCCGGGCGTGGGCGCGGGCTCAGTCGGTGCCGTGACCGGTGGGGCGGCAGGGGGCGGGTCACCCGCACCGGCCCCCTCACCGATCACTGGATCGGTTGCAGCCCCGGAACGTCCGGGGTCCGCTCCGGGCACCCCGTCAGGTGGGGCATCCTGGACGGGCGGTGCCGGTTGGGTCATTGCGCCGGGATCGGCGTCCGAGGGCATGCCGGATGGGTCCGTCGTCCCCTCGGGGTCCTGCGTCGGCGGCGTATCGAGTTCCATGCGCACGGTGCGCAGATCGAGGGACAGCTCCTCGGCCAGACGCCGCTCCAGTTCCTGCCGCGCGGCACCGGGGTCCCAATCGGGGGCATCGGTGGCGGCGAGGGACTCCTCAAACACCATGTCCACCGCATCCAGGGTGTGCCCATGGGACTCGCCTACGGCATGAGCCGACCGATGGAGCTTGCGGAGTTTCTCCACTCCGTCGTTGCCGAGCCCTCCGTGGAGCGCTTGAGGGATACAAGAAAGGAGAGTCTTTGCGGCGTACTCGAACCGAAAGAGCAGTTTTCGAGAGGCGGTATAACCGATCTCCTGCAGTCGCCGCTGGAGTTCGCTGCGGTTCAGGCTCTCGCCGGCCTCCGCCTCGAACATTTCGCGCAGCCGATCGACCGCGAGGGCGCGATCGATCAGGGTCATCGTCCCGCGCATTTCGTTCTCGATCAGGTGCGCACCCAACACATCCTGGTCCGAGGTCCAGGGATGGAACAGCACATGGACCTTGCGGTACGCCTCGTCGCCGGTCTCTTCGTACAGCTCCTGCAGGATCTGCAGCCGCGTGTTCCCGCCGGCGCGTACCATGTAGAGGTCGTCGTCCGGCCGCCGGGTGACTTCAATGGCGTTGTTCAGACGCTTCTGCGCCCGGATGGAGGCCTTGATCTCGTCGTACTGCGGGTTGCGCTGCCGCCGGGGATTGCCGTCATACGGCCGGATCCGGTCGATCTCCAGCACCATCTGCGTGACGGTCAGGGGGTCGCCTGGCGGCAGCTCCTGCGCCGCCGCATCGCCAAAATGGCCGACGGTCAGGCGGCTGCGCAACTCCTCGGAACTCAGCTGTTTCTTAGCCATGTTGCGCACCTCCCCGGATCAGGTGAGGCAACAGCTCCTCGGTGAGGCGGCGCATGGTCTCGGCACCGGACAGGGTGGGCCCTTGCCGGTGGGGCTCCCATCGATGGACGGGCACCTGCTGGGTGGCCGCCTCTCGGTAGGCCACGGCGGAGGGGATGAACGTATCGAGGATGGTGATCTGGCCTCGGCTTTCGCCGCAGGCCTCGCGCCGGAGTTCGTCCGCGATCGCGCGGCCGTCTCCGGTTCGGTCTACCCGATAGAGGAGGCCGCGAAGTGGACCGACCGGTGCGCCCATGGCCGCCATCGGTCGCAGCCGATCAAGCATCGACACGGTCCCGCGCGCGAACTCGCGGGCGGAGAGGATTTCCGGGGGAATAGGGGAGAGCAGGAAGTCTGCCGCCAGGACGGCGGCATCCTGCAGGGGGCCGACAGCCCCCTGGGTATCCAGCAGGACGACGTCATAGAGGTCGTCGTAATCCGCGAGGATGTGTTTGAGTCGCACGCGGCCGTCCGGCGTGTGCAGGATCCATTGCTGCAGCCGACCCTGGGGGTCGTTGGACAGCACAATGTCGAGGGCCCCGTCGTGCTCGCCGTCGAGCGGGATGTCGATCGGAGTGATCGTGCCGTCGGTGTCGCCGTTGGTAATGAGTTCCGTGAGTCCCCCGGCGGCGATCAGGGCCGGGTCCACCGGGAAGTAGCTGGACAGGGTGGGCTGGATGTCGGCGTCGATCAGCAGGACCTTGTAGCCGAGGTCCGCGAGGTAGGCGCCGAGGTTGGCCGTGACGGTGGTCTTGCCGACACCGCCCTTGGTTGATGTGGTCGTGATTCGGACTGTCATAATGGTGCCCCTTGGTACTGGTGTGTTTACCAGTCCTCACGGGTCACCTGACGTAACGCCCTCTACATTGTTTGGTCACCGGCACCGATTCGTAATCGATAGGTCGGGGGTTCAATTCCCTCCGTCGGCACCAGACCGCTGCCCCGGCATGGAAGCCGGGGCGGCAACCATGCCAGGGATGGGCCCGCCCTGACGGGCCCATGAAGGGTCGGTGCTCTACACACCGGCCCTTCTTTTTTTCGTCACCAAGTTCCCGGGCGGGGCGCACTCCTCGCCAGAGTGGGGCTGCAAAGGCCCCTGCCTGTGACTATACGGCCTCATTCGCATACCTCAAGATGGGCAATTCGGCGACGGTTCGTCACGTATCGCCGCTCAGGATCGGCCCGGGGCGTGGTGCGTGCGTTGGAATGGATCGTACTTGCCATGCGATCAACCTCCCGTTCGCTCATCGGGCACAACACTCATCCACTCTCGAGCATGAAACAGGGGAGCTTTCTCTCGCGGTATGCAATCTGGCGAGACCTGACACCTACTGTATTACCTGCACTTATTTCCACCCGGAATCGAATGGGGAAGGCGGATCGCCTCCTCTACGCTCTGGCTCTGCCTTAGAGCCAGGCGGAGCCCAGGACCCTACGGAGCTCCGATTCTCCTCTACAGCGGTTAACTTTTTGTGTAACATTAGCATAGAAGTAAACCAAAGAGGCCACCGATGCTGGGACAACGCATTCACCAGGCGCGCCGGTCTGCTGACCTTACGCTGGAAGCGCTGGGTGAACGCCTCGGCGTGACCAAGGCAGCGGTTAAGAAGTACGAAAATGGCTACGTGACGCCCGATTCCGCGAAGCTGCTGGCGATTGCCGAGGCTTGCGGGGTACGCACGGAATATTTCTTTCGCAAGGCGACTGTGGATCTGAGCAATGTTGAGTTCCGCAAGAAATCCGGCTTTGGCAAAAAGCGCGCTGAGGCGGTTCAGATCCGTGTAGCCGAGCAAATCGAGAAGCGAATCGAGTTGCTCAATGCTTTTCCCGAGCATCCGATTCCGCGTTTCTCGGTACCGGATAGCTTACCCGAGCAAGTGGATGAAATGGAGGCGCTAGAAAAAGTCGCGGACGATGTCCGACAAGCCTGGTCTCTGGGCTTGAATCCGATCGGGGATTTGACGGACACGCTCGAAAACCTCGGTTTCATGATCCTCGCGATTGACGTCGATCACAAGGCGTTCTCCGGCATGACGGCCACGGCTGTTGCCGCTGACGGACAGCAGTACCCGGTGATTGCCGTCTCAACCTCGTGGCCCGGAGATCGCCAGCGGTTCACGCTCGCTCACGAGTTAGCCCACGTACTCCTGGCAGACCGCCTGGCCGCCGGAATCGACGAAGAAAAGGCCTGCGACCGCCTGGCCGGTGCCTTTCTGGCCCCCCAAACCGCGGTCATCCATGAGCTGGGGGAACGCCGGCGCCGCTTGGAACCGAAAGAGCTGTACCGGCTCAAGCACGAGTACGGCCTCTCCATGAGGGGGTGGGCCATGCGTGCACTCCAGTGCGGGATCATTTCGCACGACTCTTTCCTGTCACTGATGCGGATATTCTCAGCGCGTCGATGGAATCGACGGGAGCCTGGTGAACCGATAGCGGCCGAGACGCCCAAGCAGTTTGAGCAGCTGGTGTATCACGCTGTCGGCGAAGAGCTGATCTCGGAGGCAAAGGCCGCCGAGCTGCTCGGCATCCCGCGAATGCAGTTCTACCGGGAACGCTGCATGGAGCCGCAGGATGCTGCTGCTTATCAGTGATGCCAATATCGTCATCGACTTGGAGGCCGGCGAGATACTGCATTCGCTCTTCGAGCTCCCGTATCAGTTCGCGATGCCGGACGTCCTCTACGAGGAAGAGATCAAAGAGGGTTGCCCGTATTTGCTCGACATGGGGCTGAAGACGCTGGTGGTGAACGGGGAGTACGTCGACTATGCGGTTGCCCTGGGCGAAACCCACGGCGATGAGCCCGGGTTCATCGACCGACTCGCGCTAGCCCTCGCCAAACAGGAGTCCTGTCCACTGGTGACCGGAGATGGCAATCTGCGCGTGCTGGCAGCACAAGAAGACACCGATATCCGAGGTACGCTGTGGATCCTTAGTGAAATGATCGAATTTGGGCTACTGACCCGGGAACAAGCGGAGACGGCTCTGAACTTGATGAAGCAGCGGGGCAGGCGACTACCTTGGCAAGACGCTGAATTGACCATCTCACGAGCGACTTACGAAGCCAAGGTTTCCCGATGATGCACAAGACATGACACATTAGTCGGCGGCGCACCAGCAACGACAACGCCTTCAGCGAAGGCCAGTTCAAGACGATAAAGTACCAGCCGGACTATCCGGGGCGCTTCGAGAGCGCAAGCCAGGCGCGTCTATGGTGCGAGGAGTACTTCGGCTGGTACAACTTCCATCACCACCACAGCGGGCTCGGCGGCTACACCCCGGAGCAGATCTTTACGGCGCGCTTTGATGCCATCCGTGCGCAGCGACAGCGGTGCTCGATGCCCAGTACCGAAACCACCCCGAGCGCTTCGTCAAAGGGGCGCCTGTCGCCGCCCGACCACCGGAGGCAGTGACCATCAACCCGGTGTCACCCGAAGAGGCCGAGACCGGCGTGCACGTGTGCAGCAGCACCGCGCGGGCATGTTCGAGCTGTTCCTCCGTCAGCGCCGGCGAACTGCCCCCAACGCGATTGCACTGCCTCGCCGCCTCCAGGCCTGCTCGCGTTCGCTCCTGCAGGATCGATCGCTCGAACTCGGCGACCGCTCAGTAATCGATAGGTCGGGGGTTCAATTCCCTCCGTCGGCACCAGACCAGAGAAAAGGGCCGGCACTGCGTGTGCCGGCCCTTTTTCGTTCCAGCTTCGTTCAGCGGATTCCCGCCGCCGCCGGCAGGGACTACCCCCCCGCGGCACGCTCGGCGAACCGCGCCAGCAGGGCATCCATGGTGGTGAAATGGCGCTGGTACCAGGGGATGATCTCGTCATCCAGCGCCGAGACCAGATCCGCGCCCTGCAGCGATCCGTCCTCCAGCCCCGCCAGCAGGGCTTCCCAGCGCGCCAGATGGGCCGCATGTTCCTGCCGGTGGTAGTCCTTCTGCGGAAAACCGACCCGCTCCATCAGCTCGTCCTCGCGCGCGAAGTGCTCGCGATTGAACTCGACGAAGGCCGCGAACGCCTCCCGCACGGCGTTGTCGTCGCCCTCCTCGCGGGCCCGGCCCACGGCTTCCAGCAAACGGGCGGCCTCGTGGTGATCGTCGTTCATGAAGGCCTGTTCCAGCTCCGGGACCGTCAGGCTGCGCTGTACTTCACTCATGGCTCACTCCGGGTTCTGCACCAGGTTGTCCGTTCTCGGTTCGCGTCAGCGCGGGCGGGCGGGCACCAGCAGGGTCGGACGCCGCACGAGAATATGCTCGAACATCGTCTACTCCTGCGCCTGGCCCATCTCGCCTTCCACCACCAGACGCCGCCAGCGGAAGAAGCCCTCGAGGTCGACCCGGTACGGACCCGGGCCCATGTCTTCGGCCACGTACACGTGGATGCCCTCGATCTGCGTCCTTGCGTACCCGTCCTTTGAGCGCGGCGCGCCCGGCTCGGCCACCGGCACGCCCGCCTGGCCACCGCAGCAGCCGTGGCGGGCGGACAGCCGCAGCGTCATCTCGGCACTCCGGCCGGCGAGCCAGTCGCGCGCCGCGTCACTGAGGGACACGGAGGTCACGTGCCCGGCGCCTCGTCGTTGGTCGGGAACCAGTGGCGCGTGCGATTCGCGATGCGCACCAGCGCCAGCATCAGCGGCACCTCCACCAGCACGCCAACGACCGTCACCAGCGCCGCACCGGACTGCAGGCCGAACATCGCGATCGCGGCCGCCACGGCCAGCTCGAAGAAGTTACTGGCGCCGATCATCGCACCGGGGGCCGCCACCGCGTGGCGCACACGCCACGCCTTCGCCCAGTAATACGCAATGTAGAACACCAGGAAGGTCTGGATGATCAGCGGAACGGCGATCAGAGCGATATGCCCCGGATTCGCCAGGATGCGCTCGCCCTGGAACGCGAACAGCAGGACCAGCGTCACCAGCAACCCGATGGGCGTGACCGGGCCGATCCGTTTCATGAAAACGTTGTCGAACCACTCGATGCCCTTTCTGCGGATCAGCCAGATGCGCGAGAGATAGCCGGCGGCGAACGGGATCACGATATACAGCAGCACCGACAGCGCGACCGTGTCCCACGGTACGTAGATATCGGAGATTCCCAGCAGCAGGACCACGATGGGCGCGAAGGCGAACAGCAGGATGATGTCGTTCACCGCCACCTGCACCAGGGTGTAGGCCGCATCGCCGCGAGTCAGGTAACTCCAGACGAAGACCATGGCGGTACACGGTGCGGCCCCCAGCAGGATCGCCCCGGCCAGGTACTCGCGGCCGAGGTCCTCCGGGATCCAGGCGGCGTAGACCACCATGAAGAAGAACCAGGCGATCGCGAACATGGTGAACGGCTTGATCAGCCAGTTCACCGAGGTGGTGATGGCCAGCCCTTTCGGCTCCCGGCGCACGCCCAGGATGGCCGAGAAGTCGATCTGCACCATCATCGGGTAGATCATCGCCCAGATCAGGATGGCCACCGGGATCGAGACCTGCGCGTACTCCCATTGCGACAGCGTCTCCGGCACCGCGGGGAAGAACTGCCCCAGCGCGACGCCCGCCACGATGCACAGCGCCACCCACACGCTCAGGTAGCGCTCGAACAGGCCCATGCCTTCTTTCGCCGAGATCTCGCTGGTGGAGTCCTTCTGATCGGTCATGCGTTCGTTCACCGTTGGTCGGAAAGGAGTGACGCCGGAGGGCGCCGCCTCATGCAGTCGCCTGCGAGGCGGTGATCTCGGTCAGCGCCAGCAGGCGTTCGGCGCCAACCGGTTCGTCGCGCAGCAGCGGCACCACGGCATAGCGGGCGGCGTGTTCTTCGGCCACCGCGCGGATCTGCGGCCGCTCGGCGCGTGCCCGGTCGCGCAGCAGCCCGGAAGCGGCTCCGGCCGCGGCGATGCTGTTGTTCACCACCCAGGCCCAGGGCTCGATCCCTGCGCGGCGCAGATCCTCCTGCAAATCCCGCGCCTCCAGCACCGGCGTGGTCTCGGCCAGCGTCACCAGCAGCATCTTCGTACGCTGCGGGTCCTGCAGCTGCATCATCGGGGTGGTGTAGTGGGTACCCGTGTCGCCCATCTGGCGCACGATCTCGCGGTGATAGGCGCCCGTGGCATCCAGCAGCAGAAGCGTGTGGCCGGTGGGAGCGGTATCCATCACCACGAACTTGCGGCCGGCCTCGCGGATCACGCGCGAGAAGGCCTGGAACACCGCTATCTCCTCGGTGCAGGGCGAGCGCAGGTCCTCCTCGAGCAGGGCACGGTCCTCCTCGTTCATGTCCTTGCCCTTGCTTTGCAGGACTTGCTCGCGATAGCGCTCGGTCTCCACCGTCGGATCAATGCGGCTCACCGTCAGGTTCTCGACCTCATCCGACAGGGTTTCTGACAGATGAGCGGCCGGATCCGATGTCGTCAGATGGACGGGGAAGCCGCGCCGCGCCAGGGACACCGCGACGGCAGCGGCCAGGGTGGTCTTGCCCACTCCACCCTTGCCCATCAGCATCACCAGGCCCTTGCCGTCGGTCGCGATATCGTCCACCAGCTCGCTCAGCGAGGGCGCCTCCAGTTGGGCGGTGTCCTCCCCGGCCATGTCGTCTCCCGGCACGGCAGCGGTCGCCGATTCCGGCGTCCCGAACAGCTGGCGCAGGCGATCCAGGCCCACCAGATTGAACGGCTTCAGTTCGATATCGTCGCGCGGAAGGGCCTGCAGGACCGGAGCCATTGCCTCCAGGGCGGCGCGTTCACGCTCCAGGATACCGCGCGCCAGGTCGTCGCCCCGGGTCTCGGCCTCCGGCATCCGGCCGTTCACCACCAGGTACTGCCGCTGCAGACCGATCTCCGCCAGCTCGTCATGCGTGCGCGCCACCTCGTCGAGGCTGCCGCTCTGCGCCCGGGCCACCAGCACCAGCCGGGTGGCATCCGGCGAGGCCAGCGCATCCACGGCCGCCCGGTACCGCTCCTTCTGCTTTTCCAGCCCGGCCAGCGGACCAAGACAGGAGGCATCGCCCTGCCCCTTCTCGAGGAAACCGCTCCAGGCACCGGGTAGCTGCAGCAGGCGGATCGTGTGTCCGGTGGGCGCGGTGTCGAACACCACGTGGTCGAAGCCCTTCACCAGATCCGAGCCGGTCAGCAACTCGGTAAACTCGTCAAAGGCGGCGATCTCGGTCGTACAGGCACCCGAGAGCTGTTCTTCGATGCCCGCCACCACGGTATCCGGCAACACCCCCTTCACCGGGCCCACGATCTTGTCGCGGTAAGCCTCGGCGGCCGCCTGCGGGTCGATCTCGAGCGCGGACAGCCCGGGCACGTCGGCCACCGGGGTGACCCGATTGCCGATCGAGACCCCGAACACCTGATCCACGTTGGAGGCCGGATCGGTGCTGACCAGCAGGACCCGGCGCCCGGCCTCGGCCAGGCGGATGGCACTGGCACAGGCGATGGAGGTTTTGCCGACGCCGCCCTTGCCGGTAAAGAACAGATAACGCGGCGCGTCATCGAGGAACCGCATCAACAGCACCCCGTGTCGCGAGCCGGGCCGCAGCAGCCGTCCCCGGCTTGCGGGCTTCCGGAGACCTCTTCCGGAGCCGGGATGCCGGCCAGATGCGCCAGCTCGGCCCGATCCGGGTAACGCCCCGAGATGGCCGCTTCTCCGTCCACCAGGATCAGCGGCAGGCCGCCTTCCCCGTGCTCCTCCAGGAACGCGCGGACCTTCGGGTTTTCCGCGAACGCGGTCGGCTGCTGAGCCAGGTTCATGCGCTCGACATCGGCGCCACGGTCCTGTGCCCAGCGGACATCCGCGGCGAAGTCCACCAGCCGCTGGTCCACGTCGGCCCCGCAGACACCGGTGTTGCAGCACATGGAGGGGTCGTACACTCGAATCGCGGTCATGAAACACTCCTGGTTGTGGAGACAGTGGCAGTGGGTTCCGGACAGACGGATTCACCCGCCAGGTCGCAATCCGACCCCTCGGCCGCGCAGCAGTGCGCGGTCAGGTAGGCCACCAGATCCTGCATCGCGGCCAGATCCGCCCGGTAGCGCTGGTAACGCCCCTCCTGGGTCACGGTGACGAGGCCGGCCCGGGTCAGGGTCTTGAGGTGAAACGAAAGGTTGGTACGTGGCAGCTCCAGTTCCCGGGCGATCTCGCCGGCAACCAGCCCCTCGCGTCCGTAACTGACCAGCAGGCGCACGATGTCCAGACGGACACCGGAGGCCAGCGACTCGAACATGGTGGTGGCGGTGAGCTTGTCCATGGTTCAACTATTCAATATTTCTTGAATTGTTGTCAAACAGCCCCGAGGCCCCACCATCGCCCCCCCGGAAACAGAACGGGGCCCCGCAGGGCCCCGTGATCCTTCGGCCTGCCCGGACGGATCCGGGGCCGGCACGAAAAGGAAGAATGGGGGTCAATCCCCCGCGCCGTAATAGGCCTCCAGCGGGATCTCGCCCAGCACCTCGTGGCTGCCGAACCCTTCGGGACGCACGACGACCAGACTGCCGGGCTCCACGTTCTCGAAAACCACGGTGTTGATATTCCCCCGGTGGCTGATCAGGAAAAGGTTGCCTTCGCCATCGAAACCGCCGATGCGGTCACGTACGTCTTCCATCAGCCAGTCCTGCTCGCCCTCCGGCATAGTCTGCAACAGGTTCAGCGCATCCCAGGTCTCGAACTCGCCGAACGCACGCTCGGCGGTCTGGCGGGCGCGGCACAACTCGCTGCTGAGCACCTCGTCGGCCCGGATTCCCCGGTCCTCCAGCGCCCCGCGCAACGCCTCGGCCTGGGCCTTGCCCGCTTCGCTCAGCTCCTGTTCTTCGCCGCAGTCGCGCTCCGGGGACAGATGCATCGACACCTCGGGGTCAGCCTCGGCCGACTCCGTGTGCCGCATCATCACGACCTTGCCGCCCTTGCCCAGGGCTTCCCACAGGGTTTCCTCGTCGGCCGCGGCCTGGGCGACGGCCGGGCCGCCCAGGCCGATCAGGCCCGCGACCAGCAGGCTACCCAGTCGACCGGGAAACGGCCGCCCACTCATCAGACTCTTCACGTAGCTCTCTCCTCAGTTGCGATAGGCATGCATCACCGCATACCCGTCATGATGCAGGTCTCCCAGCTGAACGATGCCTGAATCCACCCGCTCGATCGGCTGGTAGAACGCATCCATGTCCAGCCCCACGGCGGCGCGGGTGCTGTCACAAAGCTCCAGCCTCACGTCGTGCATGTTCACCAGCTGCATCAGACGCGAACGCAGTTCCTCGCGCTCTTCGGCGAATTCGCCATCGGGGTCTACCTCGAACGGCGAGCCTTCCAGATTGTCGTCGGTCACAAAACGGATGCCCTGCGCCCGGAACACCAGCCGGATGTCGTAGTCGATCAGGCGATTCTCGTAGGCCTCCACCATGCTGTTGATGCTGCCCAGCATGGAACTGAACTGGGACGGGTCATCGAAGCCCACGTGCCAGGCGTTATTGCGCTCCTCGCCAAAGGCCTGGGCCTGCGAGGCCGGCAGCGCCAGCAGCAGCACGGAAAACAGCAACCCCGCCGTGCAGCGGAGTTATGGTCAAGTCTGGTGTATGAGCGATGGCTGGTTCAGGCGGCGCTCCGGTCGGTGATGGAGGATTCCTCGTCGTTGGTCGGTTCGGTCTGCTCGATGCCGTCGATGAACGTCACCCCGCGCTCGAGCTTGTC